>NZ_RPDJ01000020.1 GCF_004023625.1 Streptomyces cavernae | reverse complement strand
GAACTCCACCGGTGCGAGCACGTACAACTGCGGCAACAGGGTCTCCTGGATCTCGGTTGGCTTCGCAACCCCGAGCTACCAAGAGGCCCTGCCGTCATGCCCGCAGCCGGCGGCAACCACCCGATCGAGCACCCCGTTCGACGTGCAGCCCTCAAGATCGGAACGACAACAGCTACAAAGCGCAGCGCAACCTGACGCCCCGGCCAAAGCACAGCGCAGCGCACCCTCACCTGCAGTACTGCGACTCCTTGCCGATCGACCGGTACATACAGTCCGCGTTCTCCAGCAGTTGCAGCACCGCGTCCCGGTTACGGGACGTCTCGCGCTCGATCACCTCGTCGGGCGGGTAGAAACCGCCGCCGGAGCTCGACCCCGGGTACATCTCGAAGGTGTACCCGAAGATCTTCTGGCTGCCCCAGAGGTAGTCGTCGATCGAACCGTCCGTGATGTACAGGTCACTGGACTGCTCCGCCGTGTATCCGTTGCTGGAGGCCATCTTCCCGCCGACGGTCGCGAACGCGTTGCGGTCGTCCGCCGTCATGCCCGTGGTGGTGTCCGAGTAGGTGTACCCGAAGGGCCACAGCACCAGTTCGCTGTAGGTGTGGAAGTCGATGCCCGCCTTGATCTGCTGGACCCCGCCCACGACCCGGCTGCGTACGAAGTCGGCGACGACCTTCACCTCGGGCGCGGACTCGGGGGCCGTGCCCCGGTAGGTGTCGGAGGACGTCGACCCGGACGAACCGCCGCAGCAGCCCCACCGGTAGTTCCAGTTGCGGTTGAGGTCGGTGCCGACGTACGACGAACCGCTGTTGGGCTGCCGGTTCTTGCGCCACGAACGGTAGGACCCGGACGCGATGTCGTACTCGCCGCCGTCGGGGTTGAGGTCCGGGACGATCCAGATCTCACGGTTGTTCACCATGCTGGTGATACGCGAGTCGGACCCGTACCCGGCGCCGAACTCCCGCAGCAGATACAGCGCCATCTCCACCGTCAGGTGTTCGCGGGCGTGCTGGTGGTGGGTGAAGAGGGCCTCGGGTTCGGACTCGTCCGTGTCCACGTTGTCGCTGATCTTGATGGCCACGATGTCGCGGCCCTGGTACGACTTGCCGATCACCCGCTTGCTCATGATGCCCGGGTATGCGGCGAGCCGCTGGTCGATCTCCGCGTTCATCTCGGCGTAGTTGTGGTACCGCGAGTCCGCCGACGGGAAGTCCATCAGCCGTACGTCGTCCTCGCCGTTGGACCGGTCGGGTACCGCGCCCAGCGGCGTGACCTCGTAGCCGAGCCCGCGCAGTTTTCTGATCTGGTCGGCGCGACCGGAGACGACGACCGTGTGGCTGTCGGACTCGTCCACGGTCACACCGGAGCGCTGGAGTGCCGTGCGGGACTCGGCGTCGGAGCGCAGGTGCACCTCGTACTGGCGGACGTCGTCCGCCGAGGCGGTCGGGCGCCCGGCACCGGTCGCCGTCGCGTCCGTGGTCGTCGCGGTGATCGGGGCCGCGAGCGCGAGTGCCAGCAGGGCCGCGAGGGCGGCGGTCCTGCGACCGGCTCCGGGACTGCTGCCGCGTATGCGAAGTCGCATGAAGTCTCCTTGTTTCTCCGGGAGTTCCGGGGTCGCCGGGACTCCGGGCTCTCCGGGGACCACTGGGATCCCCGGATCGGTGGAGTGGAGCGGGGGGTGGATCCGTGCGACGTACGTGGTGCGGGTGTGGCGCTCATCGTGGGGCTCTGGCATGAACTGGTCAAGTAGGCCAATGTGTGGGGGTGCTTCGCCGTGGTATCGCGGTGACATCGGGCCGGCCTTACGCCGTGCCGCGCGCAGCCCGCGGGCTGGGGCACCCGCCGGCATCCCGGACGCACCCTCCATAGGGATGTCCGACAGCGAGCCGCGCAGTGTACGGCGACGACCAACTCCCCATCGCGAGACGGTAAAAGACCACCCCAGCGGGTGAAACGAAGGTGCGGAACCCGGCCAAAAGGGGGAAAGTAAAGG
This sequence comes from Streptomyces cavernae, assembly GCF_004023625.1. GTDB lineage: Bacteria > Actinomycetota > Actinomycetes > Streptomycetales > Streptomycetaceae > Streptomyces > Streptomyces cavernae. The sequence continues at coordinate 241,161 of NZ_RPDJ01000020.1, read as the reverse complement.
GCCGCGCAAGAGGAGTTGAGAACTCCAGACACCCCAGAGGACTGGCTGATCATGGGCGGATCAGCGCCGCGAAGGGACTGCCACCTGCCGGCGGAGACGACCACCTTCATCGACCGGCGGGACGAACTGGCCCAGGGCCACAAACTGCTGGGCCACGCACGCCTGGTCACCCTGACCGGACCGGGCGGCGTCGGCAAGACGCGTCTGGCGGGTCGTATCGCCGCCCGCGTCGAACGGGCCTTCCCCGACGGAGTGCGCTTCGTCCACCTGGCCGGACTGCGCGACCCCACGCTCGTCCCGCTCGCCATCGCCGACGCCCTGGGCCTGCACGACCACTCCGCGCAGCCCCCGCTACGGCGCGCGGGGAGCACGAGCGCGCCGCCGTACTGCTCGGCGGCTCCGACCGGGTGTGGGCCGACATCGACAGCAACCGCTTCGGATCGACCGTGTTCAACACCGCCCGCCGGGACAGCGAGGCCGCGGTACGGGCGGCCGTGGGGCGGCGCGAGTTCGACCGGGCGTACCGGCGGGGCGGGCGGTTCGGGCTCGCGGAGATCGTCTCGTACGCGATCCAGGAGACACCGCCGACACCGTCCGGTTCGCCCTCACGGACCCGGACGACGCCGCTCACCCCGCGGGAGACCGAGGTGGCGCGGCTGGTGGCCGACGGGCTGGGGAACCAGCAGATCGCCGACCGGCTGGTGATCGCGCGGCGGACGGCCGAGGGACACGTCGAACGGATCCTGCGCAAGCTCGGGTTCACCAAGCGGAGCCAGATCGCGGCATGGGTCAGCGGGAGCGGGCGGGCCTGAGCACCCGGTACCCAACTTGGGTAACACAAAGGGGAGTTCGGGCATAAGGCAGATAGGGCGCACACACAGGGCGTACCCGCGCAACGCGCACACAGGTACCCAAACAGGTAGTACTCCCCGTGTGCGGCCGGGTCGGGGCGGACAGCCTGAAGTCATGCTGCGACTTTCCGGTGGCCAGTCCTCGGACCCCGACCATACGTACGGCTCCTTCCCCCAGCCGCCGCTGGGCGCCGGCCATCGATGCGTCGTCTACGAGCCCCATCCCACGGTGGCCGCCGCGGCCCGAGCGGAGGTCCGCGGACGGATGGAGGACTGGGGCCTGATGGACCACAGCGAGACCGCGGAACTCCTCGTCAGCGAACTCGTCACCAACGCCCTGCTGCACGCCCGGGGCCGTCTGCGCCTCACGCTCACCGCCGCGCACGGCGTACTGCGCTGTGAGGTCTCCGACGTCGTCGGCAGCCCGCCCCGGCTGCTGCGCGAGGTGGGCGCCGACGAGGAGGGCGGTCGCGGGATGTTCCTGGTGGAGGCACTCGCCCGGCGCTGGGGCTGCGAGCAGGACGAGCCCGGCAAGACCGTCTGGTTCGAACTCGGCACGTGCGGCTCCGACGGCTGAGGCCGGTGACCGCCGTGACCGTCTGGACGGCGTGGGGCGGCGACGACGGGGGAGGCGACGACGCGGGAGGCGGGCAGTAGGCGGGTTTCGGACGCTTGTGGACGTGGCGTGGCGATCGGCGTACGCCACCTTGTGCAGTCGCCCGCTTTGCGCTTCCTTGAACCGCATGGCGGAGACAACGGGAGACAAGGCGAGCAACGCGTCGGCGGCGACCGGGGAGGCGGGCGAAGGGGACTCCCGCCTCCGTAAGTCCAGTTGGAAGTACATCGGCCCCGGAATCGTGGTGGCGGCGACCGGTGTCGGCGCCGGCGACCTGGTGGCCACCCTGATCGCGGGCAGCAACTTCGGCTACACCCTTTTATGGGCCGCGGTGATCGGCTGCCTGGTGAAGATCTCACTCGCTGAGGCGGCGGGCCGCTGGCACCTGTCCACCGGCCGCACCCTCTTCGACGGCTGGGCGAGCCTCGGCCGCTGGACGACGTACTTCTTCGTCGTCTACGTCGTGATCTGGGGCTTCGTCTACGGCGCGGCGGCGATGTCGTCGAGCGCGCTGCCCCTGCAGGCACTGTTCCCGGACGTCATGGACCTCAAGTGGTGGGCGATCCTCTGCGGACTGTCCGGCCTGGTCTTCGTCTGGTTCAACAAGTACGTGGTCTTCGAGAAGGTCATGACGGTCCTGGTGGGCGTCATGTTCGTGGTGACGGTGTACCTGGCGATCCGCGTCACCCCGAACCTCGGGGACGCCTTCGCGGGCCTCCTGCCGGTCCTCCCCGACGAGAAGGACTCGATCCTCAACACCCTCGGCCTGATCGGCGGCGTGGGCGGCACGATCACCCTGGCGGCGTACGGCTACTGGGTCAACGCCAAGGGCTGGACGAACACGGGCTGGATGAAGGTGATGCGCCTCGACAACCGGGTCGCCTACGCCACCACGGGCATCTTCGTGATCGCGATGCTCTTCGTGGGCGCGGAACTCCTGCACTCGTCCCAGGTGGCCATCGCCAGCGGCGACAAGGGCCTGATCCAGCTGGGCGACATCCTGGAGGAGGAGTACGGCGGCGCGACGGCCAAGTTCTTCCTGATCGGCTTCTTCGCCACGTCGTACACATCCCTGATCGGTGTCTGGCACGGCGTCAGCCTGATGTTCGCGGACTTCGTGGCGCGCTACCGGAAGTCCGCGGGGGCGACGGGCGAGGAGGTCGCCTCGGGCGCACGCGAGCGTTCCTGGCCCTTCCGCGCCTACCTGCTCTGGCTGACCTTCCCCCCGATCGTCCTGCTCTTCCAGGGCCAGCCCTTCCGCCTGATCATCCTCTACGGCGTCCTCGGCGCGGCCTTCCTCCCGTTCCTCGCCGCGACCCTGATCTGGCTCCTCAACTCCTCCCGAACCCCGCGCGAATGGCGAAACGGCCCGGTGAGCAACGCCATGCTGGCCATCGCGGGCCTGCTGTTCCTGATCCTGTGCGTGAAGCAGATCTGGGACCAGCCGTGGTCGGAGTTCTTCTAGGGCCCGTGTCGGAAGTGGCGCCTGCCGGCCGACGCCTGGCACGCTCCCCCGAGTTCTCCGAACAGGGGGACCCCCACTCGCCGCACCGGGCGAAAGCCCGAGTACATCCAGTACGAGGGCTTCCGGCCGGCACTCCCCCAAGCTCTTCGGCAGGAGCAGGAGCGGTCACCCACACGCCTGACGTACCGTCGGCCCGCGCTGCCGCACAGCGTTCCGGCCATCGCGTCGAGGCGCTTTCCGAGCGCACCGAGACCTCGACCACCTGGGTCAACGAAGACGGTTCGCTGACGACCGAACTCACCGCGGGGCCGATCCGCTTCTACGGCACGAGCCCGGTGGTGACCTCCGAACCGGTGGCCACCGCAGCGGTACCCGGCGGCGCGGCCGCGTACCGGGAGATCGTGCAGCAGTACGCCGACGCACGCAGCGGCCTGCTCCGTAACATCTATCCGACCGTTGCGGCCGCGCTGGCGGCCAGTTCGCGCGGCGAGTCGTTCCAGGACCTGCTCGGCGCCCAGGGCGCTGACCTCATCAAGTCCCGCGAGGCACTGGCCCGGCACGACAGCCGCTACACCGAGCTCGGCACCTTCAACTCCGCACCCCCCAGAGGCCGCTCTGGGGGTGCGGCCGTTGGGCGGGGGTCTGTCAAATGAACGGCCCTGTCTCACATTCGGTGGTGACGAAGCGTGCCGCTATCCGAGGAGGATGCGGTGGCGAAGCAGGGTGAAGCCTGCTCGTCGGTGCATCTGGCGCGCGATCCGCTTGGTCTTGGTGTTGACGCCCTCGGTGGGGCCTTGCGTCGTGGCGAGCGGCCGGGTGTGGTTCGCTGCTGGGGTGGCACAGGACTTGGAGATCGTCGCATTCGAATCCGCCGAGGCATTCGAGGCATGGCTCGGCGAGAACCACGCCGTCTCGCCCGGCATTTGGCTCAGGCTTCGCAAGAAAGGCCCCGGTGTCGTCGCGCTGGACTACGCCCAGGCGCTCGACGTGGCACTCTGCTACGGCTGGATCGACGGCCAGAAGGCCAAGCTCGACGACCAGTGGTGGCTTCAGCGTTTCACTCCGCGCAGGCCGCGCAGCAAGTGGTCCAAGGCCAACCGGGACAAGGCGGCCGCCCTGATCGAGCAGGGCCGGATGCGTCCGCCCGGGCAGGCCGAGGTCGACCGCGCCAAGGCGGACGGCCGCTGGGAGGCGGCCTACGACGGCGCGAGGACCGCCGCGGTGCCGGACGACCTCGCGGCTGCCCTGACCGCCGACCCGGCCGCGGCGGCGTTCTTCGAGACCCTGGACCGGCAGAACCGCTACGCCATTCTGTATCGGATCCACCACGCCAAGAAGGCCGATACCCGAGCGCGCCGAATCGAGAAGTACGTGGCGATGCTGGCGAAGGGCGAGAAGCTGTACCCGTAGTCGTGGACAGGGGTGTTGAGGCTGTGTGCTGGGCGTGAGACACGCCCAGCACACCAGCCCGGATCGCAGCCCCGGACAGGACCTAGTGTCCTGCGCCGGAAGTTCCTAGGCAGTTCCGGCTGAGCCGCCGACGGTCAACGCGCCTGATCGGCGGCCGGGGATCCGACCGTCGAGACGAGACAGATCTACCGACGGATTTCTGGCGCAGGGCACTAGGGCAGCCCGTGCACGTGCGCCCCCACCGAGTTGGACCACGCGTTCCCCGCCAACGCGTCCCAGTTCGTCGACCAGGTCATCGCGCCCCGCAGTGCGGGATACGTCCGCGAGGGCTTGAAGGAGCCGCAGTTGGTGCCCTTCGTCAGGCAGTCCAGGGCGTTGTTGACGATCGTCGGTGAGACATAGCCGCTGCCCGCGCCCCGGGGTGAGGCCGGGAGGCCGAGGCCCACCTGGGACGGGGCCAGGCCGCCCTCGAGCTGGATGCAGGCCAGCGCGGTGAGGAAGTCCACCGAGCCCTGGCTGTAGACCTTGCCGTCGCAGCCCAGCATCGAACCGCTGTTGTAGTACTGCATGTTGACGACCGTGAGGATGTCCTTCACGTTCAGCGCCGTCTGGAAGTAGCCGTTCGACGTCGACTGCATGTCGATCGTCTGCGGCGCCATCGTCAGGATCAGCGAGGGGCCCGCCTTGGCGGAGAGCGAGCGGAGCGCCTGCGTCATGTAGGTGGCGTTGAGTCCGTTCTCCAGGTCGATGTCCACGCCGTCGAAGCCGTACGTCTGCATCAGCGAATACACCGAGTTGGCGAAGTTGGTCGCGGAGGCCGCGTCGCCCACCGAGACCCGGCCGGTCTCACCGCCCACCGAGATGATCACCTTCTTCCCGGCGGCCTGTTTGGCCCTGATGTCCGCCTTGAACTGGTCGACGGTGTATCCGCCCAGACCCGACGAATCCAGGTTGAACGTCACCGCGCCGGGCGTGGCCGTGGCCTCCGCGAAGGCCACCGCGATGATGTCGTACTGGGACTGGACGTCGGAGATGCGCTGGACCGTGGCGCCGTTGTTGAAGTTCTGCCAGTAGCCGGTCACCACGTGCTTGGGCAGCGCGGTGCCGCCCCCGTCGCCGGACTGGGCCGTAGTGGCCGTCACCGCCGTCGACTTCGCCGACTCGCCGGCCGTGTTCGTCGCGGTGATCTGGAAGGAGTACGAGGTCGAGGGGGACAGCCCGGTGACCGTCGCCGACGTGCCGGTCGCCGACTGCACCTTCGTCCCCGCCCGGTAGACGTTGTAGCCCGTCGCGCCCGGGACCGTGTTCCAGGACAGGGACACCGAGGACGAGGTCGTGGTGGAGACCGCCAGGCCCGCCGGTGCCGCGGGGATCGTGGGCTCCGGGTCGCCGCCCCCGCCGCCGTCCGGGCCGAAGACCGAGACGTCGTCCGCGTAGTAGGGGGCCTGTCCGTACCAGCCGTGCGTGTAGACCGTCACGGAACTGGTCGAGGCTCCCGTGGTGAAGGTGGTCGTCAGCTGTTTCCACGAGGAGGAGTCGGGGGTCCAGGTCGACACGTCCGTGGTGCCCGTACCGGTCACGCCGAGGTAGGCGTACCCGCCCCGTACCCAGGCGCTCAGCGTGTACGTCGAGTTGGGCCTCACCGCGACGGCCTGTGTGCACCTGGCGTTGTCCTGCCCGGCGGGGGTGGCCCGGAGCGCGGCCGAACCGCCGTGCACCGGCGAGGACACGGTGGTCCCGCTGCCCGCCGAGCACGTCCAGTTCGTGAGGCCGGACTCGTACCCGGCGTTCTTCGCGTTGTTGACGTCCGCGGCCGCTGCCTGGCCGGCCGTGGCGAGGGAGAGGGCGGATGCGGTGAGGACGGCGGCCAGAACTCCGGCCGCGCGTCTGAGGGCAGGCATGGGTGGTGCCACTGGGGCCTCCGGTGGGGAGTGGCGAGTTGGGGGAGTGAGGCGTGGAGAAGAGGACGGTGGCCACCGTTGCCCGTACAAGTTGGTCCAGACCAATGTGCTTGTCAAGGCCCCATCAAGATCCTCACCGGATCTTTGCAGCGCCCCAAGGTCTTTGCGCAAAGCGCGAGTTGGGGCCCGCACGGCTCACTCTGTGTCGACCGCGTCCCACCTTCCGTGAGTTGATCTAGAAGATTCGGTGTTGAGGGGGCCATGCCGTGGATATGGTGCAGATGCAGGAGGACGCCATAGTGGCGATCTGTGACCGTCGCATGGCGAAGCTCGTCATGCGACGAGCGACGGCGATCGTCCCTATGGCCAAAAGGAGCGATTTCGAGGCGACGGCTGACCACTCCGTCCCCACGAGGGTCGCAGAGCAGGTCGCAGTGAACGGGGTGTGAGTGTGCCGACCGCGATAGCCGTCACCAGTCCCGATCTGGTGCTCCCACCGCACGACCGCCAGACCCCGCCCGCCGCCGTCCAGCCGCAGGAGACCCTCGAGGGCTCGCTCACCGGCATGCACGCGCTGGTCGAACAGCACGGTTACGTCATCGCCCTCTACTCCGCGTCCGCCGCGGCCGGACCCGCCACCCGGCGGCTGCACACCGTCCGCTCGGTACTGGAGAGCGACCGCATCGCGCTGCTCGGCGTGGACCTCCCGCCGCTCGGGTTAGCCCTGCTGGCCCAGCAGTTACGCCAGCTCTCCGTCTGTGACTTCAGCCCCGGCGTGCTCGCCTCCTCCGCACGGCTGCTCGCCCACTACATCTACGCCGGAGCGCTCCTCAACTCCGTCGCCAAGCTCGACCGGATCCCCGTCTCCCTCAAGTCCCACGCCAAGTCGTGGGTACCCGGCGCACAGTTCGCGGTGCTCGCCAATCCGCGCCCGCAACTCGTCAGGGTCGGCCAGGACCAGCTCGCCGGGCCCGAGTTCGGCACCCGGCTCCTCGTCGCCACCGGACAACTCGCCTCCGACTGGGTCACCGGCACCCTCGCCCCCGACTGGCAGGTCCAGGGCGTCTCCCACGTACCGCTGCCGGAGGCGTCCAGCGGCTGGTGGGGCACCGGCAAGATCATCGAGTTCGCCGCCGGCCTGTACGACGTCTCCGTCCTCTACCAGCTCGTGTCCTCCGTGCGCCGGGAGGAGTGCCACTGGTGCGGCCTCGAACTCATCGGTGACCGCTGCGGGTTCTGCGCGGCGCCGCTGCCCTCGGAACCGCCCTCACCGACACCGGGTTCACCCGCCGTACGCGCGCCGTCCACTCCCCGTGCCCTTCCACGGGGCATGCGGTGAGACATCCGCAGAACCAGAGCCCCCGTACGCCCCCGCCGTCCCGACCCCCCGCCCCGATCGAGGTTGTCCGCGTATGAACTCACGCCAGCGCCGCGGCGTCATCCTGCTGGTCCTCTCGGCCCTGTGTGCCGTCGGCGCCTTCGCCGGAGTGCTTACGGTGATCCGCGACGTGAACTCGAAGGTCGGTCCCGAGGTGACTGCGTACCGCCTGAAGAGCGACATCGCGCCCTACCGGGAGCTGACCGCCTCGCAGTTCGAGCGGACCTCGATGCCCGAGCGATGGCTGCCGGGCACCGCGGTGACCAACCTCCGGGACATCCGGGGCAAGATCGCGGTGACCCAGCTGAAGAAGGGCTCGCTGCTGCAGTCCGACATGATCGTGGACCGGCCCGCCCTGGAGGCCGGACAGCAGGAGATCGCGATCATGATCGACGCGTCCACCGGCGTCGCCGGGAAGATCAACCCCGGCTCCCGGGTGAACATCTACGCCACCTTCGAGGCCGAGAACAACGACAAGGGCAAGGACCAGTCCAAGCTGATCGTCCCGGGCGCCCGGGTCCTCGACGTCGGCAAGCTCACCGCACTGGAGCCCGCCCAGTCCGGCAACGACCGCCGCCGCACCGCGAGGGAAGCGGTCCCGATCACCTTCGCGCTCGACACGGCGGACGCCCAGCGCGTCGCGTTCGCCGAGTCGTTCGCCGAACACGTACGGCTCGCCCTGGTGGCGGACGGCTCGGACACCGCGGTTCCGCCCGCCGACCGTTCATACACGCTCGACGAGGACAAGTAGGAGGCGTGGATGACCGTCCGAATCCTGCCCGCCGTCGGTGACATCGACTCCGCCCGCGCGCTCAGCACCCTGCTCAGCCAGCTCCCCGACGCCGAACCGGCCGCGCCCGTCGCGGACTCCACCGCGCTGCTGGACCTGCTGGCCCGGCTCGCCGCCGAGTCGGTCGACGAACTGCCGGAGGTCGTGCTGGTCCACGAACGCATCGGACCGGTACCGGCCCTGGACCTCATCCGGGATCTGGTGATGCGGTTCCCGGCCGTAGGCGTGGTGCTCGTCACCGCCGACACGTCCGCCGGCGTCCTCACCGCCGCCATGGACTCCGGCGCCCGCGGCATCGTCGGCCTGCCCCTCGGCTACGACGCCCTGGCCGAACGCGTCCAGGCCGCCGCCGCCTGGTCGCTCGGCATGCGCCGCCACCTCGGCAACAGCAACGCCCCCGAGCTGTACACGGGCCCGGGCGGCACCGTCGTCACGGTCACCGGCGCCAAGGGCGGGGTCGGCGCCACCGTGACCGCCGTCCACCTCGCCCTCGCGGCCAAGGCCTCCGGCCGCACGGTGGCACTGCTCGACCTCGACCTGCAGTGCGGCGACGTGGCCTCCTACCTCGACGTCCAGTTCCGGCGCTCGGTCGCGGACCTCGCCGCGATCAGCGACATCAACCCACGCGTCCTCCAGGACGCCGTCTACTCCCACGACAGCGGACTCGGCCTGCTCCTCGCCCCCGCCGAGGGCGAACGCGGCGAGGAGGTCACCGACCGGGTCGCCCGCCAGGTCATCGGCGCACTGCGCACCCGCTACGAGGTCGTGGTCGTCGACTGCGGCTCCCAGATGAACGCCGCCAACGCGGCCGCCGTCGAACTCGCCGACCAGGCACTGCTGTTGGTCACCCCCGACGTGGTGGCGGTGCGCGCCGCCAAGCGCATGGTCCGGATGTGGGACCGCCTGCAGATCCGCAAGGCGGAGGAAACCCTGACGGTCGTCAACCGCTACTCGCGCGCTTCGGAGATCCAGCCGTCGCTGGTCGAACGTGTCAGCGGAACCCGCGTCGCCCGCACCTCGGTCCCCGCCGCCTTCAAGGAACTCCAGTCCGTGGTGGACGCCGGCCGGCTGCAGGACCTGGAGGCCAAGTCCAGCGTGAAGCAGGCGCTGTGGACGCTGGCCGGGGAACTCGGCCTGGTCGCGCCACAGGAGGGCGGCGGCGGGGGCCGCCGCCGCAAACCGTCCGCGGACCGCGGGGCGCTGTCCCTGCGCCGCAAGGACCGGGGCGCCGTGACCCTGGAGTTCGCGGGGATGTTCCCGCTGCTGCTGGTCGTGATCACGATCCTGTGGCAGGCCGCCCTGTACGGCTACACCTTCTCGCTCGCCGGGAACGCGGCGGACGAGGCGGCGCGGGCGGCAGCGGCGGCGGAGGCTATTGGGGGCGACGCGGGCGCATGCCAGACCCAGGGCATGGCCAACCTTCCGGGCGCGTGGCAGGACGCCACGATCAACTGCGCCCCGGCCGGCCCGGTCATGCAGGCCACCGTCACGGCCAAGGTCCCCTTGTTCTTCCCGGGATTCGACGCCAACTGGACGGTGGAGGCGGAGGCGGGGGCGGCCAGGGAGGGCGTTGACGAATGAGAGGGCTCAAACGCTGGTCGTTCAGGGACCTGCTCCCACCGCGCCGCCGCTGGGGCGACCGGGGCGTCTCCATGCTCGAGTTCGCCGGGTTTCTGCCGATCCTGCTCCTCGTCGGGATGGCGGCCCTCCAGCTCGGCCTGGTCGGCTACGGCATCAACCAGGCCGGCTCCGCGGCGCGGGCCGCCGCCCGGGCCGAATCGCGGGAGCCCGGCACCGGGGGCGCCGCCGGAGCGGCCGCGATGGACGGTGACCTGGACCTGAACATAACCGTCGGCCCCGGCGGCGCCGACTCGACCAAGGCCACGGCCTTCGTCGACGTGCCCTCCATCATCCCGCTCTTCGGCGGCGGCTGGACCGTACAACGCAGCGCCACCATGCCCAACGACACCGAAGACTGAAACGAGCCACCCATGACTCACCGAGAGGAGTTGAAGACATGAGCCTCCGCTCCCGCATCACGATCCCCGAGGACACGGGCCAGGGCCGGGAGGACAGCCACCTCGTGGCGGTGTACCGCGCCAAGCTCCTCGAGGAGATCGACCTCGCCGAGATGTCCAGCCTGGCCGCGGCCGAACGCCGGCTGCGGCTGGAACGCGTACTCGGGCACATCATCAGCCGCGAGGGCCCGGTCCTGTCCTCCTCCGAGCGGTCCCAGCTGATCCGCAGGGTCGTGGACGAGGCCCTCGGCCTCGGCGTTCTGGAGCCGCTCCTCGCGGACGCCTCGATCACCGAGATCATGGTCAACGGCCCTGACTCGATCTTCGTGGAGCGATCCGGCCGCGTCGAACAGCTCCCCCTGCGCTTCGCCTCCACCGAACAGCTGATGCAGACCATCGAACGCATCGTGTCGACGGTCAACCGCCGCGTGGACGAGTCGAACCCGATGGTCGACGCCCGTCTGCCCACCGGCGAGCGTGTCAACGTCATCATCCCGCCGCTCGCGCTGACCGGCCCCACCCTCACCATCCGCCGCTTCCCACGCGCCTACACACTGCCGGAACTGATCGGCCTCGGATCGCTGGACGAGCAGATGCTGATGCTGCTCGCGGCCTTCGTGCGCGCCCGTTTCAACGTGATCGTCAGCGGCGGTACGGGCAGCGGCAAGACAACGCTGCTCAACGCGCTCTCGGGGCTGATCCCCTCCCACGAGCGCATCATCACCATCGAGGACTCCGCCGAACTCCAGCTCCAGCAGGAGCATGTGATCCGCCTGGAGTCCCGCCCGCCGAACATCGAGGGCAAGGGCCAGATCAGCATCCGCGACCTGGTCCGCAACTCCCTGCGTATGCGGCCCGACCGCATCATCGTCGGTGAGGTCCGCGGCGGCGAGACCCTCGACATGCTCCAGGCGATGTCCACCGGTCACGACGGCTCCCTCGCCACGGTGCACGCCAACTCGGCCGAGGACGCCATGATGCGGCTGCAGACCCTGGGCTCGATGTCCGAGGTCGCGATCCCCTTCGAGGCGCTCAAGGACCAGATCAACTCGGCGGTGGACGTGCTCGTCCAGCTCACCCGGTACGCCGACGGCTCCCGCAAGATCACGGAGATCGCGCTCGTCGTCTCGCACGGCCGGGAGCAGTTCCGCATCGCGACCGTCTCCCGGTTCGTCCCGCAGCCCCTCGGCGCCGACCGCGTCGTACACGGCCGCTTCGAGCACCTGCCGCTGCCGCGCCCGATCGCGGAGAAGCTGTACGTCGCCAACGAACCGCTGCCGCCGGCCTTCGGGGTCGCGGAGGTCCTCGACGTACTGAACACCAGGCAGGCCATCGGATGATGACTTCGACGAGGTGCGAGCCATGAACAACCCCGCCCTGCTGGCCCTGGGCGCCACGGTCCTGTGCGGCACGCTCGCCGTCGCGGGCGCCCACGCGTACGCCTCCGGCCGGGCCCAGCGCCGGGCGCTGGAGGACCGGCTGGAGGGCAGCCCGCTGCGTGCCGCCGCCGGCCGGGTACGCCGGTTCGCCGCAGTGGACCGCCGGCTGCGCCGCACCCGCCTCGGCCGCGGCATCCAGCTGCGCCTGTCGGCCACCGGACTCGATCTCACGGCGGGCGAGTTCTTCACGTATGTCCTGGCCGTAGTCGTAGCGCTGTGGCTGATCGCGTCGGCCGCGCTGGCCCCCTTCTTCGGCCCGATCGCCGCGCTGATCGGCATCTGGGGGGCCGGAATCTTCCTCAACTGGCAGCGGCAGCGGCGCATCGAGGCCTTCATCAACCAACTCCCGGACGTGGCACGGCTGCTGGCCAACGCGACGGCGGCCGGTCTGGCGCTGCGTACCGCCCTCGCGATGGCGGCGGAGGAGCTGGAGGCCCCGGCCGGGGAGGAACTGGCACGTGTGGCGGACCAGTTGGCGCTGGGTCACTCGATCGACGACGCCCTCGGAGAACTGGCCGACCGGCTCCCCTCTCGAGAACTGGTGGTCCTGGTCACCACGCTGATTCTCTCCAACAAGGCGGGAGGCTCGGTCGTCAGCTCCCTGCGCAACCTCACCACCACCCTGGAGGACCGCAAGGAGACCCGCCGCGAGGTCCGCACGATGCTCTCCGAGGTCAACGCCACCGCCTTCACGGTGCCGCTGCTCGGCCTGGGCTCTCTGCTGCTGATCAACTCGTCGAACGAGGGCGCCCTGGAACGCGTCACCGGCTCCGGCCTCGGCCAGACCCTCGTCCTGATCTCGCTCGGCCTCTACACCGTCGGGTTCTTCGTCATCCGCCGCCTCGGCAAGATCGAAGTGTGAGGGTGAGGGAGCAACGATGACCTCTACGTCCCCTGCCCTGGGCCTGCTCCTCGCGGCAGGCACGGGCCTGGCCGTCGCCGGGATCCTCCTCGGCATCCGGATGTACCGGACCGAGGCGAAACTCCCCGGCGACCTGGCCCTCGCCCTGGAAGTCGGCTCGACCCGCGTCTCCAAGGCCGACTCCGCGATCGACCGCCTGGGCATGCGCTTCGCACCCGCCGTGCTCCGGCTGATGGGCCCGCGCCGGGTGGAGGCCAAACGCCGCCGCATCGACATGGCGGGCAACCCCGGCGGCCTCACTCTGAACCGCTACGCGGCACGCCGCGCGGTCTACGGCATCTTCGGCGTGCTGACCTGCCTGATCTTCCTCACCAACGACAGCCTGCTCTTCGCCCTGCTCGCCCTCGCGTTCGGCCTGCTCGCCGCCGACGCACAGATCTGGCAGGCGATCCGTGAACGCAAGGACGTCATCGACCGCACCCTCCCCGACTTCCTCGACGTCCTCGCAGTCGTCGTCTCGGCGGGGCTCGGCTTCCGGCAGGCCCTGGACCGGGTCGCGGAGAAGTACGAAGGCCCCTGGGCGGACGAACTGCGCATCACCCTCCGCCAGATGGACATGGGCGTCAGCCGCCGCCAGGCCTTCGACGAACTGCGCAAGCGCAACTCCTCCGAACAGGTGGCCCAGTTCGTCTCGGCGCTCCAGCAGGGCGAGGAACTCGGCTCCCCGATCGCGGAGACGCTGATCCAGCTCGCCACGGACATGCGCCGGACGGACGCCCAGAACTCCCGCCGCCGCGCCGCGAAGACGATCCCGAAGGCCACCATGGTGACCCTGGTCTTCATGCTCCCGGCGACCATGATCCTGATCGCGACGGGCATGTTCCTCGGCGCGGGCACCGACTTCGGCTCGATTCTGGGCCGATGAGGCGGGGGACGCCGGTGACGAGGGCGGGGTCGTGGCGTACACGGCTGGGGACAGCCGTGCGGCTGGGGCGGCGCCGCCCGGACGGCGGGCGCCGCGCCCGGGGTGCGCAGACGGATGCGCACGAGCACGCGGCCACCGCAGGGGTCGAGGCTGCCGCCGCCGGGCCCGACCAGGCCGCCGCGGGGCTCGCCCCGGCCACCGACGCGCGCCCCACGGATCCGCGTACAACCGATCCGCGTCCCACGGACCCGCGTCCCACGGACCCGCGTCCCACGGACCCGCGTCCCACGGACCCGCGTCCCACGGACCCGCGCCCGACAGACTCGCGCCCCACGGACCCGCGCCCCACCGACGCCGGTTACCTCGCGGAGGACGCTCCCGCACCCGGCAACGCGCGCCTCCAACTCAGCGCGCTGCAGGCCCTGTGCCGCCAGACCTTCGGCGTGCGCATGGCCACCCTCACCATCGGCACCCCCTTCGCCATGGCCAACGCCACGGACGGCGCGCCCCGCTACACGGTCCTCGCGGTCGCGGTCCTCGCGATCACGGCCTCGCACGCCATGCTCAGGGACTGGGACCGCCTGGGCCCCCAGCTCCTGGCGCACCCGACCCTGATGGCCGTGGACCTCATGTTCGGGGCGGTCCTGCTGATCACGGCGTCCCCGGCCTCACCCCTCGCGTACTCCACCGTCTGCACGCCGCTGCTGTCCGGCCTGCTCTACGGCTGGCGCGGCTCAGGTGTTTTCACCGGCCTCCAACTCGTGGTCCTGGCCATGGCGTTCCGCGCCTGGGAGCACCGCCCCGGAACCGGCACCAGCACACTCCTCATCGCGGGCTTCTGCATCGCCGCCGGCATCATCGGCGTCACCCTGCGCAATCTGATGTTCCGCTTCGGCACGGCCAGCCAGGCCCTGGCGGAGGCCAACTCCCGCCTGGCGGTGGCCGAGGCGATCGAGTCCGAACGCGCCCGCCTGGCCCGCGAGATGCACGACTCGGTGACCAAGACCCTGCACGGCATGGCGCTGGCGGCCGAGGCGCTCGCGGTCTCCACGGACGACGCCGACACGCGCACGCTGAAACACCGGGCAGCACTGGTCGCGGCATCGGCGCGGCGCGCGGCGGCCGAGTCCCGGGACCTGCTGGCGGACCTGCGCCGCCGTACGACACCGAAGGCGCCCACCCCGACGGCGCTGAGCGACCTGAGGTCGGAACTGGCCACGCTGGTCGACGACTTCGCGTCCCGCACGGGCATCCCCACCGTGCTGCACCGCACCGGCCCGGCGGTGGTGCTCCTGCCGTACGAGGCCGCACACCACGTCCTCGCGATCGCCGGGGAGGCGCTGGAGAACGTCCACCGCCATGCGAACGCGGAGGCGGCGTGGCTAGGACTGGACGTCGCGGCGGGCACCCTCCGGCTGACCGTCCGTGATGACGGCACGGGCCTGCCACCCGGCACCACGCTCGACGACCTGGTCGGATCCGGCCACTTCGGTCTGGTGGGCATCACCGAGCGGGCCGAGGCCCTGGGCGCCCGAGTCGCGGTGGGAACCGGAAGCCGGGACCCGGGCACCGAGGTCCGTCTCGAACTGCCCCTGACCAGTCCGACCACCAGCTCGTTCGCCCAGCTCCCGCCCCGAGAGGAGGCCGCTCATGCCGGATGAGACACCCCACGAAACCGCCCGCCCGGCTCCCTTGCGCGTGCTCGTGGCCGACGACAACCCCGTCGTACGGGCGGGTCTGACCGCCCTGCTCGGCGCGCACCCGGACATCCGGGTGGTCGCGGACGCGGCGGACGGCGCGGCGGCCCTCGAGGCCGCGACCCGCACCCGCCCGGACATCGTTCTCCTGGACGTCCGCATGCCGGGCACGGACGGCCTCACCGCCCTGCCTGACCTGGTCCGTTGCGCTCCGGTGCTGATGCTGACGTACAGCCGCGAACCGGAGGTGGTGGCGACGGCCGTACGGCTCGGCGCGGTCGGCTACCTGGTGCACGGCGAGTTCACGGCCGACGAACTGATCGAGGCGGTGCGGGACATGAGGGACGGGAAGGGCACGTTCACCCCTTCGGCGACGCGTTGGGCGCGCCCCGCTGACGCACCGCTTCCGGATGTGTCGGATTCGCTCGTCGTTTCGTACGAACCGAACCATTTATCTTCGCAAATGCAACCAGGTGTGGCACAGTCGTCGGAGAGCCGCACCGGGCACTCCGGGGCGGCTCGTCCGACCGTCCGGGATTTCGGCCTGAGTTCAAGGGAGGTGGAGGTCATGGATCTCATAGCGTCCGGCATGAGCAACCGTCAGATCGCCGCCACCTGCTTCATCACCGAGAAGACCGTGAAGAACCACATCAATCGCATCTTCGCAAAGCTGCACACATCGACACGCAGCGAAGCGATTGCCCACTGGTTGGGGACGGCGCACGGGGGGTGGACCCGATGACCTCCTCGTTCCCGCGACGGGTTCCGCGAAGTTGGGCCCCTGGGCCCACTCGCTGTAGGTGGGGCTTCACGTACGGTGCCCAGGTAGGCAGCCGTACCCGGTGGGAGGGAAGGGAACGCCGTGAAGAAGAGGTTTCTGCGGGGCAGTTGGGCGCGGACCGTGGTCTCCCGGATGCGGGGGCAGGGGCGGGATCGGGGCGCCGGGTTCGTGGAGTATGCGGGGCTGATGATTCTGATCGCGGGGATCTTCGTGATGATCGATGGGTTGGGGCTGGACGGCACGATCTCGGAGGCGATCGGCCAGGCCGTGCAGGATGTGGTCGGCGGAGGCTGATTCGCCGAACCCTGAGCAGTGACCGAGGGCAGACTCTCCCCATCTACATCTGGGTGACGGGGATTCTGCTCTTTGTCGCGTTCGCCTTCTTCGCGTTCGCCCAAGCAGCGTCCGCCCGCAATGGTGCTCAATCCGCGGCGGACGCTGCTGCGTTGGCGGCGGCCCAGAGTGCTCGCGACGACCTGATGGATGGCTTGGAAACAGCCCTCATCGGTGCCGACGACACTTGGCTGGACTGGCTCGACGGCGATCCGGATGTAGGAGACGGGGCCACCGCTGCGGCGCAGGACTTGGCTGCTCAGAACGATGCCACCGTCCTGGGTGGAGCCGTGCCGACGAACCTGGGTGGTTTTCCCGGGTATGAAGTCGCCATCGAGACCAACTACAAAGTGGGCGACACCATCATCCCGGGTACCGAGGACCAGTCGGCCACTGCTGATGCCGCCGCCGTGATCGAGCCACGCTGTGACGTCCCGCCGGGCGCGGATCCGACGCAACTCGTGACGCTGGACTGCAACGGCCAACCCGTCGACATCGACCCCGTAGATTTCAATCCGGCTGACCTCCCGGACGCATCCGTGTTGTTCTCTGTGTATCTGGCTGAGTGAAAGGAAGCCGAACCTATGACCATTCGGCACACCATGAAGGGCCGCACGGTGCTGACCGCAGTGGCGATCACGACTGGGTTGGTCCTCACGGTGGCCGGCTGCGGTGGAGGAGACGGGGGGGACAAGTCGGACAAGGGAGCTTCACCTTCGGCAACAGCCAAGGAATCCCAGAGTTCAGGCGGTAGCCAGGAATCGAAAGCCCCAGAAGAGCAGAAAGTACTCGCCGAGGCCAAGCAGGGCGATATCTCACTGGTCATCACGTCGGCTGTGCGTGACCCGGGTGGCTTTGTGACAATCTCCGGAAAGGTGACGAACGGCGGTTCGCGCCTGTGGGCGGCATCCGACTGGCGTGGTGACGAAAAGGAGTTGTCCAAGAACGCCTCGTCAGTCGCGGGCGCCAGTCTGGTGGACAAGACGGGCAAGAAAAAGTACCTCGTCCTCCGTGACACGGAGGGGCGCTGCCTCTGTACAAGGTTCGAAGGAGGGCTCAAGTCGGGTGAAACCGCCGACTGGTACGCCCAGTTCCCCGCACCTCCAGAAGGCACCACCAACGTTGAGTTCAACGTGGGCTCGATGCCACCCGCTTCCCTCACGCTGACCGAGGGCGAATGACCATGCGCCTCAAGCCTCGTACCGCCACAACGGTCACGGCCCTGGTCGTCCTCGCCACCCTCACCCTGACTCCCGCCTACGCGGACGAGGGCGACCCCAGTGAACCGCCCGGGTCCGTCACCACCTCGGAGCCACCCGAGGTGGACGCCAACAGCCCCAACCTCCAACTGGAGGACGGCGCCACGCTGGCCTCCGCGAAGGTGCTCGACATCAAGTCGGTGGTGGAGGACCTCGGCGGCGAGGAACGCCGTGAGGACACCCCGACGGACGTCACTTTCGCGCTCCAGGCCGAGGTCCTGTTCCCTATCGACAGCTCGAAGCTCAACCCGGAGGCCAAGGCCCGCATCAAGACCATCGCGGACGAGATCGAGGCACAGAAGGCGAAGAAGGTCAGGGTCTTCGGCTTCACGGACAACCTCGGCTCGTACGCGCACGGCCTCACGCTGTCCAAGAACCGGGCCGAGGTGGTCCACGAACAACTGGCGTCCAGTCTGGGCCCCGACATCACCTTCGAGGTGCGTGGCTACAGCGAGGACTACCCCATCGCGGACAACACCTCGGAGCAGGGCCGCAGGAAGAACCGCCGGGTGGAGGTGTCGTTCCAGAAGGGCAGCTGACCCGTGGTCTTCATCGGCGTAGCGCTCACAGCAGGTGGTCGGCCTTGCCTGCCTTGATCTCGCGGATGAAGGCCATGAGGGCTTCATGGCTGTCGGTGAGGTACCGGTCTTCCTGCCCGGCGACGGCGATGTAGGCGTTGCCTTGGTCGTCGGTGCCTATGCGGAAGCAGTTGTTGCCTTCTCCGCAGAAGGGGTTTTCCCAGTTGATGTCGGGCACGGTGGCTCTCCTACAGCTCGCGGGCGACCTTGCGGATGAGCTCGCGGGATGCCCGGGACGGCAGTGCCGCGCGCTCCATCCAGTCCAAGTGAGCACGGTACTTGTTGAGTTGCGCTTCGGCATGAGTGAACTCCGGGCCATGTGCGGAGTCGAGTTGCACCGTGTCGAGTTGGGCCACCACCCCGTCCGCGTACAGCAGGGCGTGCCCGGCCCCGGGGAACCCGCCCACCTGAGTCGGGATGACACGCACTTCGACGCTTTCGCGCTCGGACGCGGCGGCAAGATGCGCCAACTGCTCCCGCATCACGTCGGTGCCTCCGTAGGGCATGCGCAGTGCGGCTTCGTGTACGTACGCGATGTACGGCAGCGGCTCGGGTCGATCGAAGACCTGTTGACGCTCCATGCGGTGGGCGACCCGCAACTCGACCTCAAGTCGTGACAGCGGCGGCAGAACGGCGGCGAAGACCCCGCGAGCGTAGTCCTCCGTCTGCAGCAGGCCCGGTACGTGCATGATCTGCGCGGTCCTGACCCGGGCGGCGTGCCACTCCAACTCGGCGATGTCCAGCAGACCTGCGGGCAAGGTGCCTCGATGGCGTTCCCACCAGCCCTTCTCCGGATTCTTGGCCATGGCGACCAGGGCTGCGACGTACTGTGCGTTCGAGCATGCGTAGTTGCATGCCAGGGTCTGTACGCGCTCGGGCGAGAACGGGCGGATCCCCGATTCCATGTTGGACAGCCGTGTTCGGTCGATCCCGAGCAGGCCGGCCGCGTACTCAGTGCTCGCGCCCGCCGCCGTGCGCATCTTGCGCAACTCGGCGCCCAGCCGTCTTTGCCGCTCGGTCGGCGTGGTCCTCGTCGACATGCTGCCCCTTCTGGTGCTGTGGTTGGTGCTCAGCCCAGCGACACCGTGGGGGTAATTATCTCCACTCGGCTGGACACGTTGACGCTCGCGAGCCTACATTCTGTAGCCATCCGCTTACGTATGGTTTCCGGAAGCGCATCACGCGAGCCTGCCCGCACGCTCCTCCCCCGGGAGGGGTGGGTCCGCGTCGGGGAGACAGGCCACCGGGTCCTGCGAGTACGTACAAGCCCCCACGTCCACCATGGGAGTTGCCAGGCCCGCCACCGGCGCCGCCTGCCTCGTACCCACCCTCGCGGAGACCTCGGTCCCGCCCGGCCCGGAGGAACTGACGTACAGCCTCACTCTCCCGGCAGCCCTGTCGAGCCCGCGCGTCGCCCGTGCGGCGACCCACGCGGTCCTCGCCGTCCACGGCCTGCGGGACATGACGGACGCCGCGGTCCAGGTGGTCGCCGAACTGACGGCCTGCGCCTGCCGGTTCGCGCCGGGAGCGGAACTGTATGTCTCGCTGCGCTACCGGGACGGCACGCTGAGAGTGACCGTCTTCGACACCCACCCGCGCCACATCAACCCGCGCCTCACCGCGGCCTGTGACGCCCGCCGCCGAGCGCACCTGCGCCTGCTCGCCTGCGTCGTACGCGAGGCCGGCGGCGACTGGGGCTTCGAGGAAGCGGCGGAACCGAACACGGGGACCCGGATGTGGGCGACGCTTCCACGGTGAGTGCGTGGGCTCACGGGAGTAGGAGGTTCCAGCACCTCTGTAGGCGTCACGGCCGCCGCCCACGGGAGCACCCTCACCGTTCCGCCGCGCCCGGATTCCCACACTGCGGAACCCGCACTCGCCCCTCAGGGACACCGTTTACGCTGAGCGCCACAACTACCCCTGTGGTACCTGGGATTGGAAAAGGTGACGGCAATGTCGCTGAACTCGGAGGATGGGCAGTCCGTCGGGTCGATAGGCGACTACCAGCTGATCGGCCAGCTGGGCAGTGGCGGCATGGGCGTCGTCTACCTGGGACTCTCGCTCTCGGGCCGGCAGGTCGCGGTCAAGGTGGTGCACGGACAGTTCGCGAAGGACGAGGAGTTCCGGGCCCGTTTCCGACAGGAGGTCGCCGCGGCCCGCCGGGTGAGCGGGGCGTTCACCGCCCCCGTCGTGGACGCCGACCCCGACGCCGAACAGCCGTGGATGGCGACGCTCTTCGTTCCGGGCCGGACGCTGGCGGATCTCGTGGAGGAGCAGGGCCCGTTGAGCGGGTGGAAGCTGCGCTCGCTGGGCCTGGGCCTGGCCGAGGCACTGCGGGACATCCACCAGGCGGGCCTGGTACACCGGGACCTGAAACCCAGCAACGTCCTGATGGCCGAGGACGGACCGCGCGTGATCGACTTCGGCATCTCACGCGCCGCCGACAACGAGACCCTCACCGTCACCGGCCGCCTGATCGGCACCCCGCGCTTCATGTCCCCGGAGCAGTTCGCCGCCCCGCGGGACGTCACCGCCGCCTCGGACGTGTTCTCGCTGGGGTCGGTACTGGTGTTCGCGGCCACCGGCGAGGGCCCGTTCAACGCGGACAGCCCCTACATGATGGGCTACCAGGTGATGTACGAGGCGCCGGTCCTCGACGGCGTCCCGGAACCACTCCGCGGCATCGCCGAACGCTGCCTGGAGAAGGACCCGGCAGACCGGCCCGGACTGGCCGAACTGCAGCGCTTGCTGCAGACACTGCCGGATGACGGCCCGCCGGTCCCACCGGGAGCGGCGCCCGCATCCGCGCCCGCACCCGCATCCGCGCCTGCACCCGTAGCCGAATCCCTCTCAGGGCCGGGTGATCCCCGGGTTTCCCCGCCTCGCCCCGGACCACGACGCGGAGACGCCCACGCGGCGACGGATGACACGGCCTCCGGATCCCGGCCCGGAAGCCGGCGACGGCGGATTCTCATCGCCCTCGCCGCGGCCGTGGCCGTCACCGGGATGAGCATCACGGCGACGAACCTCGCGTCGAGCAGGACCACGGCCTCGAAGGGGCCCTCCGCGTCCGGGCCCCCGTCCGCATCTGCGTCCACATCCGATTCCACCGGCGGCTCGCCCACCGCGGCGCTGCCCGCCGACTGGCGGTCCTGGCGGACACCCCTGGTCCGCGCCGCCGGGGACACCGCCTTCTTCTACGCGGCCTCCTGGTGTGCGACGGGCGGAAACGCTCTGTACTGCGCCGGTTCGAACTTCACGGTCGCCGGGATCGACACCGCCTCGGGCCGTGTCCGGTGGCAGTCCGGCATCGATCTGCAGGCGACGCTGCCCATCGGCGTCCGGGACGGGCTCGTCTACGTCTACCAACTGCCGGATTTCACCGCTGGCACACAGGTCCTGCGGGTGGCGGCACTGGACGCCGAGACCGGGCGACAGCGGTGGTCGCACCGCGTCGGCGGGG
Source organism: Streptomyces cavernae (assembly GCF_004023625.1). Lineage (GTDB taxonomy): Bacteria > Actinomycetota > Actinomycetes > Streptomycetales > Streptomycetaceae > Streptomyces > Streptomyces cavernae. The sequence goes on along the minus strand of NZ_RPDJ01000020.1, from coordinate 219,395 downwards.
AACCGGGTGAGGCGTACCTGTTCAGCCGCGGACTCGTGACGCTGTCGGACTCCGGGAAGGAGTTCGTGGCCTACGGGGCATCGGGCGAGGAACTGTGGAGGTCGTCGGCGTCGGCGCCGGCGGGCTCGTCCTGCGGGCCGGCGGTACTGGGCGACGCCCCGTACGGCCTGTGCATGCCGGACGACGATGCCGGCAAGACCTCGGGCAGCCTGCTGCGGCTCAACGCGACCGACGGCAACCGGCGCGACCTCGCGCAGGTTGCCCCGGCGGCGAAGCCGCTCGGCGTCGTCGGCGGATGGCTCCTGTTCGGCGTTCCCGAGGAACAGAAGGAAGAGACGGGAGCCGGGAGCGTCAAGTACAAGGCACTGCTGCGGGTGCACCCGACCGCAGGCGCCGTCAAGGAGGTGCCGCTGGCGAAAGCACAGGGCGGCACTGCCACCCTGGCCGACGGCGTCGTCTACTTCGTGGAAGAGAACGGAACGGTCACCGCTGTGTCGGCCGCCGACGGCAAACAACTGTGGCGGCAGGTTACGGAGTTGGAGAGCCTGTCGCAGCCGGTGGTGTCGGCGAAGTACGACAGCGTCTACTTCGCCAACCGCTTCGGCCGACTGCTGGCGCTGAACAGCAAGACCGGAGCGGAGCGTTGGCGCACGGCCGCGCTGGACGACCCGGGGGACTCGTCTCAGGATCCGCGTGTGCTGCTCGTCCAGGACGCGATCGTGGCGGTGGCCGGCGACACGGCCTTCTCCGTGAGTCCGGATCGTCCGGAGGCCAAGCCGTCGCCTGCCACCACGAACTGACTGTCTCTGATAGGCGTCACTCAGCTCAGGTGCTGGTGACGGGACGCACCGACGACGCCCGACGCTTGTGGACGGCGCTGACGACCGCGCCCAGGATGCCGGCGTTCACGAGCGCGCCCACCGCGATCCCCAGGTAGAAGGGGGCGTCGGTGGGTATCCAGCCGAGCGCGACCATGAACAGCATGTTCAGCGGGGCGGTCAGCAACAAGGGCACGACATAGGCCATGGAAGCGTCGGTCTGCGCCACGAAAAGGTCCTCGTAGAGCGCGTATCCGGCTGTGAGGACCACTGCGGCCAGGTATCCGCGGGACAGCCAGTTGTTCACGGCGAGAGCGAGGACGGCACGGCTGCGGCTGGAGGAACTCACGTTGTTCTCCGATCTGTTGGTCGAGGATGGGGCCCTTTCCGTGCCGGTGCGCCGGAGGACCGATCACCACTCTGTCGGGGACGCAGGTGACGCGGCATGAGTTGCACTACTCAGATAAGACGGCGGACGCTACTCAGCCCCGGACGAGTGAGGCTGCCCGTCGACCTGCCGTCAACTGAACTGTGCACACGCGAACTTATGGGGCACTTGAGTTCCACGGGAAGGCCGGCGGGTGTGGCGGAACCAGAGGCCTCAGGGATAGCGTCGGGGCCCTTGACGCCACTCTCGTCTCACGGGGAGTCCGTTGTGAAGCGCCGCACTTTGCCCGTTGCTGCCGCACTTGTCGCAACTGCGACCGTGCTACTTGCCGCCTGCGGCGGGAGCGGTGACGGGTCATCGAAGGACAATGACAAGATCGCGGGGGCCGATACGGGGAGCGGGACGTCGAGGTCGGCTTCACCGAGTGCGGGTGGAGCCGCGGAGGCCGGCCGTCCGAAGATCGAGTTGCCGTCGGATCTGAAGTTGACCTTCGAGGACGCGAAGACCGGAGACGAGGTCAAGGACGCCGTGCTGTCGGACAGCGCCGAGCGCATGCGGTCCGTTGACGCCGCTACCACGGGTACCGATCCCAAAGGCGAGGCGATCGCCACCGGCCCGAACTGGACGGCGCCCTCGACTGCGACCTCGGACTGTGCCCGCTCACCAACACCATGCCCGTGCTCCGCCACAGCCTGCACCGCACTCCCGGGGAGCGCGACTTCCTGATGGCCTGGGTGTCCGTCCCCGACCTCACCGTGAGCCCGTCCCCGCAGCGCTACACCCACCTCGCCCCGCACCGCGTCCGCTTCACGTCCCTCGACAGCGACTTCCGCAGCGACCTGACCTTCGATCCGGACGGACTCGTCGTCGACTACCCGGGGCTGGCCCACCGCCTCGGCGACTGATCTCCGTGAGCCGGGCGAAAAGCGGTTGTCCTGCCCGAGCCCCCGGGTTAGGAAGAGTGCATGACTGCCCTCGGTGCCGTGTTCCGGCCGCAACTCCCGCCCGAAAAGCTCCGCGACATCGTGCGTACCGCAGAAGCGGCGGGGCTGGAGGAGCTCTGGCTGTGGGAGGACTGCTTCCTGGAGAGCGGCATCGCCACGGCGTCCACCGCGCTCGCCTGGACCGAGCGGCTGCGGGTCGGCCTCGGACTGGTCCCCGTACCCCTGCGCAACGTCGCCCTCACCGCCATGGAGACCGCCACCCTGGACCGGCTCTTCCCGGGGCGGTTCACGCTCACCGTCGGGCATGGCGTGCAGGACTGGATGGGACAGGTCGGCGCTCGCGCCGCGTCCCCGGTCACCCTCCTGCGCGAGTATCTCGACGCGCTACGGGCCCTGCTGCGCGGTGAACACGTCACCACCGACGGCCGCTATGTGAAGCTCGACGACGTCGCCCTCGACTGGCCGCCCCCCACCGCTCCTGAGGTACTCACCGGCGCCAGGGGCCCGCGCACACTGCGCCTGTCCGGGGAGGCCGCCGACGGCACTCTGCTCGACGCCGTCGCCTCGCCGAACGGCGTATTGGAGGCCCGCCGGATCATCGACGAGGGCCGCGCGGCAGCCGGTCGCACCGATCCCCACCGCGTGGTCGTCTACCTCCTCACCGCCACCGGTCCCGACGCCGCCGCCCGTCTCAGGACCGAACTCGCCGCGATGGGCGTGGACAAGACGCCCGGCCTGGGGGCCGCGGGCGACGCCGGAACGGTCGCCAAGGCCGTCCAGCGCCTGGTCGACGCCGGCGCCGACACCGTGATCCTCCAGCCCACCGCCGACGAACCGGACCCGGAGGGCTTCGTACGTTTCGTGGCTGAGGAGGTCCGCCCCTTGGTGCCCTAGGGGTGTTGTGCGCGACCGGGCGGACCGGCTCAGTGAGGTCCGCCCTGTGGGGCCGGGCGGTGGTCGCCGGTCGAACCGTCGATCAGCTCGCGCAGGATGTCCATGTGGCCGGCGTGCCGCGCCGTCTCCTCCACCATCCGGATGAGGACCCAGCGCAGTGACACCGTGGTCCCGCTCCAGGACGTGCCGACATCGTCCAGCGAGAGTTCGGCGATGGTACGGTCCGCGGCCGCGCGGGCCCGTCCGTAGAAGTCGACTATCCGTGCCGTGGTGTCGCCGGGCCCGGCGCTCATGTCCTCGCTCTTCCACGGGTCGAACCAGAGCGGCTCGGCCTCCCGGCCGAACGTGGTGCAGAGCCACCCGTACTCCACGGACGCGAGGTGCTTGACCAGGCCCAGCAGATTGGTCCCGGACGGCGTCATGCTCCGCCTGACCTGCTCCTCGTCCAGGTCCTCCAGCTTCCACAACACCGTGTCCCGGTGCCGGTCCAGGCTCGCGAGCAGGCTCTCCTTCTCGCCGCCGGTGAACGGGACCTTTCTGACCAGAGGATTCGTCATGACAGGGAACGTAGCAATGGCCACTGACAACAGAGCCGGCGAAGAATCAACGACCGAGACCCCCGCTCGTACCTACCAAGACCTCGTCGCAGAGGCCGAGTCAGAGTCCGTGGACGGCTGGGACTTCTCCTGGTTCGCGGGCCGCGCCACAGAGGAACGGCCGTCGTGGGGGTACGCGCGCGCGATGGGCGAACGCCTGGCGCGGGCCGATGCCGCGCTCGACATCCAGACCGGCGGCGGCGAAGTCCTCGCCTCCGCGCCCCGGCTGCCCCCGCTCACCATCGCCACCGAGGGCTGGCCGCTGAACGTGGCCAAGGCCACCGCCCTGCTGCACCCGCTCGGCGTCGCCGTGGTCGGCACACCCGAGGACGCGCCGCTGCCGTTCGCGGACGAGGCCTTCGACCTGGTGGTCAGCCGCCATCCGGTGTCCACCGACTGGCCGGAGATCGCCCGGGTGCTCCGCCCCGGCGGCACGTACTTCTCCCAGCAGGTCGGCCCGGCCAGCGTCTTCGAACTCACCGAGTACTTCCTCGGCCCGCAGCCGGAGGAGGTACGGCGTGGGCGCGACCCGGAGGCTGCGCGGGCGGCGGCCGAGTCCGCGGGCCTCGAGGTTGTCGACCTGCGCTCCGAGCGGCTGCGCATGGAGTTCCACGACATCGGGGCCGTGATCCACTTCCTGCGCAAGGTGATCTGGATCGTGCCGGACTTCACGGTCGCGGCGCACGAGCCCCGGCTCAGGACCCTGCACGAGCGGATCGAGGCGGACGGGCCCTTCGTCGCGCACAGCGCACGCTTCCTGATCGAGGCCCGCAAACCGGCCCAGGACTGACTAGGCGTGGGGGCCCACCGTCACCGCGCCCAACACCAACTCGGCCCGTGCCTCGAGCACTTCCCCCACCCGCTCGGCCTGCGCCTCCAACTCCCGCCGTCGAGCGCCCGTCAGTTCACCGAAGAGCTCCACGGTCACTGTCGTACGCCGCCCCTGCCGGCGCTGGTGCCACACCCCGGCGACCACCCCGTCCACCAGCACCACCGGATAGTTGCCGGCCTGTCCCCGCGCCAGCGCCCGCTCGTAGGCCACACCGGGGAACAGCGACTCCCGTGGCTGCGCGGCGATCCCGTAGGCGTCGAAGTACGGCAGCAGCCGCACCCCGCGCGGGGCCGACGCGGGGAAGCCGGTGTCGCCCGTGACCACCCACGCCGGCCCGTCGACCGGTGCGAAGTCGACCCGTTCGATCTCCCCGGCGGAGGCGAGCGAGGCGAACACCTCGGCGGCCCAACTCCGCGACGTCCCCAGCCACTTGGCGAAGTGCGCCGGCGTGGCCGGGCCGTAGGACCGCAGATGTTCGCGTACGAGCAGCGAGACGGCCGCGTTCGCGGGCAGCGGGGTGAACCGCGGCGGGCGCGTGTAGGTGACCTTGCGCCCCCGGTTGGGTCCGAAGCACAGCACGCCGGCGTGGCCCGCGAGGTGCATCACCTGTCGCCAGCGCGGCCACATCGTCTGGAACGCCGGCATCACCTCGTCGCCCGCCCAGGGACCGGTGCGTGCCACGACCTCCGCGGTCAGCTCGTCGATCGTCAGCGAAGCCCCCTCCAGCGCGTCACCGATCGCCGCGACCACCTCCTCGGTCTGCCCGGCGGTGAGCCGGATCTCCGGCGCGAACGGGCTCGGCGCCGCCGGAAGCGCGGACAGCGCACCGCTCCAGACGGGGAGCCCGGCGGAGGGCAGGAGGTGGATCGTGCCGCGCGGACCGAACGTCTTCACCAGCGAGCGCTCCTCCCCCAGCGCCGCCCGCACGTCCTGCCGGGTCACCCCGGCGAGGCGTACTCCCACCGAGAGTTCGGCCGCCGACATCACCTGTGCGTGCGCGCCGAGCATCTCCTCGACGACCTCGGCGACCGACACCTTCACCCCCGGGGCGCTCAGGAACTGCCGCTCCAGCCGTCGTGCGCTCGCCTGCTCCCAAGTGATCCTCATGAGGCGCACGCTAACCGCCCAATAGGTCAGTTCCTGACCGCTTTCCCGACGGCTTTCCTGACCGCTTTCCGGTGGCCGGTTCCTCGACCGCTTCCCTGAGCGGTTCCTGGACCGTTTTGGGCGCGACCGTTTTCCGCCGCCCCTCCTGCGCACCCCGGTCCCGCCCCGGCAGCGCAAAAGCCTTCGCGTGCTCCCGCATCGCACCCGTACGGTCGGACCGGACCGTACGGTCCGGTCCAGTAAGTGGCCGACCATGCGACCGACGCCCCGTCAGACGCCATCTTCACTACGGAGCTGACCATGCAAAAGGAAAAAGGGCCCTACAGCTGCGGCCTCGACGCCGCCGTCGACGTCGTCGGAGGCAAGTGGAAGCCGATGATCCTGTGGACCCTGCACGCCGGTGGCACCCTCCGCTTCGGCGAACTGCGCCGTCACATCTCCGGCGTCAGCGAGAAGATGCTGACCCAGCAGCTGCGAGAACTCGAGGCCGACGGGATCGTGCACCGCGAAGTGCACCGCGAGGTACCGCCCCGGGTGGAGTACTCCCTGACCGCGCTCGGCGGGCAGCTCAACGCGGCCCTGGTCCCGCTCGGCGAGTGGGGCGAACGGCATCTGGCCCGGTACATCGCCACCGAGCACGGAGCCGGGCACGGAGCCGAGCACGTACCCGAGCACGGAGATGTCACCGCTGCTCGCTGAGGATCACCCCGGGGCTGGGCCACGAGGGACTGCAAACGATCACAGGGTTTTCACATTGTTATCGAGGGCCCCGCAGACACCCCACAACTCTCACGTAAGCTCTCACCGAGCGAATTCGCTTGGGCAAAGCCGCACGGGCGGCATCGTGCGGTGGAGGGGGCCGCACGGCGTCGCCCCCGGGGCGGCCCGTTCCGTCCGGAGGCCGTCGGCTGCGCCGGGCCCGCCTCACCCGCCCTGCACGGCGATCCGCACTCCCGGCCGAACGCCCCACGAAGTCAGCGCCCCGGCCTCCGCCTCCAGCACGTGCCTGGCCCGTAAGCGGGGCAGCCCAACCCTCCCGGGCCGCATCGTCCGCACGGACAGAACCCGCAAGTCCCGGTCGAGATGGGCGACGTCGATCGCGAAGCGCATTCCCACGGTGTGCACCGAACTCGCCGGGGTCAGCAGCAGTGCCCCCTCCGTGCCCGTGCGTCCGAGCAGTCCACGGCGCCGTGCGCGAGCCGACGCGGCGATTTCCAGGGGGACCGGCTGGGGCCGTTCCGGTGTGGTGAACGTGGCCATGGCCGCGAAGGTAGCGGCCCTCCATTCGAAGGCGTCAAGGACGCGTTCCGCGCCGCGTTCCCTCTTGTGGAGTATTGGCGGGTGCCGCCGACGGTCTCGTGCAGAGGGCTCAAAACGCTCAGTATCTTCCGGAAAGGGAGTGCCGGATCGCCCGAATGGCCTCTGCTGTCCCTCGTATGGCGCTGCGAAACGCCGAGTTCAGGCCATGATCACGTCTCGAGCTGGCCCCGATCGGCCCCTGAAGGGGCCCCTCCGGGCCCATCTGGGTGTCGTCAGGCAACTTCGGAGAGTAGTTGTGGCATGCCGATGCGCGCAGCATCACTTACGAAGGGTTATGGTGGAAACCCCCCCTCGGGCCGGTCCGTCTCCCCCCCACGGACCGGCCCGTTTTCTTTGTCCGTGCGCACCCCGCCCCGCGCCCCTTCCCGCACGGCATCCCGGCCCCGTCACGCACCGCATCCCGCGCCTGTCACGCATCGCCTCCCGGGCCTGCCCCGGTGCCCCGTCCCGAACCCGTCCCCCACCGCACCGCACCGCCCAGCACCGCAAGGAACCCCGAGCTCGTTCCTGTCCACCGTCCGTCCTCCAGCCCTCCCGGCGCACGCACGGGGCGCGCGAAAACCGCACGGGGCGCACACCGGCGACCGCAGCGCACCCCCCGCACGCGGCGAGTGCCCGAGCCGGACAGCGCATCCCCAGCACGCCGTGAGGGCGCGAGTCGGCCCCGGCGCCCGCTGCGAGGCGCCGCCGTCCTCCCGCGGGAATGGGGGGCCGCAGACGGGGAACGCGGCGGTATGAGGGATGAGGCGGGGTACGAACATCTCGGTCGACCCCCGGCCCGCTTCTGCGCTCCACTCGCTCATGTCGAAGGACGCACCCCCGTACAGCGCTTTGCCTGCCGCAACGCCGACCCGCGGGTGGTGTGGGCCGCTCCCGCGAAGTGTCCGGATCGTGGCGGTGCGGGATGCGGTGCGGGATGCGGTGCGGTGCGACACGGGGTGGAGTGGAGGTACGGCGCGGGATGGTGATGGAGGTGCGACGCGGCGTGGGACGGAGGTGCGGCGCGAGGCACGGTACGACGTGCGGCGCGAGACGCGGTACGACGTGCGGCGCGAGACGCGGTACGACGTGCGGCGCGAGGCACGGTACGACGTGCGGCGCGAGACGCGGTACGACGTGCGGCGCGAGACGCGGTACGACGTCTGGCGCGAGGCGCCGTGGAACATGTGGCGCCGGGTGTGGAACCGGCCCGGCGCACCCTCGCCGCGCGGCGACGGCCCAACACCCCAAGGGATGGGGGTCGCCGCACAGCGGTAGGGTGGCGGCCTCGGGACCGCCGTTCGCACGTGCCCAAGGGGCCGACCGCGGACATGTCCGTGAGACCGCGGGGGACCCGGAGACCGCCATCTGCACGGAGAGGCTGACGAACTAGTGAACCTGCGCGACAACCTGCGCCGCTTGCTGGTCAGGTTCTATGCACGCAGGGTGGAAGGCCACCTCGACCACGCCCAGGTGCCCAAGCACGTCGGCGTCATCATGGACGGCAACCGACGCTGGGCGAAGGCCGCCGGCTCCACCACGGTGCAGGGTCACCGGGCCGGTGCGGACAAGATCGAGGAGTTCCTCGGCTGGTGTTCCGAGACCGACGTCGAGGTCGTCACCCTGTGGCTGCTGTCGACCGACAACTTCGACCGCCCGCAGGAGGAACTCGGCCCGCTGCTCGGCATCATCGAGAACGTCGTCAGCTCGCTCGCCGCCGACGGCCGCTGGCGGGTGCACCACGTGGGCACGCTCGACCTGCTGCCCCCCGGCATGCAGACGGTGCTCAAGGAGGCGGAGGAGTCCACCTCCCACGTCGACGGAATACTGGTCAACGTCGCCATCGGTTACGGCGGTCGCCAGGAGATCGCCGACGCGGTGCGCTCGATGCTCCTCGAAGCCCATGAGAAGGGCGCCTCGATGGCGGACCTCGCCGAGAGCCTCGACACCGACATGATCGGCAAGCACCTCTACACGAGTGACCAGCCCGACCCCGACCTCGTCATCCGCACCAGCGGTGAGCAGCGGCTGTCCGGTTTCATGCTGTGGCAGACGGCCCATTCGGAGTACTACTTCTGTGAGGTCTTCTGGCCGGCCTTCCGCAAGGTCGACTTCCTGCGCGCGCTGCGCGACTACGCGGCGCGGCACCGGCGCTACGGCGGCTGACGCCTGCGTCACCCGAACGGCATCCGTACCTCCGATGAGGTGCACGGCACCCCCACTGGGGCGAAAGTAACGCGGAGTTCACCGGCGCGCCGTCATACCGCATGGCATGGCGGCGCTCGTTCGAGGGCATAAGCCAACCAGGTCGACTCCCGAACCACGGGTGTCGTATCTCAGCGGACGGCACGGGGCTGTCCGCCCGGGAGGCCCTTTGCACCAGCCCGACCGTGTGGTCAACACGGACGAGACGGAGGGCCGGTGCTCGGCCCGCGCAGCGTGGTCCGAGCCCGGTCCAGTTCCTCATCGTCGCTCCCCGACCTCATCCGAGGGGGTACGTCCTTCCGTGGTGACCAGCACAAAGCGCCACAAGCCAGACCGGCGCACTTACGTTCTCGACACCAGCGTCCTGCTGGCCGACCCGAACGCCATGAACCGCTTCGACGAGCACGAGGTCGTGCTCCCGATCGTCGTGGTCACGGAACTGGAGGCCAAGCGGCACCATCCCGAACTCGGCTACTTCGCCCGGCAGGCCCTGCGTCTGCTCGACGACTACCGCGTACGGTACGGCCGTCTCGACGCCCCCATCCCGACCGGGGAACTCGGCGGGACCGTCCGGGTCGAGCTCAACCACTCGGACCCCAGCGTGTTGCCCAGCGGCTACCGCCTGGGGGACAACGACTCCCGCATCCTCGCGGTCGCCCGCAACCTGCAGGCCGAGGGGTACGACGTCACGGTCGTCTCCAAGGACCTGCCGCTCAGGATCAAGGCCTCCTCCGTGGGCCTCCTCGCCGAGGAGTACCGCGCGGAGCTCGCCATCACGGACACCTCCGGCTGGACCGGAATGTCCGAACTGACCCTGGCGGCCGAGCAGGTCGACCTCCTGTTCGAGGAGGAGTCGCTGTATGTCCCCGAGGTCGCGGACCTCCCGGTGCACACGGGCCTGATGATCCAGTCCGAGCGCGGCAAGGCACTCGGGCGCGTCACGGCCGACGGGAACGTACGTCTGGTTCGGGGTGACCGGGAGGCGTTCGGCATCAAGGGCCGCAGCGCCGAGCAGCGCATTGCACTCGACCTGCTGCTCGACCCGGACGTGGGGATCGTGTCGATGGGCGGACGGGCCGGCACCGGCAAGTCGGCGCTGGCACTGTGTGCGGGTCTGGAGGCGGTGCTCGAGCGGCGCCAGCACCAGAAGGTGATGGTCTTCCGGCCGCTGTACGCGGTGGGCGGCCAGGAACTGGGCTATCTGCCCGGTTCCGAGGCCGAGAAGATGAGCCCCTGGGCGCAGGCGGTCTTCGACACTCTGTCGGCGGTCACCTCGCGGGAGGTCATCGAGGAGGTCACCGCGCGCGGCATGCTGGAGGTTCTGCCGCTGACGCACATCCGCGGCCGGTCCCTCCACGACGCGTTCGTCATCGTGGACGAGGCCCAGTCGCTGGAGCGAAACGTTCTGCTGACCGTTCTGTCCCGGATCGGGGCGAATTCACGCGTCGTGCTGACCCATGACGTGGCCCAGCGGGACAACCTCAGGGTCGGGCGGTACGACGGAGTGGTCGCCGTCGTGGAGAAACTGAAGGGGCATCCGCTCTTCGCCCATGTCACCCTGACGCGGTCCGAGCGTTCGCAGATCGCCGCGCTGGTGACCGAAATGCTGGAGGACGGCCAGATCTGATCACTTCTGGTCGGGTCTGCTCAACCTCGTAGCGATACGCACCGGTTGGAGGAGCTACCCGACGGTTGGCGCCGTCCGGCAAAGGCAAAGATCTTAGCCGGGCGGCGCCTCTTTGTGTGACCTTTTTGAGGAAACTCCTGGGGCCATCGGGGTGTGAGCTTTCACACCCACCCCAGAATTGCCTTGCGGTCTTTGGTTACGGCAGAGTCTCAGTCCTGTCAGGCCCCGCATACGACACACCTGTATCCCCAGCGGTACGGAACAACAAGAACTTCATAGTGATCGTCGTATGCCGCCCGAGCATCACGCGGCGCTCCCGTACGGGAGTTGCCCACCGGGCCCGTGCTTCCGTGACCCCGCAGTTGGGAAGCCAGCGCCAGGGGCACGATTGCGTCCGCGAGGGTCACCTAAGCGGGCGATGCTGGAAGGAAAACCGTGTGAGCCGGATTTCGGTCCGGGGATTCGCAGTGGCCTCGGCCACGGCGGTCACCACTGTCGGCGCTGTGGTCGGCGTTGCCCAGGGCAGCACCGCACAGCAGGCGAACGATGCCGAGGCGACGGCGAGTGACGCGACCCTCCTCGCGGACATACCGACGGGCCAGCAGGCTCAGGTGCAGACCGCTTCCCTGACGCAGCAGGCCGACGCACAGGCCATCGCCGCGGACGTCACAGCCAAGAAGTCGGCGGAGGAAGCGGCTCGCAAGCAGGCGGCCGAGGACGCGGTGGCCAAGCAGAAGGCCGCCGAGAAGGCCGAGCAGGAGGCCAAGGAGCGCAAGGAGGCGGAGCTGGCGGCCAGCCGCTCCGCGACGCGGGACGCCTCCAGCTTCGCAACGCAGTCGTCGTACACGGCCGCCGAAGTCCAGGCCATGGCACGTCAGATGGTGCCCGCCGATCAGTTCCAGTGCTTCAGCAACATCGTGGAGCGCGAGTCCAGCTGGAACTACCGGGCGGACAACCCCACGTCCGACGCCTACGGCCTCATGCAGGCGCTGCCCGGCTCCAAGATGTCCTCCGCGGGCGCCGACTGGGCGACCAACCCGGCCACGCAGATCAAGTGGGGCCTCAACTACATGGAAAGCCGCTACGGCAGCCCCTGCGGAGCCTGGAACTTCTGGCAGGCCAACAACTGGTACTGAGCCGGCTCGGCCGCGGCCCGTTCAACTCTCTTGACCTGCGATGTCGGAAGGAAACCGTGTGAGCCGGATATCGGCCAGGGGATTCGCCGTGGCCTCGGCCACGGCGGTCACCACTGTCGGCGCCGTGGTCGGTGTCGCGCAGGGCAACACTGCCCAGACCGCGAACGACACCGAGGCGACGGCGAGCGACTCGACTCTCCTCGCTGACTTACCCGCGGGCCAACAGGCTCAGGTGCAGACCGCCTCCCTCACGGAGCAGGCCGACTCGCAAGCCATCGCCGCGGACACCACCGCGAAGAAGTCGGCGGAGGAGGAGGCCCGCAAGCAGGCCGCCAAGGACGCTGTCGCCAAGCAGAAGGCCGCAAAGCAGGCCGAGCAGGACGCCAAGGACCGCCTGGAGGCGCAGCAGAAGTCCAGCCGCGCCGACACACGCGACGCCGGCGACCCCACACCGGAGGCTCCGTCCGCGCCACAGTCCTCGTACACGGTCGCCGAGGTCCAGGCCATCGCGCGCCAGATCGTGCCGGCCGGTCAGTTCCAGTGCTTCAGCAACATCGTGGACCACGAGTCCACCTGGAACTACAAGGCGGTCAACCCCACCTCGGGTGCCTACGGGCTCGTCCAGGCCTACCCCGGCTCCAAGATGTCGTCCGTCGGCGCCGACTGGCAGACCAACCCGGCCACCCAGATCAAGTGGGGCCTCAACTACATGAACGACCGTTACGGCAGCCCTTGCGATGCCTGGGATTTCTGGCAGGCCAACGGTTCCTACTGAGTCGGCCACACCGCGGTCGCTCAACTTTTCGAAGCCCCTCCCCGTCCTAGGGTGAGGGGCTTCGGCCATGTACGGTTCACACCGGACGGCTCCGGGGGAGAGGTTGCGCACGACGGGGGAAGAGGACGGACCATGTCGCGAGTGCCAGAGTGGCTGGGCAGGCTCGGCGCCGGACTGACCGAGTTCAGCAGACGCCTCGAAGCCCGCCGTGCGGAGGTCGAGCGGGAACAGGCAGACGAGGAGGCCGACGCAACCGGCGCCCCCCTCCCCGCGGCGAGCTCCTCCGCCGGCCCCTCGCGTGAGCCCCGTCCCCCACACGAACCCGGTCCTTCGAGCGAGCCCGGCCCTTCGAGCGAGCCTGGCCCTTCCAGCGAGCCCGGTCCCGCGGACACCGCGGAATCCGCCCGCGCCGCCGACTCCGCCGCTCGGGGCGAGGACTCCTCCGCGGAACGCTTCCCGTCCCCCGCCGCCTCGGAACCCCCCAAGGGCCCACCGCCCCCCGGTTACCCGGCCGTCGTACCGGGACCGGCCCGCCCCGATCCGGCCGCCGCCGTTCCGTGGGGCGTACGCGTGGCGGCCGAGGCAGGGTGGCGGATGCTGGTGCTCGCCGGAACCCTCTGGGTGCTGATGCGGGTCATCAGCGCCGTCCAACTGGTCGTCCTCGCCTTCGTCGCCGCGCTGCTCATCACGGCGCTGCTGCAACCCGCGGTGGACCGGCTCAGACGCCACGGCGTGCCGCGCGGACTAGCCACCGCGCTCACCGCCGTCCTCGGGTTCGTCATCATGGGTCTGGTCGGCTGGTTCGTGGTCTGGCAGGTCATGGAGAACCTCGACAACCTCTCGGACCAGATCCAGGACGGCATCGACGAACTACGGCGCTGGCTGCTGAAGAGTCCGTTCCATGTGACCGAGGACCAGATCAACGACATCGCCCAGAACCTGCGCGAGGCGATCGCGGACAACACGGACCAGATCACCTCCGCCGGGCTCGAGGGCGTCACGGTCGTCATCGAGGCGCTGACCGGCATCCTCCTGACGGTCTTCTCGACCCTCTTCCTCCTCTACGACGGCAAGAAGGTCTGGGAGTGGTCGCTGAAGCTGGTACCCGCCGCCGCCCGGCCGGGTGTGGCCGGTGCGGGGCCGCGCGCCTGGGGCACCCTGACGTCATACGTCCGCGGCACGGTGGTCGTGGCTCTGATCGACGCCATCTTCATCGGCCTGGGCATCTTCTTCCTCGGCGTACCGATGGCCGTCCCGCTCGCCGTTCTGATCTTCCTGTTCTCGTTCATCCCGCTGGTGGGTGCGGTGGTCTCGGGCGCCCTCGCGGTCGTGGTCGCCCTGGTGACCCAGGGGGTGTTCACAGCGGTCATGACGCTGGTGGTGGTCCTGGCGGTCCAGCAGATCGAAGGCCACATCCTCCAGCCCTTCATCCTGGGCCGCGCGGTACGAGTCCACCCACTCGCGGTGGTGCTCGCGGTGGCGGCAGGCGGAATGGTGGCCGGAATCGGCGGCGCGGTGGTGGCGGTCCCTCTGGTCGCCGTGACGAACACGGTGGTGTCCTACTTCCAATCCCGCGCGCGGGACTCGCACCCCGGGTAATCCAGCACGATCGCCCACCCCGCAGCCGCGAGGAGCCCACCCGGCAAAGCCGGAGGCCTTTCCTCGTACGACCGTGGCCCGGATCCGGACCCAGGTGCGGTGTTCGGCTACTCGGTCCGCAGGCCCTCCGGACGCATCATCCGCACCAGCGGCGGCAGGCTCAGCAGGGTCACCCCCATGACCACCAGCGCGCCGACACCCGTCATGGACAGCACGCTCATCCAGTCGACGCTCACCGGGATGTCGGACATCTTCAGCAGGACCGTGCCCAGCGTGATGCCCACCACCGCCGCCAGCGTCAGGCCGAGGCCGACCGGGACGGCCGTCTGCCACAGCACCGACATGGTCAGCGTGCGGCGCCGGGTGCCGAAGGCGACCAGCGCCGACAGCAGCTTCCTGCGCTCGCGCAGCTGCTCCAGCTGCGAGACCAGCAGACTCGCACCGATCAGCAGCAGGACGCACGACGCGCCCACGAACAGCCCGACGCGGATGTTCTCGTACTCGTCGCTGCGCTGGCTGGAGGCCCACAGCGAGGGTTCCACGAGCGGATCGATCCTCGCCGCGGTGTTCCGCACCAGATCGCGGACGTCCGGTACGGATTCGTCGAGCTTGAGGTAGAGCTGTCCCGTGACGGCCGGTGCGGCGTGCGCCGGCAGTGCGCTCGGGGTGATCAGGAAGCCGCCGCGCTCGATCCCGGTGGGGTCCATGCGCGGTTGGGCCTGCTTGAGGTCCTTCGGCAGGGTCCAGGCGGCCTCCGTCGACCGCGGCAACCCTGAGTCGGACGGGTCGAGATACAGGGGCCGGCCCAGCTCGACCAGCTTCGCCGTGGCGTCGTCGTCCGCGGCACCCTTGATGGCGAAGACGTCGCCGTCACGGCAGGAGGGCAGCGTCGCCACCTCACGCAGGGACGCACAGTCGCCGACGGTCACCGAGGAGAAGAGCTGGGAGTCCTTGCGCCGCTCGCCGACGTAGCCTTCGGAGTAGGCGATGACCTGCCGTACACCCTTGGTCTCGGTGAACTTCCCGACGGCGGATGCGAGCGGAACGTCCTCCGGCACCGTGAACTGCATCTGCGCCCGCGTGAGGTCGTTCTTCGTGTACTCCGTGTACTCGCCCTCGGCGCCCGTGAACAGCATCTGCAGGGCGATCGCGCCGGCCACCGCCACCGCGATGCCATTGACCATGCGGGCCGCCGTGCCACTGCTCAACTGGAGCCTGCGGATGGCAAGTTGCCAGGAGACGCTGCCGGAGCCGAGCCGGGCGACCACCACCTCGACGGCCCACGGGAGCAGCGCCGTCACACCGATCAGCAGCAGCAGCACGCCACCGGTCACCAGGTACTCGTTGAACTCCCCGTTGTCCCGCCCGTTGCCGATCATCGGGTAGAGCATGGCCAGTCCGCCCAGCGGCAGCAGCAGCCGCCACCACAGCCGGCGCCGCGCGGGCCTGGCGGTCCGCACCACACCGAGCGGCTCGATGACCACGCCGCGCAGCGCGAGCATGGTGACCAGCACGGCGGCCGCCGGGACCGCGACCGCGACCAGGGCGGCGAGCCCGAGCGACGGGTTCAGGTAGTCGGGGAACACACTGATCTCGAAGAGCTCGATATCCGCCGCGAGCTGACGACCTATCAGGAAGAAGCCGGCGCCGAAGCACAGACCGAGCACCGCGCCCGCCAGCGCCTCACCGGTGGCGATCCGCCGGGTCATCCGGCTGTCGGAACCGATCAGCCGGAGCGCCGCGAGCCTGCGGTCGCGCCGCTCGCCGCCGAACCGCACGGCCGCGGCGATGAAGATGGCGACCGGGGTCAACAGCACCACGAAGACGACCAGGACCATCAGCAGAAGCACGGGATCCAACGGGCTGTCCGAGCTGCCGTCGTCCTCCGACCCGAACTTGTCGATGCGGACCACGATGGAGTTCTCGGGATCCAGTACGAGCCCTTCGCCGCCCGCGTAGAAGAGGAGTTCGGCGGGGCCGATGAGCCCGGTGTCGGCGATGGTCCCGACGACGCGGTACCGCAGCCGATCACGCAGGAGCTTCCCCTCGTCCGACCCCAGCAACTCCTTCAGGGCGGGGGAGACCACCATCTCACCGGCGCCGGGGAGCTTGTCGACTCCCACTGGAACCGGTGCCCGGGACCCTTCCGGCTGCAGCAGTGCTCCGCCGACGCTCTCCTCGCGATAGGTGGTCGTGGCGTCGGCGGCCAGGAGGGTGTTGTCGCCCTTGGATACCTCGCGGTCGGTGTAGGTGAAGAGCATGCGGGCAGCCGCGCGCTCGTCCCGCTTCTCCAGCACGTTGGGTATCGCGGCGGTGAGCAACAGCAGCGCCACCCCCAGTCCGACACCGACGGCCGTCAGCAGCAGCCGGCCCCATCCCTCACGCCCGCCGGTGAACGCGAACCTGACCCCCATGGCCAGGTCCCTCGACCACCCCCAAGGTCTCGACTCCGCTCGAGCGGTGGGGTGCCCGCCGCGCGCACTCATACAATGCGCTCCATGTCCCGTGACCTGCCGTCGCGCACCACGATCTCGCGGTCGGAGTAGGCGGCCACCCGCGCCTCGTGCGTGACCAGGACGACGGCGGCGTTCGCGGACCGGGCAGCCTCCGTCAGCAACTCCATCACCCGCTCACCGTTGAGCGAGTCGAGAGCGCCGGTGGGCTCGTCGGCGAAGAGCACCCGCGGGTTGGTGACCAGCGCGCGGGCCACGGCGACCCGCTGACCCTGACCGCCGGAGACCTCGCCGGGCCGCTTGGCCTTGAGGTCGTCGACCTCCAGCCGCTCCATCCACGACAGGGCCGTGCGCTCGGCGTCCTTGCGTCCGGTCCCGTTCAGCCGCAGCGGCAGCGCGACGTTCTCGACGCAGGTCAACTCGGGTACGAGCTGGCCGAACTGGAAGACGAACCCGAACTCGGAGCGGCGCAGCGCGCTGCGCTGGGCGTCGTTCATGGTCGCCATCTCGCGGCCGTCGTACAGGATCGAGCCCGAGTCCGGTGTGACGATGCCGGCGAGGCAGTGCAGCAGGGTCGACTTTCCGGAGCCGGAGGGGCCCATCACGGCGACGACCTCGCCCGGGTGGATGGAGAACTCGGCACCGTCGAGGGCGTTGGTGGGGCCGTACGCCTTGCGCAGGTCGTGGGCCGCGAGCAGGGAGCCTGCAGGAGTCATCGGGTTACCACCTCGGCGAGCTTGTCGAGACGCGCCGCGGTCAGCTCCAGCCACCGCAGGTCGGCCTCCAGATGGAACAGGGCGTGGTCGCAGATCAGTTGGTCCGCGAGGTTGCCCTTGCGCTTACGGTCGGTGAGGATGCGCATCATCCGCAGGTGTTCCGAGCGCTGGGTGTCGAGGATGTCGGACGCGTTGCGGTTCGTCAGCAGCGCGAGGACGACTTTCGTGTACAGGGTCGACTGGAGGTACGGCTCCGGCGCCTCCGGGGTGGCGAGCCACCGCTGGACATCGGTGATGCCCGCGTCGGTGATCGCGTACCGCTTGCGCTCCGGACCGCCGCCCGCCTCGATGCCGTCGACCTCCACGAGGCCGTTCTTCAGCAGCCGGGACATCGTCGAGTAGACCTGACCGTAGTGCAGCGGCCGGTCGTGCCCGAACTTCTCGTCGAAGGCCCGCTTCAGGTCGTAACCGTGCCGGGGCCCGGACTCCAGGAGCCCTAGGAGTGTGTGACCGATGGACATGTCAGGGACTCTACACAGGGCGTATACGCCCCATGTATACGTGTGATTCATAGTCGATCGCGCGGAGATGTGAAGCCCCAGGCCGAGGGTCTTTGTCACGGTTCTGTGACGGCGTCCGGAGCCTCGCCCGCAGCGGTCCAGTCTCCCGCCCGAAACACCTTCCGCGCCCGGGCGCGTGCCTTCCGCCGACGGGCTCGCCTTCCGCCCGAGACGCCTTCCGCGCCCGGGCGCGTGCCTTCCGCCGGCGGGCTCGCCTTCCGCCCGTGGGTTGCCTTCCCGATCCGCAAGGACACCTGCGGTCCGCAGACGCGCTCCGCGAGGACACCTGACCCTCCGTGGTCGGGTTCTGCGAGTACAGCTGGCGTCCTTGGACGGGCTCTGCGGGGACACTTGGCGTCCGTGGACGGCTCGGCTTCCGCCGGTACGTGCCGTCCGTCCGGGGATCCAAGGGTGGACGGCAGGCGCGGCCCCGCGCCGGGTGGAATTGCCGGCGCCCGCCGACCGCGAAGGGGTCGCGCTCGCCCACGAGGGTCGGCGCGGGAGCGGCGGGGTACCCCGGTCGCGTGCGGCGAGGTCCCCCCGGTCGCGCACGGCGGGTTCCCCGGTCGCCCGCCCGCCGCTGCGGGGTTCTCCGGTCGCCCCGCCCGCCGCTGCGGGGTTCTCCGGTCGCCCCGGCCGCCGCTGCGGGTTGCCCGGTCGC
Source organism: Streptomyces cavernae (assembly GCF_004023625.1). Lineage (GTDB taxonomy): Bacteria > Actinomycetota > Actinomycetes > Streptomycetales > Streptomycetaceae > Streptomyces > Streptomyces cavernae. The sequence continues at coordinate 200,785 of NZ_RPDJ01000020.1, read as the reverse complement.
CCCGGCCGCCGCTGCGGGCTCCCCGGCCGCCGCTGCGGCGTCCGCAGGGGAGGGGCCGCCCCGAGCTTCGGCCGGGCGGCGCACGAGGGAGAGGCTACGGCTCCGGGTCGCCGGAGGCGGGCGGGCGTCCTCGGCGTGGGATCGGCCCCGCTCCGCCGGGCAGGCGCCCCGCCTCAGCGAGGGCCCTGCGCAGCAGGAACTCGATCTGTGCGTTGGCCGAGCGCAGTTCGTCCCCCGCCCACCGCGCGAGCGCGTCGTACACCAGCGGATCAAGCCGCAACAGCACCTGTTTGCGCTGCTGCGGCCGCCGCTTGGGGTTCTCCCCCGAGGAGGGAGCCGTCACTGGTAGAGCGACCCGGTGTTGAGCACGGGCTGCGGGGCCCGGTCCCCGCACAGCACGACCATCAGATTCGACACCATCGCCGCCTTCCGTTCGGAGTCCAGTTCCACGATGTCCTGCTCGGTGATCCGGGTGAGCGCCGCCTCGACCATCCCGACGGCCCCGTCCACGATCTGCCGCCGCGCTGCCACGACCGCACCCGCCTGCTGGCGCTGCAGCATCGCCGAGGCGATCTCGGGAGCGTAGGCGAGGTGCGTGAACCGCGACTCGATGATCTGTACACCGGCGGCCTCCACGCGCGCGTGGAGCTCCACCGCGAGCTTCTCGGTGATCTCCTCCGCGTTGCCGCGCAGCGACAGTTCCGACTCGTCGTGGGCGTCGTACGGGTACTCGATCGCTATGTGCCGGACGGCGGCCTCGGTCTGGGTGGAGACGAACTCCAGGAAGTCGTCCACCTCGAAGGTCGCCTGGGCGGTGTCCGCGACCTTCCAGACCACGACCGCCGCGAGCTCTATCGGGTTGCCGTAGGCGTCGTTGACCTTGAGTACGGCGGTCTCGTGGTTGCGGACGCGCGTCGAGACGGTGGTGCGCGAGGTGAAGGGGTTCACCCAGCGCAGCCCGTCCTGGCGGATCGTGCCGCGGTAGCGGCCGAAGAGCTGGACCACCCGGGCCTCACCCGGCGAAACCATGTTCAGTCCGCACATCGCGAGGAACGCGGCGAGCCCGACCAGGATGCCGCCGATGATCAGCGCGACCTTGAAGCCGGTCGCCGCGACCAGCGTCCCGCCCACGACCAGGCAGGTGCCGAGCAGCAGTCCGGCCAGGCCCAGCAGTAGGGCGAGACCCCCACCGATGCTGTTCGCGGCGAACTCGCGCACCTGCGGCGAGGGCATCTCAGGGGTTCCGGACGGCATCGCGTCGGAGGGTGCGGTATTGGACATGGGTTCCCCGTTCATGAGTGTGGTCCTGGGTCGTGCGGCAGCGGGCCCAGCACGGCGCGTCCAGGCGGCGCGACCCAGGGTCGGTGTGGCCCGGACCGGGCCTGCCCCCGAGATAACTCGCTGCTTACTAAGTGATATCACAATACCGCGGACTTGGCCCAGGGAAGCAACCTTCTGCCCCTCCCGCTCGTCGGTAATCGGTGGGGAATACTCGTTCCTCTGGGAATTGGGTGCTGATTATCACGTCCGGACAAGTCCGGATTGATGAACTTTTGTCCCCGGCCAGTGGTGTTAGCTTGCAGAGCTGACCTGAACTGCCCGCTGCTGATGACGGGCGAGACGGACGAGGCCGACAAGAGCGAAGCGGAGCGGATCGGATCGATGGGACGAGCGGAAGAGAGACGGGCGCGCCAGCGTGGCGGTCGCAGGGCGGCTCCCAAGCGTTCATCGGGCGGCGGTCGCACGGGCATACGCCGCTTCGTCAACTGGAAGACGATGCTTGGTACGTTCTTCGGCTTCTGCCTGCTCGCGATGGGCGGCTTCATCGCCGTGTACCTGCTGGTGGACGTTCCCAAGGTGGCCAACGCGGACGCCGAGAAGCAGAGCAACGTCTACGAGTACAGCGACGGCACGCTGCTGGCCCGCGTCGGCTTCAACCGCGAGATCGTGGACCTCGACCAGGTGCCCAAGGAGGTCCAGCGGACCTTCGTCGCCGCCGAGAACAAGACTTTCTACACCGACGCCGGCGTCGACCTGAGGGGCACCGCGCGGGGCATCCTCAACACCCTGATGGGCAAGGGTAAGCAGGGCGGCTCGACGATCACCCAGCAGTACGTCAAGAACTACTACCTGACGCAGGATCAGACGGTCACCCGCAAGCTGAAGGAGATCGTCATCTCGCTGAAGGTGGACCAGTCCGAGACCAAGGACGCCATCCTCGCGGGCTACATCAACACCAGCTACTACGGTCAGGGCGCGTCCGGCATCCAGGCCGCCGCGCAGACCTACTACCACAAGGACGCGGTGAAACTGACCGTGGCCGAGGGCGCCTACCTGGCCTCGACTCTCCAGGCCCCGAGCCAGTACGCCTGGTCCACCGCGACACCCACCGGACGGCAGCTGGTGAAGCAGCGCTGGAACTACACGCTGGACAACATGGTCGAGCAGGGCTGGCTGGACAAGTCCGAACGCGACGACATGAAGTTCCCCGTGCCCAAGGCGCCCAAGGCGGCTCCCGGTCTCGAGGGCCAGACCGGCTATCTGGTGGAGGCGGCCAACGACGCGCTGAAGAAGCAGCTCGTCGCGCAGGGTGAGAGCGCGGAGGACGCCGAGGCGCTGGTCCAGAAGGAGCGAGGCTGGACCATCACCCTCAACATCGACAAGAAGAAGCAGAAGAAACTGGCGGCGGCCGTCAAGAACCAGCTGACCAGCAAGCTCAACGCGAAGAAGCGCAAGGTCGACGGCAACGTCCAGGCCGGTGCCGCCTCCGTCGACCCCAGAACCGGCAAGGTGGTCGCCATGTACGGCGGCACGGACTACGTCAAGCACTTCAGGAACAACGCCACGCGCCGCGACTATCAGCCCGCCTCCACCTTCAAGCCGGTGATCCTCGCCGCGGCCCTGGACGAGAAGGCCGAGACGCAGGACGGCGAACCGATCACGGCGGACACCATCTACGACGGCACCAGCAAGCGGCCCGTCGAGCAGAACGGCGAGAAGGTCGGGTTCGCGCCGCCGAACGAGGACGACCAGGACTATGGCGACGTCACCGTCCAGACCGCGATGAACAAGTCCATCAACTCCGTCTTCGCACAGATGGGTGTCGACGTCGGTATGACCGAGGTGATGGCGGTCGCCAAGAAGCTGGGCATGGACACCACGGGCATGGAGGCGGTGCCCGCGCAGACCCTCGGCACCATGGGCGCGAGCCCGCTGGAGATGGCCGGGATCTACGCCACCCTGGACAACCACGGCAAGAAGGTCACCCCGGCGCTCGTCCAGTCGGCCAAGCACAAGGACCGCACGGTCACCTTCCCGGACCCGTTCGGTGCGCAGGTCATCAGCCCCGAGGCGGCCGACACCGTCACCTCGGTGCTGACGGGCGTGGTCGACGACGGTACGGCCAGGGAGTCGGTGCGGAACAACCCCGCCCGCAAGGGGCAGAAGGTCGCCGGAAAGACGGGCACCTCCGACAACAACAAGTCGGCCTGGTTCACCGGGTACACGCCCACTCTGGTCACTTCCGTGGGTCTGTTCGGCGAGGACGCCAAGACCTCCGCGCAGGTCACCCTGCAGGGCGCCACGGGCCGTCTCCCGGGCAAGGGACGCGTCAACGGCGGTGGCTATCCCGCTCAGATCTGGGCGGAGTACACCTTCGGGGTGATGGGCACGGTCACCAAGTTCGACCTGGACACCGAGCAGGGCGCGGCGGTCGCGCCCACCAGCACGCCGACCTCGGCACCGCCCAAGACGTCCGCGCCGCCGAGCAACACGCCCTCGCCGCCTCCGCCGCCGAAGAACGACCCCGCGACGTCCCCACCGCCGAGCAACGACCCCGCGACGTCCCCACCGCCGGACGACGAGCCGGCGAACCCGAGTTCGGAACCCGTCAACACGACGCCGCCGCCCGAGGACGGACCGCCGGAGAATCCCGGCGGCGGGAACGAGCCCAACCAGTAGCCCCCCGCGGCAACGACACAAGGGCGCCCGGAGCCAGACGGCTCCGGGCGCCCTTGTGTGCGGAAGACCCGCAGTCGCCGCTGAGGGTGCCGACGCGGCCGCACCTGCTCGCCGCCGCTGGGGTCGAGGCCGCCGCCGACCAGGAGGACGCGCTCGGCCGCGCGGGCGACCAGGCCGCCGGGGGCGTCGGCCCCCGGCGCCTCATCCCTGGTTCAGCTCGAACCAGACCACCTTCCCGGTGCTGAGCCGGGTCGCGCCCCACCGCCGGGCCAGCTTGTTCACCAGGTACAGCCCGCGCCCGCCCTCATCGGTGGCGCGGGCCTGGCGCAGGCGCGGCAGCTGCGGCACGTCGTCGCCGACCTCGCAGCGCAGCACGTCCGTACGCAGCAGCCGCAGGGTGACCGGCCGCGAGGCGTACCGCACCGCGTTCGTGACCACCTCACTGACGAGCAGCTCCACGGAGTCGCTCAGGTCCTCCATGTCCCAGCGCGACAGCGCCTTGCGGGCCAGCCGGCGGGCCTTGCCGGGTGCCGCGTCCTCCGGCTCCAGGTGCCAGTAGGCCACATCGCTCGGCGCGATCCCGTCGAAGCGGGCGGCGAGCAGCGCGATGTCGTCGTCCCGGTCGCCCGGGCCGAGCATGTCGAGCACCTCGTCGCACAGCGCCTCGAGCGGCGGCGGATGGTCGGCGCCCGTCAGCTGGGCGGTGGCGGCAAGCCGTTCGCGCAGCTGCTCTATGCCCGTCCAGACGTCCCGGAGGCGGGACTCGACCAGGCCGTCGGTGTAGAGCAGCAGCGTGGCCCCGGCGGGCGCGTCCAGCTCCACCGCCTCGAAGTCCACTCCGCCCACGCCGATCGGGGCACCCGGCGGCACCCGCAACACCTCGGCCCGGCCGCCCAGATGCAGCAGCACGGGCGGCGGATGACCGGCGTTGGCGATGGTGATGCGGTGCGAGACCGGGTCATAGACGGCGTACAGGCAGGTCGCCATCCGGTCGGTGCCGAGCCGCTGGGCCTGCTCGTCGAGGTGATGCAGCACCTCCTGCGGCGGCAGGTCCAGTCCGGCCAGCGTCTGCGCGGTGGTGCGCAGCTGACCCATGATCGCGGCGGACGTCATGGAGTGGCCCATGACATCGCCGACGACGAGGGCGACCCGGCTGCCGGGCAGCGGGATCGCGTCGTACCAGTCGCCGCCCACCCGCGCGGTCTCCGCCGCGGGCAGATAACGGGACGCCAGCCGCACGCCCGTGGGGCGCGGCAGCGTCTCCGGCAGCATCGTGCGCTGCAACTCGTCGGCGATATACGCCTCACGGCCGTAGAGCACCGCCTTGTCGATGCCGAGCGCGCTGTGCGTGGCGAGCTGGGCCGCGACCAGCAGGTCGTCCGTCTCGAAGGCCGGACGGTCCGGCCGGCGCAGGAACAGCGCGGCACCGATGACCCGTCTGCGGCCGCGCAGCGGAGCCAGGATGGCCCGCTGACCGCCGGGCACCGCGAAGTCCTCGCCGAGCAGCTCGGGCAGCGCCGCCCGGGCCGTGGGCGCGTCCGCGAAGACGGGCCGTACCCCGCGCAGCACTTCGGCGAGCGCACCGCCGATCCGCACCTCGCACAGATCGGAGCTGACCGCGAGGTCCGGCTCCGGCTGCTGCACCGCGGCCATGAATCCGCCGTCGGTGTCCCGGTCCTCCGGGATCCGGTCCGAGCGGCGCAGCCGCAGCACCATGGGGCCGGTGGGCCGCTCGTCGCCGACCGGCAGCGGATCGCGCAGATAGACCAGGATCGCGTCGGAGAAGGTCGGCACCGTGGCCCGGCACAGCCCCATCACGATCTCGTCGAGGTCTATGCCGCGGGCGATCCGCCTGGTGGCGGCGCCGACGAACCGCAGCCGGTCGCCGTCACGCCGCATCGGCATGGGCCCGGCCGGCAGCGCCTGCCCGGTCCGCCGCTCCAGTCCGCCGGGAGCGTTGCCGTCCGAGTGTTCCGAGTGTTCCGAGTGCTCGGAGTGTCCCGTCTCCGCGCCGGGCTGCACCGGCACTCCGGTGTGCGCGGGCCGCGGCCGGTGCGGGTCGGGTTCGGCGTCCGAGGGCTGGGAGTGCTCCGGGCCGGGCGGCACCGGCACCCCGGACGGGCCCACGGACGCGGGAGCGCCCGACGGGCCGTGGTTGCCGCCTGTGGACGCCCCGGAGGGCGTGTGCCCGCCGGCGGGCACGGCAGCGGCGGCGCCCTGCGCACCGGGCTGGGGGCCCGCCACGACCGGCGTATCGCCCGCGGCGGCCGGTGTGCCGCCCGCGGTGCTCCCGCTCAGCGGCAGCCCCGTGGCGGGGCACTGAGCGGCTTCGGGCGCCGGCTCCCCGGTGCGGGCCTGAGCTGGTAAGGCCGCCGCCGTGGGGGGCATGGGTGGCTCCGGGGTACGCAGGAGCGCCCCGCGGGCGTCCGCGGGGGCGGGGGGCCGCACAGCGCTCGGCTGGCGGTGCTCATGCGGTGTGGGGTGCTCCGTCACGCGTGTCGAATCCATCCGTCCGGGGCTGCGCGCCGTACGCGACTTGTATCAGGTGCGTCGGCAGTTGAGGAACAGCTGGTGCTCAGGAATGGGGTCTCCCCTGCTCACGGGGGTCCCCCCGGTCGAGGGAAGCCGAGAGCTCGGGGAAGCTTGGTTGCTCTCCGGTGCGTAGGCGTACGAGCTCTCCCCGGCGATCTCGAAGCCTGTCTCGCACACGACCCGGCGCAGTTCGTCCCGCAGGAAACCCGATACCCGGACCGTGTGTCCCAGGAACGGAATCTCCGTGTCGTCCAGCTCGGCCTCGACCATCGAGAGCGCGAGCAGTCCTCCGGGCTCGAGCAGCCGGTGGAACTGCCGCAGTGCGTAAGGGATCTCGTCACGGGGCAGCATAAGCAGAGTGAAGAAACAGGTGATGGCGTCGAACCGGCCCAGGCCGCCCGGCCCTTCGGCCCTGAGTGAGGCCACATCGCGGTGCAGCAACTCCGCCTCCGGCACGTTCCTCGCGGCCAGCTCCAGCATGCCGGTGGACAGGTCGACACCCACCACCGAGTGTCCCGTGTCGGTGAGTTGACGAGCCGTCGGCAGTCCCGTGCCGCATCCGACGTCCAGTATGCGCGATCCGGCCGGGAGCGACTCGATGAGCCACCGGCCGGCCGCCAACTGGCCCTCTTTGTGCGGGTATGCCTGGTCGTACCGGGCGCCGATGGCGTCGAAGGCCTCCGCCTGGCCGGTACGGTCCGGTCTCACGCCGTACCCTTCGTACCCCTCGTGCCCGTTGCGCCCCTCGCTCACGTCCCTGCCGCCCCTCGGTGACATTTGGTCAGGCCCAGCGCATGCTCCGGGAGTTGTGCCCTGCAACCCTTTGCGGAGGACGATCCTACGGTTGTACCACGGGGGCGCATCAAGGGTCTCATGAGGCCAGATGCGCCGGTGTGCGATCCCAGTCGTCCGGCAGCGATGGTACAGACCACTCCGGATCGGGACGCCAGTGCTGCCAACCGTCGGAGAACGGCGAGCCCCACGCCTCGATCACCTCGACCGCCGCCAGCCCCGCACGCCGTACCCCCGCCGCGAGCCGGGCGTCCATCAGTCCGGCCCGCTGCGCCTGGTCGAACTCGTCCTCGTCGAGCCACCGCCAGCTGCGGTCCGGGTGCACCGAGATGTCCAGGAAATGGTCCTCGGAGTCCACCCCGCCGGCCCAACGGGCCAACGGCTCCTCGAGGTTGACGTACCAGTTCTTGAACCGCCAGCCCGGTTCCCAGAACAGCCAGACCGACCAGGCGTCGCCCGGCCGGGCCAGCTTCAGCACACCCGCGCCGAACCAGCGGCCGCGCCGCACCGTGCGCGGTTTGGCGTAACGGGACTCCAGCGGCTCCGCCCCCACGGGGGTGCCGTCGGCGAGCACGGGCCTGATGCACTCCGTGCCCGGTGCCATCCACACCGCCAGGAGGTCCGCGGTGTCCTGGACGACGGTCACCGGACGGCAGATGTGGACCTCGGGACCGCCGTTCTCGCGGTACCTCCACAGGATCCGGTCCCCGGGCGCCCAGCGCCCACCCGAATCGGCTCGCTCGCCTTGCGTCACCGTCACCGTCACCGCATCACCGTCCGTCATGACCAGATATTAGGTGCCATGTGCATACGACGCTGCGGTGCACATCGCGGTTGCCCCCTTGGGCCGGAGGGTTTTACGGATGCGTCATCCGCAGGACATCAAGCGCCTCGTCGAGTTGTTCCAGGGTCAGGTCGCCGCGGTCGACGTACCCGGACTCCAGGACCACCTCCCGGATGGTCTTCCGCTCGGCGAGCGACCTCTTGGCGACCTTGGCGGCCTCCTCGTAGCCGATGTACTTGTTGAGCGGTGTGACGACGGACGGCGACGACTCCGCGTACTCGCGGGTCCGCTCCCGGTCCGCGGCGATCCCGTCGACGGTCCGGTCGGCCAGCAGCCGCGAGACGTTCGCGAGCAGCCGGACGGATTCCAGGACGTTCTTCGCGATCACCGGCAGCATCACGTTGAGCTCGAAGTTGCCGGCCGCGCCGGCGGTGGCGACGGTCGTGTCGTTCCCGGTCACCTGCGCGGCGACCATGAGCACCACCTCGGGGATGACGGGGTTGACCTTCCCCGGCATGATCGACGAGCCCGGCTGCAGATCCGGCAGACGGATCTCGGCTAGCCCGGTCCGGGGCCCGGAGGCCATCCACCGCAGATCGTTGGCGATCTTCGTCAGCCCCACGGCGATGGTCCGCAGCTGCCCGCTGGTCTCCACGATCCCGTCCCGGGCGCCCTGTGCCTCGAAGTGGTTGCGGGCCTCGGTGAGCGGCAGCCCGGTGACCCGGGCGACCTCCTCGATCACGGCGGCGGAGAACCCGGGCGGCGTGTTGATGCCCGTGCCCACGGCGGTGCCGCCCAGCGGCAGCTCGGCGAGCCGCGGCAGGGACGCCCGGAGCCGCTCGATCCCGTACCGCACCTGGGCGGCGTATCCCCCGAACTCCTGCCCGAGTGTCACGGGCGTGGCGTCCATCAGATGGGTCCGCCCCGACTTCACCACATCGGCGAACTCCTCCGCCTTGCGCTCCAGGGCGGCGGCGAGGTGCTCCAGGGCCGGGATCAGGTCATGGGTGACGGCGGCGGTGGCGGCGATGTGGATGGACGACGGGAAGACGTCGTTGGACGACTGTGACGCGTTGACGTGGTCGTTGGGGTGGACGTCCCGCCCCAGCCGCTCGGTGGCGAGCGTGGCGAGCACCTCGTTGGTGTTCATGTTGGACGAGGTCCCGGACCCCGTCTGGAACACGTCCACCGGGAAGTGCTCGTCCCACCGCCCGTCGGCGACCTCTGCGGCGGCGTCCGCGATGGCGTCGGCGATGTCCTTGTCGAGCACCCCCAACTCGGCGTTCACCTTGGCCGCGGCTCCCTTGATCCGCGCCAGGGCCTGGATGTGCGCGCGCTCCAGGCGCTGCCCGGAGACGGGGAAGTTCTCCACGGCCCGCTGTGTCTGGGCCCGCCACTTGGCGTGGGCGGGGACCCGGACCTCGCCCATGGAGTCGTGCTCGATGCGGAACTGCTGGTCGCCGTCTTCGGCCTGGGTGGTCATCGTTGTCGTACCTCCGGGGACGTGAGCGCGGTGCTGCCGGGACGTATTCCCCGCTCGGGTTCCCCATCTGTCTTTCCGATACGGAAAATCTTCTGTTGTCGCATCGGAAAGTCAGGGCTAGAGTTTCCGTCATGGAAACCGAAGCGAGCTTTTCCGGCCGTCCCGTCGCTCCGACTCCGGACCAGGCGCGGGCGGCGCTGGCCGACGCGGACCGCGTCCGGGCGTCGACGGCAGCGCTGTCCGCGACGCCGTGGCCGATCTGGTTCGCCACCGTCCTGACCGCCTATCTCGCCGCCTTCCCCTTCGTCTATGGCGGTGTGGTGGCCGAGGGATCATGGCTGCTGCCGCGCTGGGCCTGGGTGACCGCGCTGCTGGTGACCACCGCGGCGTTCTGGGCACTGTTCTCGGTCGCCGCCCACTCCTGGAAACAGCGCACCGGGGTGGCGCTCCGGTTCGACGTGCTGCCCAGGCGGGCTACCGTGCCCCTGATGGCCGGACTGCCCGCCGTGCTCGTGGGCTCGGCCCTGGCGTTCCGTGCCACCGGCCAGGCCTGGCTGCTCGTCGCCGCCTCCGCCGTGGCGGCCGCGGTGTCCGTCGGCTTCCACCTCGCCTTCGTACGACTGCACCGGAAGACCTCGTGACCACCCAGCACACCGACCCGATGGCCGGCTTCGACAACCTCGTCCACGCACCCAACCGGCTGCGCATCTGCGCTCTGCTCGACACCGCGGGCGAAGCGGAGTTCGGCGTACTGCAGGAACAACTCGGCTTGTCCGCATCCGTGTTGAGCAAGCACGCCGGCGCCCTCATCGACGCGGGATACGTCGAACAGCGCAAGGCGGTACGCGACACCCGGCAACGCGTGTGGCTGCGCCTCACCGCACGAGGCAAGGAGGCGTACCACGGCCACCTGGCGGCGTTGCGGGCGATCGTGGGGGAGTGACGGGCAACTCCGTCGTGTGCCAGATGCACCGGGCGGAGCAGATCCCCGGGCTGGTCGCCGAGGCAGGCGGCGTGCTGGTCTCCATGTCGGCTTCCAGCCTGACTGCCAAGAGCCCCCGGCCGACGGCCAGGGGCTCTCCAGCAGGGGTGTCGCTGTGGTGTCAGCCCAGGCCCGGACCCCGTACCGGGATGCTGGTGAACGTCGGTTGCGGCGCCGGGTCCTGGAAGAAGTCGTTGCCCTTGTCGTCGACCACGATGAACGCGGGGAAGTCCTCCACCTCGATCTTCCAGACCGCCTCCATGCCGAGTTCCTCGTACTCGACGACCTCGACCTTCTTGATGCAGTCCTGGGCGAGGCGGGCGGCGGGACCGCCGATGGAGCCGAGGTAGAAACCGCCGTGGGTGTTGCACGCGTCCGTGACCTGCTTGCTCCGGTTGCCCTTCGCCAGCATCACCTTGGAGCCGCCCGCCGCCTGGAACTGCTCGACGTAGGAGTCCATGCGGCCGGCCGTCGTCGGACCGAAGGAACCGGAGGCGTAGCCCTCGGGGGTCTTGGCCGGGCCCGCGTAGTACACGGGGTGGTCCTTCAGGTACTGCGGCATGTCCTCGCCCGCGTCCAGCCGCTCCTTGATCTTGGCGTGGGCGATGTCACGGGCCACGACCAGGGGACCGGAGAGGGACAGCCGGGTCTTCACCGGGTACTTGGTGAGCTCCGCGAGGATGTCGTCCATCGGCTGGTTCAGGTCGATGCGCACGACGTCGCCGTCCTGCTCGAGGTGCTCATCGGTCGTCTCCGGCAGGAAGCGCGCCGGGTCGGTCTCGAGCTGCTCCAGGAAGACGCCCTCCGCCGTGATCTTCGCGACGGCCTGACGGTCCGCCGAGCAGGACACGGCGATCGCGACCGGGCAGGACGCGCCGTGCCGGGGGAGGCGGACGACGCGCACGTCGTGGCAGAAGTACTTGCCGCCGAACTGCGCGCCGATACCGATCTTCTGAGTCAGCTCGAAGACCTTCTCCTCCAGCTCCTTGTCCCGGAAGCCGTGGCCGAGCGGCGAGCCCTCGGCAGGGATCTCGTCCAGGTAGTGCGCGGAGGCGTACTTGGCCGTCTTCAGGGCGTACTCCGCGCTCGTGCCGCCGACCACGATCGCCAGGTGGTACGGCGGGCAGGCGGCCGTACCGAGCGAACGGATCTTCTCCTCCAGGAACTTCATCATGGAGGCCTCGTTCAGGACGGCCTTCGTCTCCTGGTAGAGGAACGACTTGTTGGCCGAGCCGCCGCCCTTGGCCATGAACAGGAACTTGTACGCGCCGCCGTCGGTGGCGTACAGCTCTATCTGGGCCGGGAGGTTGGAGCCGGTGTTCTTCTCCTCCCACATGGTCAGCGGGGCCATCTGGGAGTAGCGCAAATTGAGCTTGGTGTACGCGTCGTAGATACCGCGGCTGAGGGCCTCCTCGTCGCGGCCCTCGGTGAGGACGTTCTGGCCGCGCTTGCCCATGACGATCGCGGTGCCGGTGTCCTGGCACATGGGGAGCACGCCCGCGGCCGCGATGTTCGCGTTCTTCAGGAGGTCGAGGGCGACGAACTTGTCGTTCGCCGACGCCTCCGGGTCGTCGATGATGCGGCGCAGCTGGGCGAGGTGGGCCGGGCGCAGGTAGTGCTGGATGTCGTGGATGGCCTCCTCGGCGAGCTTGCGCAGCGCCTCCGGCTCGACCTTGAGGAACGTCCGCCCGTCGGCCTCGAAGGTGGAGACACCTTCGGCGGTCACCAGCCGGTAGGGGGTGGTGTCCTCTCCCAGTGGGAGCAGATCGGTATACGCGAACTCAGGCATTTCGCCCATTCCTCACTCGACGACGACGGCCGGCCTCCGTTGGCGGCGCGCCCACCAGCGTAGAACCTCACGAGAACGGTCGGCTTGTGAGGTAAGGCTCAGTTCCGCGGGTGGTTGGTGGGGCCGCGGACCGGATGCGGGTTTTCCACAGGGGCGGTCATGGGGTAGTCGCGATCTATCGCGTTTCGGTAGGCTGCTGCCGTGGACCTTCAGAAGCGCACCGACGCCACCCCCGAGCCGACCGCGCCCCGGCCCGCCGCGACGGCCGACGTGCCGCGGTCCGAACTGCGCGCCTCGGACGCCGACCGCGACCGCATCGCGGACATCCTGCGTGACGCCCTCGCGGAGGGCCGTCTCACCGCCGAGGAGCACGCCGAGCGGGTCGAGGGCGTCCTGCGCGCCAAGACCGTCGGCGAACTGGAGCCGTTCATACGCGACTTGCCCGCGGCCACGGCCCCGCCCGCCTACACGCCGCCGCCCACCCGCCCCACGGGCATCCCGGCGGTCGTGGACGACAACGTGGTGGCCGTGTTCAGTTCGGCCAGCCGCAAGGGCCGTTGGCGCGTCGGCCGCCGTACGCATGTGTACTCGATCTTCGGCTCGGTCGAGATCGACCTCAGCGAGGCGATCTTCGAGTACCAACAGGTCGTCATCAAGGCCATCTCCGTTTTCGGCAACGTGGAGATACGCGTCCCGGAGAACGTCACGCTGCGTGGGAACGGCGGGGGAGTGCTCGGTAACTTCGAGGTGGACGCCCTCGATTCGGACCAGCAGGGCGCACCGGTGGTTTATGTGGACGGTATGGCGGTATTGGGCAATATCGAGGCAAAGCCCAAGCGTGGAAAGCTGATAGAGGACCTCCATCGCTACGCGCGGACCCAGATGCGCAAATACCTGAAGCATTGACGACTGCGAATTTCCTGACGGCCGGAGGGGCTTGGTCCGGCGCTGAGCGGCAGCTCCGGGGCGAGAAATCCGGTGCTTCCGAACCCAGTGCATAGGCACGCGCACAGCGGGTAGGCCTTGCTGCATCGTCTCTCGCTCGCGAAGCCGTCGTCAGGAGTAGACCGTGCTGCAACCGCCGCATCAGTCCCTGCAGGTCGCCGCCGTTGTGGCCCAGCGGGTGCCAGTGCGAGACAGGGATCAAGAAGCGCCCTGGCACACCGAAGCCGTGTGCCGGAGGGACGAGGCCGGGCTGTTCTTCGCTCCGTCCAAAGAGCCAACGGCCGCCCGGCTGTCAAGGGAGGAGGCGGCCAAGCGCGTCTGTGCCCGCTGCCCGGTGATGGTCGAGTGCCGCGAGCACGCGCTCCTGCAACCCGAGCCCTACGGTGTCTGGGGTGGTCTCACCGCCGCCGAGCGCCGCGTGGTCCTCGCCCGGCGCCGCCGTCGCGATCTCGAGCTCAAGAAGGCGGCCCGCACGATAGCCGCGGCGGGCTAGTGCCGCAGCAGGCAACGTGCGCCCGGTAAGGAGCGGCGTCCGGTGCGTGCTCTGGGGGTACCCCCTGCTCGAAGAGCTTGGGGGAGTGCCGGCCGGAAGTCCTCGTACTGGATGTACTTGGGCTTTCGGCCGGTGCGGCGAGTGGGGGTCCCCCTGCTCGAAGAGCTTGGGGGAGTGCCGGGCGACGCGACGGGGCGAACGTTGCCTGTTGCGGCACTAGTTCCCGTCCGCGGTGCCGCCGGCGGTACCGGTCGGTCCGTATGCTCACGCGCACGCGAGCTACGCGCGCACACGCGCTGATACGCGTGCCCACGCGCTGATCGCGTGCCCACGCGGATGCGAGCTCACATGGGCGACCACGCGCCGATACGCGGCCTTACGCAAAGGGCGCCCCCTCCGTACAGGGGGCGCCCTTTCGCTGACCGGCGGCACCGTCTGACCGGCGGGACCGCTCGGCGTGCTTGCTACTTGGCGCGCTCGAAGTCGATCGTGCTGTACGCGCGCAGCTTCGACAGCCGGTGCACGGATTCGATGCGCCGGACCGTGCCGGACTTGGAACGCATCACGATGGAGTCGGTCGTGGCCGTCTCGGCGCGGTACCGCACCCCGCGCAGCAGTTCGCCGTCGGTGATGCCGGTGGCCACGAAGAAGACGTTCTCGCCGGAGACCAGGTCGTCGGTGTACAGCACCCGGTCGAGGTCGTGTCCGGCGTCGATGGCGCGCTGCTTCTCCGCGTCGTCCTGCGGCCACAGCTTGCCCTGGATGGTGCCGCCCAGGCACTTCACGGCACAGGCCGAGATGATGCCCTCCGGGGTGCCGCCGACGCCGAGCAGCAGGTCGATGCCGGTGCCCTCGCGCAGCGCCAGGATCGAGCCCGCGACGTCGCCGTCCGAGATCAGCTTGATCCGGGCACCCGTCTCCCGGATCTCCTTGATGACACCCTCGTGGCGCGGCCGGTCGAGAATGACGACCGTGACGTCCTCGGGGGAGGAGTTCTTCGCCTTGGCGACCCGGCGGATGTTCACCGAGATGGGCGCGTTGATGTCCACGAAGTCCGCGGCCTCGGGGCCGGTGACCAGCTTGTCCATGTAGAAGACCGCGGACGGGTCGAACATGGTGCCGCGGTCGGCGGCGGCCAGCACGGCGATCGCGTTCGTCATGCCCTTGGCGGTCAGGGTGGTGCCGTCGATCGGGTCGACGGCAATGTCGCACTCCGGCCCGGTGCCGTCGCCGACGCGCTCACCGTTGAAGAGCATCGGGGCCTCGTCCTTCTCGCCCTCCCCGATGACCACGACGCCGTTCATCGACACGGTGCTGACGAGGGTCCGCATGGCACGTACGGCGGCGCCGTCGGCGCCGTTCTTGTCCCCGCGGCCCACCCAGCGACCGGCGGCCATCGCGGCCGCTTCGGTGACCCGGACCAGCTCGAGGGCGAGGTTGCGGTCGGGAGCCTCGGAAGGGACCTCGAGTTCGGAGGGGAGATGGTGCTCGGTCATCGGAGCGCACCTTTCTGATACGACGACGGCCGGATGAGGGTCTGCGGCCGACTCTATCGTCAGTCCGACAAAATGAGCAGGGGGCCCCACGGATGAGCAGGCCAGTGCACCTGCGACGATAGGGGCGTGGCAGGTACCAAAGGCTTCCAGTCGGTCCGGGACATGATCATCTCTCTGGCGGTGATCGGACTCGTCGTGGGGTTCATCTACATGTTCATTCCTCACGACGACTCGCAGCCTCCCGTGAAGCGGGTGGACTACCGGATCGAGCTGCTCACGGCGCGCCGTGCGGCGGCCTACCCGGTGGCCGCGCCCGAGGGTCTCCCTTCGGCGTGGAAGGCGACCTCGGTGCGCTTCCAGGGCGCCGAGTCCGACCGCTGGCACCTCGGTTTCCACGACCCGGACGGTGAGTACGTGGCGATCGAGCAGTCCACCCAGAAGCCCGCCCGGTTCATCGACGAGGCGAGCCAGGGTGCCACGGAGACCAAGGGCACCGAGCAGATCGGTGGCCGGACGTGGCAGCGCTACGAGGGTGAGAAGTACGACGCCCTGGTCCTGAAGGACGAGGGGTCCACGACGGTGGTGACGGGCACGGCGTCCTTCGAGCGGCTGACGGCGATGGCGAAGGCGCTGCGGACGTCCTGAGTGGTCCGTGCACCGTGCACACGAGCGAGGCCCCGGCGTTGCGCCGGGGCCTCCGTCCGTTCTGCACCGGGTGCTCGGGCCGGGCCATGGTGCTCGGACCGGGGAGACCGTGGGTGCTCGGACCGTGGTGCTCAGACTCAGGGTGCTCGGACTGTGGGTGCTCAGACCGTGGTGACGACCTGGTCGAACGCCAGGCGCGGGGAGCGCGGGAACCAGGCGTCCTCGCCCGGCTTGCCGATGTTGACGACCATCAGCGGGGTGTGGTCGTCGTCCAGGAACTCCTTCTGGACACCCGCGAAGTCCAGGCCGGTCATCGGGCCGGCGGCGAGACCCGCGGCGCGGACGCCGATGATGAAGTACGCGGCCTGCAGGGCGGCGTTCAGGCCGGCCGCGCTCTCGCGGGACGGGCGCTCCGCGAAGAAGGCGTCCTTGGCCTGCGGGAAGTGCGGGAAGAGCTCGGGAAGCTCCTCGTGGAACTCGTTGTCCGCGGAGAGGATCGCGACCAGCGGGGCGGTGGCGGTCTTCGCCTGGTTGCCCTCGGCCATGTGCTGCACCAGACGCTCCCGCGCCTCGGCGGAGCGGACCAGGGTGATCCGCAGCGGCGACTGGTTGAAGGCGGTCGGTCCGTACTTGACGAGGTCGTAGATGGCCTGCACCTGCTCGTCGGTCACCGGCTCGTCGGTGAAGGTGTTGGCGGTGCGGGCCTCACGGAACAGCAGGTCCTGGGCGGCAGGATCAAGAACGAGGGACATGGGACAAACCTTCTGTGTCTTCGCGTTGGATCCCGTGGTGCGCCGGTGGACGCCGGGATCAGCTGGCGACATCGACAGTACGTCGATGAAGTTCAACGTTCAATCAAAACGGGAGTGAAGTGATCCACTTCACAGTGCTCCAGTTTTGAAGCTTCTCCGCCCTGCAGCCGCGAGCCGACTACCCGCGACGGACTCCGGTCGGCCTCAGCCCTACCGGGGCAGGACTCTCCCGCATCGTCGCCGCCGGCCTCGGCCTTACCCGCTCGGCTCTACCGGCCGGACCTGCCCCGTCCTCCTCGCCGCCGACCTTCGGCCCTACCGGCCGGGCCCGCCCCCGTCCTCGCCGGGCCCCGGTTCGTCGTCGTCCTCCGCGAGCGCCGCGTCCAGTCGTTTGCGGGCGCCCTCCAGCCAGGTGCGGCAGACCTTCGCCAGCTCCTCGCCCCGCTCCCACAGCGCGAGCGACTCCTCGAGCGTCGTACCGCCCGCCTCCAGGCGACGCACCACCTCGATCAGCTCGTCCCGCGCCTGCTCGTACCCGAGCGCTTCCTCCACCTTGCTGGTCATCCCCTCACCCTAAGTGTCGACTCGCACCGTGAACTCACCCTCGGCCACCCGTGCCCGCAACGCTTCCCCGTCCGCCACCTCGGCCGGGTCGCGGACCACGTGCCCGTCGGACCTCTGCAGCACCGCGTACCCGCGCTGCAGGGTCGCGGCGGGGGACAGGGCCACCACCCGCGCGTGCGTGTGCGTCAGCTCCGACACGGCTCGGTCGAGGAGATGGCCCAGCGTGCGCCGGCCCCGGTCGAGCAGCGCGGTGACCTGGTCCGCCCGCTCCTCGATCATCCGGTGCGGGTCCTGTATCGAGGGCCTGGCCAGCGCGTTCGCGAGTCCCCGCTCCTCCCGCTCGACCAAGGCCCGGACACAGCGCCGCGCCCGGTCCCGCAGCACCCGCACCCGCTCCAGCTCCTCGCCCACGTCCGGCACGACCTTCTTGGCGGCGTCGGTCGGGGTGGAGGCCCGCAGATCGGCCACGTAGTCCAGCAGCGGGTTGTCCGGCTCGTGGCCGATGGCCGAGACGACGGGCGTACGGCACGCGGACACGGTCCGCACGAGCTGCTCGTCCGAGAACGGAAGCAGGTCCTCGACGCTGCCACCGCCCCGCGCCACGATGATCACGTCCACCTCGTCGAGCGCGTCCAGCTCCTTCACCGCCTGGACCACCTGTGGCACCGCGTGCACGCCCTGGACGGCGACGTTGCGCACCTCGAAACGGACGGCGGGCCAGCGGTGCCTGGCGTTCTCCAGC
The DNA here is from genome assembly GCF_004023625.1 of Streptomyces cavernae. Taxonomy (GTDB): domain Bacteria; phylum Actinomycetota; class Actinomycetes; order Streptomycetales; family Streptomycetaceae; genus Streptomyces; species Streptomyces cavernae. Next base: position 182,826 of record NZ_RPDJ01000020.1, on the reverse strand, counting down.
ACATCCCGCTCGGCCGCCGAGGCGCGCCCGCAGACCAGCCCCACGAGCTGCGGCAGAAAGGGCAACGGCTTCTTCCGCTCCGGGGAGAACAGCCCCTCCGCGGCCAGGGACTTCTTCAGCAGCTCCAGCCGGGCGAGCAGTTCACCGATCCCCACCGGCCTTATCTCGGCGGCCCGCAGCGACAGCTGCCCCCGCGGCGCGTACCACTCCGGCTTGGCGCGCACGACGACCCGCGCGCCCTCGCTCACCACGTCGGCGACCGCGTCGAACACCTGCCGGTAGCAGGTCACGCTCAGCGAGATGTCCTGTGAGGGATCGCGCAGCGTCATGAAGACGACGCCCGCCCCCGGCCGGCGCGACAACTGGGTGATCTGCCCCTCCACCCAGACGGCACCGAGCCGGTCGATCCATCCCCCGATGAGCCGCGACACCTCCCCGACCGGCAGCGGGGCTTCAGCGGACGTGTTGAGAGCCATGCGCCCGAGGGTAGTGGTCGCCACCGACAGCGGCCCGGCGCTCGCGCGGGCCGGCAGGTATCGGGCGTCGGCGGGCCCGGGGACCGTGCCGCGGGTGCATGCTGGACGCGGGGGCACCCCGAAGGACGACAGGGGCAGCCCGCGAAGAAGTGATCGAGAATGACCGAGAACCCGCACACCATCCGCAGGATCGCCCATCACCTGGGGCTGCCGGTACGCCGCGACGAGCAGGAAGCCCGGATGCTCGCCCATGAGGCGCGTGCGGCGGCCGAGGACAACCTCACCCCCGAGCAGGCCGACCGGTTCGAGCAGGAGGCCTACGCCATCGTGACACGGCGTGTCTGGCACCGCCCCTATCTCAGGTCCTGACCCTCAGTACCTGGCCGCCCTCAGGTCCAACAGGTCGAAGCTCAGCACAGAATCAGCACGGGCAACAAGATCGCCGTTCATGCCCCCGCGACCAGTCAGCTGCCCGGGACATCAATAAGCTGACCTGCGGCGGCGAACTCGACGTCCACGTGCGGCGCAGCGACCCCACAGCTCACCCTCGCACCGCGCTGTCGTCCCGCCCGCATCAGAACGCCGGCGCAGCTTGCTCCTGCCGCGGTCCCTGACTGCGTGCCTTGAGCAGCGCGTCCCGGAGGCGGTTGTGGGTCATTGCCAGGCAGGCGTGCACCGCGCCGCGTGCCACCGAGAGTCCCAGCACCTGGGAGACGGCGGTGATCCGGGGGATGGCCGGCAAGGTCTGTTCGAGTCGATTGCGTACCTCGGGGAGCACCTGGTCCACCAAGGGGCGCAACCGGCCGACGAAGTAGACGGATTCGGGATCGAGTGTCACGGCGACGATGCTCACGGCGGTCGTGACCGCCGTCGTGAACGCCTTGAGTGTCTCCGCATGGGCTCGATGCTCCTGAGGTGCCAGCCACAGGTCCTCGACGCGTTCGATGTCCAGTCCGTGTTCACGAGCGAGCTTCACAAGACCCGCGGTGCTCAGCAGCCCGTTGAGGGTGCGGTCGTCGATCCCCGAGGGGAGGGAACCGATGTCGCCGAACGCAGGAGTACGTCCCCGAGCCAGTCCCTGGTCCCCGCAGGTGGCGAAACTCAGGGTGCTGCTGACGCTGAACAGGGCAGCGTCATGGATGCTCGCGTCGTCCGTGAGCACCTGGAGCAAGGACGCGTTCGCGTCACTGTCGAAGGTCACTGGGGCATCGACGAGCTTTTCGACGGTTCGGTGGAGGTCTCTGCCGGAGAAGATTTTCATCGCATCGGCAGGCCGAAAGATCTCGGCGCCGTCGCGGACATGGGCGGGCAGTGCCACGACGACCTGGCGCAGTGGCCCTCGTGCGGATGCGCTGGTCTGCGCGATCAGGTCGACCAGCCACCGGCCGGCGGCGGGGACGTCGTGGTGCTCGACCGTCGGAAGGATCACGTGCCCGAGCTCACGGCCGCGTAGGTCGGTCACCAGCACGCCGGTGGTCACGGCGCCGAAGCCGACCCCCACGACATGTCCGGCCGTCTCGGGCACATCAAGGTACGTCGACGGACGGCCACGCCCGGCGACGGCGTCGACGCCCCCGTCCACGACGAACCCGTCGGAGCGCAGTTCCTCCACGGCCCGCGACACCGTCGCCTTGCTCAACCCCGTGAGCTCGATGAGCTTGTTCCGGGTCAACGGCGCATGGGAGAGAACAACGTCAAGGACCCTTGCCTTGTTGTAGTCGCGTGGTGTGGGGTTGATGCTGCTCACCTCATGACCTTAGCGAGACCATGCGCAGCCCGAACCAGTGGTCTCTGCCTGACCTGCCGAACTGCCCTTCGGCGTCGGCGAAGTCGCGGTCGCCGGGGTGACGATCTCGTCGAGTGAGGCCAGGTCGGCCGTGTCGGACGCCGACGAGTGTCGCCTCGTTGGCGCCGCTCAAGGCGTGTCATGGCGGGTGCTCAGCAAGCGGGCCACGACCTCCTCCGTGGCGACGGCCATGGCCCGCTCCACGTTGACCCAGTCGTCTCTGGCGTGCTCGAGCAGGTAGTCGCGACGCTCCGGCACTCGTTCCGCGCGCCAATGGGTGACCAGCGCGCGAAGTGTGAGGCGTGCCAGTGCGGCGACAGGCAGGAGCGGGAGTTCGGTGTCCTTGATCGGCCGGGCCCGCTCGTATCCCGCGACGAAGCTGCATGCCTCACCCCAGGGATCCCGCGGTGTCCGGCCGAGAAGGTTCGCGACAGACACAGCGGGATCGAAGATCAAAGCACTGCGCATGCTGTCACCGAAGTCGATCACTCCTGTGACGAAGCTGTCCGTCCGCGGATCCACCAGCACGTTGTAGGGGCTGTAGTCACCATGGATCACCTGGGTCTCGAGATCACCCAGCCTCGGAACAACGGCCTCGTGGAAGAGGCGGAACACTTCCCGTGCCAGCCGACGGTGCGCGGCGCTGGGCGCGTACTCGATGAGCTCCCGCAGCTGGTCGAAGTGTCGAAGGTCCCACACAAGGCGCCGCTCGTCCGCTGGATGCCTGAATGACCGCAGAGCCAGATCCACTCGCCCGAGCATCTGCCCGGCCTTGGCGAGCTGGTGGGGATCGGGGTTCGTCCGCGCCAGGACGGCACCTTCGACGAAGTCGAAGACGCGCAGGACTCGAACTCCGCCGTTTTTCGTCTCGATCGGTACGTTGTCGCCGCCTTCGGTGGTCTCCTTGACCCGCTGGACGGGGAGATGAGGAGCTTCGGTTTCGAGGTGGCGCATCACAGCCGTTTGCAGAGCTACGACGGATACCGCCTCGTCGGGCGTGGAAACCTTGACGAGATGGTCGGCTGTGCCGGTCCGCAGCCGGAACGTGTCGTCCTTCTCGGTTGCCAGCCGCTCGAGATGGCCGCTCAGCCGGTAGTGCCGGGCGAGGAGGGCGTCCACCACGTTCGTCTCGATGGGCTCGTGGGACGATGCCAGGCCGCTCTCCTCGAACAACTGCTGGGCGATACGTGCGGGGGGCGAGGTGTTCACCGTTCGGTCCCTTCGGCTTTCGGCCTGCTACAGGCGCAACTCGGCGATCTCCGCGAAGGTCTCGAGGAATCGCGTCACGTCGGCCGAGTCGAAGGCCAGCGGCGGTCGGATCTTGAGCACATTGACTGCTTCCCCGGTGCCACTGATGAGGACGCGACGCTCTCGCATGTCGTTGATGACGTGGTCGGCGCGGACACGATCGGGCTCCAGCGACTCCCGGTCCTTCACGAGTTCGACGCCCACGTACAGACCACTGCCGCGGACCTCCGCGACGTGGGGAGACTCCCGAGTGATCTCCTCAAGGCCGGCTCGAAGCGCCCTGCCGTTGTCGAGAACTCGCTGCCGCACGTTCTCCGCTTCGAAGACGTCCAGAACCGCGGCACCGGCGGCAACCGCGATGGAACTGCCCGCAAAGGTGTTGAAATAGCGGACATTCTGTCCGAACTCGTCGCACACCTCGGGCCTGAACACCACACCGGAGATCGGCATGCCATTGCCCATGGGCTTGCCCATCGTGACGATGTCCGGAAGCACCCCATGGCGGCTGAACCCCCACATCGACTCTCCGAGCCGGGCGAATCCCGACTGGACCTCGTCGGCGATGTACACGCCGCCCGCGGCGTGCACCTCCTCGACCATGTCACGCAGGTAACCGACGGGATCGGTGAAGACGCCGTCGCTGGAGTGCGCGCAGTCGGTGATCAGCGCCGCAAGCCTGTAGCCGTGGCGCTCGAGGTCGTTGATCGCGCCGCGCACCTGGCTTCGCATGTAGTCGGGAAGCGATGAACCCGGCGGGACGAGTCGCGGATCAGGCGCATCGATGAGCCGCACGTTCGGCCCGAGCGGTGAGCCCGCGCCGAGCGTCGGCGAGAAGCTCGCAACCTCGCGAGTGAGACCGTGGTAAGCCCAGCGAGTCACTACGATTCCCTCGCCGCCCGTGTGGAAGCGAGCCACGCGCACGGCCAGGTCGTTCGCCTCCGACCCGCTGCACGCGAAGCTGACCCTCGAGAGCGCTTCGGGCATGGTCGCGACAAGGCGCTCGGCGTAGTCGACGAGTGATTCCTGCACATAGCGCGTGTTGGTGTTGACCGCCGCCATCTGGCGGGACACGGCCTCGACAACGTGCGGGTGTGCGTGACCGACGCACGGCACATTGTTGTAGGCGTCAAGGTAGTCATTGCCATCCCGGTCGAACAGGTGAGCGCCTCGGCCGGAGATGAACTCGACCGGCTCCCGGTAGTTCAGCGCGTAACCAGGGCCCAGCACGTTGTTTCGCCGCTTGACGGTGGACTGCAATCGCTCAGGCAGTTCACCGAGCGCTGTGGGGTCGAACCTGTTGGGGTAGTTGGCCAGCGCTCGACCCAGCGTGGAAGTCATCAGCAGCTCCCCTCTTTCATGGCTTGCATCTCGTCGCGGCTGCTTCGGCGGCAGCATAGCAGCTTTTGTTTCAGTTCCAACCTGAAACTTATTCTCCAGGACGGGTCCGGCAGCCCGCGACGGCGGAGAGTGCTGGATGCGGCGCGACCAGGAGGACAGGACTGGCTCGGAACTTCGACCAGCTGATCGTCGATGCCGAGACCAAGCAGGCCATGCGTCCGTAGCGTTCCAGTGAGCGGACGGAGGCGCGGCTCCGGTCGGTCCTGGTTCCGCTGAAGACGGCCCTCGGCTTCCTGCTCGGCGCGCCGGCCGCGCTCGCGGGGAGCGGGCCGGCGCTCGGGGGGGAGCGGGCCGGCGCTCGGGGGGAGCGGGCCGGCAGCAGCCCAGATCCGGCATTCACTTCGGCAGCCCAGGTGGAGTGAACTCATCCCATCAAGACGGCCACCGAGACCCAGGTCTACCGGTACATCGCCGCTGAGCTGGGCCTGGACGCTGACACCGTGGCCACCGCCTGAGGCCTCTCCTGCGGTCCGCACCGCAGCACAGGCCGACCTCCACGAGTGCGCCGTCCCGGAGTCGAGGGCTACTCGACCCTGCTGCTCTACACGTTGAAGCGGAACTCCACCACGTCCCCGTCCTGCATCACGTAGTCCTTGCCCTCCATACGGGCCTTGCCCTTGGCCCGTGCCTCGGCCACGGAGCCGGTCTCCACCAGGTCCTCGAAGGAGATGACCTCCGCCTTGATGAAGCCCTTCTGGAAGTCGGTGTGGATGACCCCGGCGGCCTCGGGGGCGGTGGCGCCCCTCTTGATGGTCCAGGCCCGGGATTCCTTCGGGCCGGCCGTGAGGTAGGTCTGCAGGCCGAGGGTGTTGAAGCCGACGCGGGCCAGGGTCGCGAGGCCCGGCTCCGTGGCGCCCACCGACTCCAGGAGCTCCATCGCGTCCTCCTCGTCCAGCTCGGCGAGGTCCGCCTCCAGCTTGGCGTTGAGGAAGATCGCCTCGGCGGGGGCGACCAGGGCGCGCTGCTCGTTCTTGAAGTCCTCGTCCGTCAGTTCCTCCTCGTCGACGTTGAAGACGTACAGGAACGGCTTGGTGGTGAGCAGGTGCAGGTCGTGGAGCGGCTCGGCCCGCTCCGTGCCCTGGACGATGCCCTGCGAGAACAGCGTGTCGCCCTTCTCCAGGATCTCCTTGGCCTCCTCGACGGCCTTCACCTTCGGGGCGATGTCCTTCTTGATCCGCGACTCCTTCTGCAGCCGCGGCAGGACCTTCTCGATCGTCTGGAGGTCCGCGAGGATCAGCTCCGTGTTGATCGTCTCGATGTCGTTCTTCGGGGAGACCTTGCCGTCCACGTGGACCACGTTCTCGTCCTGGAAGGCCCGGATCACCTGACAGATCGCGTCGGACTCACGGATGTTCGCGAGGAACTTGTTGCCCAGGCCCTCGCCCTCGCTGGCGCCCCGCACGATGCCCGCGATGTCCACGAAGTCGACGGTGGCCGGCAGGACGCGCTGCGAACCGAAGATCTCGGCCAGTTTGCCGAGGCGGGAGTCGGGAACGCCAACGACACCGACGTTCGGCTCGATCGTGGCGAACGGGTAGTTGGCCGCGAGCACGTCGTTCTTGGTCAGGGCGTTGAAAAGGGTCGACTTGCCGACGTTGGGCAGACCGACGATTCCGATCGTGAGCGACACGTTGCGACTTCCCGTACGTGAGGGCTGGGGCTGGGGCTGGGGCTGGGCTGGGCTGCAGTGCGGGTCCGGGTCCGGCGCTTTGTCGCTTGGTGCTCGGTGCGTGTCGTGCGCCGGGGGCGCGGACCGTTCGGCGGCGCTCGGGGTGTTCACCGCCGTACGCCGATCCACCAGTCTACGGTGTGCGCGCCCCGGCCCGGCGGCCCGTCGAATGCTTGGCCAAGCTCTGCCCAAAGTGCGTGTCTCTGGGACGGTTCACCACATAACCAGCTCTAAGTTTGTCCAGTGGAGCAACACAGGAACCGTTCCTCTCAGTACGCGCTTCGGCGCGGAGCATCCCGTCCCCCGCAGGACGGGCCGAGACGACCTGTGCCGCGCCCCGCTGCGGCACCGTCGGCCCAGGCGGTACGACGCCTGCCGAACCCGCGGTTCACCGGGCTCGGCGGGGGGCTGTTCAGCTGCGCGGTGATGTTCGTCCTGGCCTGCCTCGACCGGTGGCTGTTCGACGGCTCGATGGTGGTGTACGGGGTACTGTTCCTGCCCGTGAGCGCCCTCACGGCGCTCTGGGTGCGCCCCGCCGACCTGGTCACCGCGCCGGTCGCCGTACCGATCGCCTTCGCCGTGGGCCTGCTGCCCATCGCCGACAGCGACGGCGGTTTCGGCGGCCGGGTGATGGGGCTGATCACCGCTCTCGCCCTGCACGCCGGCTGGCTTTACGGGGGCACCCTGATCGCCGGGTTCATCGCCAGTGTCCGCAAGATCAGACAGATGAAACGCCAGGTGGTGGAGCGCCGGAACGCCCGGTTGCCCCAGCCGCCCCAGCCGCGACGGCGGCCCTGAGCAGATCCCGGCTCCCGCCAACAGGGCCCCGTCGCGGGCTGACACAAGGTGGCTGGACACGCCGCGCCGCCGGGCCTGCCCCTTCGCCGCCGCCTCCTCGCCGCCGAGGCCTACCCCTTCGCGCCGCCGAGGCCTACCCCTGCTGCGCCGCCCGCATCGCCGCTCCCACGATCCCCGCGTTGTTCTGGAGCTCCGCGGGGACGATCTCGGCCTTGATGCCCTCGATCAGGGGCAGGAACTTGTGGGACTTGCGGCTCACCCCGCCGCCGATGATGAACAGATCGGGGGAGAACAGCATCTCCACGTGGGCCAGGTACTTCTGGACCCGGTGCGCCCAGTGCTCCCAGCTCAGGTCGTGGTCGTCCTTGGCCTTGGTGGAGGCGTGCTTCTCGGCGTCGTGACCGTTCAGCTCCAGGTGGCCCAGCTCCGAGTTGGGGACCAGTTCGCCCGCGGTGAAGACGGCGCTGCCGATGCCCGTGCCGAAGGTGAGGAGGATGACCGTGCCCCGGCGGTCGCGGCCCGCGCCGAACGTCATCTCGGCCACGCCCGCGGCGTCCGCGTCATTCAGGACCGTCACCGGCAGCCCGCCCAGCCGATCGCTCAGCAGTGCGCGCGCGTCGACGTCGATCCAGCGCTTGTCGACGTTGGCCGCCGTACGAATCGTCGACCCGCCGGTGACCACCCCCGGGAACGTGATGCCGACCGGGCCCGTCCAGCCGAAGTGGGCCACGACCTCCCTGACCCCGTCGGCCACGGAGTCGGGGGTCGAGGGATGCGGAGTGAGGACCTTGAAACGCTCCTCCGCCAAATCGCCGCGGTCCAGGTCCACAGGGGCGCCCTTGATCCCGGATCCGCCGATGTCCACGCCGAAGATGTGCATGACCACCACGTTACGGCGTGCGACGCACCCGTCACTTGCCAGGGCCGGACATGCTCCGCGTGACCTTCACTTCTCCGTGGAACCCGCGGCTCCCGTGCGCTCCGCCACCAGCGCCGCCGCCTCCGCCCGCAGATCGCGGCGCAGCTCCTTCGGCAGCGAGAACGTGATCGACTCCTCGGCGGCCTTCACCAGCTCGACGTCCTCGAAGCCGCGCTCCGACAACCACTGCAGCACCTGCTCGACGAGCAGCTCGGGGACCGAGGCGCCGGAGGTCACACCGACCGTCGAGACGCCTTCCAGCCAGGCCTCGTCGATCTCGTCGGCGAAGTCCACCAGGTACGCCTCCCGCGCCCCCGCCAGCTTCGCGACCTCCACCAGCCGCTTGGAGTTGGAGGAATTCCGGGAGCCGACCACGATCACCAGCTCCGCCTCCGCGCCCATCTGCTTCACCGCGAGCTGACGGTTCTGCGTCGCGTAGCAGATGTCGTCGCTCGGCGGGGAGAGAAGCTGCGGGAACTTCTCCTTCAGGGCGTCCACGGTCTCCATGGTCTCGTCGACCGAGAGTGTGGTCTGGGACAGCCAGACGACCTTCGACGGGTCGCGGACCTCCACCTTGGCGACGTCCTCCGGGCCGTCGACCAGGGTGATGTGGTCGGGCGCCTCGCCGGAGGTGCCGATGACCTCCTCGTGGCCCTCGTGACCGATCAGGAGGATGTCGAAGTCGTCGCTCGCGTACCGGATCGCTTCCTTGTGGACCTTGGTGACCAGCGGGCAGGTGGCGTCGATGGTGGCGAGCCGGCCACGGTCGGCCTCTTCGTGCACGGTGGGTGCCACGCCGTGCGCGGAGAACATCACGATGTTCCCCGGGGGGACCTCCTCCGTCTGCTCGACGAAGATGGCGCCCTTCTTCTCCAGGGTCTGCACGACGTATTTGTTGTGGACGATCTCATGGCGGACGTAGATCGGGGCCCCGTACTGCTCCAGGGCCTTCTCGACGGCGATCACGGCGCGGTCCACACCCGCGCAGTAGCCCCGGGGGGCGGCGAGCAGGACACGGCGGCCAGACGAAGCAGTCATGCGACCCATCGTAAGGCCGCCTCCTGACCGTCGACGGACCAGCAACTCCTCGTCGTCCAGGTCCGTGGTCACGGGGCCTCCGTCTCCCCGACCGCTGTTCGGCGGTCCCCCTTCGGCGGTCCCCCATCCCCACTTGTCGACGAACGGCGAAAGCGTTCGCGGAGCCGTTGCGCGAGACCGACGGCCCGGCCACGCGGGGTGCCGTGTGAGACCCCCTAGGGTTTCGACAGTCCGCTCTTCAGTCCGGCTCCGCACAGGGGCACGACGGCCGTACGGTCCCCGAGGGCGCCGTCCCGCACGGCCGCCCAGGACACGACGCCGGTCGACTCGACGTACAGACCACGCGACGCCAGGTCCCGCTGGGCGTCGGCGATCTGGTCCTCGGTCACGGTGCGGAAGCAGCCTCCCGAGTCGCGTACCGCCCGCAGGATCTGGCGGGCTCGGGGCGGGTGCGGCACGGCGATGCCCTCGGCGAGGGTGGGCGCCGCGGGCACCCGGCCGATGAGGTCGTCCGCGCCCTCGCGCCACGCTGATGCCAGGGGGGCGACCGCGGCGGACTGCACCGCGTACAGCGCGGGCCGCCGGTCGATCAGCCCGGCCGCGTGCAGCTCGGCGACCGCGAGGGCCGCGCCCAGCAGCAGGGTGCCGTTGCCGACCGGCAGCACCAGGACCTCGGGCAGCCGGCCGCCGAGGTCCTCCCACAACTCGTGCACATAGGTCTTCGTACCGTGCAGGAAGTACGGGTTGAAGACGTGGCTGGCGTAGAAGGTGCCGCCCGCGTCCGCTGCCTCACGGGCCGCCCGTGCCGCCGCCTCCCGGTCGCCGGGGACGACCTCCAGCCGGGCTCCGTACGCGGCGATCTGCTCCAGCTTCTTCGGCGACGTGCCGTCGGGAACGTAGACCGTGCACGGTAGTTGCGCGCGGGCGCAGTACGCCGCGAGTGCCGCGCCCGCGTTGCCGCTGCTGTCCGCCACCACCCTTCCGCGGACCTGGTCCCGCTCGCCGGGGGGTGTCTGAGCCGGCAGCAGTCGCAGCGCCAGCTCGACCAGGAGTACGGCACCGCGATCCTTGAAGGAGAGCGTGGGCATCAGGAAGTCCAGCTTGGCCGAGACCCGGTCCGTCAGCGGGACCAGCGGCGTCCGACCCTCACCCATGGTGACCGTCGAACCGGACAACGGCAGTGTCTCCGCGTACCGCCACAGCGAATTGACCCGCCCGGCGAGGGACTTGAGCGGGGCGGGCGTCGGCACGAAGTCCAGGTCGAGGGGCCCGCGGCAGGCCGGGCAGCACCAGGCGAGCGAGGCGGTGGCGACGCGGGTGCCGTCGGTCGGGCAGAAGCGGTCCGGCAGAGGTGTCATGCGCGCAGCGTAGGCGCGGGGTGCGGCGGGGCCGGGAGATCACCACGCCGTCGTTGAGCGGCGGACTCAGGACGTCCCGGGGTACGGCGTCGGCTCCGTCACCCAGCCCGCCGCCAGGGCCAGACCGGACTCGCGGTGGACGCAGAGAAAGCCGAAGGGACGGTCGAAGGTCGCGTGTATTCGGGTAGTCGTGTACCGCTTCTGCTGCCGGGACGGAGCCGCCCCGGCCGCCGCGATCATGATCGCGGTCACCGCCGCCGCCTTGAAGCCGTGCTCCGTGAACGACGCGGTCGCGGACTGCTGTGCGGAGCCGACGGCGAGCGGCTGCGCGCTGATGCCGGGGAAGTGACCGGTGTCACGCACGGTCGCGGACCTGAGACCGAACAGTTCGGCGTGCGCCAGCAGGTCGTGCCGGGCCGACACGTCGAAGGCGACCGTGGTGACGTGGAGGGTCGGTGGGGTGGGCGCGAGGCAGGGCACCGTGAGCACTTCCAGGCCGGGCCCGGTGTCCCGCTCCGTCAGCCGGTCGCCCGGCACGGTCGGGAGCAGCCCGGCGAGCAGGTCGACGCCCGCGGCCAGCACCTGGCCGGGCGTCATCCCCTCATCACCGAGCAGGAGATGCACGGCCAGACCACCCAAACCGGTCACCTTGCACTCGGTGACCGAACCTTCGGGCGCACGGGCGAGGCAGCTCTGTTCGACACGGGGCGTGCTGCGGCCCAGCCCGGCCAGCTGCCTGCCCCGCCAGGGACCCGTATGGGGGCGCACCCACCGCGGCTCGAAGGGGTGCACCCAGTCCGTCTCGAGCGCCAGCGCGCTCGCCATCACCAACTCGGTGTCGTCCTCGAGCAGTACGGGCATCTCGCGGATCCGGCCGCCGGTCCGCTCGGCCGCCCAGGCGTCCAACGCCTGCTTGTCCTTGGCGGCCGAGCCGGTGAGCGCTCCGTGCGCGTGCGGCGGCAGTCCGCCCACCCACTGCCGCCGGAGCTCCAGCGTCCGCTTGCTCCACAGGCCCATGGCCGCGTCGACACCCGGCAGTTCGTCCAGCACGCTGAGCACCTCACGCGCCGTGGCCGCCGCCCGCTCGGCCGGCAGACCGATCGCCTCGGCCAGTTCGGCACGGGCCGCACCGCCGGCCCCGTCGGCGAGGAAGCCGAGCAACGGCCAGAGCCCGGCGGCGGAGAAGACCGTGCCCGTGGACGAGTCGCCGTCAGGGCTGGGAGAGGAGGTGGGTCGGTCGGTGGTACTGCCGGTGGCGGGGGCGGTGGAGGGGCCGGTGCCAGGGCCGGCGGACGAGCCGATGGTCTTCTCGGTGTCGGTGCCGGTGTTGGTGCCCGTGTTGGTGCCCGTGTTGGTTACGGTTCCGGGTCCTGTTCCGGTTCCTGTTCCGAGTCCTGTGCTGGTGCCGGTGGCCGCGACGGCCGCCCATCGGGCGGTCAGCTCGTTGACCGCCCGTACCCCGCTCGTCTCCGAACCGACATCCGTGAATCGCATTCCGCCCCCGTTCCGGCGCACTTACGATGCGCGCTGTCGTGCGTCGGTCCTGTGCCAGCCGTGGGGAGCACGCTACTCGTGGACGAACCTCCTCAACCGGGGCCCCACGATCATGCGGGCGGCGAGGTGGTTCTTCGGGGCTGCGGATGTGAGTTGGGTCCGTAGACGGGGAAACCGCCTGCGTAAAGCCCCCCGACAGCAGAAGTCATCACTTCGAGTGATTCCTTGGCCCTCACTTGCATGGGACAACCCACGGTTGCGAGGCTGTTGCTGTCTGTACAACCTGATGGGAGAGCGGCCAGTGACATTCGGTGAGCAGCCGGCATATCTGCGAGTCGCCGGTGATCTCCGCAAAAAGATCGTCGACGGTTCGCTGCCCCCGCACACCCGCCTCCCGTCCCAGGCCCGTATCCGCCAGGAGTACGGCGTCTCCGACACGGTCGCGCTGGAAGCGCGCAAGGTGCTGATGGCCGAGGGCCTGGTCGAGGGCCGCTCCGGGTCGGGCACGTACGTACGGGAGCGGCCGGTGCCGCGCCGGGTGGCCCGTTCCGGGTACCGGCCGGAGACGGGGGCGACGCCCTTCCGCCAGGAGCAGGCCGACGCGACCGTCCGCGGCACCTGGGAATCACGCAGCGAGCAGACCGACGCCGGTGCGGCGATCGCGGAGCGGCTCGGAATCGAGCCCGGGGAACGGGTGATGCGCACGAAGTACGTGTTCCGGGACGCGGGCGAGGCGATGATGCTCTCCACGTCCTGGGAGCCGCTGGCCGTCACCGGCCGCACCCCCGTGATGCTCCCCGAGGAGGGTCCGCTCGGCGGGATGGGCGTGGTCGAACGCATGGCTGCCATCGACGTGGTCGTCGACAACGTCACGGAGGAGGTCGGCGCCCGCCCCGGCCTGGCCGAGGAACTCCTCGCACTCGGCGGTGTGCCAGGCCATGTGGTGATCGTCGTCCAGCGCACGTTCTATGCCTCGGGCCGCCCGGTGGAGACGGCGGACGTGGTGATTCCGGCGGATCGGTACCAGCTGTCGTACCACCTGCCGGTACGGTGACGCCGCGGCTGAGGTTGCGGCTCGGGCCCGATCGGCGGCCGTCGGCGCGGAGCGTACGCGCCTCGCGCCCTGGTCCCCTCGCCCCATGCCGGTGGGCGAGTTCCCGCTGCTGTCCGAGTCCGAGTCCGAGTCTGGAGCCGGAGTCCGTCTCGGCTTTGCCGTTCGCGCTGCGAGCACGGCCCCCGGCCCCCGGACCGCCAACCGCCAACCGCCAACCGCCAACCACCGGCCACCGGCCAACGGCCCGGGGCCCGCGTTGCGGCACTCCGCCCCGCCAGGGCCCGCCCCACCCCTCCCCACCCCGCCCCGCTCCCGGACCAGCTCGACCGGTCAACGCTTCCCCCTGGTCGTCGCAGGCGTGCCCGGGACATTCTCGGCTGCCCACCCTCGCTCGCCGATACCCCTCCATCCCCGCGCTCACGCGGTGTGTTGCGGTACGTGGAGGGCGTTCGACGTGCCAATGCGCCGTTCGAATCTGGCCGTTCTCGGAGGCCTGTCCGGAAGGTCCTCGCAGGGCACGACCGTGCCCAAGTGGTGAGACGGGGCGCATTCGGCGTCGCGCGCCCCTGTTGTGATGGCCGGTTGCCTACCGCTTTGTGAAAAGCCGTATTCGCTGCGTGAAGGTAAGGCGTAGGCTCGGGCATATGCGGAGTGCGGTTTCCCTGGGGTACGGGGCGAAGGCGTTCCCTCCTGCTCGAACTCGGTCGAGAGCTCGGGGGAGAAAGCCGGGAACGGGAAGCGGAGGGGCGCGATGAACGACAGTACGGCCACTCTCCCCTGGCTCGTCATACGGGAGGACGACAACGGCAATCGCTACCGCGTGGGCCGGTACGCGACCCGGGCCGAGGCCGAGAAGATTGCGGACAGCCTCGACAACCGCGGACACAAGCAGCTCTATTGGGTCGAGCGGATCGGCCAGAACGGAACCAAGTGATCCGGTTCACTCGGTCCCAAAGGGTCACCCTCCCGTAGGCTCCGGCGCATGACGGAACGGATCGTGGTGGGCGCCGCCGTGACGAGTGGCGGGCGTCTGCTGGCCGCGCGCCGCAGCGCCCCTGCCGAACTGGCGGGGCGTTGGGAGTTGCCCGGCGGCAAGGTCGAGCCGGGCGAGACCTGCGAGCACGCGCTGGTACGGGAGTTGCGCGAGGAGCTCGGTGTCGAGGCGGAGCCGGTCGAGCGCATTCCCGGCGAGTGGCCGCTGAAGGCGGAACTGGTGCTGCGGGTGTGGACCGCCCGGCTGCTCTCGGGAGACCCGATGCCCCTGGAGGACCACGACGAGCTGCGCTGGCTGGACCCCGACGAGATCTGGGACGTCGAGTGGCTCGACCAGGACGTGCCCGCGGTGATGGAGGTTCTGCGTCGGATGGAGGAAGCCGAGGCGTAGACGGCGTAGACATCGCGGTCGCTGAGCGGGGTCTTTCGGGCTCGGTCTCGCCCGGTCACCCCAAAGGCGGCCCGGACGGCGGGCGCCACGTCACCGACGTCACCAAGGCCGGCCGGACCATCGAAGCCCGTTGGCGTGCGCAGCCGGCTTCCTCTCCGAACGACGTCCACGCGCCCCCATGGGCCCTGCCGCCCACCTGGAGCCGTTCACCAGGTGAGACACGAGGCGGATGTTGTCTCCGGGACTTACCTTGCGTACGCCGTTTGTGCCACAGTGCGCCCCTGTGCGCGGTACTCGGTGGGGGATATCGGGTATGTCGCCATTAACACCGTGATACCGGACATTGGCCTGGGAAGTGATCGGCGTGATCGACACCGAAGGCGACCGCGCTGAGTGGACCTTCCCCGCGGAGCCGGGAGCCGTGCGCACGGCGCGCTCCGTCGTCCGGGAGCAACTGCGCGGCTGGGGCCTCGGCGACCTCGATGACATCACCGCGCTCCTGGTCAGCGAGCTGGTGACCAACTCCCTTCGGCATGCCACGGGCCCCATCGGTGTGCGCCTGGTGCGCGCCCCCGGTCTGCCCCGAACGCTTCTGGTGGAGGTCTCCGACCCCCTTCCCGACCCGCCCCGTGAGCGGGTTGCGCGCCCCGACGACGAGAGTGGTCGCGGGCTGCAGTTGGTGGCCTGCTCCTCGCGCCGATGGGGTACCAGACCGGGGGACACCGGGAAGACCGTCTGGTTCGAACTCGCGCTGCCCGGCTGACCGGGCATTCACGCGGTGACCGCGGTCGTTTGACGCGCGTCAAGGCACTCGCTTGGCGCGCATCAAGGCGCTCGCTCGAAGCGCGTCAAGGCGCTCACTTGAACGCGCACAAAGGTGGCGGCGGTCACGGCTGACCACGTGTCAGGCATGGGCGCGCGTTACTGATGAGGTTCGACCTGGTGCCACCTGGTTAGAAGTCTGGAAGTGTGTCACCGCCGGTCCTGAAAACATCGGGACCGGGCTGTGATCGTGAACACCGTGCTGTGCGGCACCGTAGTGCTGGATACTGCGGGCAGCCGCCCCCGGTGACCGGTGCCGGACGCGGTGAGCTGGAGGGGACGGTTCGCGTGAGCGAGATACCAGCGAGGGCCACGGGGTCCGAGGACCCGTCGGACGGTCGGACGGGCGGGGTCGAGGACGGCGCCGCCGACGCGATATGGCAGAGCAGTCCGCCCGGCTCCATCTACGACTACATCAAGGTGGCCTCGTTCTCGATCGGTCCGGACGGACTGGTCGACCAGTGGAGTCTGCGGGCCGAGCAACTCTTCGGCGTACCGGCTGACCAGGCGATCGGTCTCGATCCCATCGCGGCGTTCGTCGCTCCGGAGATGCGCGAACACGGTCACCGGAAGATGGCCGAGATACTCGACGGCCGGGAGTGGACCGGAATTGTCTCCTTCACGCTGCCGGAGTCCGCGCGCGGCGTGGTGCCGGGGGACATGAAGGAAGGGCTCGCCGAGGTCTATGTGATGCCGACGCGGACCGAGGAGGGCGAGCGGGCGGCCCTGTGCATCGTCGTCGACGTCCATATCCTCCGCCGGATAGAGACGGATCTTGCCGCCTCGCAGGCCATTTTCGGCCAATGTCCTTTCGGATTCCTTCTGCTCGACACCGATCTGAAGGTCCGTCGGGTCAACCAGCGCTTCGCCTCGCTCTTCGGCGGCGCACCCGACGACCACCGGGGCCGCACCGTCCACGACTATCTGACCAGCCCCGAGGCCGAGCGTGTCGTCGCCACCTTGCGCCGGGTGCTGGAAACCGGTGAGTCGGTCACTGAAATGCTGATCACCGGCTCGTTGCCCGGATCGGACGAGCGACGCAACTGGTCGATCAATCTCTATCGCGTACACAGCGGCTCCGGTCGTCCCATCGGGATCGCCTGGCTGGGAACCGACATCACCCAGCGCCGCGCCGCCGCCCGTGAGGCCGCTAACGCCCGGCGCAACCTGGCCCTTCTGAACGAGGCCGGCGCCCGCATCGGCAACTCCCTCGACCTGGAGACCACCGCCCGAGAACTCCTCGACGTCTCCGTCCCCGGCTTCTGCGACCTCGCCGCCGTCGACCTCTACCAGGGGCTCCTGGCGGGCGACGAGACCCCGCCCGGACTGGCCGACGGCAGCGCGGAGTTGCGGCGGGTGGCCTTCGCCAGCGCCGTCTCCGACTCCCCGTCGCTCGGCGGTCCCACGCACGTGTCCGTGGGCGCCGTCCACCACTACCCGTTCAACTCGCCCTGCGCCGACGCCCTGCGCACCGCGCGCCCGCAGCAGATACCCGAGGAGGGCGGGCTCATCCAGTCCACCCTCGCCGTGCCGATGGTCGCGCACGACACCGTCGTCGGACTGGTGCAGTTCTCCCGGACCAAGGGCAGCGAGCCGTTCAGCGAACGCGACCGGGCGCTCGCGGTGGAACTGGCGGCGCGCGCCGCGGTCTGCATCGACAACGCACGGCTCTACCGGCGCGAACACGAGCGCGCGCTGATCCTCCAGCGCTCCCTCCTCCCACCGGGCGACCCCGAGGCCGCCGGTCTCGACATCGCCTGCCGCTATCTGCCCGGGAACGCGGCGACGGAGGTCGGCGGCGACTGGTTCGACGTGATCGAACTCCCCGGCCACCGCACGGCCCTGGTCGTCGGCGACGTGATGGGCCGCGGCCTGCGCGCGGCGGTGGCGATGGGTGAACTCCGCACGGCCGTGAGGACGCTGGCCCTGCTCGACCTGGAACCCGCCGAGGTGCTCTCGGCACTGGACGAGATCGCCCGCGGCCTCGGCACCCCCGGCGGAGTGCAGCAGGCCACCCGTGCCGCCCGGCAGCCGCGGGACGCCGACCTCTCCGAGGTGTACCTCGCGACCTGTGTGTACGCGGTCTACGACTCCGTCACCCGGCGGTGCACCTTCGCCAACGCGGGGCATCTGCCGCCCGTGCTCGTGGAGCCGGGCGAGAGCGCGCTCATGCTCGACGTGCCGCCCGGCATGCCGCTCGGTGTCGGCGGTGAGCCCTTCGAGGAGGTGGAAGTCGAGCTTCCGGAGGGTGCGCTTTTGGCGCTCTACACGGATGGACTGGTCGAATCGCGCGACCATCCTCTGGACGAGGGCCTGCAGGCTTTCGTCGGCGCGCTCACCGATCCCTCCCGTCCCCTCGAGGACGTCTGCGACCACGTGCTCAACACCCTCGACACCCACCACGGCGAGGACGACATCGCTCTGCTGATGGCACGTGTCCAAGGGCTGCCCGCCGAGTCCGTCGGCGACTGGACCCTGCCGCGCGAACCGCGCAGCGTGGGCCGGGCGCGCGAGTACGCGAGGGCACAACTGGTCAGCTGGGACCTCGAAGCGCTCGTCGACACCGCGGAACTCCTCGTCAGCGAGCTCGTCACCAACGCCCTCCGCTACGGCGAGGGGGAGATCAGGCTGCGGCTGCTGCTGGACCGCACCATGGTGTGCGAGGTCTGGGACGCCGGGCTGGTCCAGCCGCGCAGGCGCCGGGCCCGCGACACCGACGAGGGCGGCCGCGGGCTCCAACTGGTCGGCCTGCTGAGCGCGGCCTGGGGCTCACGGCGCACACCACGCGGCAAGACGGTCTGGTTCGAACTCCCGCTCCCCGGCGGCGAACACGGCCTCACGGACCCGGCAGAGGCGTTGCTGAGCCTCTTCTAGGGTGCCTCGGGACCACGACGTGTCCGCGAGTCGCTTCCCTTCCCGGACACGCCGTCGTCGGGAACCAGGGCGGCCGTGCCCGAGGTTTCCCGTGCCTGCGCTTCCCCGAAGCCGCTCGGCCGAGGGGGCAAGGCGGGGCAAGGCGGGGAACTGCAGTCGCTGCGGCGCGCCCTCGGCGCCCGAGCCGAGGGCGCCCATGACCCGTGCGCGGCGGCCGTGGCCGCCGGCGGGGCCACCTTCATCGTGGGCATGCTGACCGGGCAGGCCGGCGCCGGCCTGCCCGGTCAGCAGTCGGCGGCACTCTCGCCGGCGGACCGCTACGAAGAACGCCTGCGGATCTTCGAGCCCAGCCACACCAGCGGGTCGTACTTGCGGTCGACCGCCCTCTCCTTCAGGGGGATCAGGGCGTTGTCCGTGATCTTGATGCCTTCGGGGCAGACCTCCGTACAGCACTTGGTGATGTTGCAGTAGCCGAGGCCGTGCTCGTCCTGAGCCGTGCGTTTGCGGTCCAGGCCGGTTTCCTGGGCCGCGTCGAGGGGGTGCATGTCCAGCTCCGCGACCCGCATCAGGAAGCGCGGTCCCGCGAACGCCGTCTTGTTCTCCTCGTGGTCACGGACCACATGGCAGGTGTCCTGGCACAGGAAGCACTCGATGCACTTGCGGAACTCCTGCGAGCGGTCCACGTCCTCCTGCATCATCCGGTACTCGCCGGGACCGAGGTCCGCGGGCGGTACGAAGGACGGGACCTCCCGGGCCTTGGTGTAGTTGAAGCCGACGTCCGTGACCAGGTCGCGGACCACCGGGAAGGCCCGCAGCGGAGTGACCGTGATCGTCTCCGCCCGGTCGAACACCGACATCCGGGTCATGCACATCAGCCGCGGCCGACCGTTGATCTCCGCCGAGCACGAACCGCACTTGCCCGCCTTGCAGTTCCAGCGCACCGCCAGGTCGGGAGCCTGGGTGGCCTGCAGCCGGTGGATGATGTCCAGCACCACCTCGCCGTCGTTGACCTCGACCTTGAAGTCCTCCAGGCCGCCCCCCTGCACATCGCCCCGCCACACCTTGAAGCGGGCCTCATAGCTGCTCACGGGAACCTTCTCCTTCCCGCTCCGTCTCCGGCTCGACGACCTCCTCCTCGGAGAGGTACTTCACCAGTTCCTCCTTCTCGAAGAGAGCGAGCAGGTCGTCCCTGATGGGCTCGGTGGTCTCCCGCACCAGCTCGATCTGGCCGCTCACGGGATCCGACGCCGCGAGTTCGCCGCTGGGGTCGGCGAGCCGGCACAGCAGGTTCAGGCGCCGCCACTCCCGGTCCATTGCGGGGTAGTCCTCGCGGGTGTGCCCGCCGCGCGACTCGGTGCGCTCCAGGGCTGCCCGCGCGATGCACTCGCTGACCAGCAGCATGTTGCGCAGGTCGAGTGCCAGGTGCCAGCCCGGGTTGAACTGCCGGTGGCCCTCGACGCCGGCCCACCGGGCCCGTACCCGGAGATCGGCCAGCTTGCCCAGGGCCTGTTTCATCTCGGCCTTCCGCCGGATGATCCCGACCAGGTCGTGCATCGTCTGCTGGAGCTCCTGGTGCAGGGTGTACGGGTTCTCCGGTGGGTAGTCGTCGGGGGGCACCTCCGCGGAGAACGGCCGCAGTGCCTCCGCCGCCGCCAGATCCACCTGCGCGTCGTCCACGGGCGGCCGTGCGCCCAGGTCGGCCGCATAGCGGGCCGCGTGCAGTCCGGCCCGCCGACCGAAGACCAGCAGGTCGGACAGGGAGTTGCCGCCGAGCCGGTTGGAGCCGTGCATACCGCCCGCCACCTCACCAGCCGCGAACAGCCCCGGCACCCCACGGGCCGCCGCGGTGTCCGACTCGACGGCGATCCCGCCCATCACGTAGTGACAGGTAGGCCCGACCTCCATCGCCTCGGCGGTGATGTCGACGTCCGCCAGCTCCTTGAACTGGTGGTACATCGACGGCAGCCGGCGCCGGATGACCTCCGCCGGCATCCGTGTGGACACGTCCAGGAAGACACCGCCGTGCGGGGAACCGCGGCCCGCCTTCACCTCGGCGTTGATCGCCCGCGCCACCTCGTCGCGCGGCAGCAGTTCGGGCGGTCGCCGGTTGTTGTCCGGGTCCTCGTACCAGCGGTCGCCCTCCTCCTCGGACTCCGCGTACTTCTCCTTGAAGACGTCCGGGATGTAGTCGAACATGAACCGCTTGCCCTCGGAGTTCCTGAGCACCCCGCCGTCACCGCGTACGGACTCGGTGACGAGGATGCCCTTCACCGACGGCGGCCAGACCATGCCCGTCGGGTGGAACTGCACGAACTCCATGTTCAGCAGGGGTGCCCCGGCGAGCAGCGCCAGCGCGTGCCCGTCACCGGTGTACTCCCACGAGTTGGACGTCACCTTGAAGGACTTGCCGATCCCGCCGGTGGCGATCACCACGGCGGGGGCCTCCAGGACGAAGAAACGCCCGGACTCGCGCTCGTAGCCGAACACCCCGGAGACCCGCTGCCCGTCCTTGAGGACCCGGGTGACGGTGCACTCCTGGAACACCTTCAGCCGGGACTCGTAGTCACCGGTCTCCCGGTGGTCCTCCTGCTGCAGCGAGACGATCTTCTGCTGCAGCGTGCGGATCAGCTCCAGGCCGGTGCGGTCGCCGACGTGCGCGAGCCGCGGGTACTCATGGCCGCCGAAGTTGCGCTGGGAGATCCGGCCGTCCTTCGTACGGTCGAACAGGGCGCCCCAGGTCTCCAGCTCCCACACCCGGTCCGGGGCCTCCTGCGCGTGCAGTTCGGCCATGCGCCACTGGTTCAGGAACTTCCCGCCGCGCATGGTGTCGCGGAAGTGGACCTGCCAGTTGTCGCCCGCGTTGACGTTGCCCATCGCCGCGGCGATGCCGCCCTCGGCCATCACCGTGTGGGCCTTGCCGAACAGCGACTTGCAGATCACGGCGGTGCGCGCGCCGCTCTCGCGTGCCTCGATGGCGGCCCGGAGACCGGCGCCGCCCGCGCCGACCACGACGACGTCCCACTCCTGTCGGTCGACTACGGACATCAGAAGAACCTCGGATCGTCGAAGGCACCGGACGCGACCAGGTACACGTAGAAGTCGGCGAGCGCGACGCTCACCAGGGACGCCCAGGCCAGCAGCATGTGGCGGGCGTTCAGCTTCCCGACGAACTGCCACATCCGGTAGCGCACGGGGTGCTTGGAGAAGTGTTTGAGCTTGCCGCCGACGATGTGCCGGCACGAGTGGCACGACAGGGTGTACGCCCAGATCAGCAGGATGTTGACCAGGAACACCAAGGTGCCCAGGCCCATGTGGCCCCACTGGTAGCTCTCGTCGCGGAAGGCGAGCACGGTGTCGTACGTCAGGATTCCGGCGACGAGCAGCGCGGCGTAGAAGAAGTAGCGGTGGATGTTCTGCAGGACCAGCGGGAAGCGGGTCTCACCGGTGTACTTCTTGTGCGGCTCGGCGACCGCGCAGGCCGGGGGCGAGGCCCAGAAGCCGCGGTAGTACGCCTTGCGGTAGTAGTAACAGGTCAGACGGAAGCCCAGTGGGAAGATCAGGATGATGATGGCGGGAGAGATGCCCCACCAGCTCCCGAAGAGATCCCAGTTCGGGCCCGCGCGCATCTCGGCGCAGTTCTCGGCCAGACACGGCGAGTAGAACGGCGAGACATACGGGGCCGCGTAATAGTCCGCGTTCGCGAACGCCCGCCACGTCGAATAGACGACGAAGGCCAGCAGCCCGGCGGCGGTGGCGGCCGGGGCCAGCCACCAGCGGTCGGTTCGCAGATGCGGCGCGGTGATCGCGGCACGCGTACCACCGCGTACGCCGCCGCTGTTCAGATGTGGCTCGGTATCGGTGGCCAATCTGCTTGACCTCCCCTTTTTTCAGGGCTCGGTTCGCCTCAGGGGCGCCTGTTGTCGGTGTCGAGCTGCCGATCGTGCTCGCCCCTCCGTCTTCGGGGTTCCGCGCTCCCCCAAGCTCTCGACTTCTCTCGAGCAGGGAGATGTCCCGCGGCCCCTCGTCACCGACGCGCCCCCTCTGCTCACTCGCCGGTGGTCGTCGTTGCTCAGGGTGCGTGGCGGTCGCTGGCGCCCAGCCCCTCGTCGTCGGAGTCACGCCACAGCGATTGGTCGTAGGGGTCGTCGGGGATGGTCACAAGGTCGGGGCGTTTGGGCACGGTGTGCCCCTGCGCCGCCTCGCGCAGCAGTGCGACGCTCTCGCGCAGATGGTTGGCGTCGTGGCGCACCCTGCGCATCTCCAGACTCCCGCCCACCTGCTGTTCCAGCCGTGCCACGGAACGGAACAGATCCTCGAGGCAGCGCTGGACCGATGTCAGGTCTTCGCTAACGGACATGAGACTTGCCCTCGCTTCCGGGGGCCCGGCGGCCCCAGTGGCAACGTTCATGCACGTGAGAGTGTCGCGCGTCACATCCGCACTTGTGAAGGCGCGTGCACCGATTCCCGGATCTCACCCCTACGCACGCCCCCGAAGTGGGGTCTGTGCGCCCTTGCGCGCGCCCCATCCGCCCCTTCCGTTCCAGCGGGCGAAAACCCTTGCTCCGGTCGGGTGGGGTTCGGTTCCGCCCCGCCGTGTCGTCACGGCCGCCCTCGAACGCTGGTGCCCCATTGATGTGATCAACATCAGACATCCAAATCGCACCAGACGTGATCATTCCGGCCGGAACCAGCAACCGCGGCCGGGCGAGCCCGGAGGTACCCGTTGATGACCCACGACGGCGTCAGACTGCGCGCCGCCCTGCGCTCCGTCGCCCTCCTCGCGACCGCCGCGCTCGCGATGCCCACCCTCACCGCGTGCAGCGGGGACGAGGAGGCGGGCAGGCCCGCGGCCCCCCAGGACATCGCCCCCGCCGCCCGCGACCGCATCGCCGAGGGCGGCACCCTGCACTGGGCCGTGGACGCCGTCCCGGAGACCCTCAACGTCTTCCAGGCCGACGCCGACGACGCCACCTCGCGCATCGCCGGCGCCGTACTCCCCGCCATGTTCCGGCTCGACGAGAACGGCCGCCCCGAGCGCAATCCCGACTACCTGGAGTCCGCCGAGGTCATCGAGCGCGAGCCGCGCCAGGTGGTGCTCTACAAGCTCAACCAGGAAGCCGTCTGGAGCGACGGCCGCGACATCGGCGCCGCCGACTTCGTCGCCCAGTGGCGCGCCCTGTCCGGCCGGGACACCGCGTACTGGACCGCCCGCAACGCCGGCTACGACCGCATCCAGAAGATCGAGCGCGGCGCCGGCGACCTGGAGGTCCGGGTCACCTTCGACAAGCCCTACGCGGACTGGCGCTCCCTGTTCTCTCCGCTGTACCCGAAGGACGTCATGGGCAGCCCGGACGCCTTCAACGACGACGTCCGCCGCAAGCTGGCGGTCACCGCCGGCCCGTTCACGATCCGCAAGATCGACCGCGCCGCCGGCGACGTCACCCTCGCCCGCAACAACCGCTGGTGGGGCCGTCCCGCCAAGCTCGACGAACTCGTCCTGCGGGCCGTCCCGCGCGGACAGCGCCCCGCCGCCCTCGCCGCCGGCCGGGTCGACCTCGCCGAGCTCGACCCGGAACAGGCGGGCACCCGTGAACTGCGCGGATTCGACGTGCGCAAGTCCCTCGAACCCGCCTACACCCAGCTCGCCCTGAACGGATCCGAGGGCCCGCTCGCCGACGAACGCGTCCGCCGCGCCGTCGCCCGCGCCCTGAACCGCGACGAACTGGCCCGGATCGTCCTGAAACCGCTGGGACTGCCCGCGGCGCCGGTCGGCAGCCACCTCGCCCTCGCCGGGCAGCCGGTGTACGCCGACAACAGCGCGGCCCTCGGCGGCCAGGACACCGACGCGGCGCGGGCACTGCTCGCCGACGCCGGGTGGGTGCCCGGCGGGGCGGTCGACAAGCAGGAGCCGGAGCAGAAGGAGAAGAAGGCGGCAGGAGCCGAGGGACCCGAGGAGGGCGAGGGCCGGACGGCGTCCCCGGACGACGGTACGTACCTCGTCGGCGAAGACGACAAGCCCGGCGAGGCACCCCACGAGCAGTACCCCGGCAGGGCCCCCGAGCCGGGCGCCCCCTCGGCCCGGCCCGACTCCGACGGCGACCAGCCCGACTCCACCGGCGACCAGCCCGGCTCCCCGGGCGACCAGGACGAACGGAACCAGGCCAGGCAGCACGACGCCTGGCAGGACCCCCGCCGGGGCGGCGCCCCCGGCGCGTACGCACCCAAGGGCACGGCGGCCCCCGGCCCCGGCGGCCTCGCCAAGGACGGCAAGCCGCTCAGCCTCCGGTTCGTGCTGCCGTCCGGCCCGGGCACGGAGTCACTGCGCGCGGTCGGCACCCGGATCGTCACGATGCTGGAACGCGTGGGCATCCGCACCGAGGTGACGAAGGTCTCCGACGCGAGCTACTTCAAGGACCACATCGCCTCCGGCCAGTTCGACCTGGCGCTGTACTCCTGGCCCGCCTCCGCCTTCCCGGCCACCGACGCCCGCCCGATCTACGCCAAGCCGGTGCCCGGCGCCGACGGGGCGCTCTCCGTCGAGCAGAACTACAGCCGGGTCGGCACCGACCGCATCGACCAGCTCTTCGAACAGGCCATCGCCGAACTGGACGAAGGCGAGTCCCGCACCCTGATGCGCAAGGCCGACGCCCACATCTGGGCCTCGGCCGGCTCGATCCCCCTCTACCAGCGCCCCCAACTGACCGCCACCCGCACCGACCTGGCGAACGCCGGCTCGTTCGGCTTCCAGACACCGGTCTACGAGGACATGGGCTTCCTGAGGAAGGGCGTGAAGTCATCCGCCGGGACTTCCAAGGCCGTAGGGACTTCCGGATGAGGCCGGGGACTCGTCGGTGAGGGGCGCGGCCTGTCGGTGAGGGCCGGAGACTGTGGGTGACGGCGGAGCTTGTCGGTGAGGTCCGGAGCTTGTCGGTGAGGTCCGGAGCCTGTGGGTGAGGTCCGGAGCCTGTGGGTGATGGCCGGAGCATGTGGCTGAGGTCCGGGGCTCTGCGAGGCTTCGGCCCTCGGCCATGCCTTCCCGGTGGGCACCGTCCGGCTTCGGCCCTCGACCGGGCCTTCCCGGAGGGCACCGTACGATGGGGTGAGGCCGTGGCGTGTCAAGCCCGGCAGTGTCCCGCGCAACACAGTCCGGCGCGGTGACCGTCCGCTCACTCCGGGAGTACGCCGCACTATGGCCGTGTCCGTCCAGCGTCACGACATCCGCAACGTCGCCATCGTCGCCCACGTAGACCATGGCAAGACCACTCTGGTCGACGCCATGCTCAAGCAGGCCGGTGCCTTCGCCGCCCACCAGCTCGAGTCCGTCGACGACCGGGTCATGGACTCGAACGACCTGGAGCGTGAGAAGGGCATCACGATCCTCGCCAAGAACACGGCGGTGAAGTACCACCCCAAGGACGGCGGCGACCCGATCACGATCAACATCATCGACACCCCCGGCCACGCCGACTTCGGCGGCGAGGTCGAGCGCGGCCTGTCGATGGTCGACGCGGTGGTGCTGCTGGTGGACGCCTCCGAGGGCCCGCTCCCGCAGACCCGGTTCGTACTGCGCAAGGCCCTGCAGGCCCGCCTCCCGGTGATCCTGTGCATCAACAAGACCGACCGCCCGGACGCCCGGATCGACGACGTCGTCAACGAGACGTACGACCTGTTCCTGGACCTGGACGCCGACGAGGACCAGATCGAGTTCCCGATCGTGTACGCCTGCGCCCGTGACGGCGTCGCGTCCCTGACCAAGCCGGACGACGGCACGGTCCCCTCCGACAGCACCAGCCTGGAGCCGTTCTTCAACACGCTCCTCGAGCACGTACCGGCGCCGTCCTACGACGAGAGCGCCCCGCTCCAGGCCCATGTCACCAACCTGGACGCCGACAACTTCCTCGGCCGTATCGCGCTGCTGCGGGTCGAGCAGGGCGAGCTCCGGAAGGGCCAGACCGTCGCCTGGATCAAGCGCGACGGGTCGGTCAGCAACGTGCGCATCAGTGAACTGATGATGACCGAGGCGCTGACCAGGAAGCCCGCCGAGAAGGCCGGCCCCGGTGACATCTGCGCCGTCGCGGGCATCCCGGACATCATGATCGGCGAGACCCTCGCGGACACCGAGAACCCGATCGCGCTGCCGCTGATCACGGTGGACGAGCCCGCGATCTCGATGACGATCGGCACGAACACCTCGCCGCTGGTCGGCCGCGGCGGCACCGGCAAGGGCGCCGACGCGAAGGCCGCCGTCAAGGACCGCAAGGTCACCGCCCGCCAGGTCAAGGACCGTCTGGACCGCGAGCTCATCGGTAACGTCTCGCTGCGCGTGCTGGACACCGAGCGTCCGGACGCCTGGGAGGTGCAGGGCCGTGGCGAGCTGGCCCTCGCCATCCTCGTGGAGACCATGCGCCGCGAGGGCTACGAGCTGACCGTCGGCAAGCCGCAGGTGGTCACCAAGGAGATCGACGGCAAGGTCCACGAGCCGGTCGAGCGCATGACGATCGACGTCCCCGAGGAGCACATGGGCGCGGTCACCCAGCTGATGGGCGTCCGCAAGGGGCGGATGGACAACATGTCCAACCACGGCTCGGGCTGGGTCCGCATGGAGTTCGTGGTGCCCTCCCGCGGTCTCATCGGCTTCCGCACGGAGTTCCTGACCCAGACCCGCGGCACGGGCATCGGCCACTCCATCCACGAGGGCTTCGAGCCGTGGTTCGGCCCGCTGCAGACCCGCAACAACGGCTCCCTGGTCGCCGACCGCTCCGGTGCCGTCACCGCCTTCGCGATGACCAACCTCCAGGAGCGCGGTGTGCTCTTCGTGGAGCCCGGCACCGAGGTCTACGAGGGCATGATCGTCGGTGAGAACTCCCGCTCCGACGACATGGACGTGAACATCACCAAGGAGAAGAAGCTCACCAACATGCGGTCGTCCACGGCCGATGTGGCCGAGTCGATCGTCCCGCCGCGCAGGCTGTCGCTCGAGCAGTCCCTGGAGTTCTGCCGCGACGACGAGTGCGTCGAGGTGACCCCGGAGGCCGTGCGCATCCGGAAGGTCAACCTGGACGCGCGCGAGCGCGCCCGCGCCGCCTCACGCGCCAAGCACGCCTGACCCGTCGTCGGGCGTGAGCAAGAACACGCCTGACAAACGTTCACCGGCGATTCGGACACACGTCACTTGGGCCCGGACAGCCCCCAAGCAGGGGGCTGTCCGGGCCTTTTGCAAGTTGTTTTTCGAGCCTCGGTGTCCGAATTACGGAGAGGGGCGCCCGATACCCATGTAACACGCCCGTTTCGCGGCCTTCTTGTGTCGAACTGTTTGTCCATATTTTGGAAGATCTATGCGTCATCTGTGATGGAACCGAGACCTGCAGGCGGTTGGTCGTCGCTCTGCTCATGGCAGATAGTTAGCCGCGTAGCGCTCGGGTCAATGGGTCTCGCACTGTGGGGGCAGTGCCGAGGGCTCACGAGCACCGCGGGGCGTCTGATCTCCCGTCAGCAGCGACGGAGAGCGGTCCGCGCCCCATCTTGTTGGTGAACACGTGAAGTCATGAGGAGGAGCCCCATGAGCGGTGTGGCGAGCACCAAGTGGGACATGTCGTCCGTCGTCCGTGATGATGCCGGTCTGTACGGAGACCAGCTCTGAGCGACTGGCCGGCCGGTCAGCACTGCCTGCGGGCTACGCGCGTCCGGCTGCGGGTTTCCTGAACTCCTCAGGACGCCCGGGCGTTTCTTCATGATCAGGTCGACGATCGAGTGCATCTGTGCCATGTCGTCGGCCCGCACACCCCACACCTGTGAAATGGGCAAACTGTGACAAGTCCGATCGACATTGAGAGCGGCGGGACATCGGTCGTCGTGGACGGCGAGCAAGAGCCGAAGGCGAAGGTCGAGGAGGCCAAGAAGCTGGAAGGCCGCTCTCCCGGCCAGTTGATGTGGATCCGCTTCAAGCGCGACCGCACCGGCGTCATCTCGGCCTACGTCGTGATCTTCTTCTTCCTCATCGGACTGCTCGCCCCGCTGATCTCCATGCTGTACGGCAAGGACCCGTACACCGTCTTCGCGGACGAGCGCCCCGAGTTGTTCGACAGCGCGGGTGTGCCGGTGCAGCCCAACGGCGGTATCAGCGGCGAGTTCTGGTTCGGTCTCGAGCCCGGCAACGGCTACGACGTCTTCACCAAGCTGCTGTACGGCATCCGGAACTCCCTGATGATCTCCCTGGCGGTCACCGTCGCCACCGTCCTGACCGGCATCATCCTTGGTGTCGCGGCCGGTTACCTCGGCGGCAGGACCGACTACTGGGTCAGCCGCGTGATCGACTTTCTGCTCGCCTTCCCCTCGCAGCTGTTCTTCATCGCGAGCATGCCGGTCGTTGTCTCACTGTTCGTCAGCCCGAAGGACGAGACGCCGGTTTACGTGCGGGTGGTCGCGCTCATCGCCGTCCAG
This sequence comes from Streptomyces cavernae, assembly GCF_004023625.1. Lineage (GTDB taxonomy): Bacteria > Actinomycetota > Actinomycetes > Streptomycetales > Streptomycetaceae > Streptomyces > Streptomyces cavernae. The sequence continues at coordinate 154,068 of NZ_RPDJ01000020.1, read as the reverse complement.
TGGTTCCTCGGCTGGATGAGCCTCGCCCGGATCCTGCGCGGCACCACACTCGCCCTGCGAGAACGGGAGTTCATCGAGGCGGCCAAGGTGAGCGGCGCCCCGCCCGGGCGGATCATCCGCAAGGAGATCCTGCCGAACGTGGTCACCCCGCTGCTGGTGCAGTCCACGTACATGCTGCCGAACTTCGTGACCGCCGAGGCCGGACTGTCCTTCCTCGGCGTGGGAATCGTCGAACCGACGCCGGACTGGGGCCAGATGTTCTCCAAGGCGTCGACCGAACTCGTGATGCAGAACGACATCACCTACATGTTCTTCCCGGGCATCTCGATGATCATCTTCATCGTGGCGTTCAACCTGCTCGGGGACTCGGTCCGTGACGCCTTCGACCCCAAGACGGCGCGCTGACCGGCTAGTTGCGGGCGTCCTCGCCCGAAAGACCGGATGACACACCGGACAACACTTCATTGACACTGGTGAAACACAGATGGGTGGGGAACTGAGTGATGGGTAAGGGTGGACGCCGCGCGTACGCCGGACTCTCACTGCTCGCGGCGGGAGCTCTTGTGCTCACCGGCTGCAGCGAGGGTGGCAGCAAGGAAGGCGGCAACAAGGAGGACAAGGAGAACGCCGAGCGCCAGCAGTCGTCCATCGCATTCGGCGACGCCAAGGCCTCGACCGGTCCGGCGGCCGAAGTCTCCGGCGCCAAGCCCGGCGGCACGGTGACGGTCCTTCAGCGCGACAGCTTCGCGCACCTCGACCCGGGCCAGATCTACGTCTCGGACGAGATGAGCCTGTCCCAGCTGATCCACCGGGGTCTGACCGGCTACAAGGCCACCAGCGACGACGGCAAGAAGCACGAGGTCGTCGGCGACCTGGCCACCGACAGTGGCACCACCACGGACGGCGGCAAGACCTGGAAGTACACCCTGAAGGACGGGATCAAGTGGGCCGACGGCTCCCCGATCACCTCCGCGGACGTACGCCACACCTTTGAGCGGACGTTCGCGCCGTTCGTCGCCAACGGCCCGACCTACATCCAGCAGTGGCTCGCGGACAAGCCGGGCACGGAGTACCGCAACCTCCTCAAGGACGGCCCGTACAAGGGCAAGAGCCTGCCGGACAGCATCCTGGAGACGCCGGACGACAAAACGATCGTCTTCCACTTCAAGAAGCCGAAGCCGGACCTGCCGTACGCCCTCGCCATGGCGGGCTACTCCATGGTCTCGAAGAAGAAGGACACCAAGGAGAAGTACGACAAGGCCCCCATGACGGCGGGCCCGTACAAGATCCAGGAGTTCAAGTCCGGCAAGTCGATGGTCCTGGTGAAGAACACCAACTGGGACGCCAAGACGGACCCGATCCGCCACCAGTACATCGACCAGTTCAACTTCCAGTTCAACAAGCAGTTCGAGGACTCCACCAAGGCGATCCTCGACGACAGCGGTGCCAACGCGACCGCCGTCAGCTTCAGCAACGAGGTCGACGCGGGCAACCTGTCCAAGATCCTGAGCGACTCGGCGATGAAGTCCCGAACCATCTCGGGCTACCAGCCGTACGTGGGCCAGATGAACATCAACCTGTCCCAGCCCGAGATGCAGGACAAGACGGTCCGTGAGGCCATCGCCTACGCCCTGCCGATCACGCCGTTCGTGCGTGCCTCCGGTGGCACCCAGGCGAGGGAGGTCGCGGGCGGTCTGATCAGCCCGACCGTCTCCGGGTACAACCCCGAGTTCGACCCGTTCGGCAAGAAGAAGAAGCCCGCCGGTGACCCGGCCAAGGGCAAGGAACTGCTGGAGAAGGCCGGCAAGGTGGGCCTGAAGCTGACCTTCGGCTACATCAACACCCCTGAGGGCCAGCAGTACTCCACCGCCATGGCGGCGGGCCTGGAGAAGGCCGGCTTCGACGTCCAGCGCCAGGAGATCCCGGCCGAGACGTACTACGACCAGGTCAGCAAGGTCAAGAACAACTTCGACATCTTCCACACCGCGTGGGGTGCCGACTGGCCGAGCGCCTCGACCGTGATCCCGCCGCTGTACGACGGTCGCCAGATCGCCGACGGCGCGTCGAACTACTCGCACATCAACGACCAGAAGGTCAACGCCGACATCGACGCGGCCAGCGAGATCACCGACCCCGCCAAGGCGGCGGAGGCCTGGAACAAGATCAACGAGTACATCGTCAAGGACGTCGTCTCCAACATCCCGACGGCGTACTACAAGCAGACCCAGATCGCCGGGTCCAAGATCGGCGGCCTCGTGTACGACGACGTCATCGGTGGCGTCGACCCGCGCAGGCTGTTCGTGAAGTAACTCCCCACCTGAGCGGCGTCCGGTGCGCCCCGTCCCACGACGGGGCGCACCCGGGGGCGTCGTTTGGAGCGTCCCGGGTCCGCGACGCTCTCCCAGCCTGGCGGCTGGGAGGTGCACCAGGTACGGCCTCTCCCACGCTCGGCTTCGCTCGCACGGAGGGGCCCCCACCGCCGCGTTGTGGCATGACCCGGGTACGCCCAGTACGCGGGTCGTGCTCCGCCTTGCGATGCACGGCTCCCCCTGGTTCTCGGCTCCTCCCCACTCTCGGCTCCGCTCGAGCGGGGGCGGGGACTCCATGAGCAGGGGGACCACCTGGCGCCGCGGCCCGATCCGGACTGACCGAACGACCCCTAGCCGCCCGGCTTCCGAGCCCCGAAAGCTGCCCTTAAGATGCTGCGCTTCCTCCTCCGACGGATCGCCGGCTCCGCCGTGATCCTGCTCCTGCTCACCGTCGTCGCCTTCCTGCTGTTCTTCGGTATGCCCCGCGATCCGGCGCTGCTGATGTGCGGCAAGACGTGCACACCCGACGCCCTCGCGAACATCCACCGCACCCTCGGCATCGACAAGTCGATCCCCGAGCAGTTCTGGATCTTCCTCTCGGGTCTCGTCATGGGCCGTGACGACTTCGCCCAAGGGCCCTGTCCGGCCCCCTGCTTCGGCTACTCGTACCACACCAACGAGGCGGTCTGGTCGACCCTGCTGGACCGGCTGCCCCTCACCCTCTCGCTCGCGCTCGGTGCCACCGTTGCGTTCCTGATCGTCGGGCTCGGCACCGGCATGCTGGCCGCGTGGCGGCGCGGCACGGTGATCGACAAGACGTTCACCGCGGGCTCGATGGTGCTCAGTTCGATGCAGATCTACTTCCTGGGGCCGCTGGCCCTCGCGCTGCTGGTGTACCAGATGGACCTCTTCGACGAGCCCAAGTACACCGAGCTCACCACGAACCCCGTCGCCTGGTTCACCGGGCTGCTCATCCCCTGGGCCGTCCTGTCGACGATCTTCGCGGCGCAGTACACCCGTATGTCGCGCTCCGCGATGATCGAGCAGCTCCAGGAGGAGCACGTCCGCACGGCCCGCGCCAAGGGCATGTCCCGGCGCTATGTGTTCTTCCGCTACGCCTGGCGCGGTTCCCTGATCCCGATCATCACCATCCTGGGCATCGACCTCGGCACGCTGCTCGGCGGCGCGATCATCACCGAGTACACCTTCGGCCTGCCGGGCCTCGGGATGCTCGCGGTGGAGTCCGTGAACTTCAGCGATCTGCCATTGTTGCTGGGTGTGATGCTGTTCTCGGCCGCCATGATCCTTCTGTTCAACATCGTCGTGGACGCCTGCTACGCATTCGTCGACCCGCGCGTGCGGCTGTCCTAGGAGCACTGTCGTGACCACTCTGACCAAGGAAGCCGGTGCTCCCGTCCCGGCCGACGAGGGAGCCTTCCTCTCGGTGCGGGACCTGCACGTGACCTTCAAGACCGAGGACGGTCCCGTCCGGGCCGTGAACGGTCTGTCCTTCGACCTCCAGCGGGGCAAGACCCTCGGCATCGTGGGCGAGTCCGGCTCCGGAAAGTCCGTCACCAACCTGACCATCCTCGGGCTGCACAACCCGATGTTCACCACCATCGAGGGTGACATCGTCCTGGACGGCAAGGAGCTGACCACCGCCCGCGAGTCCGAGCTGGAGAAGCTGCGCGGCAACAAGGTCGCCATGATCTTCCAGGACCCGCTGACAGCCCTGTCCCCGTACTACACGGTGGGCCGGCAGATCGCCGAGCCGTACCGGAAGCACACCGGAGCCTCCAAGCAGGCGGCCTGGGACCGGGCGGTGGAGATGCTGGGCAAGGTGGGCATCCCCAACCCCAAGGCGCGGGCCAAGGACTACCCGCACCAGTTCTCCGGCGGTATGCGGCAGCGCGCGATGATCGCGATGTCGCTGGTCTGCAACCCCGACCTGCTGATCGCCGACGAGCCGACGACCGCCCTCGACGTCACCGTGCAGGCGCAGATCCTCGACCTGCTCAAGGACCTCCAGCGGGAGTTCGGCACGGCGATCATCTTCATCACCCACGACCTCGGGGTCATCTCCGACATGGCCGACGACATCATGGTGATGTACGCGGGCAACGCGGTGGAGCGCGGCACCGTCGACGAGGTGCTCCGCTCGCCGCAACACCCGTACACCTGGGGCCTGCTGAACTCGATGCCGCGCATCGACTCCGACCTCAGCGCGCCGCTCGCGCCGATCCCGGGCGCCCCGCCGAGCCTGCTGAACCCGCCGTCCGGCTGCCGCTTCCACCCCCGGTGCACCTTCGCGGAGCGGGTCGGCGGAGCGCGCTGCGTCACCGAGCGGCCGCTGCTCGGCCCGGACCGGGCCTCCGCGTGCCACCTCACGGCGGAGCAGAAACGGACCATCTTCGTCGAAGAGATCAAGCCCAGGCTGGGCTAGGAGGACACGTCATGAAAGAGGACCTCGTCCTCCCCGCTCCGCGTGAGGCCACGCCGGAATCGCCGGGGGAACCGCTGCTGGTGGCGGAGAACCTCACCAAGCACTTCCCCATCAAGGGCGGTTTCCCGATCCGGCGGACGGTCGGAGCCGTCCAGGCCGTCGACGGCATCGACCTGACCGTTCACGTCGGCGAGAGCTTCGGCCTGGTGGGGGAGTCGGGCTGCGGGAAGTCCACCACGGGACGGCTGATCACCCGGCTGCTCGAGCCGACGGACGGCAAGATCCTCTACCGCGGCCAGGACATCACGCACGCCGGCCGCAAGCAGCTGGCGCCCATCAGGTCCGAGATCCAGATGATCTTCCAGGACCCGTACTCGTCGCTGAACCCGCGCCAGACGGTCGGCACGATCATCTCCGGCCCGATGGAGATCAACGGCATCAACCCGCCCGGCGGCCGGGAGAAGCGGGTCCGTGAGCTGCTGGAGATCGTCGGCCTCAACCCCGAGCACTACAACCGCTTCCCGCACGAGTTCTCGGGCGGTCAGCGCCAGCGCATCGGTGTGGCACGGGCCCTGGCACTGGAGCCGAAGCTGATCGTCGCCGACGAGCCGGTGTCGGCCCTGGACGTGTCGATCCAGGCCCAGGTGGTGAACCTGCTGCAGAAGGTGCAGGACGAGCTGGGCATCGCGTTCCTGTTCATCGCCCACGACCTGGCCGTCGTACGGCACTTCTCGCAGCGCGTCGCCGTCATGTACCTGGGCAAGGTGATCGAGGTCGGCGACCGCGAGTCGATCTACACCCGGCCGCGGCACCCGTACACGCACGCCCTGCTGTCGGCCGTGCCCGAGGTGGACGTCACCGGCGACGGCGAGGGCCGACGGGAGCGGATCCGCCTCGCGGGCGACGTGCCGTCCCCGATCGCCCCGCCGTCCGGCTGCCGCTTCCGTACCCGGTGCTGGAAGGCGCAGGACAAGTGCGCGGCCGAGGCACCCCCGCTGGTCCAGATCTCCGGAAACCGTGACGGTCACCTGACGGCCTGCCACTTCCCGGAAGAGCCGACGATCGAGGCACGCGAGGAGGACATCGTCCTGGACCCGGCGCTGGCGGCGCTGGAGGAGTCGGACTGAGGACGGTCGGACGAGGTGCGGTGGCCCCGCCCTCGGGGGTTGGGAGCCTGGTGGCCCCGCCCCTCGGGGCTGCCGGCCCGGTGACCCGCCCCCGGGGCTGCCGGCCCCTGTCGGGGGTTCGGGGCAGCGGGCCGGTCAGGGACCGGTAGGGGCGGCGGGGGGAAACGACCTCGCGCCCGCGCCCGGCGGACCCACCCCGGTTCCCGGGTCGTGTCCCGGAACAGGCGGCCCCAGGCTCGCCACGCCGAGCCATCGCCGCCTCTGGGCTGTGCTGGGTGGCCGGCCCACCGGGCCGGGGTGAAACTGCCGCCGGGGATGGGCGGGGCAGGGCGGCAGCTGAGCCCGGCGTCAGCGCCCCCGGCAGCAGCGTCTGCGTGACGGCGGCGCCCGCCCGGCGGCGGCGTCTGCCTGGCGTCAGCGTCTGCCCGGCGTCAGCAGCGTCTGCGTGACGGCGGCGCCCGCCCGGCGGCGGCATCCCCCGGCGTCAGCGCCCCCGGCGGCGCCCGCCCGGCGTCAGCAGCGTTTGCGTGACGGCGGCGCCCGCCCGATGGCGGCATCCCTGGCGGCAGCGCCCGCCCGACGTCAGCGCCCGCCCGACGTCAGCGCCCGCGCGTCGTCAGTCGATCCGTTGTGCCACCGTGATGATCTCGGGGCCGGTGGCGCTCATGGGCCGTCGGTCCCAGTCGCCGTACTGGGCCTGCACCACGAGCCCCGCCTCACGCACGAACCCGGCGACGGCCTCGGCCCCGAGGAACCGCAGTGTGCTGTGGCTGATCTGAGGGCGAGGCCAGGCGGGACCCTCGAACGTCTCCGCGAAGGTCACCAGCTCACCGCTCACCGGCGTCTCGACCTCGTGCCACACCCGTACGGGCCGGCCCTCGGCGTCCGTGATATCCCGCACCCGGTCGGGAGTCCATTGTTCCCAGGCCCGGGCCGCCGGGTTCCGCGTCTCGAACACGAAGTGTCCGCCGGGCGCGAGCATCTCCCGCACGGCGGCGAGGGCCGTGCGTATCTCGGCGTCGCTGATCAGCACCTGGAACGCGTGGCCGGTCATGGTGGCGAGGTCGAAGCCGCCGTCCCACCGGCCCCGGGCCGACACCAGATCCCCCAGCACCCACTCCACGGCGGGCGCCCGCCGCCGCGCCTGCACCAGCATCGCCGCCGCCGGATCCAGCCCGCACAGCCGCCCGCCGTGCCCCGCCTCCCGGGCACACCGGAGCAGCACCCCGGTCCCGCAGCCGACGTCGAGCACCGCCGAGGCGCCCAGCACCAGCTCCAGGTAGAACGCCTCACCCGCTCCCCAGGGATTGAGCGCGTCGTACAGCCCAGCCAGCGAGGCATCCCCAAACGCACGATCGACCACCGCGAAATTCTGTCAGCCGCCCGGGAGTTGGGTGACATCATCGGCCGAATGCATCCCACGATCCGTCACATCACGTTCGACTGCACGGGTGACCCCTACGAACTCGGTCTGTTCTGGAGCGAGTTGCTCGGCCGCCCGTTGGCCGACGACGACAAGCCGGGCGATCCGGAGGCCCTGATCGCCGACCCCGCCGGCGGTCCGGCCCTGCTCTTCGTCCGCGTCCCGGAGCGCAAGACGGCCAAGAACCGCATCCACTTCGACCTCCGGCCCGGCCGGACCCGCGCGGAGGACGTCGAACGCGCCATCTCCCTCGGGGCCCGCGTCATCGCCGATCACACGCGGCCGGACGGGGGCGGGTGGGTCACCATGGCGGACCCGGAGGGCAACGAGTTCTGTGTGGAACGCGAGGGAAAGCGCGAAGAGGCCGACTGACGACCGCCGACGCGGCATAGTCGCACAAATGCCCGCAAACGTCGTTAACACGCAGGCAACTTGGTGGAAGCGGTTCCGATATACGGACGCGTCAAGGTGAACGACGTACGGCCGTGCGGGTGCCGTAGACGGACCGGGGCGCGCCATGTCGCCCCGGTCCGTCGCCCGTTCCTGAGCCCGTCGGGCACTGGTGCCCCCGTGGCGCTAGGGCCGGGCCAGGGACCGCTTCAGGAAGTCCACCTGCAACAGCAGCAGATTCTCCGCCACCTGCTCCTGTGGGGTCATGTGGGTGACGCCCGACAGCGGGAGTACCTCATGGGTTCGGCCGGCCGCCAGGAGGGCGGAGGACAGGCGCAGGGTGTGCGCGGCGACCACGTTGTCGTCGGCCAGGCCGTGGACGATCATCAGCGGCCGGTGCGGCCCGTGCGGGTCCACCAGGCCCTCGTCGTCGATGAGCGAGCTCTTCCGGTACGTCTGCGGGGACGTGGTCGGGTCGCCCAGATAGCGCTCCGTGTAGTGGGTGTCGTAGAGCCGCCAGTCGGTCACGGGGGCGCCCGCGATACCGGCGTGGAAGACGTCCGGGCGGCGCAGCACCGCGAGGGCCGCGAGATAACCGCCGTACGACCAGCCGCGGATCGCCACCCGGTCCAGATCCAGGGGATAGTGGTCCGCCAGGGCGTGGAGGGCGTCGATCTGGTCGTCCAGGGTGACCGTGAAGTCCTCGTGGATCGCCTTCTCCCACGCGGGCGAGCGGCCCGGGGTGCCCCGGCCGTCGGCGACGACCACCGCGAAGCCCTGGTCGGCGAACCACTGCGACGTCAGATGCGGGTTGTGTGCCGCGACGACGCGGCGCGCGTGCGGGCCGCCGTAGGGATCCATCAACACCGGCAACGGCCCCTCGGTGTAACCCGTGGGGAGCAAAACGGCGCAGGGGACGCGTCGTGCGCCCCCTTGCGTCAGTGAGATGCGCGGGGACAGATCGGGGTGTTCCGCGTACGACGCGATCGTCGCGACCCGCTTACCCTCCCGCAGCACCTGCACCTGGGCGCCCGGCCGGTCCGGTACGGAGGACACGAGCACGGTCACGCCCCCGGCGCGCACCGCGGAGTGCACGCCGGGCTCCTGGGAGACCCGTTCCACGCCGAGTTCGTTGACGCGGTACACATGGACTTCGCCGATTTCGGGCTCGGGGGCCGTCTCACCGGCCGACGCGGACACGAGCGCGTCGTCGTCCGACACGTCCAGCACCGCGCGCACGTGCAACTGAGGTCCGGTCAGGGGCCGTTCGCCCACCGCGAGCACCCGCGCGCCACCCTCGTCCGTGATCCGCACCAGCTGCCCGGACGGGCTCCAGCACGGCACGCCGGGGAAAAGATCCAGCCATTGTGGATCTTCGTCCGCGTGCACCATCCGCGTCGAACCCTCGTCCGGGTCAACGGCCAGGAAGAGCTGGCTCCGCTGGTCCCTCGCCTGTACCAGAAGCAGCGGCGCTCCTGCCGCCGACCAGTGCACATGCGCGAGATAGGGGTAGCGCACGCGGTCCCACACGACCTCCGCGCGCGTCCCGTCGAGACCCAGAACGAACAGCCGTACGTCCGCGTTGTCCGTGCCGGCCGCCGGATACGGGACGTGGTGTGGCTCACGTTCGGGACGCGCGGGATCGGAGATCCACCAGCGTTCCACGGGCGCGTCGTCGGCGCGTGCCACCAGCAGCCGTGCCGAGTCCGGCGACCACCAGAAGCCACGGGAACGGCCCATCTCCTCGGCGGCGATGAATTCGGCCAATCCGTAGGAGACGGTCGGCGCCTCGGGTTCCGCGAGCGCGCCGTCGTCCTCGCCCTCGGCCCCGACGACCCGCAGCGCGCCGGCGGCGACGTACGCGATCCGCCGCCCGTCCGGCGACGGCCGGGGGTCGATCACCGGTCCCGGGACGGCAAGTTCGCGTGCCGTGCCGGCCCGCAGTTCCGCCGTGAAGAGCCGTCCGGACAACGCGAATGAGACGAGTTCGACGGCCGCGTCGGTGGCGTAGCCGACGATGCCCGCGCCGCCCTCGCGACTCCTCTCGCGCCGCGCGCGCTCCTCGGCCGACAGGTTCTCGTCGGCGCCCCCGAGCAGCGCCTTCGGGTCCGCCGCCACTCTCTCCGCGCCCTCGGAGAGGTCCTGGACCCACAGCAGACTGGCCCGGTCGGTGCCGGAGCGGGAGCGCAGGAACACCACGCGGGAACCGTCGGGCGCCACGGTGAACGCCCGGGGCGCGCCGAGCGTGAACCGCTGGGTCCGCGCGTGCCGGCGTGGGAACGAGTAAGGCTCGGTCGTCATGCCTCGACCATATTGGCCATGCGCCCCCTTGTGCGGCCGTGCGCCGATCGATGCGCAGGTACGAATAGTTATGATCCCTAGCGCTGTGTGGGTATGAACCTGCTGGCTGTTGCAAGGCAAGCATTCAGTGCCCCCATGACCGACCCCCCTGTCCCTGGGATCTTTGGAGGTGAACCGCCGTGGCACTCTCGATTTCGGCGGTGGTGCTGCTGGCGATCATCGTCTTCATCCTGGTCAAGAAGTCAGGATTGAAGGCCGGGCACGCGGTGGTGTGCGTGCTGCTCGGCTTCTACTTGGCGAGCTCCTCCGTCGCCCCGACGATCAGCGAACTCACCACGAACGTGGCGGGCATGATCGGCGGCATCAAGTTCTGACCCGGGTGGGACGCTGCTGACCCGGGTGGGAGGCTGCTGATCCGGGTGGGACGCCTCTGACCCGGGGTGCGGCGAGGGCTCCGGGGTGGAGCGAGGGCTCCGGGGTGCGACGACCGGAGCCCGTCGGCGGCGGACCTGTGCCGTACTTCTGATCAGGCCGCCGGGAGGCGCCCGAGCAGGCGTCGAGCACCTCGTAGGGTAGGACCATGACGGAACTGCCCGCCCGCCGTCTGCTGCTGGTGCACGCGCACCCGGACGACGAGGCGATCAACAACGGTGCGACCATGGCCAAGTACGCGGCCGAGGGCGCCCGGGTGACGCTGGTGACCTGCACCCTCGGCGAAGAGGGCGAGGTCATTCCGGACGAGCTGGAGCATCTCGCCCCCGACCGAGAGGACGCGCTCGGCCCGTACCGCGTCGGTGAGCTGGCCGCCGCGATGAAGGAACTGGGCGTCACCGACCACCGCTTCCTCGGCGGCCCCGGCCGCTACCGCGACTCCGGGATGATGGGCGTCCCGCAGAACCACCGGCCGAACGCCTTCTGGTCCGCCGACCTCGACGAAGCGGCCGCGCACCTCGTCGAGGTGATCCGCGAGGTCCGCCCCCAGGTGTTGATCACCTACGACCGGAACGGCGGCTACGGACACCCGGACCACATCAAGGCCCACCGCGTGGCGGTGCGCGCCGCCGAACTGGCCGCAGAACGCGCTTACCGCAGGGATCTCGGCGACGCCTGGACCATCGCCAAGATCTACTTCAACCGCGTGCCGCGCTCGGTCGTCGAAGAGGGCTTCGCCCGGCTCCGCGAGGTCCTGCACGAGTTGCCCTTCCCCGAGTCCGCGACCGTCGCTGACGTGCCCGGAGTGGTCGACGACCAGATGATCACCACTCGGATCGACGGCACCGCCTTCGCCGCCGCGAAAGCCGCCGCGATGCGGGCGCACGCCACCCAGATCGAGGTGGTGGAACCGTGGTTCGCGCTTTCCAACCAGCTCGCCCAGCCGCTCTTCGCCGTCGAGTACTACGAGTTGGTGCGAGGCCCGGTCGGAGCCCTACACGATGCCGGGCCCGGGGCCGTGTCCGGTGATGCACGCGAGGCCGTGTCCGGTGATGCACGCGAGGCCGTGTCCGGTGATGAACGCGAGGCCGTGTCCGGTGATGAACGGGAGGCCGTGCCCGGGGCCGCTTCCGATGCCTGGCGCGGCCCCGCGACCGAGACGGACCTGTTCGCGGGGCTGGATGTTCCTGTGAACGGGGCGGGTCCGGTGAATGGGGCGGCCGTCTGATGCGTACGAGGGGACAGCGGCCCACGAACGGAAGGGCGGTCGTGTGATGAGTACCGGGTCGGGCGCGGGCGGAAGCATGCTCGCGCAGCCGTTGCGGCCCCCGTCCGCCGGGCGGGTCGTCGCGTACGTGGGACTCTTCCTGCTGGGAGCCGTGGTCGGCGCGGCCGGGGCGCTGATCCAACCCGGCTGGTTCCCGGGCGGGTTGCTGCTGGCCCTGCTGGGCGCGGCCGGACTGTTCCTCGGCGGGGCACGGGCCATGAACGCGCGCGCCGGAGCGCTGGCGCCGGCGGCGGGCTGGATGATCGCCGTCATCCTGCTCACCACGAGCCGTCCGGAGGGCGACTTCCTCTTCGGCGCGGGACTCGGCTCCTACCTCTTCCTCCTCGGGGGCATGGGAGTTGCTGTGATCTGCGCCACCTTGGGTCGAGGGCGGCAACCAAGCGGGCCCGACACCCGACTTGGCAAGTGACGTACCACTTCGGCGTATTCGCGGCGTGCGGGTCCCGTGCGGGTTTCCGCGACGGTCGCGGAATGTGGGTCGTAGGCGGCCAGTATGGTGGTGCGCGCCGCCGAGCCGCCCGAAGCTGCGATGGGATCCCCCCGCTCGAGCGAAGTCGAGAGTGGGGGCGGGCGGCGGAGCAAACCGGGAGAACCTGCCTTGAGTCGTGAAACTGACAGTTCGTCCGCCGGCCCCAACGGGCGTGGCGGAGCCGCGTATCCGTCGGGGACGCCGCCGTACGGCATTCCCGCGATCTCCGAGGACGCCGCGGGCCGCCAGGCCGGTGATCCGCCGTCCGAGCAGCCGAAGACCGAGACGACGCTGACGACCCGGATCCGGATCAACATCCCCGGGTCGCGGCCCATTCCGCCCGTCGTCATGCGGACCCCGGTCGCCGACGCCGACAAGAGCGCCGCGGAGGCTCCCGACGGCGCCGCGGAGCCGGCCGGTGCGTCGTCCGTCGTCACCGAGGCGCCCGCTGCCGCTCCGGCTCCCGCCGAGGACAAGACCAGCGACTGGTTCGTGCCCCGCAAGACCAAGGACGGTGGCACGGGCGGCGGTACGAACGGCGCAACCGGCAACGGTGCGGGCTCACCCGGCGGTTCGGGCCCGCGCACCCAGGCGCCCGGTTCCGCGGGCGGCACGGCAGGCCGGTCCGGCGGCGGCAACGGCTCGGGCGCACCCGGTGCGAACGGTGCCGGTCCCGGCGCCCCGGGAACGGCCGGAGCGGCCCGCGGCCCCCGCCCCGGCGGCACCAGCGGCCCGGGCACTCCCGCCGCGGGTGTTCCACGTGCCACGGGCGGTACGAACGGCTCGGGTGTGCCCGGCGTGGGCGGTGCCCGTCCCGGCGCCAACGGCTCCGGCCCCCGGCCCGGTGGTGCCACCGGCTCCGGCCTGGTCGCGCCCGGCCACGGCGGCGGCACCGGCTCCTTCGACGTGTCCGCGGCGCTGGCGGCGGGCCCGCTCGGGGGCAGCGGCGGTACCGGCGGTACCGGCGGCAGCGGCACCCAGACCGGTGGCGGTACCAAGACCGCCGGCCCCAACGGAGCCGGCCCCAACGGATCGGGTCCCAAAGGCACCCCCGGGACCGGCGGCTACCCGGAGTTCGACGGCTTCGGCGAACCGCGCCGCGACGACCTCCCGTACTTCTCGGACGGCGGTCAGGGCGGCCCGCAGGGTTCCGGCTTCCCGGACGCCCACGGGTTCGCGGACGCCCACGGCTTCGCGGACCACGGACCCGGCGGCTCGACCGGCGGCCCCGCCACCGGCGAGACCCGCGTCGCCTCATCCGCGGGCCCCGGCGCCGCCCCGTCCGGCCCGGGCGGACCGCGCCCCGGCCCCGGTGGCGGGATGAGTGACGACACCGCGATCCTCACCCCGCAGAAGCCGGCCTCCGAACCCCCGGGCCCCGGCTTCGGCGGTCCCGGCGACAACCCTTCCGGGCACACACTGACCAGCGGCATCCCCGTCGTGCCGAGCGGGCCGCGCTCCCCGTTCGGGCCCGGCGCGCACACCGACGGCCCGCTGCCGCACACGGCCCCGAAGCTGCCCGAGCCGGTCCAGCCCGCGGCCGCCTCCGCGAAGTCCGCCAAGAAGAAGGGCCGCAACAAGCTGGTCCTCATGTGCGCGGCGGCCGTGACCGTGGCCGGATTCGCCTATGGCGCCGGGCTGCTGATGAATCGTTCGGACGTGCCGCAGGGCACCACCGTGCTCGGCGTCGACATCGGCGGCAACACCCGCGACGAGGCCGTCAAGAAGCTCGACGACGCCCTCGGCAAGCGGTCCGAGAAGGCGATCCAGCTGAGCGTCGACGGCGACACGGTCCAGCTGCCGCCCGACCAGGCCGGCCTCCAGCTCGATGTCGCGGCGACGGTCGACTCGGCGGCGCACAGCGACTACAACCCGGTGTCCGTGGTCGGTTCGCTCTTCGGCCAGAAGCGCGTGGTCGACCCGGTGATGCCGGTCGACGGCGAGAAGCTGCGGGCCGCGCTGGAGCGCGCCGGGGGCGACTCCGGCACGATCACCGAGGGCACCATCAAGTTCGAGTCCGGCAAGGCCGTGGCCGTGTACGGCAAGGCGGGCAAGGGCATCGACCCCGCCCGCTCGATGGAGGCGGTGGAGGAGGCGTACCGCACCCAGGTGGAGACCGGGAAGTCGGGCACCATCCAGGTGCCGACCACCACCAAGCAGCCGACGATCACGAACGCCGAGGTCGACCGGATGATGAAGAAGTTCGCGGAGCCCGCGATGTCCGGGGTCGTCACGATCGAGGTGGACGGCGTGGAGTTCATCCGGTTCAGCCCGGCGAACTCCCTGTGGAAGTTCCTCGGCGTCAAGGCGATCGACGGAAAGCTCGTCGAGTCCTACGACCAGCAGGCGTTGAAGGAGCTGTACGGCACCACCTTCACCGGAGTGAAGATCACCCGTGGCACCGGCCAGAAGACGGACGTGACGCCCCAGGACGTCATCGGCGCGCTGCGCACGGCACTGGTCGGCAAGACGCCCGCCGAGCGGGTCGGTGAGATCAAGACGAACCCCAGCTAGTCCGTACCCCTCCGTCCCTGAAGGGCCGGTCACCGTCATGGTGACCGGCCCTTCGGTGTTGGCCCTCGGCGCGGCCCTCGGCTCTTGTACAGGTCCCGGGCCGGTGTGGCTGGTACGCCGCCGATCCCTGGACGGGCCCACACCGCGACTGACGGTGGCGGACGACGGACGCGGCGGCGCGGGGACCTCGCATGGGAAAGGGCCGACCGGGCTCACCGAGCGGCCTGGCGAAGGCGGGTGCACCGCGGCGTGACCGGGCGGCGCGGAGGGTTCCGGCTGGTGGCGGGGGTCCCCGCCGGGGCACCGAGCACGCCGCTGACGCCTGGGCGTGGCAGCCGGGGGGCCCGGGGCCGAGCCCGGGCCCGAGCGCGATGCGGATCCAGGGAGAGGGGCCGGGCTGTAGCCGGCGCCTGTCCGGTCCGTACGGCGCCTGTCCGGTCCGTACGGCGCCTGTCCGGTCCGTACGGCGCCTGTCCGGTCCGTACGGCGCCTGTCCGGTCCGTACGGCGCCTGTCCGGTCCGTACGGCGCCCGTCCGGTCCGGTGCCGGCGCCTGTACGGTCTGGTGCCGGCGCCCGTCCGGTCCGGTGCCGGACCGGCAAGCATGGGCGAGGCCTCAGTTGAGCAGGGAGCGTGCCGCCCGCGCCTGGAGGCGGACCCGCTCGGCGGCGGCGGCGTCCACCGCCGCCACCACCTCCGCATAGGCATCCAGCTCCGTGGCTCCCCGCAGGAACTCTCCGCGATCGACCAGCAGTTGTGCCCACTCGTAGCGCAGACGCGCCGGATGGGCGGGGAGCAGCAGGGACAGCTCGACCGCCCACAGGGCGACCTCGGACCGCTCGGGACGGGCAGCGGCCCACGCCCGGATGTTGTTGAGTATGCGCAGCACGACATCGAGCGGCCGGGCAGGCACCAGCATCGACGGATCCAGCGGCGCCCCCGTGGCCCCGGCGACCAGCAGTTCCGCGTCACCGCCGGTCAGCACCCGGCCACCGTCGAACGGATCGGCGAGTACCTGATCCTCGGGCGGGCCGAAGCCGACGACGAAGTGCCCCGGCAGGGCGACCCCGTACACCGGCGCCCCGGCCCTGCGCGCGACCTCCATCCACACCACCGACAGCAGGATCGGCAGCCCCCGCCGCCGTGCGAGCACCTGGTGCAGGAGCGAGGACTCGAGCCGCTGGTAGTCGGCCGGCGAGCCGTGGAATCCGCACTCCCCACCGAGCAGTTCCGCCACCGCGGTGGCCCAGGCACGGGGTCCACCGGGCCGGAACGGCAGCCGCCCGGCCAGCTCGTCCAGCAGGATCTGCGAGGCGTCGAGCCCGGCCTCGTTCAGCGACCCGTCCGCCTCCGCCCCGATCAGCAGGCACAGCAAGGACAGATCGGGCCGCTCCGCCCGCGCCTCGAGCCCGAACCGCCGCCGCCACTCGGCGGACTGTTCGGGTTCCGGAGGCCGAAGGGACCGCATAGCAGGCTCGTGCCCTCTCACAACGATCGATACCGCCCGACACCAAAACCGTCGCCGTCCCCACCAGGGTCCCGCTCGGCCCGCGCAACCGCACCAGAGGCGCTCCCCGTACCCGGGCCGCTCACCGAATATGCGGCGCCCGGTAGTGGTGGTACGCATGGTGCGCGGCGAACCCCATCGCGGAGTACAGCCCCCGCGCCCCCGCATTGTCCGCCTCCACCTGGAGCCACCCCGCCGACGCCCCCTCCTCGAGCGCCCGCCCGGCGAGCGCCGCCATCACCGCGGAGGCCAGGCCCCGCAGCCGCTGCTCCGGAGCCACCTCCACCGCCGCGAACCCCGCCCAGCGGCCGTCCACCACGCAGCGGCCGATCGCCACGGGCTCGTCCCGGCCCTCGCCCGGTATGGTCGCGAACCACACCGACGGCCCGCTGCCCAGCACCCGCAGGGCCACGTCGCTCACGCCCTTGCGCTGGTACCGGCCGAGCCACGCCTCGTCCGCGGTCCGCGCCAGCACGACGGACGGCGTCGGCGCATCCGCCACCGGCACATCTGCCACCGGCGCGAGCGCTCCGGTCCACAGCTCCGCCGTCACCTCGCGGGTCCAGCCGCGCGCCTCCAGCTCCGCGCAGAGCGACTCCTGGGTTCCCTCGGCCCCGGTCGCCGTCTGGATGTACGCGGGCAGGCCCCGCTCCTCGTACCACCCACGGACGAGTCCGAGGGCGTCGTCGATCGACATCCCGGGGTCGCCGAGCGGCAGGACGGAGTTGGCGCGGCGCGTGAAGCCGGACGCGGCGCGCAACTCCCAGTCGCCGAGCCATGCGCTCTCCACCGGCTGCCAGGCCCGGGCGGCGACGCGCGCCAGCTCCGTGTACGAGGCCGCGGGACCCCGCCGACGGGCGGGGGCGGGCGGCACGACCTTGCCCGCGACCAGCGAGGACTCCGGGATCCGTACGCTCTCCCCGGTGCGCCGTGTGATCAGCAGCACACCCTCGTCCCATGATGTGAGAACGCCGACCGTGTCGGTGAACTTCTCTCCCGCGTCGTTGCCGTCGAGGAGTCTGCGCACGGAGACGCGTTTGCCCACGTCAGCGGCGTTGATCTGGACTTCGAGCCGTCCGCCTGCCGTGAAATCCACAGGTCAGTTCACCCCTCCTGTTCGGATCATGCCCCGGAACGGAGATACTAGGTGCGGGCATCGACGACGCCGCGCTCCCGCGCGCCAGGCGGCGGAGCCTGAGGAGGCCCGCCAGCGCCCTATCGAGGAGGAACGACAGCGTGACCTACGTCATCGCGCAGCCTTGTGTCGACGTCAAGGACAAGGCGTGCATCGAGGAGTGCCCGGTCGACTGCATCTACGAGGGCAACCGGTCCTTGTACATCCACCCGGACGAATGCGTCGACTGCGGGGCCTGTGAGCCGGTCTGCCCGGTCGAGGCGATCTTCTACGAGGACGACACCCCGGAGGAGTGGAAGGACTACTACAAGGCGAACGTCGAGTTCTTCGACGAGCTCGGCTCGCCCGGTGGCGCCAGCAAGCTGGGGCTGATCGAGCGCGACCACCCCTTCATCGCGGCGCTGCCGCCGCAGAACCAGTAAGCGGCCCGCATCACATACGTGCCGCCTCGGTCCCGTACGGCCCGATCGCCATGATCTTGATCGTGGGTCGCCGTGCGGGACCGCGGCGTACGTACGGGACAGCGAGCAGCGAGCAACAAGTGCTCGTCCGTACGAGAAAGTGAGCCCGATCCCGTGTCCGCAGTCTCCGACCGCCTCCCCACCTTTCCCTGGGACAAGCTCCAGCCCTACCGGGCCACGGCCGCAGCGCATCCGGACGGCCTGGTGGACCTGTCCGTCGGCACGCCGGTCGACCCCGTGCCGGAGCTGATCCAGAAAGCGCTGATCGCGGCGGCGGACTCGCCGGGCTATCCCACGGTCTGGGGCACGCCGGAGCTGCGGGACGCGATCACGGGCTGGGCCGAGCGGCGGCTCGGCGCC
This sequence comes from Streptomyces cavernae, assembly GCF_004023625.1. GTDB lineage: Bacteria > Actinomycetota > Actinomycetes > Streptomycetales > Streptomycetaceae > Streptomyces > Streptomyces cavernae. The sequence continues at coordinate 135,910 of NZ_RPDJ01000020.1, read as the reverse complement.
CGCGGAGTCACCCACCGGCACGTGCTGCCGGTCGTCGGCTCCAAGGAACTCGTCGCCTGGCTGCCGACCCAGCTCGGCCTCGGTCCCGGCGACCGCGTGGCGTACCCGCGGCTGGCCTACCCGACGTACGAGGTCGGAGCCCGGCTGGCCCGCGCCGAGTACGTGGCCTACGACGACCCCACCGAACTCGACCCCGAGGGCCTCAGCCTGCTCTGGCTCAACTCCCCGTCGAACCCCACCGGACGGGTCCTGTCGAAGCCGGAGCTGACCCGGATCGTCGCCTGGGCGCGGGAGCACGGGGTGCTGGTGTTCTCCGACGAGTGCTACATCGAGCTGGGGTGGGAGGCCGACCCGGTCTCGGTGCTGCACCCGGACGTGTGCGGTGGCTCGTACGAGGGGATCGTCTCGGTCCACTCGCTCTCCAAGCGGTCGAACCTCGCGGGGTACCGGGCCGCGTTCCTCGTCGGCGACCAGGCGGTCCTCGGCGACCTCCTGGAGATCCGCAAGCACGGCGGGATGATGACGCCGGCCCCGACCCAGGCGGCGGTGGTCGCCGCGCTGGCGGACGAGCAGCACGTACGGGAGCAGCGGGAGCGCTACGCGACCCGGCGTGCCGCCCTGCGCGGGGCTCTGGAGAACCACGGCTTCCGCATCGAGCACAGCGAGGCCAGCCTGTACCTGTGGGCGACGCGCGACGAGCCGTGCTGGGACACGGTGGGGCATCTCGCCGACCTGGGCATCCTGGTGGCTCCGGGGGACTTCTACGGGCCGGCCGGGGAGCGGTTCGTGCGGGTGGCGTTGACGGCTACGGATGAGCGGGTGGGGGCCGCGGTGCGGCGGCTGGGGGCCTGAGGGCTCAGGTGGGTCCACTTCATGGTGGGCCGCCGCGCCGTTCTTGAGCCGGTGCGCCTGCTGTCGATGGCTGGGCCCCGTGCCCTTGGTGGGTGGTGCGCCCCCTGTCGGTTCTTGGGGCGGGGCTGCGGGTGCCGGGCCCGGCCGCTTGCGCCTGCCGGTTTTTGGGGCGGGGCCGCGCCGGGTTCTCCGTCCTCGGTCATGGGGGTGCCCCCTGCTCATGGGGGTCCCCCCGCTCGAGCGCAGCCGAGAGTGGGGGAGAAGTCGAGAGCTTGGGGGAGCGTTTCGTGTTTCACGTAGAGGTCTGACTGGTCAGAGCGCCAGCCGCTGCGGGTGGAGAACCCGGCACGTCCCCTTGCGCCGGTGCGCGGCTGCCGGGCGTGGGGGTGCGCGTTCCGTGCTGTTGCTGGGGCTCGGGCTCTGATGCCGGGGGCGTCCCCGGGGCCCGAGATGGTCTCGGGCCCCGGTCACCTCACGGTTGTGGGGTCAGCCGATAGGCAAGCCCTTCTTGGGCAGCGAGGACGGCACCCCGCCCTTGTCGAGGGAATCGGCAACGTCGCCGCGGACCTTTTCGGCGGAGGGCACGGCCTTGCCGTCGGTGAGCCCGGTGACGCTCTTGGTCGCGCCGTCGACCTTGTCGCCCACGTCCGCACCGTCCACGGCGGTCAGCCCGCCGAGTTCGGGGGCGGCGGGCAGGGCGGCCGCGTGCGCGGAGCCGGCCGCACCGACCACGGGCGCCGCTCCCGCCGCGATCAGCAGCGCGGCACGGGCGATCCGGCGGGTCAGGGGGAGGGACATGGTGCTCCTTAGACGGGAGAGGGAAGAACGCTGACCGGACGCGGAGTTGACTGATGGTTGGTCAGCTCGGGTCCGGAACGCCCTGACTAACCGACACCCGGCCCGCGGAGGTTGCGGTGCGCCAACGTAAAGAGTTGGCAATGCGTCGCATTATCGGCTGCGGATGAAAGCGGTCAAAAGGGTCTGCCGGTAGGTGCGTCAGTGGGGCGCGGCTCTTTTCCCCCAAGAGATTCCCGTGCATATGACGATGTGCGCCCGCGAATCTGCAAGGCCCTGACGGAATCCCTTCGTTCGGAGGGGGCTCCGCACGGTTGTGCGTCCGCACGGAGCGGACTCAGCGTGTCACCACGCTGACCGCGTCCGTCGCTGCCTCGCCCCCGGCGGCACGCCACTCGCTGCCGACACCTGCTTTCCATTCGCGGCCGACGTACGACACCCGCTCGATGCGCAGGGCCGAGGCGTTGGCGACCGCCCAGTGGGCGAGTTCCCAGCCGCGCTGGGTACGGGTCTTGTTCGAGCCCGACGCGGGCGGCACCGGGATCGTCACCCGGCTCTTGGCGGCGGGCGACGCGGTGGCGGGCGGGGTTGCGAAAGCCGCCTTCACCTCGGCTCCGGCCGTCTGCACCGCCTCACGCCCGAAGTCGCGCACCAGCGCGGCCCGCACCGCGTCCGGACCGCCCGGACCGGGCTTGACCGCGGGACGTCCCTCGCAGGTGAGCGTGGCCGCGGCCCGCCCGGTCAGCGCCGCGGCGAGCAGCGCGGCGTCCGGCTCGTGCTTCGCGTACGCGTCCGGGAAACCGCTGCGTTGCACCCGCTGCGCGGCGACCGTCAGCGGCAGGCTGGTGTAGTCGGGCACTTTGGCCAGATGCCGGTAGAACTCGCCCGCCGCGTACGCCGGGTCGAGGATCTCCTCCTCGGTGCCCCAGCCCTGCGACGGCCGCTGCTGGAAGAGGCCGAGCGAGTCCCGGTCGCCGTGTTCGAGGTTGCGCAGTTCGGACTCCTGGAGAGCGGTGGCCAGCGCGATGGTGACCGCCCGCTCGGGCATGCCGCGGGTCGTGCCTATCGCCGAGATCGTCGCCGCGTTCACCGCTTGCTCCGCCGTGAACTCGTACGACGCCCCGTCGCCCTTTCCGGAGACGACCGTGCAGCGCGGGGCGCCTCTGCTCCCCGTGAGGTACTGCAAGGTCAGGTATCCCGCGAGCGCGGCCAACACCACGATCGCCCCTGCCATACGCAGGAGGCGACCGCGCCAGGAGGAGGTGGGGGACTCAGACACGCCACACACGGTAGCCGAGGTGACTGTGAGTGCGATTTGAGATTGTGGACAACGTTGGTGTGCGGAAGTGAACAGCATTGCGAATCGGCCATCCGGGCGCGTTAGGGTCTCCCCATGGACCTCGACGCCCCCGCCCTCGACCTCACCCTGGACGCCGCGCGCCTGACCGCGCAGCTCGTCGACTTCCCCTCCGAGAGCGGCAGCGAGAAGCCCCTCGCGGACGCCGTCGAGGCCGCACTGCGGGCCCTGCCGCACCTCACGGTCGACCGCCACGGCAACAACGTCGTGGCTCGTACGAACCTGGGCCGCGCGGAGCGTGTGATCCTCGCCGGCCACATCGACACCGTTCCCATCGCCGGCAACGTCCCCTCCCGTCTCGACGAGGACGGCGTGCTGTGGGGCTGCGGCACCTGCGACATGAAGGCCGGCGTCGCCCTCCAACTGCGCATCGCCGCCACCGTGCCCGAACCCAACCGCGACCTCACCTTCGTCTTCTACGACAACGAGGAGGTCGCCGCGCACCTCAATGGCCTCGGACACGTCGCGGAAGCCCACCCCGAATGGCTCGAGGGCGACTTCGCCGTCCTTCTCGAACCCTCGGACGGACAGGTCGAGGGCGGCTGCCAGGGCACGCTGCGCGTGCTGCTGAAGACGGCGGGCGAGCGCGCCCACTCCGCGCGCTCCTGGATGGGCTCGAACGCCATCCACGCGGCCGCTCCCATCCTCGCGCGGCTGGCCGCGTACGAGCCGCGTCACCCGGTCATCGACGGCCTGGAGTACCGCGAGGGCCTCAACGCCGTACGCATCGAGGGCGGGGTCGCGGGCAACGTGATCCCGGACGCGTGCGTGGTGGCCGTCAACTTCCGCTACGCCCCCGATCGCACCGAGGAGCAGGCCGTCGCCCACGTCCACGAGGTCTTCGCGGACTGCGGCGTCGAGGAGTTCGTCGTCGAGGACCACAGCGGCGCGGCCCTGCCCGGCCTCTCGCACCCCGCGGCGCAGGCTTTCATGAAGGCGGTGGGGGGTACACCGCAGCCCAAGTACGGCTGGACGGACGTCTCCCGCTTCAGCGCGCTGGGCGTCCCGGCCGTCAACTACGGTCCCGGCAACCCGCACTTGGCGCACCGGCGCGACGAACGCGTGGAGACGTCCAAGATCCTCGCGGGTGAGGAACGGCTGCGTGGCTGGTTGACGGCCTGAGTCCAAGGCGGCTCACGGCGGACACGCTCGCGTCCCCCGTCCGTAACCCCCGTGGATCTACGCTGAACTCGAACCACCGGACGGCGGAGGGAGCGGACATGGCTACCGGCAACCCCGAGGGCAAGAAGCAGCCACCGGAGGAGCAGCGGCTGGGACCGGTGCTGCGCAGGCGCGGGCAGGTGCAGGCGAGCACCACGGACCAACGGCTCCTGGACGCGGGCGGCCCCTCCGACTGGGTCCACACGGACCCCTGGCGGGTCCTGCGCATCCAGTCGGAGTTCATCGAGGGCTTCGGGACGCTGGCCGAACTCCCGCCCGCGATCAGTGTCTTCGGCTCCGCCCGCACGCCGGTGGACTCGCCCGAGTACGAGGCGGGCGTGCGCCTCGGACGCGCGCTCGTGGAGGCCGGCTTCGCCGTGATCACCGGGGGCGGCCCGGGCGCCATGGAGGCCGCCAACAAGGGCGCCTGCGAGGCCAAGGGCATCTCGGTGGGCCTCGGTATCGAACTGCCCTTCGAGCAAGGCCTCAACCAGTACGTCGACATCGGCCTCAACTTCCGCTACTTCTTCGTCCGGAAGATGATGTTCGTCAAGTACGCCCAGGGCTTCGTGGTCCTTCCCGGCGGTCTGGGCACCCTGGACGAGCTCTTCGAGGCGCTCACCCTCGTCCAGACCCAGAAGGTCACCCGCTTCCCGATCGTCCTGTTCGGCACGGAGTACTGGGGCGGCCTGATCGAGTGGCTCAAGAACACCCTGATCGCCCAGGGCAAGGCCTCGGAGAAGGACCTCCTGCTCTTCCACGTCACGGACGACGTGGAGGAGGCGGTGGCGCTGGTGTCCAAGGAGACGGGGTTGTAACCGGTCGGGCTACGGGACGGGCAGCGGCGGTGGGGGCGGGGCGGGAACCGCCCCCCGGGCCGCGGACGAGTGACCGTCAGGCCAGCCCCCGTCGGGCCACCGCGGGCTCCCGGTGCCCGGCGATGGACGCGACCATGTCGAGCACTTGCCGGGTCTCCGCCACCTCGTGCACCCGGTAGACCTGCGCCCCCAGCCACGCGGACACCGCGGTCGTGGCCAGCGTCCCGACCACCCGCTCCTTGACCGGACGGTCCAGCGTCTCGCCCACGAAGTCCTTGTTGGACAGCGAGACAAGCACCGGCCAGCCCGTCCCGACCATCTCGCCCAGCCGCCGCGTCGCCTCCAGGCTGTGCCGGGTGTTCTTGCCGAAGTCGTGCCCGGGATCGATGAGTACCGACTCCCGGGGCACACCGAGCTCCACGGCCCGCTCGGCGAGCCCGAGCGTCACCCGCAGGATGTCGGCCATCACGTCCTCGTAAGCGACCCGGTGCGGCCGGGTCCGCGGCTGCGCCCCGCCGGCGTGTGTGCACACGAGTCCGACGCCGTGCCGCGCGGCGACCTCGGCCAGCTTCGGGTCGATCCCTCCCCACGCGTCGTTCAGCAGGTCCGCCCCCGCCGCGCAGACCGCCTCGCCGACCTCGTGCCGCCAGGTGTCCACGCTGATCACCACGTCGGGGAAACGACGGCGCACCTCGGCGACGAAACCGACCGTGCGGCGGGCCTCCTCCTCGGCCGTGACCTCCTCACCGGGACCGGCCTTGACCCCGCCGATGTCGATGATCGCGGCCCCTTCGGCGACCGCCTGCTCCACCCGCGCGAGAGCCGGCTCGTCGCGGAACGTGGCGCCCTGGTCGTAGAAGGAGTCCGGGGTCCGGTTCACGATGGCCATGATCACCTGCTCGTGCGCGGCGAATTCGCGCCTGCCCAGCCTGAGCATCCGCTGTGATCCTCCTGGTGAATCTCGCTCTTCGGCCACCTGCGACCTTAACTGTCAGAGTCGCATGGCACGATCGGACCCTGAGACTTTCCGAACCGAGTCGTCCGGGCACTCCGGATCGACAGCCGAGCGTGGGGACTCCAGAGATGCTCATGTTCTTTTTCCTGGTCGTCGCGCTCGCCGTGGTGGTGGCCGCGGTCACACTGGCCGTGGTGGGCGGCGGCGAGAACGCGGCACTGCCCGAGGCCGCGCCCGAGCGGTTCGAGGACCCGCTGCCGCCGGACCGCCCGGTGAACCGCGGCGACGTCGAGTCCCTGCGCTTCCCGGTGGCCGTCCGGGGCTACCGGATGTCGGACGTGGACGACGCGCTGGGCCGTCTCGGCGCGGAGATCGCCGAACGGGACGCGCGGATCGCGGACCTGGAAGCCGCGCTGGCGGGCGCCCGAACCACGCACGGCCCCCGGCTCGACAGGGACATCGAGCACCTCGACCACAGGGAGGACGAGCGGCCGTGAGCGGCGCGATCGCGGGCACCGACGGGGTACTGCGCTGCCCCTGGGCACTGTCGACCGAGGACTACGTGTCCTACCACGACGAGGAGTGGGGGCGCCCGGTCCACGGCGACGACGCCCTGTACGAGCGGCTGAGCCTGGAGGCCTTCCAGTCGGGCCTGTCCTGGATCACGATCCTGCGCCGGCGCGAGGGCTTCCGGGCCGCGTTCGCCGACTTCAAGATCGCTGCGGTGGCTGCCTTCACCGAGACCGACGCGGAGCGCCTGCTCGTCGATGCGGGCATCATCCGCAACCGCGCCAAGATCGAGGCGACGCTCGCCAACGCGCGCGTGCTGGCGGAGTGGGCGCCCGGCGAACTCGACGCCCTGATCTGGTCCCACGCCCCGTCGTCCCACCCGGTCCCGAAGACCCTCGCCGACGTCCCCCCGGTCACCGACGAGTCGACGGCCCTGTCCAAGGCCCTGAAGAAGAAAGGCCTCCGCTTCGTCGGCCCGACCACGGCATACGCCCTGATGCAGGCGTGCGGTCTGGTGGACGACCACCTGGCGGACTGCGCGGCGCGGGGCCGCTGTCCCCGCGCTCGCGCGGGGAGCGGCCCCCGCCCGGGACACAGGGAGGGCCGGTCGTCAAATTCCCGTCTGCCGCGCGACGCCATGCACGCTCCCCCAAGCTCTCCGAGCAGGGGGACCCCCACTCGCCGCACCGGGCGAAAGCCCAAGTACATCCAGTACGAGGACTTCCGCCCGGCACTTCCCCAGCCTCCGGCCGGGGGTACCCCCAGAGCCCGCTCCCCCAAGCTCTCGACTTCTCCCCCACTCTCGGCTGCGCTCGAGCGGGGGGACCCCCATGAGCAGGGGGGACCCCATGACGCCGCGCGGCCCGCCCTTCGGGCGGACGACGGGAATTTGACGACAGGACCTAGCGGCCCAGGTACTTCGGCCGCTCCTTGGCGATGAAGGCCTTCACCGCGATGCCGTGGTCCTCGGAGGCGCCCGCCCTGGTCTGGAGCTCGTCCTCCTTCTCCAGGGTCTCGTCCAGGGTGTGCGCAAGGGCGTGAGCGAGGGACTCCTTGATGGCCGCGTACGCCACCGTGGGGCCCTCGGCGAGGCTGCGGGCCACCTTCTCGGCCTCCGCGGCCAGGTCCGCGGAGGGGACCACACGGTTCGCGATGCCCAGTTGGTACGCCTCCTCGGCGTTCACGCTGCGCGGGAAGAGCAGCAGGTCGGCGGCGCGGCCGGGGCCGACGATCCGCGGCAGTGTCCAGGAGATGCCGGAGTCGGCGGTGAGCGCGACACCCGCGAAGGAGGTGTTGAAGGCCGCCGTGTCGGCGACGACCCGGTAGTCCGCGGCGAGCGCGAAGCCGAAGCCCGCCCCGGCCGCCACCCCGTTGACCCCCGCCACCACGGGCTTGGCCATCCCGGCCAGCGCCCGCACGATCGGGTTGTAGTGCTCACCCACGGTGTTCATCGTGAGCCGGGAGCCCGTCTCCCGGTCCGCGGCCAGCAGCCCGATGTGCTCCTTGAGGTCCTGGCCCACGCAGAACGCCCGGTCACCGGCGGCGGTCAGCAGCACCGCCCGGACCGCCGGGTCCCCGGCTGCGGCCTGTACCGCGTCCCGGAAGGCGACCTTCGTCTCGGTGTTCATCGCGTTCATCGCCTCGGGGCGGTTGATCGTGATCGTCGCGAGCCCGTCGCTCACCTCGTAGAGCACGGTGTCGGCCATGGGTCCCCTCCGTCGTAGCGGCTCGGTCATCGTTCTGGACGGTCTCACGACAGCATGGCGGAGATCACCGGCGGGGGAGAGGACCGGTCATGTGACCTGGGTCAAGGAATTCGCACACACCGGAAGTCCGTGCGGTCGCGCAGTATCGCAGTCACATCGCCGAATTGAGTGGTTTTGCTCGCGCGCGTTGCCCAAGCGATGCCGACTGATGTTGGTCATCGGGTCCTGAGATGCGGGATAATGGCCTGGAAGCAATGTGTTCGATGCCGGTGACGCGTGCCCCGTGAGGGTTACGTGCCCTTCAGAGGGGCCGTCGGCTTGACGATGAGCTGGTTTCAGGAAGGGGAACGAGCATGGCGGCCATGAAGCCGCGGACGGGCGACGGCCCGCTCGAGGTGACCAAGGAGGGGCGGGGCATCGTCATGCGCGTTCCGCTCGAAGGCGGCGGTCGGCTCGTCGTCGAGCTGACCCCGGACGAGGCCGACGCGCTCGGCGACGCCCTCAAGAAGGTCGTCGGCTGACGCGAAAGCGACGATACCTCTTCGGCTGCCCCGGCATCGTACGCGGATGCCGGGGCGCCCGTTTGTCCCCCGACTTGTCCACGGGACCCCCTGATGTGCCCATGGGGCACCCGCGGCGCCCGCTCGTCCCTGGATACGTGGCCCGTGCGATTCCCGTTCAAGCCGGGTCGCTGTTGCCGCTGTTCCGGGCGTTGTCGCGTTGTTCCGGTGGCATCCGCCGACTGCGCTCCGGCCTCCTCCCCGTGCGGCGCGATCACGCTCCGGCCCCGCCCCCGGGCGCCGCGATCAGCGTTTGACCGCGCAGAGCAGTCCGTCGCCCACCGGCAGCAGCGACGGGATCAGCTCCGCGCTCTCGCGCACCGCGCGCAGCAGCTCCCGCAGCCGCAGCACCTCAGTGGGCTGCGGGCCGGAGTCCACGGTGCGGCCGTTGGAGAAGACCCCCTCGAAACAGACGAGGCCACCGGGCCGCAGAAGGCGCAACGATTCAGCGAGGTAGTCGAGGCACTCGGTGCGGTCACCGTCGCAGAACACCAGGTCATAGCCGCTGTCCGCGAGCCGGGGCAGCACGTCCAGCGCGTGGCCCGGAATGAACCGGGCGCGGTTGCTGGCGAAACCGGCCGCCCGGAACGCCTGCCGGGCGAACTGCTGGCGCTCCGGCTCGGAGTCCACGGTGGTCAGCACGCCGTCCGGCCGCATACCGTGCAGAAGATGGATGCCGGAGACGCCGGTGCCGGTGCCGATCTCCGCCACGGCCTTGGCGTCCACGGTGGCGGCGAGCATCCGCAGCGCGGCGCCCGTGCCGGGCGACACCGAGCGCAGCCCTGCCTCCCGGGCCCGGTCACGGGCCCAGTGCAGTGCGTCGTCCTCGGCGACAAAGGCGTCGGCGAACGCCGAGCTCGTCTGCCGGTTGCCGTGAATGACCCTCTCCTGTCCCCGTAGTGGCCTGGCCGTGACTGTATCCGTTGCCGTCGGGAACCCGCAGATGGGACCGGTCGTTTAAGGGGTGGGAGAGACGGCGGGGGGAAAGAGATGGATCAGGACGTCGAGGAAGTGCTGACGCAGGCGCCGAAGCGCATATCAATTTCGCGTAAAACCGCTTATCCGGAGCTAACGGACGAGGTGGCTATGGTAGGGGCTCCACTGGACACCACCAGAGCCGACAGGGGAGGTGCGGCTGCGCCTGAGGATCGGAGAAGAGGGCTGAGGCGCCTTCTCAGGTCGGCAGGTGAGCCGAAATCCGTGACTGACATCGCTGACACCCACCACGCTGCCGAGACCGCGCAGACCGCGACCTTCGCCACCGACGCGGACTCGCAGGCGTGGACTCCTCCCACCTGGGAGGAGATCGTCAGCACGCACAGCGCCCGGGTCTACCGCCTGGCCTACCGTCTGACCGGCAACCAGCACGACGCCGAGGACCTCACGCAGGAGGTCTTCGTCCGCGTCTTCCGCTCCCTGTCGACGTACACGCCCGGCACCTTCGAGGGCTGGCTGCACCGCATCACGACCAACCTCTTCCTGGACATGGTCCGCCGCAAGCAGCGCATCCGGTTCGACGCCCTGGGCGAGGACGCGGCCGAGCGCCTGCCCAGCCGCGAGCCGTCACCGCAGCAGGTCTTCAACGACTCGCACTTCGACGCGGATGTCCAGCAGGCGCTCGACACCCTCGCGCCCGAGTTCCGCGCCGCCGTGGTCCTCTGCGACATCGAAGGCCTCTCGTACGAGGAGATCGCCGCCACCCTGGGCGTGAAGCTCGGTACGGTACGCAGCCGCATCCACCGCGGCCGTTCCCAGCTGCGCAAGGCCCTCGCACACCGGTCGCCCGAGGCCCGTGCCGAGCGACGGGGCTTCGTGTCCGCTGTACCGGTGCTGGGAGGAGGGGGCGCGACCGCGTGAGTGGATCACGTCCGACATCTGCCGAGCAGCATCTGGGAGACCGGCTCTCCGCCCTGGTGGACGGCGAGCTCGGTCATGAGGCGCGGGAGCGGGTTCTCGCCCATCTCGCGACGTGTCCGAAGTGCAAGGCCGAGGCCGACGCCCAGCGCCGGCTGAAGAACGTCTTCGCGGAGGCGGCTCCGCCGCCGCCCTCCGAGAGTTTCCTGGCCCGGCTCCAGGGGCTCCCCGGAGGAGGTGATCCCGATGGCGGTGGACCGCCTCTTGGAGGGGGCGGATTCGGGTCCTCCGGGGTCTTCGGTATGAGGTCGGAGGACTCCTTCGGCTATGTGCCGACGAGGCCCCACGGCGGCGCGCTGCCGTGGTCCGAGGGGCGGGGCCTGTTCGGCGGGCGCGGTGCTACCGAAGGGCGCGGGTTCTTCGGCGCGCGCTCGCTGTTCGGGGAGCGCGGGTTCACCGGCGGCCGGGAGTTCGCCGACGACAACGGCCGCTCCCGCCCCGACGCCCCCGGCGAGGCCGAGCGACTCTCGGGGGAGCGCTTCCCCGCGGAGCCGGGGCTCTCCGTGGGGCAGCGGCCCTCCCGGGAGCGGGGCCTCGCGGACGAGCGCGGCTTCACGGCCGACGGCGGCTTCACGGCCGACCGTGGCTTCGCCGGGGAGCGGGGCTTTCGGATCCACCATGTGAGTCGGCAGGAGGCGTCCGCATCGAGGGGGCGGCGGTTCGCCTTCGTGGCAGCCGGAGCCGTGTCGCTGGCCGCGATCGCGCTCGGCGGTGTGACGGGCGGGGTACCGGCCGACACCACGGACGCGCGCGGCGGCTCGGGCTCCAACGTCACCCCGTTCCGTAGCCAGGGCTCCGGGTCCGTGGTGTCACCGGACGGGCAGCGGAGGCGGTCGACCGGGCCGCTGCAGACCCCGGGGCACCGGACCGGCGGGGGCGCGCTCTCGGCGCCCGTGGAGCCGACCGAGGCGTCCGCGCCGCTGCTGCCCGGAATGGCCGGACAGACGGGCACGCCGCCGATGCACGAGCTGACCGCGCCTGTTGTGGCCGGGGCGGCCGTCACCTCACCGCTCATACGCACCCCGCTCACCGGTGCTCCTCCGGCCGTGCCGGCCGACTGGTCCACCGATCTGGAGATCATGACGCCTGGGCTGCTCATGGCCCCGGACCAGACCCCCTCCCCCTCCCCGTCGTCCACGACGGCCGCGGCACGGGTCCGCTGACGACGTCATCTGCGCGAGGGCCCGGGAACCTGATTGAATCCAGGGACGGGCCCGTGTCCAACGGCGCGGCCTGAGGAGTCGAACCCGCGGCGACGGTGCTGCCGCGGGCGGGGTGTTGGGAGAAGGATGGACGACGGTAAGTCCGCGAAGGCCAAGTGGTGGAGCCGTCCCCGACACCGAGTCCCGGCGCCGGACACCGAGGCGGGCCCCACGCCCCCCGCCGCCACACCCACGGCCCCCGCTGTCACGGGCGCCGCCCCGTCCACCGTCACCGGCGCCACCCCGCCCGCCGAGGCGGAGGCCGCCCGGCCCGCCGGTCCGCAGCCGTCTCCGTCCGGTCCGCAGCCGTCTCCGTCCGGTCCGCAGCCGTCTCCGTCCGGTCCGCAGCCTACGGCCCCCTCGCACGGGCAGGGGCAGAGCGGCACCCGCGACTCCGGGTACTCCGGGGACTACGAGCTGGACCGGCCGCTCCCGACGGGACCGACGGGACCGGCCGGGCAGGCTGGATCAACTGGACAGGCCGGGCAGGCCGGACCGGCGGGAAACGGTCCGGCCAGTGCTGCTTCAGGCGGTGCTGCTTCGGGCGGAGCACTGACGGCCGGTGCCGACTCGGCCGGTGCCGAGACAGTGGGTGCCGAGAAGGCCGGTGGTGGGACCGGGGAGCGCGGCGCGCCTCTGCACGATCCCGATCCCCACAGCACTCCGCCCTACGGCGAACCGGGGCCGTGGGCGCCCGCCCCGCCTGTGCAGCACCCGGGAACCAGACCCGCGCACGGCATTCCCGCGCACGGTGACCCGGCGCACGACCTGCCGACGCCCGACCTCCGGTCCCCAGGAGCCACGCCCCACGGTGGCCCGCCGCCAGGGGCCGTGCCCGGCGGTGGCGCGGTGCCCGCCTACCCGGGCACGTACAACCCCTGGCAGAACTACGACCCCTGGGCCGTCGCCCCGTTGCAGCAGAACGGCGCCGCCGTCGAGACGACCGTCGGCCGGCGCAGACGCGGCAAGCGGGCCACCGCGGGCGGGGCCGTGCTCATCGCGCTGCTCTCCGGAGGCGTGGGCGGGGCCATCGGTTCCTATCTGGAGCGCACCGGTGGGGTCAGCGACATCCAGTTGCCGCAGGCCGGGGTGGAGGACACCGGGCGGGCCCCGGACAGCGTGGCGGGGATCGCCGCCCGTGCGCTGCCCGGCGTGGTGACCCTGCACGTCAGGGGCGCCGAAGGGCAGGGCACCGGCACCGGCTTCGTACTCGACGACAGGGGCCACATCCTCACCAACAACCACGTGGTCGACCCGGCGGGCTCCGACGGCCGGATAAGCGTCACGTTCAGCGGAGGCGAGACTGCGAACGCCGAGGTCGTCGGCCGGGACAGTGGCTACGACCTGGCCGTCGTCAGGGTGCGCGGGGTGAGCGGGCTCAAACCGCTGGCCCTCGGCAACTCCGACAACGTGCGGGTCGGCGATCCCGTGGTGGCCATCGGTGCCCCCTTCGACCTCGCCAACACCGTCACCTCGGGCATCATCAGCGCCAAGGAACGGCCCATCACCGCCGGGGGCGAGAAGGGCGACGGCAGCGACATCTCGTACGTGGACGCCCTGCAGACCGACGCCCCGATCAACCCGGGCAACTCCGGCGGTCCGCTCGTCGATTCCAAGGCACGGGTCATCGGCATCAACAGCGCCATCCGCTCGGCGGACGGAGGCTCCGACCCGGAGAGCGGTCAGGCCGGCTCCATCGGGCTCGGCTTCGCCATTCCCATCAATCAGGGCAAGCGCGTCGCCGAGGAGCTGATCAACACCGGCAAGGCCACCCATCCGGTCATCGGTGTCACGCTGGACATGGACTACGACGGCGACGGCGCCCGCGTGGGCACCAAGGGGCGGGACGGCGGGGCTCCCGTCAACCCGGGCGGACCCGGCGACAAGGCGGGCATCCGGGCCGGCGACATCATCACCGAGGTGGACGGCCAGCGCGTCCACTCCGGTGAGGAACTGATCGTCAAGATCCGCGCGCACCGTCCCGGCGACCGTCTCGAGCTCACCCTCGAGCGCGGCGGCAGGGAAAGGACGATCACACTGACCCTGGGCTCGGCGGACGGTGGCTGAGCCGGGCGGGCCACGGCGGTGGACTCACAGCAATCCCACGGAAAATGGGCCTGACCGTTCGCGAGCAGGCAAACTTCTCTGAAAACCTGTCGCGTACACCAAGCCGGGGAGTCGGGACGGTACCGGTTGGACGGGATCGCCGGGTACCGTGGATCCGGCCCGGACCACGGATGACCTGCCGGATGCCGAGGAGAGTGCGAGGAGCTGCAAGGTGTTCAATGACATAGGAGCGCTCGAGGTAGTGACGCTCGTTGTCCTCGCCGTGCTCGTCTTCGGCCCGGAGAAGCTGCCGAAGGTGATCCAGGACGTCACACGCACCATCCGCAAGATCCGCGAGTTCTCGGAGAGCGCCAAGCAGGACATCCGTGAGGAACTCGGGCCTGAATTCAAGGACTTCGAATTCGAGGACCTCAACCCCAAGACGTTCATCCGCAAGCAGTTGGACAACGACGAACTGGGGCTGAAGGAGATCCGCAACGGCTTCGACCTGAAGAAGGAGATGGCCGAGGTCACGGACGCGGTGCACGGCCGCGACACCGACTCCTCCGCGTCCGCGGGCTCGTCCGGCGGCTCGGTCGACATGACGAAGAAGCGCGAGAAGCTCAACCCCGGCGAGCGTCCGCCCTTCGACGCGGACGCCACCTGACCGAGCCCCGCACACCGCCCACCGGACACCGCCTCACTCTCCGCGCCGGGTGTGCACACTCCGCTGACGGCTGACGGCTGACGGCTGACGGCTGACGGCTGACGGCTGACGGCTGACGGCTGACGGCTGACAGCCGGACGGTCGACGCCGACGCTCGGCGCGTGCGGGTTACGCCCTGTGTGCCTGCGGCGCCGGGCGCCCGGCCTCATGTGGAACTCATGCGGGAAGTCCGCCCTTCCACGCCGGGCGCACACGCACCCCGCCCCCCGCGTCCACCCGTCCCCGCGTCCACCCCGCCCCCGGCGTAACCCCGCCTCCGCCCCCGCATCGGCGACCAGCCGTGCCCCATGCCGGAGCGCCCCGCGCCCCCCGCGCGCCCTGCCGCAGCCCTCAGGCACCTGCTCGCGCCGCCTGCGCCGGGTTCCGTGCGCGCCCTGCCGCGCCTCCGTGCGCCGCTCCCGTACACCGCTGCGGTGTGCCCAGCCACCCCATGCGGACGAGTCGCCACCCCCCGGCGTACGGCCCTCCGGCGGAGACGGTCCGTCGCGGCCCCCGTACGTCCGATTCCCGGGTCCAAACTGCTATCGGGAACGTGAGTTGAATCTCATCAAGCTCGCACGAGGCCCGTATTTGACGCGTACGCGCTTCAACCCACCCGGCTGGTGTTCCGGCACCTCGGAGCGGTGTGGCTATGCTGCCCTGTTGTTGTGCGGACCATATGAGGGTCCCCAGAGGGGGGCGGGCCGCTCCGGCCCGACGAGAGCGAGGAGGCGTCCGGGCAGATGGAGACGACGAGTCAGGTGGGCGCGCAGGCGCCGGAAGCGGAGGGCGGAGAACCCGCCTCCGGGCGGCGCACGACGGTCGACGGTTACCTGCGGGCGGCCTTCCCCTGGTACGGCCTGGACGAGGCGTTCACAGGGCCGCGCTGGCTGCTGCAGGTGGGCAACGCCGCGGACGGTGCCGTGGAGCACGGCGCGCTCGGGCACGGCGACGAGCCGTCCATGCACAACGAGGCGTCCGAGGACAAGGAACGGTTCGCGGTCGTGGTGACCGTCGCGGCCAACCCCGTGCGCCGCAGCGCGGACGGCACCGGCCTGCTGGAGGCCACATCGGTCTCCTCCGCCGCCTGGCTCGCCGGGATGGGCCTGCTGTCCGTCACCTGGCCCGGCCAGATGGACCACACGCTGCGTGACGACTGGCTGGAGCAGCAGACGGAGACCGCCTGGGTGCTCGCGGACGACCTCTCAGGCTCCGACTGGTCAACGCTGTCCCTGCCCGTGGACGGCCTTCCGACACCCTTCCACTACCGCGAGTCGGAGTTCGGCTGGGTCCTCGCCGGCTCGACCCAGCAGGGCGTCCACCTGGGCGCATACGGCCGCGGCATGAGCGCGTACGGGTTGGGCTTCGCGATGGTCAAGGACATCGAGTCGTACGCCTAGTGAAAGCCGTCACGCGGTGGGGGTGCCGTCCCGCGGAACGGCATCCCCACCCCGACGCTGATCACCGCCGCTCAGAGGCTGTTCAGAGCCGATTGAGGGCCGGCGAGAGCTGGTTGCGTAACTGGTTCAGAACTTGTTCTTCGGGGTGATCCCCAGGGCCATCCCCGCGAGGCCGCGCTGGCGGCCCCCCAGCTTCCCCGCGATGGCCCGCAGAGCGGACCCTGCCGGGGAGTCGGGGTCGGTCAGGACGACCGGCTTGCCCTCGTCGCTGCCCTCGCGCAGTCGGACGTCGATCGGGATCGAGCCGAGAACCGGGACCGTGGCGCCCGTCGTACGGGTAAGGCCGTCGGCCACCACCTGGCCGCCGCCCGTGCCGAAGACGTCCACCATCTCGCCGCAGTGCGGGCAGGGCAGCCCGGACATGTTCTCGACCACGCCGACGATCTTCTGGTGCGTCTGGACGGCGATCGAGCCCGCCCGCTCCGCGACCTCGGCCGCGGCCTGCTGGGGGGTGGTGACGACGAGGATCTCCGCGTTCGGGACCAGCTGGGCCACCGAGATCGCGATGTCACCCGTGCCCGGCGGGAGGTCCAACAGCAGCACGTCCAGGTCGCCCCAGTAGACGTCCGCGAGGAACTGCTGGAGCGCACGGTGCAGCATCGGGCCGCGCCACACCACCGGCGCGTTGCCGGGGGTGAACATACCGATCGAGATGACCTTCACACCGTTCGCCGACGGGGGCATGATCATGTTCTCGACCTGGGTGGGCCGGCCGTCGGCGCCCAGCATGCGCGGCACCGAGTGGCCGTAGATGTCCGCGTCGACCACGCCGACCTTCAGGCCCTCGGCCGCCATCGCCGCCGCGAGGTTCACCGTCACCGAGGACTTGCCGACGCCGCCCTTGCCGGACGCCACCGCGTACACACGGGTCAGTGAGCCCGGTTTGGCGAACGGGACCTCCCGCTCGGCCTGACCACCGCGCAGCGCGGTCGCCAGCTCGCGCCGCTGCTCGTCGCTCATGACGTCGAGCGTGACGTCGACACGGGTGACGCCCTCCACACGGGAGACCGCCTCCGTCACACGCTGCGTGATCGTGTCCCGCATCGGACAGCCGGAAACGGTCAGGTACACGGTGACCGCGACCGCGCCATCCGCACCGATGTCCACCGATTTGACCATCCCCAGTTCGGTGATGGGTCGGTTGATCTCGGGGTCGTTCACCGTCGCCAGTGCCTCGCGCACCGCGTCTTCCGTAGCCATACCGACGATGGTACGGCGACGGCTCCGGGGGCCGGTAAGCCCGTCAGCGGTCACCTCCGTCACGTCCCCGAGGGTGTTCCGCCGGAACTGCCGGGAATCGCACGTGGCCGTCGGTGTGCCGCCCCCCGTCGAGCTCCTTGACCAGGTCCTGCAGCTCGGAACGGATCCAGTCCCTCGTCGCGACCTCGCCGAGGCCCGTCCGCAGTGCGGCGACCTCCCGGGTCAGATACTCGGTGTCCGCGATCGACCGCTCGTTCTGCTTGCGGTCCTGCTCCAGGTTGACCCGGTCGCGGTCGTCCTGCCGGTTCTGCGCGAGCAGGATCAGCGGGGCCGCGTACGAGGCCTGCAGCGACAGCATCAGGGTCAGGAAGATGAACGGGTACTCGTCGAAGCGCAGGTCGCGCGGCGCGAAACTGTTCCACAGCACCCACAGGATGATGACGACCGTCATCCAGACGAGGAACCGTCCGGTGCCGATGAACCGGGCGACCCGCTCCGACAGCTTCCCGAAGGCCTCCGGGTCCCATTCGGGCAGGATCCACCGGCGCGGGGGCAGCGGCTGGT
Source organism: Streptomyces cavernae (assembly GCF_004023625.1). Classification (GTDB taxonomy): domain Bacteria; phylum Actinomycetota; class Actinomycetes; order Streptomycetales; family Streptomycetaceae; genus Streptomyces; species Streptomyces cavernae. The sequence goes on along the minus strand of NZ_RPDJ01000020.1, from coordinate 118,104 downwards.
CGAGACGGACCCGGTGCCGGCCGGTGGCGGTGGCCCCCGCGGGCATCCGCTCACGCGTCTCGCGGTCAGGAGCCATCGGGCACCTCCTCGTCCTCCAGATGGAACTCCGTCTCCCGCCAGTCCTCCGGCAGCAGATGGTCCAGTACGTCGTCCACGGTCACCGCGCCGAGCAGCGAGCCGCTCTCGTCGACGACGGGCGCGGCCACCATGTCGTACGTCGCGAAGAACCCGGCGACGACGGGCAGCTCGGCGTTCGGGTCGAGCGGCTGCAGATCATCGTCGATGATCGAGCCGACCAGGGTGTACGGGGGGTCCCGCAGCAGGCGCTGGAAGTGCACGGCTCCCAGGTACTTGCCGGTCGGCGTCTCGTCCGGCGGACGGCACACGTACACCTGGGCGGCGAGCGCGGGGGAGAGGTCCGGTTCGCGCACCCGGGCCAGGGCGTCCGCGACCGTGGCGTCCGGCCGCAGCACGATCGGCTCGGTGGTCATCAGACCGCCCGCGGTCCGCTCCTCGTAAGACATCAGCCGGCGTACGTCCGCCGCGTCGTCCGGGCGCATCAGCGCCAGCAGCCGCTCCTTGTCCGCGTCGGGCAGCTCGGCGAGCAGGTCCGCGGCGTCGTCGGGGTCCATCGCCTCCAGGACGTCCGCGGCGCGCTCCTCCTTGAGCTTGCCGAGGATCTCGATCTGGTCGTCCTCGGGCAGCTCCTCCAGGACGTCGGCGAGCCGGTCGTCGTCGAGCGCGGCGGCGACCTCGGCGCGCCGCTTGGGGGAGAGGTGGTGCAGCACGTTGGCGAGGTCTGCGGGGCGCAGCTGCTCGAACGTGGCGAGCAGGTTCTCGGCGCCCTGGCCGTGCTCCTCCAGGGAGAAGCCGGTGACGGCGGAGAACTCCACGGTCATCGTCTCGCCCTTGGCGCGCCGGAAGGCCCCGCCGCGTCCCTTGCCCTTGCGGACGAAGACCCGGTCGATCTCCCACTCCCGGCGGGCCGGCCGCTGCTGGATGGACACGTCCAGGACGGTCACCTCCTCGCCGGTCTCGACGAGTTGAACGCGCCGGTCGAGGAGTTCGCCGAGCACCAGCCGCTCGGTGGGGCGCTGTTCGAAGCGACGGACGTTGAGCACCCCGGTGGTGATCACCTGGCCCGACTCGATGCTGGTGATCCGGGTCATGGGCAGGAAGATGCGGCGGCGCGTGGCGAGTTCGACGACGAGTCCCAGCAGGCGAGGGGGCCGTCTGCCGACCCGCAGCATCGCGACGAGGTCGCGGACGCGCCCCACCTGGTCGCCGTTGGGGTCGAAGACGGCGACGCCGGCGAGGTGGGAGACGAAGATCCGGGGGGCGCCTGCGGCCATGGCTGCGCGCCTCCTTTTCGTAGGGGGCGTAGGGGGCTGCGTATGGATCCTTTGGCCAGTTATGTCCGCCGCTGTGGGCTTCAGGCTACGTCGTCCTGGTCGGCCCCGCTCTGGTGATCGGTCCGGACGGACCGCCACCGAAGGGCGTAGTCGGCACCGGTACGCTGCCGTACGCCGATGAGGACATCCGCATGAGAGGGCCCCGCCTGTGACTGCACTTCCCCTGGGCCGCACCCGCCGCAGGGCGACGCTGGCGACCGCGATGTGTGCGCTGGTGGTGACGGGGACCGGGCTGACGGGCTGTGGTGAGGATCCGGACGCGGGAACCAACGGTGTGGGGAAGCTGACGCCGGAGCAGATACAGGCAAGGACGCGGACGGTGGCCGAGGCGGCGGACACCGTGCGGCTGTCGGGGGCGGTGGTCGTCAAGGGCAAGACCTACAAGCTCGACATGCGGTTGAAGGGGAACGGCGGCACGGGTTCCGTGACCTCCGAGGGGGACACCTTCCGGTTGCTGAGGGTGGACGAGAAGCTCTTCCTCAGGGCGGACGCCTCCTTCTGGAGTCACGAGGACGCCGGCAAGGCGGACGCGGCGGCCGCCGGCAAGCTCGACGGCATGTACGTCAAGGTCCCCAAGGGCGACCCGGCGTATCAGCGGCTGAGCGGGTTCACGGACAAGGACACGCTGCTGGACGGGCTGCTGACGCTGCACGGCGAGCTCGCGACGGACGGGCGCCGCGAGCAGAACGGCATCCGCACCATCCGTCTCACCGGCGACAACGGCTCCGGGGGCACCCTGGACGTCTCCCTCGAGGGCCGCCCCTTTCCCGTGCGGCTGGTCCGCGCCGGCGGGGCGGGGACGCTTCGCCTGACGGACTGGGGCAAGCCCTTCTCCCTCGAGGAGCCGCAGGAGAAGCAGACGGTCGACTACGGCAGGCAGCTACCGGCGTCCTGACACCGCGCGGGTGGCACCGGGCCCGGGCGGAATGCCAGTGGACCGCGGACCTCGGACCCCGGCCGCGGCAACATCGACCGCGCGGGGACTACCGGCGTTTTCGACGGAAGAGCAGGCGAGGGAGCGCCGCCGGCGCGGGCCGGCGAGTGGTCGCGGGGGTCGGCAGCGGCTGAGCCGCCAGCGAGCCGTCCGGCATGGCCGTCGTGGCGCCCCGGGGCTCGAGCCGCAGCACCCGGCACTCACGGGCCCACCGCTCCGGCATGGCCTCCCCGTCCGGAGCGTTCAGCCGCTTGCCCTTCAGCTCCGCCACGGCCGCGTTCCACTCGTCGGAGCCCGGCGCCAGCTCCACGACCTCGGCCGTCCAGGCCACCAGCCGCCCGCCCTTGTCCTTGCTGCGGACCGTGACGGACGCGGAGCCCCCGTTGACGAGCCCCGGCAGCGGCTGCTCCCCGGGCCCGTCGCCCACCAGACACGCGGCACCCTCGTGCCACACGTGCCACAGCGCCCGCGCGGGCCCGTCGGCCTGGACCCAGATCAGGCCGGACTTCTTGGTGGCTTCCTCGACGAGGGCCTGGTCGAGCAGCTCGCTTGTCATGGGGCAAGACTAACCAGCGCGCTCAAAGCCAGCCGTTCCGCTTCAGCGTGCGGTGGATCCCCAGGCAGATGGCCACCGTGATGCCGACGATCACCGGGTAGCCGTACCGCCATTTCAGTTCCGGCATGTACTCGAAGTTCATGCCGTACACCCCGCACACCATCGTCGGGACCGCGATGATCGCCGCCCATGACGTGATCTTCCGCATGTCCTCGTTCTGTGCGACGGAGGCCTGCGCGAGGTTCGCCTGCAGGATCGAGTTCAGCAGCTCGTCGAAGCCGACTACCTGCTCGTGCACCCGGGCCAGGTGGTCGGCCACGTCCCGGAAGTACTTCTGGATGCCCGGGTCCACCAGCCGCATCGGCCGCTCGCTCAGGTCCTGCATCGGCCGCAGCAGTGGCGCCACCGCCCGCTTGAACTCCAGCACCTCACGCTTGAGCTGGTAGATCCGCCCGGCGTCCACACCCCGCGAGGGGCCGCCCTTGCGCCCGGGCGAGAACACCTCGGTCTCGACCTCGTCGATGTCGTCCTGCATGGCGTCGGCGACCGCGAGGTAGCCGTCCACGACGTGGTCGGCGATCGCGTGCAGCACCGCGGAGGGGCCCTTGGCGAGCAGCTCCGGGTCGTCCTGCAGCCGGTGCCGCAGCGCCCGCAGCGAGCCCTGCCCGCCGTGCCGGACGGTGATGAAGAAGTCCCGGCCGGTGAAGCACATGACCTCACCGGTCTCCACGACCTCGCTGCTGGCGGTGAGTTCGTCGTGCTCGACGTAGTGGATGGTCTTGAAGACGGTGAACAGCGTGTCGTCGTAGCGCTCCAGCTTGGGCCGCTGGTGGGCCTGGACCGCGTCCTCCACGGCCAGCGGGTGCAGCCCGAACTCGGCGGCGATTCCCCCGAATTCGGCCTCGGTGGGCTCGTGCAGACCGATCCACACGAAACCGCCCTCCCGGCGCACCTGACGCATCGCCTCGTGCGGGGTCAGGGCGTCACGGGACGCCTCACGCGAGGCGACGCGGACGCCGTCGCGGTAGACCGCGCAGTCCACGACCGCCGACGACGTCGCACGGTCGCGCGTGGGGTCGTAGGTGGCGCTCTCCTTGCGCAGTGAGGGGCGGACCGCGGCGCGCAGGTCACGGATCATCGACATGGCAGGCTCCTTCGCGGAACGGAGGCAGCCGACGACGGGTGGAACTACCCGGAATGGGGACGTTCTGACTGCACAGGTTTGGCACGTCCACAAAGCGGGGAGCACCGCACCGTCGCGGTGACGCTTCGTTCGATTCAGATCCAACGGAACGGTCGGGCCGTGCAGACGAGACGAACGAGACGGCTCAGCTGCCGGACCGGCGGATCTGCCGGATCGGTTGGATCAGGTGGAAACGAAGTGCTCTTCCGTGTGCACCGGACATGACGTGATGCGAGTGCGGGAGGCGAAAGCCGAGCAGAGCGGGAGAAACTCAGCGGCCGGAAGAGCGGGTGGTACTGCACGGTCGACTTCGGTCCATTGCAGCCCCACCTCCTCCGGCCGGTCCCTCGTAAGGGACGTTCCATACCCCGTCAGGGGTTCCCCGTAGGGGAGTCATTGCGCGTTCATGCGGGCCGAGGCTCGAGAGCTACGCTTTGCGTGCTGCCCCGACCGGCAGTCAAGAGTATCAGCGCCACGAAGCGTCAAGGTGCTGCTTTGCCCGTAGCCGACGAGATCTATGCTCGGCGCATGGCTGAAGTTCTTCCCCTCGTCGAGGCCCGGTTGCGTTCTGCGCTGGGCGAACCCGACGCGCGGGCTGCGGTCACCTTCCTCGGTGCGGACCGGATCGAAGTGCTGCGCTTCACAGAGGGAGAGCTCGTCCGCTACGCCACGCTCGGTATGTCGGCCACGCCGATGGCCGACCCCAACGCGGTGATCGCGGATCAAGTCAGGGGCCCTCGCGTCGAGTTGGTGCTGTCCGTGCGAGCGGGGCTCGCCGACACCGACAAGGTGCTCCGTCCGCTCGCCGTGCTCGCCGCGTCCCCGCAAGTCGAGGGTGTGGTCGTGGCGCCGGGTGCCTCGCTCGACGTGGGTGAACCCCTGTGGCCCGGCGCCCCGTTCAGCTCCGTGCTGGTCGCGGAGTCCGGCGGTCTGGTGCCGGACCTGGAACTGGACGCGCCTGCCGATCCCGTACGGTTCCTGCCGCTGCTGCCCATGACGGCGAACGAGGCGGCGTGGAAGCGGGTCCACGGCGCGGGCGCCCTCCAGGAACGCTGGCTGGCAAGGGGCACGGACCTGCGCGACCCGCTGCGTGCGTCCGTCGCGTTGGCTGACGGCTGACGCCTGACGGCTGACGCCTGACGCCTGACGGCTGACGCCGAAGCCTGACGGCTGATGCCTGACGGCGGCGGACACCCCTCCGGAGATGATCGCGTATGCACACAATAGCTTAGGAAAGCTAATCGGTGTCATATGCAATTAATCTTGTGGGCATGCCAGTCGGGTGATCGTCCTTGACGCGACGAAGGACGGGGAGGACCGTGGGGCCCTATGAGGGGCGAACCCAGTTGCCCGAAGTGTGGTGGCCGGGTCAGGGCTCCCGGACTCTTCTCCGACTCGTGGCAGTGCGATGTGCACGGAATCGTGCATCCGCTGCAGCCCGTGATCCCGCCCAGCGTCGAGGCCCTCAGTGTCGTTGTGCACCGTGCCCAGGTGCCGGTGTGGATGCCGTGGCCGCTGCCGGTGGGGTGGCTGTTCACCGGCGTGGGGTACGCCGGTGACGACCGTAGTGGCGGACGCGCGACCGCGGTGGCCTGCTCGGGGCCCGGACCGCTGGGCGGCATCGGCGAGTTGATCCTCGTTGCCGAGGAACTCGGCGTCGGCCTGGGCGCCCGCTACGCCGGCATCGACGGACCCGACCCCGGCCCGCACATGAGCGTCGAGAAGCCGGCTGAGGCGAAGGTCCTCGCCGCGGGCCGGCCGACACCGCTATGGCACGTCTCCGGGACCCCCGACGACCGGGCCGTCTTCGCGGGCGAGGCCCGCGGGTTGTGGCTGTGGGCGGTCGTCTGGCCCGAGAAGTCGGGGATGCTGATGTACGACGAGCTGGTGCTGACCGACCTGCGGGATGCCGGGGCCGAACTGGACCTGGTGCCGTGCGGGGCGCTGTCGCCGCGGATCCTGGAGCCTTAGCGCTCCGCTCGGAGGGAAGTGGGGGCGCTCCGGGGGGTGTGCGGAATGTAGGGGGCGCTTCACGGGTGCGGGTGTGACAGGTGGCGTCAGGCTCCCGTTATCCTTGAGCGTCCGTTCCGCATGTTCACCGTCTGGAGCCCGCGTCGTGCGCATCGACCTGCACACTCACTCCACCGCCTCCGACGGTACGGACACCCCCGCCGAGCTGGTACGCAACGCTGCCGCCGCCGGGCTGGACGTCGTGGCGCTGACCGATCACGACACCACCCGCGGGCACGCGTCGGCCGTGGCCGCGCTGCCGGAGGGACTCACGCTGGTCACCGGGGCCGAGCTGTCCTGTCGCCTCGACGGCGTACCGCTGCACATGCTCGCCTACCTCTTCGATCCCGCGGAGCCCGAACTGCTGCGCGAGCGTGAGCTGGTGCGCGACGACCGGGTGCCGCGGGCGAAGGCGATGATCGTCAAGCTTCAGGAGCTGGGCGTGGACGTGACCTGGGAGCAGGTCGCGCGCATCGCCGGGGACGGTTCCGTGGGGCGCCCTCACATCGCCTCCGCGCTGGTGGAGCTCGGGGTGGTGGACAGTGTGTCCGACGCGTTCACCGCCGACTGGCTCGCCAACGGCGGGCGGGCGTACGTCGAGAAGCACGAGACGGATCCGTTCGAGGCGATCCGGCTGGTCAAGGCAGCGGGCGGGGTCACCGTCTTCGCGCACCCGGCCGCGGTCAAGCGGGGGCAAGTGGTGCCGGAATCCGCGATCGCCGGGCTGGCCGCCGCCGGGCTCGACGGCATCGAGGTCGACCACATGGACCACGAACCCGCCACCCGGGCCCGACTTCGCGGCCTCGCTGCCGAACTGGGCCTGCTCGCCACGGGCTCCAGCGACTACCACGGCAGCCGGAAGACCGTCGCACTCGGCGAGTTCACCACCGATCCCGAGGTGTACGGGGAGATCACGCGCCGGGCGACGGGTGCCTTCCCGGTCCCGGGGACCGGGGGAGCCTGAGCCCCGCACCGGACGGGCGTGCCCGGGTGACCGGTCGGGATCCGGGGCCTCGCGTACGGGGGGTGGTGGGTCCTCGGCTCCGCCCGGGCGCCCCGCCGCGCCCCGCGTAGGGGATCCGCTCTGGGCCGTTCCACCAGGGCCGTGCTGTCTGGGCGGTGCTGTCTCGGCAGTCTGTCCTGGCCCGTGCTGTCCGGGCCGTGCCGCCCGGGCCCGTGCTGTCCAGGCCGTGTTCTCTGGGCGGTGCTGTCCGGGCCGTGCCGCCCGGGCCCGTGCTGTCCAGGCCGTGTTCTCTGGGCGGTGCTGTCTGGGGCGTTCCGCGCTCCCTGCTGCCCGACGGTGCGGTGTGGCCGTTCCGTCCTGCCCACGCCTGTCCGCGCTGCGTCCCGGGGTGCTCGCTGCCCTGGTCGCGGAGCGGCCGGCCTGCCGACGTCAGCGGGTCTGCCGACGGGCGGTGAAACGGCGCTCCCGTCCTCGTACCGACGACGCGTCCGCCCGCGTCTGAGCGCCCTCCTGTCCCTTCCCTTCCTTTCCGCTCAGCTGTCCAGCAAGCTCCTGCTCCGCCAAGTCCCTCAAGTCCCCGGGCTCCACCGAGCCCGAATCCCTGTCCACACCTCCGCAAGGCCATCACACATGTTCGACGCCGCCGTCTTCGGTTCCCTCTTCCTGACCCTCTTCGTGATCATGGACCCCCCGGGGATCACCCCGATCTTCCTCGCGCTCACCGCCGGTCGGCCCGGCAAGGTGCAGAAGCGGATGGCCTTCCAGGCCGTCTGTGTGGCGGGCGGGGTCATCGCCGTCTTCGGGCTGCTCGGGCACCAGATCCTGAACTACCTGCACGTCTCCGTCCCCGCGCTGATGATCGCCGGAGGACTGCTCCTGCTGCTCATCGCGCTCGACCTGCTGACCGGCAAGACCGACGAGCCCAAGCAGACCAAGGACGTCAACGTCGCGCTCGTACCGCTCGGGATGCCGTTGCTCGCCGGGCCGGGGGCCATCGTCTCGGTGATCCTGGCCGTGCAGAAGGCGGACGGAACCGCTGCGCAGGTCTCCGTGTGGACGGCGATCCTCGCCATCCACGTGGTGCTGTGGCTGGTCATGCGGTACTCCCTGCTGATCATCCGGGTCATCAAGGACGGCGGTGTCGTCCTGGTGACCCGGCTCGCCGGCATGATGCTCTCCGCGATCGCGGTCCAGCAGATCATCAACGGCGTCACACAGGTCATACGCGCCAGCTGACCGGGAGTCCCGCCCGAGGCCCCCGGGAACCGGGCGGAGGCGCATGCAACAGCCCCGCACGGCGTAATCGCCGTACGGGGCTCCGAAGCGTCAAAAACAACCGGCGTTACGAGGCCGGGCCCTCGGCCGGGCGGATCCAGATGCGCTGCCCTATCGCGGCGGCCTGCTGCACGATCCTGTTGACGGAGGCGGCGTCCACGACGGTGCTGTCCACGGGGGTACCGTCGACGTCGTCGAGGCGCAAGATCTCGAAGCGCATGGCTTCTCCCTTCGTCTGGTCAATCCTCCTGTGCGGAGAACTACATGTGGTCCCCCAGCTCGGGCTGGCCGAGAGATCGGGGGCAGTGTGGCTTGCGGGGCGTCGGTGCCTCGCGTTCCATACGTTCCATACGTATGCAACGGGATGCCTGATGCAAACATTCCCTACGCTAAGGAAATTTTTCGAACGCCTAATTACTCGCTGGTAGTTCACCGGTTGTGTTCGCAGCGTGACCGCCGGGACAATGGAGTCATATGAACGACGACCACGCGGGACCCGACGACCTGGCGACACTCGGCGCGCGCATCGACCGCACGAACGAGCTGCTGCAACGCATGCTCGCGGAGGTCGCCAAGACGCCCTCCACGCATGCCATCTTCGTCGACGCCGGGTATCTGTACGCGGCGGCTGGCCGGCTGGTCGCGGGGACCGAGGACCGGCGGGCCTTCGACCTGGACGCGGAGGGTCTGATCGAGGCGCTCATCGACCGGGCCCGCACGATCTTCGCGGACAGCCGGCTCCTGCGGGTCTACTGGTACGACGGCGCCCGGCGCCGGATCCACACCGCCGAGCAGCAGTCCATCGCCGAACTCCCCGACGTCAAGGTGCGCCTCGGCAACCTCAACGCGAACAACCAGCAGAAGGGCGTCGATTCGCTGATCCGGACGGACCTGGAGTCGCTGGCCCGGCATCGTGCCATCAGTGATGCAGCCCTCATCGGCGGAGACGAGGACCTGGTGTCCGCGGTGGAGGCGGCACAGGGGTACGGAGCCAGGGTCCATCTGTGGGGGATCGAGGCGCCCGAGGGCCGCAACCAGGCGGAACCGCTGCTCTGGGAGGTCGACAGCCAGCGCACCTTCGACCTCGAGTTCTTCAAGCCCTACGTGGCCCGGCGGACGGCGGCCTCCTACGACACCACGAACGTCGCCCGGCCCGCCCGGGAGGACGTGCGCTTCGTCGGTGCGCAGATCGCCGCCAAGTGGCTGGCGGCGCGAGGCCGGGAGGCGCTGGTGGAACTGCTGCCCGGCCACCCGTATCTGCCCGGGTCGGTGGACCAGGACCTGCTGGTCGAGGCCGAGGTGCTGCTGCAGTACTCGCTGCGCGGCCAGGCGGACCTGCGCCGCGCCTTGCGCGACGGCTTCTGGGAACACCTGCAGGCGCAGTACTAGGGCCCGTCGGTCAGGCGCGGTACTGGGGCCCGTCGGTCCCAGACACTCCCTGGTCGTTGTCGGCGTCAGTCGTTGTTGGCGTCCCAGAAACCGAGGAGGGCGCGGGCCGTGGCCCCCGGCTGGTCCGTGTTCGGGGAGTGCTCCGCTCCGCGTACGACGGTCCGGTGCGCGTTCAGCCGTACCGCCATCTTGTCGAGGAGCGGCACCGGCCAGGTGTCGTCACGCTCGCCGGACAGTACGTGCTTCGGCAGCTCAACGGCGGCGAGTTCGGCCGTGCGGTCGGGTTCGGTGCACAACTGGAGCCCGGTGGCGATGAGTTGTGCCGGACTGTTGAGCAGCCAGCGCCGACGCAGGTCTTCCCGGTCCTGCAGTCCCTCGTCCAGGTCGCCTTCGGTCTCCGTGGGCGGTTCCATGGCCTGGATGGCGTCCCAGACCTCCTCCATCGTCATCACGGCGAGGGCGTCCCGCAGCAGCTTGACCCGCTGCTGCTGAGGTGCGGAGATCTCGGCGGGACCGGAGGCCATGAGGGTGAGCGAGCGGAAGGGCGCGGAGTCCAGGAGCACGGCGGCACGGGCGATCTGGCCGCCGAGCGAGTGCCCGAGCAGATGGACGGGGCCGTCAGCGAGCGCCGCCGCCTGCGCGAGCACATCGCGCGCCAACTCCTCCCGCACGTACGCCGACTCGTCATGGCGGTCCCCCGGGCTCTCGTACTGCCCACGCCCGTCCACGGCGACGGACCGGTACCCCGCGGCGGCGAACTGCCCGTGCAGGGGCGAGAAGTCCTCCTTGCTGCCGGTGAACCCGGGCAGCAGCAGCACGGTCCCCTTGGGCCGCTCGGCGTTCGCGGGCGCCTCGACCACGGCGAACTCGCCGCGCGCCGTCCGCAGACGGCGCGCGTGGGCACCCGGGGGAGGGGTGAAGCTGGGGGGTTTGCTCATGGGGGTGAGGTTAGCGGGGGCCCGCGGTCGGGCCCGAGTCCGGGGAAGAAACGCCGACGGCCCGGCCCCCGTGAAGGGGACTGGGCCGTCCGGCAGGTTACGCGGTCGGCCGACTCAGCTCTCGGCAGCCGCTGTCTTGCGGGTACGACGCCGCGGCTTGGCCTCGGTGTCCTCGGCGCTCTCGGCGGCGGGGACTTCGGCCATCTGAGCCGGAATCACGGCTTCGGCGGTCTTGCGCGTCCGCCTGGCCCTGACGGGGGCTTCGCCTTCGGCAGTGGCGACGGCGGCCTCCGCCGTCTTCCGGGTGCGCCTCGGCTTCGCCGGTGCCGCCGGCGCTTCGCCGTCGACGGGAGCGACCGAAGCCTCGGCCGTCTTCCGCGTACGGCGCCGGGGTGCGGCCGGAGCCTTCTCCGCAGTCTCCGCCTCCGCGGTGCCCACCGCCTCAGTGGCAACCGCGGCCTTGCGGGTCCGGCGACGCGGCTTGGCCGAGGTCTCGTCGGCATCGGCGTCCGGTACCACTCCCTCGGCCGTGGCGACCGCGGACTCCGCGGGCTCCGCCGCTTCCGTGGCCTTGCGGGTCCGGCGCCGGGGTGCGGGAGCCTCGTCCGCAGCCGCGCTCTCGGCGGTGGCAACGGATGCCTGCGCCGACTTGCGGGTGCGCTTCGGCTTGACGGGGGCCTCGCCCTCCGCCGTCGCGACGGCGGCCTCGGCAGCCTCAGCTGTCTCCGCGAGCTGCACCGCCTTGCGCGTGCGCCGACGCGGCTTCGCCGGAGCGTCCACAGCCTCGGCGACCGGGACTTCGGCGACCTGAGCCTCGGGCGCAGTGCCCTCGGCGGTGGCGACGGCGGCCTCAGCGGCTTCCGTGGGCTGTGCGGCCTTGCGGGTCCGGCGGCGGGGCTTGGCCGGCACCTCGTCGGCCTCGACGGCCGCGACCGCCTCGGCGGCCGGAGCAGCGACCTCCGCCACCGGGGCCTCGGCGGCCTCAACCGCCTTGCGCGTACGACGGCGTGGAGCCGGAGCGGCCTCGGGCGCGGTGCCCTCGGCGGTGGCGACGGCAGCCTCAGCGGCTTCCGCGGGCTGTGCGGGCTGCGCGGTCTTTCGGGTCCGGCGGCGCGGCTTGGCCGGCACCTCGACGGGCTCGGCAGCCTCGACCGCCTCCGTCACCACCTCATCGATGGCGGCTTCCTCGGTCACCGGAGCGATCGCTTCGGCCGCCGGGGTCTCCGTGGCCTCAACCGACCTGCGGGTGCGCCGACGTGGCTTCGTCGCGGCCGGCGTCTCCGTCACCGGTGCGGACACCTCGGCGACCGCAGCCGGTACCGGCTGCCCGGCGAGCGTCGCCTCCTCCGTGACCGGAGAGACCACCGCGGCCTCGGCGGGATTCCCCGCACGGGTGCGGCGGCGACGGCGCGGGGTGCGCGTCGCGGGCTCGGCGGACTGCTCCGCGGCCGGAGCCGAGGCCGTCGCCTCGGCGGCCGGTGCGGTCTCGTTCACCGGTGCGCCGTTGCGCGTACGGCGGCGGCGCCGCGGTGTGCGCGCCGGGCGCTCACGTTCACGCTCGCGCTCGGCGGACGGCGCGCGGCCCCCACGGGAACGCGCTCCACGGCCGCCGGTCTCCCCGAGGTCCTCGATCTCCTCGGCGTCCAGACCGGCCCGGGTCCGCTCGGCGCGCGGCAGCACGCCCTTCGTCCCGGCCGGGATGCTCAGCTCCTCGAAGAGGTGCGGCGACGTCGAGTACGTCTCCGGCGGGTCGTTGAAGTTCAGCTGCAGCGCCTTGTTGATGAGCTGCCAGCGGGGGATGTCGTCCCAGTCGACGAGGGTGATCGCGATGCCCTTGGCGCCCGCGCGGCCGGTACGGCCGATGCGGTGCAGGTACGTCTTCTCCTCCTCGGGCGACTGGTAGTTGATGACGTGCGTCACGCCCTCCACGTCGATACCGCGCGCGGCGACGTCGGTGCAGACGAGCACGTCCACCTTGCCGGCGCGGAAGGCGCGCAGCGCCTGTTCGCGCGCTCCCTGGCCGAGGTCACCATGGACGGCGCCGGAGGCGAAGCCCCGGCGCTGCAACTGCTCGGCGATGTCGGCCGCCGTCCGCTTGGTGCGGCAGAAGATCATGGCGAGCCCACGACCCTCGGCCTGCAGTATGCGCGCGACCATCTCGGGCTTGTCCATGGAGTGCGCGCGGTAGACGAACTGCGCGGTGTTCGCGACCGTCGCGCCCTCGTCGTCCGGCGCGGTGGCACGGATGTGCGTGGGCTGCGACATGTAACGGCGCGCGAGACCGATGACCGCGCCCGGCATGGTCGCCGAGAACAGCATGGTCTGCCGCTTGGCCGGCAGCAGGTTGATGATCTTCTCGACGTCGGGCAGGAAGCCCAGGTCGAGCATCTCGTCGGCCTCGTCGAGGACCAGGCATCGCACGTGCTTCAGGTTCAGCTTCTTCTGCCCGGCGAGGTCGAGCAGCCGCCCCGGAGTGCCGACGACGACGTCGACGCCCTTCTTCAGGGCCTCGACCTGGGGCTCGTAGGCCCGGCCGCCGTAGATCGCGGTGACGCGCACGTTCCGCACCTTGCCGGCGGTCAGCAGGTCATTGGTGACCTGGGTGCACAGCTCGCGGGTGGGGACGACGACGAGCGCCTGCGGTGCGTCGGTCAGCTGCTCGGGCCGGGCCCGGCCGGCCTCCACGTCCGCGGGGACGGTGACGCGCTCGAGGAGCGGAAGACCGAAGCCCAGAGTCTTGCCCGTGCCGGTCTTGGCCTGGCCGATGACGTCGGTGCCGGAGAGGGCGACGGGGAGCGTCATCTCCTGGATGGGGAAGGGATTGATGATACCGACGGCTTCCAGGGCCTCGGCGGTCTCGGGAAGGATCCCGAGCTCTCGGAAAGTCGTAGTCAGGGTGCTGCCTCTTCTGTGAGCGCGGTGCGAGGCGAGCGCGGGGGGTTCTTGTACGTGCCGGGGACGTCGGCCGCCTGAGGGCGGGCCTGAGGTGGCATGGGACCACTGCCGACGCTCTAGCGCTCGTACCGCTGAGGGTCTCTCCGGATTCCGTACGCAGACTGCCGTACGGATGAGGAGAGCTGTCAGGTCGGAGCCGATCGGGCCACCGACCGGGCATCCTCATTCGAGTGGCCCGTCGAATATTCGGCGGGCGCATTACCACCATACCCCGGAATCGCGCACACGCGATGGCCGATTTGGTCACGTAGTCGTCGTCACAGTGATTGACCAGGGACTTCCGCGGCCCTGCGAGCGGGCTATTGTGCGCTTCATGACGACGTCCGACAACACCGACAACACCGCCGAACCGACCGGAGTCGCCGCCCGGAACTGGGCCGAGGCCTCCGCCGACCCCCAGTACCGCGCCGCTGTCGTGGACCTGCTCGGAGCGCTCGCGTACGGGGAACTGGCGGCGTTCGAGCGGCTCGCCGAGGACGCCAAGCTGGCGCCCACGCTCATCGACAAGGCGGAGCTGGCGAAGATGGCGTCGGCCGAGTTCCACCACTTCGAGCAGCTCCGGGACCGGCTCTCGGAGATCGGAGCCGAGCCGACCGAGGCGATGCAGCCCTTCGTCGCCGCGCTGGACGGCTTCCACAAGCAGACCGCGCCCTCCGACTGGCTGGAGGGGCTCGTCAAAGCGTACGTCGGCGACTCGATCGCCAGCGACTTCTACCGGGAGGTCGCCGCGCGGCTCGACTCCGACACCCGCGGGCTGGTCCTCGCCGTCCTCGACGACACCGGCCACGCGAGTTTCGCGGTGGAGAAGGTACGCGCGGCCATCGACGCGGACCCGCGCGTGGGCGGACGGCTCGCGCTGTGGGCGCGCCGGCTGATGGGCGAGGCGCTCTCCCAGTCCCAGCGGGTGGTCGCGGACCGCGACGCCCTGTCGACCATGCTCGTCGGCGGCGTCGCGGACGGCTTCGACCTCGCGGAGGTGGGCCGCATGTTCTCACGCATCACGGAGGCCCACACGAAGCGGATGGCCGCGCTGGGGCTGGCGGCGTAGCAGCCGGGGCGGGGTCTGAGGCTCGGGCACCCTCGGTCCGGGCCTACGGACCTCTGTGGACCGAGTCCGTCGGGCCGGGGTGTGCTGGGCCCCGTGGGTCGGCGTGTGGGTCCGTCGGGCCGGGTGCGCCGGGTCCGGTGCCTGCGGCTCGACGCCCGGCCGTGTGCCCACCCCGCTCAGGGGTCGACAGACGGTGGCGTCCTACGCGGTGGCCGAGCGTCGAAGGCGCGCGCCGGGGCGCAGCAGCAGGGACAGCAGGGCCGTGGCCACGACCGCCGCCCCGATCAGTGTCGCTACGGCATGGCCGGCGCCCAGCGCCGTGTGGGTCAGGAAGGCGCCGAAGAGCGCGGCGGCCACCCCCGTCGGCAGCACCAGGCGGCGGGACGGGAGTCGGTGCGACAGTCGGTAGGAGGCGGCCCAGGCCAGGGCCAGACCGACGACTGCGGAGCCGAGCGCTTCCACCAACATAGGGGTCCCCTCCCGCACGGCCATGGGCGTTCCAGTCGTAGCCCGTTCTACCCCTGACCTGCGGAATCCAACCCCCTTCGGTACGCGGGACATACGGGGGGGCCGGCGAGACGAAAAACGCGCACAAAAGGGCCCGACGGCACAGTGCCGCCGGGCCCTTCTACGTTCCGTCACAGCTACAGTGCGCTGAAGCCCACCTTGCGGGCCGTCGGCTCACCCAGCTCGACGTACGCCAGCCGGTCCGCCGGGACCAGGACCTTGCGGCCGTGGTCGTCCACGAGGCTCAGCAGCTGCGACTTGCCGGCCAGCGCTTCGGAAACCGCGCGCTCGACCTCCTCCGGGGTCTGACCGCTCTCCAGAACGATCTCGCGGGGCGCGTGCTGCACGCCGATCTTGACCTCCACGGCTTTGTCCCTCCGACGGTCAGTGATGTGCGCGGGCCTCCGCGCCGTACCCAGCACACATTAGCCCGGTGAGGGGACCTGCACGCTCCGCCCAAGAACGCCAAGAGCGAACAGCGGACGGGAACACCGGACGCGAGCACCGCACCGGAACAGCGGACAGGACCACCGAAGGGAACACAGAGAGAACACAGACCGGAACGGCGCCGGGCGGCGCCGGGAGGGCCGGGAACGGAGCGGCAGACCGCGATGGCCGGGCGGCGACAGCGATGGCCGGGCGGCGACCGCGACGACTCAGTGGTGCTCGCTCCCGTGCAGCGGGAACCCGGCGATGCCCCGCCACGCCAGCGAGGTCAGCAGCTGCACCGCCTGCTCACGCGGCACGCTGCGGTCGCTGTGCAGCCAGGAGCGCGCCACGACCTGCGCCTGTCCGCCGAGCCCGGAGGCGAGCAGCATCGACTCGGCCCGCGGCAACCCGGTGTCCTCCGCGATCACGTCGCAGATCGCCTCCGCGCACTGGACCGTGACCCGGTCGACCCGCTCGCGCACGGCAGGCTCGTTGGTCAGGTCCGACTCGAAGACCAGCCGGAACGCCCCGCCGTCGTCCTCCACGTACGCGAAGTAGGCGTCGATCGTCGCGCGGACCCGGAGCTTGTTGTCGGTCGTCGAGGCCAGCGCCCCCCGCACCGACTCCAGCAGTGCCTCGCAGTGCTGGTCCAGCAGTGCCAGGTAGAGGTCCAGCTTGCCGGGGAAGTGCTGGTAGAGCACCGGCTTGCTGACGCCCGCGCGCTCGGCGATGTCGTCCATCGCTGCCGCGTGGTATCCCTGCGCTACGAATACTTCCTGAGCGGCGCCGAGGAGCTGGTTGCGCCGGGCACGGCGCGGCAGGCGTGTGCCCCGCGGGCGTGCCGCCTCTGTCTGCTCGATGGCTGTCACGCCGCCTCCCAAAATCGTCCACATGCGGTGTGCGCCGCGCGGCCATCGTACTTTTCGGTAACCGTGGTGTGCGCGGTGCGAGCGGAGAATTTCACGGACCGGACGCCTGAGAAAAGGGGAGGGAGCACGCCAAAGCAGCGTAGAGCGGACGGGTCAGTGTCGCCCCGGCCTCACCTGTAGTCGTCCTCGTCGAGTGCGACGAAGCGAGCTTGCTCGGCGCGATCGGCCTCGTCGGCACTGTAGGTGTCGCCGCTCAGCAGGTCGTAGTCGGCGTCCGGCGGCGCCAGATCCGTGTGCTGCTCGGCGGCGTCGGCCTCGGGGGCCTCGTCGTCGATCTCCTCCTCGGCGGAGGGTTCGAAGGTCTCGGGGTCAGTGGGGTCGATGGCCATGCTTCCTCTTCCCGAGCAGTGTGAGTGCGCTCTTGTACGACTACGAGTGCCCTCGACCGAAGCCTAGGAGACACCCGTTCCGGATGCCATTGCGATCCGGTCCCGTTCTGGGTTCCGCGTTCCGGGGGTTCAAACAGGCCCGTCTTGTGAGCCTCGCGTGTGAGCGCGAACACATGAGCCACTACGTGATCGTCTCGTAACATTGCCGCATGTCTTCGACCGAACTCCCTTCCGTCCTGGCCGCAACCGTCGCGCCGAGGGTGAGCACCGTCAGGGTCGCGGACGGGGAGCAACTGCGGTCGGTAGGGCTGCCGGGGGTCACACTCACCGTGCGGTCGAGACCGCCGGCGCGCGAAGGGCTGCCGCCCGCCCTGTTCGTGCACGGCCTCGGCGGCTCCTCGCAGAACTGGTCGGACCTGATGCCGCTGCTCGACGGCCTGGTGGACACCGAGGCCGTCGACCTGCCCGGCTTCGGTGACTCGCCGCCGCCGGACGACGGCGACTACTCGATCACCGGGCACGCGCGCGCGGTCATCCGTTACCTCGATGCGCAGGACCGCGGTCCCGTGCATCTGTTCGGCAACTCGATGGGCGGCGCGGTCGCCACCCGCGTCGCCGCCGTCCGCCCCGACCTGGTGCGCACGCTGACGCTGGTCTCACCGGCGCTCCCGGAGATCCTCGTGCAGCGCTCCGCCGTGCCGACCGGTCTGCTGGCTCTGCCCGGAGTGGCGGGCCTGTTCACCCGGCTCACCAAGGACTGGACGGCCGAGCAGCGCGTCCGCGGAGTCATGGCACTCTGTTACGGGGACCCGGGCCGGGTCACCCCGGAGGCATTCCGGCACGCGGTCGACGAGATGGAACGGCGGCTGCGGCTGCCGTACTTCTGGGACGCGATGGCCCGCTCGGCGCGCGGCATCGTCAACGCGTACACCCTGGGCGGCCAGCACGGGCTGTGGCGGCAGGCCGAACGGGTGCTGGCGCCGACCCTGCTCATCTACGGCTGCCGGGACCAGCTGGTCTCCTACCGCATGGCCCAGCGTGCCGCACGCCACTTCCGCGACTCGCGGCTGTTGACGATGCCTGACGCCGGACACGTGGCGATGATGGAATACCCGGAGACCGTGGCAACCGCCTTCCGTGAACTCATGGCGGATACACTCCGGTTGAATGAGGCACTGAACGAACATGCTTGATCAATCCGACATCGAGGACGCGGGGAGCTGAGGCGGGTCGTGGGACGTCACAGTCGCCGTCGCGGATCAGGCAAGAGCGGTGCAGCGGCCGGCAAGGCCTCCCGCGGGGCGCCCGGGACGGCGGCCGAACCCCCGTCCCACGGCTTGCCCCGGCTGCCGGAGCGCACTCCCAACGGGTTTTCCCGGGTGTCGGAAGGGGCACGTCCGCCCAACGCTCCGCGCTTCGCGGACGGCACTCCGGCCCACGGTTTTCCCCGGCAGGCCGGTGGAGCGCCGACCGGTGGGGTCCCCCACTTCGCGGACGGCACTCCGGCCCACGGGTTTCCCCGGCAGTCCGACGCAGCGCCGACGGGTGGCGCTCCCCGCTTCGCGGACGGCACTCCGGCCCACGGTTTTCCCAGGTACAACGGCGGAACGCCCGCCCAGGGCTTCCCCCGGCAGGCAATGGGAACCCCGGCCCACGGTTTTCCCCGGCAGGCCGGTGGAGCGCCGACGGGTGGGGTTCCCCACTTCGCGGACGGCACTCCGGCCCACGGTTTTCCCCGGCTCCCCGACGGCACCCCAGCTCACGGTTTTCCCCGGCAGGCCGACGGAACGCCCGCGAGCGGCGTGCCCCGCTTCGCCGACGGCACACCTGTCCATGGCGTCCCGCGGCTTCCCGACGGGACCCCCGCGCGCGGTGCCCCGCGCGTGCCGGAGGGAGTGTCGGCCGCAAGCACGCCTCGGTTCGCCGACGGCACCCCTGCCCATGGCTTCCCGCGGCTACCCGACGGGACCCCCGCGCGCGGTGTCCCGGGTCCGGCGGACGGCACGCCCGCGCGTGGGGTGCCGCAGTTCGGTCCGGGCACGCCGCCCGGAGGCGTCCCGCAGTTCGCCCACGGCGACGGAACCCCCGCCCACGGCTTCCCGCACGTCCGCGGCGGACATCCCGAGCAGCACGAGGACGGGGGCGGCTGGGGTCAGTTCGGCGGGTCCGGCGTCGGCGTGGCGCAGGGCGCCCGGCGTGACGTGGCGCAGGAGCAGGCACGGCGTATACCACCGAGGGACCGGCGGAACGGCCCCCGCCAGGACTACATCGACGCCTTCGGGAACGACGACGTCGCCCTGACAGGCGCCGCCACGGCCATGCGCACCGACGCGTACGCGTCCCGCACCGGCCGCACCCTTGAGTCACCGTCGGCCGACGACCAGGTCGGTAGGGGGTCGGAGCGCAGGAGAAAAGGCCGTACGTACACCGGCATCGCGGCGGCCGCCATCACCACCGTGCTGGCGGTCGTGGTCGCGGGACAGGTGACCGACGGCTCCGACGGCTCCGACGGCTCCGACGACGAGACCGTGACCCAGCCCCAGTCCGCGAGCGGCGAACGCGGCGTGACCGGTGCCGGCGGCAGCGCCGACCGCAGCGACGGCCGGCCCGAACCGAGCAACTCCCCGGCCCGCCTGGTGACCCTCACCTACGGCCAGAAAATGGCGAAGAAGTACCCGCTGGCCGCCGATCTCACGGGCTCAGGCGCGTTCGAGGCGGTCGGCGGATTCGACCCGGCACCCGGCCGGGGACAGAAGTTCCGCTACCGCGTCGACGTCGAGGAAGGGCTCGGACTCGACGCCGAGCTCTTCGCCCAGGCCGTGCAGAAGACCCTCAACGACAACCGGAGCTGGGCCCACAACGGCGCACGCACCTTCGAGCGGATCTCCTCGGGGAAGCCCGACTTCGTCATCACCCTGGCGAGCCCCGGGACAACTGCTTTCTGGTGCGCCAAATCGGAACTCGACACCACCCAGGACAACGTCTCCTGTGACTCGGCCCTCACCGACCGGGTCATGATCAACGCGTACCGCTGGGCCCAGGGCTCGCAGACCTACGGCGACGCGATGCTCGCCTACCGGCAGATGCTGATCAACCACGAAGTGGGCCACCGGCTCGGCTACGGCCATGAGACCTGCAACAAGGACGGTGCCCTCGCGCCCGTCATGCAGCAACAGACCAAGTTCCTCGACCATGACGGGATCCGTTGCCGACCCAACCCCTGGGCCTTCCCCGGGAACTGACGCCTCCTCCGGTCGGTTCGTTCGGTTGGCTCCTCGGGTCGGCTTCTCCCGCGGCGCACCATGTCATGGTGCGCCGCGGGTGGAACCTCACCGGAATCGGCCGGGCGTGACACCTCTCCGTCCGGGTGAGCCTCTAGCGAGCCCGAACGCGACCCGCCCGCGAAAGTTACGCCCGTTCACCCCTTTTGGTGGCGCGATGGACAACCGTCCGTCGCGCCACCCTCATGTCCGCATACGTTCGTCCCGCTGACGGGCCGCCAGGTGGGTGGCGGCCCCATACGGGAGACCGGGGGTGCGCTCATGCGTATCGGACTGCTTACGGAGGGTGGATATCCGTACGCGAGTGGTGACGCCAGGCTCTGGTGTGACCGGCTCGTGCGCGGACTCGGCCAACACGAGTTCGACGTCTATGCGCTCAGCCGTAGTCGGCAACAGGAGGACGAGGGCTGGGTGGAACTGCCGCCGCAGGTCAGCCGGGTCATCACGGCTCCCCTGTGGGCGGTCGAGGACGAGGAGAGACCTCTCGGACGCCGCGCCCGCAGACGGTTCACCGAGTACTACGGAGAACTGGCCGCGGCCATATGCGCGGCCGGAGCGCCCGGTGACCTCTTCGGGGCCGACCGGGGCCGGGCCGGATCGGATGCGACGGTCGGCTCCGAGGCGGACCGTTTCGGCACGGCCCTGTACGCGCTCGCCGAGCTCGCCCGCGAGACGGGCGGCCTGACGGGCGCTCTGCGCTCCGAACTCGCGGTCGCCGCGCTCGAACGGGCCTGTCGTGCGCCCGGCGCCCTGCGGGCGGCGCGCAGGGCGCGTGTGCCGGAACTCCTCACCGTTGCGGCGCGGGTGGAGCGCACCCTGCGCCCCCTCTCGCTCGACTGGTACACCGGCGACAGCCTCGGCTCGGTCAACCTCTGCCACGCCACGTCCGGCGGCGCCGCGGTCCTCCCGGGGCTGCTGGCCCGCCACTTCTGCGGCGTACCGCTGCTCGTCACCGAGTACGGCGTGCACCTGCGCGCGCACTACCTCGCGTCCGCCACCGCGAGTGCGCCGGAGCGCGCGCTGCTCGCCGCCTTTCACGGGCGGCTCGCCGCCGAGGCGTACCGGCGGGCCGTGCTGATCACCCCCGGAAACCACCACGCCCGCCGCTGGCAGGAGCGATGCGGCGCCGACCGCGCCAAGCTCCGCACGGTCTACCCCGGCATGGCGGCGGCCCGCCTCGCGGACACCGGCGAGTCCACCGGGTGCGCGGACCCCGACACGCTCGTCTGGGTCGGCCGCATCGAACCCGCCAAGGACCTGAGCACTCTGCTGCAGGCCTTCGCGGAGATCCGCGCCGCGGAGCCGAAGGCCCGGCTGCGCGTCATCGGAGCGCCGGTCGACTCGGCGGAGGGCGCGCAGTACCTGGCCCACTGCAAGGCCCTCGCCGCGCGGCTCTTCCCCGACCCCTCCGCAGGGGCGGAGGGCGGATCCGGCGGTCCCGGGGGCGGTGCCCGACCGGTCTCCTTCGAGGAGATCGGCGGACCGGAGATGCCGGGCCTGGCCGAGGCGTACACGGCGGGCGCCCTCGTAGTGCTCTCCAGTGCCGTCGAGGGATTCCCCATCAGCCTGGTCGAGGCCATGTTCTGCGGGCGTGCGACGGTCTCCACGGACGTCGGGGCCGTGCTGGAGGTCATCGGCGGCACGGGGCTGGTCGTGCCGTCGTCCGATCCACGGGCGCTCGCGGAGGCGTGCGTGGCGTTACTGCGCGACCCCGAGCGCCGGGAACGCCTGGGGGCGGCAGCCCGGGCCCGGGCGCTAGAACTCTTCACCGTCGAGCAGAACGTGGCGGCGTTCGACGAGATCTACCTGGAGATCGCCTCGCACTGTCCGGTCCACGAGGGTGTCCTCGGCACAGCGGTCGACCCACAGCCGTTCGCCGTGCCGGCGGAGCTCCACGTACTCGGATCCCGGAAGACGACCGAACCGTCCGCCCGGCCCGCGCGCACCCCCAGTTGGGCACTGAGCAAGCCGGTCCCGGCGGGGGAGGGAGCACGATGAGCGGGTCACTGTCCAGGACGGAGATCCCTGAGGTGGGTGAACTCCGGGCCGCCGATATGCCGCTCACATCAGCGGCGGCGGCAGACGCGGAGAACACGGTCAGTGTCCGGGACACGGAGGACGCTCAGAACGCAAGGGGCGCCCAGAATGTGGAGGGCGCGCAGGACACGGACAGCACGCAGGGCGCCGAGAGCGGGCAGGGCGTGCGGGGGCGAGCGTCCGCCGGCGTGGGTGAGCCCGCCGCCGGGTCCGGTGTCGTCGACCCCGTGAAGGCCCTGATGCTCCGGCACAAGGAGCTCTGCGAACGCGCCGTTGACCCGCTGGAGATCGCGGCCGAGCTCGAGGCACAGGGCGTGACCGACCGGACCGCGTCCCGCTTCCGGCACCGCGATGTATTCTCCCTGGCCGAGGAGATGTACGCCCGCGTGCCGCGCGGCAGCGAGCCCGCGCACAGCCCGGCGCACTCCGCGTCCGCCCGCATGGACAGCGCCGACGGCACCGACGGAAGTCCGGTCGGCCGTTCCCGTCCCTCCTCCGCGCCTTTCCCCGCAGCTCATTGCGTAGCCTCACGGTCGTCGGGGTCCTTCGGGGCCCGCCTCGGCCGCTTCCTTCTCCCCCTCCTCCCGGGCGCGTTCTGCGTCCTGGCGGTCGCCGGAGCCCGTCTCACCCATGGACAGTTACGGCTCGGCGTCGTCGCCGCCGGCATCCTCGCCGTGACCCTCGCGCTGCGCGCAGCGCTCCGCCGGGGCCCGCTCCACGCGACCCGGCCGACGACCGCGAGCCCCGCATGGACCTGCTGGCTCCTGCTCTACGCCCTCGTCGGCGACGGTCTGCTGCGCGAGGCCATCGCCGGCGGCCCCGACGAACCCTGGCCGGTCTCCGTCGCCCCGGTCGTGGCGCTGACGCTGTCCTTCGCCCCGGCGACCTGGTGCGCCCTTCTCTTCACGGCCGCCGCCCACCGACGACTGACCGCCAGCCGCGGTCTGGCCGAGTTCACCGCCTCCGTATGGCCGCTGCTGCTCGGCACATTCGCCCTGTACCTGGGCGCGCTGGCCACGCTGCTCGGTCTGACCGCCAGGACTCTCGGCGAGGACCCCGCGTATGCCACGGCAGGCGGCCTTGGCGCACTACTGCTGCTCGCGCGCCTGCTGTCCGCGCACGGCCACACCCGCGCCCCCGCCGTCGCCCTCGCCTTGGCCGGTGCGGCCGAGGTCATCGCCCTGGCCGCGGTCTTCGCCGCCCGCCTCCCGGGCTGTGCGGCGGTCGCGGTCCCCGTCACGGATGCGGTCCGCACGTGGGGAGCGGGCGCGATTCCGGCCGCCATCTGCTCGGCCGCAGCCCTCGTACTGCTGGTCCACGCGACACGCAGCCTGACCCGGGCCTCGGCGCACGCGCCCTCCGGCGGGATCCCGTGACCCGGTCCTGAGCCGCAGGCCGCAGTCCCGCACGCACGGCGCAGCCACGCGCCGGTGCGCCGCCGTGAGCACTCGCACCGCCACCCCGCCACAGAAAACGCTCCCGCGAGGCCGATACCGCGGGCCACCCCCCACGCCCCACAGCAACACCCCGAAGGAGAACACCAGATGATCACCCCTCGTGTCGGAGAATCCGCCCCGGGAGCCGCCCGATGAGGGTTCTGCTGATCGGTGCCAACGGATACCTGGGCCGTTTCGTCGCGGACCGTCTGCTCGCCGACCCCGCCGTCCAGCTCACCGCGCTCGGCCGGGGCGACGACGCGGACGTGCGCTTCGACCTGGCCACCGGCAGCCCCGGCGCACTCACCCGCTTCCTCGACGCGGTCCACCCGGGCGTCGTCGTCAACTGCGCGGGTGCCACCCGAGGCGGCGCCCGCGAACTCGCCCGGCACAACACCGTCGCCGTCGCCACCGTCTGCGAAGGACTCCGACGCAGCGGCTGCGGTGCCCGGCTCGTGCAGATCGGCTGCGGCGCCGAGTACGGCCCCAGCCAGCCCGGCTCATCCACGGCCGAGGACGCGGTACCCCGCCCCGGTGGCCCCTACGGCGTCAGCAAACTCGCCGCCACCGAACTGGTCCTCAGCTCCGGACTGGACGCCGTCGTCCTGCGGGTCTTCTCACCCGCCGGCCCCGGCACCCCGGCCGGCTCCCCGCTCGGCCGGCTCGCCGAGGCCATGCGCCGCGCCATGCAGTCCGGCGACGGCGACCTCAAACTCGCCGGCCTCGGCGTCCAACGCGACTTCATCGACGTACGGGACGTCGCCCGCGCCGTCCACGCCGCCTCGCTCTCCGCCGCCCAGGGCGTCATCAACATCGGCTCCGGGCGGGCCGTGCGCCTGCGGGACGCCGCCGCCGTCCTCGCCAGGGTGGCCGGCTACGGCGGCGCCCTGCACGAACTCGACACTCCGCCCGGCCCCGGCCGACCCGCCATCGGCCACCCTCGCGGCGAATCCGACCAGGCGACGCACCTCGCTTTCCCGTATCCGGACGGCTGCGGCAGCTGGCAGCAGGCCGATGTGCGCACCGCCCGGGACCGGCTCGGCTGGCGGCCGAGGATCAGTCTCGAGGAGTCCCTCGCCGATATCTGGATGGAGGCCGCATGCCGGATCTGAACGGTCACCAGGCCCGTCACGAGGACCGCCGGAGACGCACCCGGCCCTGACAGACCTTCCCGGCCACTGGGACGAAACCGTCTCGCTGGTCGGAACGGGTGTCTCGGAATGAAGAAGGGCGTGGCAGTGTTACGGAGAGAACAACCGTAGTGATTGACCGACCAACGGAGTCCCCGTGTCGCTGCCACCCCTGGTCGAGCCGGCTGCCGAGCTCACCGTAGACGAGGTCCGCAGGTACTCCCGCCACCTGATCATCCCCGATGTCGGGATGGACGGGCAGAAGCGGCTGAAGAACGCCAAGGTGCTCTGTGTGGGCGCCGGCGGCCTGGGCTCGCCCGCGCTGATGTACCTGGCCGCGGCGGGCGTCGGCACGCTCGGCATCGTGGAGTTCGACGAGGTCGACGAGTCGAACCTGCAGCGCCAGATCATCCACAGCCAGTCCGACATCGGCCGCTCCAAGGCCGAGTCCGCCCGTGACTCGGTCAAGGGCATCAACCCGTACGTGAACGTGATCCTTCACGAGGAGCGGCTCGAGGCCGACAACGTGATGGACATCTTCAGCCAGTACGACCTGATCGTCGACGGCACGGACAACTTCGCGACCCGCTACCTGGTCAACGACGCGTGCGTGCTGCTGAACAAGCCGTACGTCTGGGGCTCGATCTACCGCTTCGACGGCCAGGCCTCCGTCTTCTGGTCCGAGCACGGCCCCTGCTACCGCTGCCTCTACCCGGAGCCCCCGCCGCCGGGCATGGTCCCGTCCTGCGCCGAGGGCGGCGTCCTGGGCGTGCTGTGCGCGTCCATCGGCTCCATCCAGGTCACCGAGGCGATCAAGGTCCTCACCGGCACCGGCGAGCCGCTGGTCGGCCGACTGATGATCTACGACGCCCTGGAGATGCAGTACCGCCAGGTCAAGGTCCGCAAGGACCCGAACTGCGCGGTCTGCGGCGACAACCCGACCGTCACCGAGCTCATCGACTACGAGGCCTTCTGCGGCGTCGTCTCCGAGGAGGCCCAGGCGGCCGCCGCGGACTCCACGATCACTCCCAAGCAGCTCAAGGAGTGGATCGACGCCGACGAGAAGATCGACATCATCGACGTCCGTGAGCCGAACGAGTACGAGATCGTCTCCATCCCGGGCGCCCGGCTGATCCCGAAGAACGAGTTCCTCATGGGCACCGCCCTGGAGAGCCTCCCGCAGGACAAGAAGATCGTCTTGCACTGCAAGACGGGTGTCCGCAGTGCGGAAGTCCTCGCCGTTCTGAAGTCGGCGGGCTTCGCCGACGCCGTGCACGTGGGCGGCGGCGTGATCGGCTGGGTCAACCAGATCGAGCCCCATAAGCCGGTCTACTAGTGTCCTGCGCCGGAAGTTCCTAGGCAGTTCCGGCTGAGCCGCCGACGGTCACCGCGCCTGATCGGCGGCCGGGGATCCGACCGTCGAGACGAGACAGATCTACCGACGGATTTCTGGCGCAGGACACTAGGCCTTCGTCTTCGGAAGGGCCCGGCACCCCAGGTGCCGGGCCCCTTTCCGTGGGTTCGGCTACGAGGAGCAGACCGTGTCGTCCTTCGGCGCGGTCCCCTCCAGCAGATAGCGGTTCACGGCCGAGTCGACACAGGTGCTGCCGCTGCCGTACGCCCCGTGGCCCTGGCCCTTCCAGGTCAGGTGCACCCCGACGCCCTTGCCCAGTTCGTCGGCCATCTTCCGCGCGCCCTCGTACGGTGTCGCCGGGTCGCCCGTATTGCCCACCACCAGTACCGGGTCCGCACCGGGCGCGCTCACATCCGGGTTCTCGAACTGTCCGGCCACCGGCCACTGGTGGCACCAGCCCGCCGTGTCCCAGCCCAGGAAGGGCCCGAAGACGGGTGAGATCTCCTCGAACTGCGGCAGCAGCTTCTTCGTTTCCTCGGGCGTCGGCCGCTCCTTGTCGTCCAGGCACGATATGGCCCGCTGCGAGTGCGTCGCCGTGCCGTAGCGGCCCGAGGCGTCCCGGTCGTTGTAGCCGTCGGCGAGCTGGAGCAGTTCGCTGCCGTCGCCGTTCACGGCGGCCCGCAGTGCGCTGGTCAGGGTCGGCCAGCTCTGCTCGCTGTAAAGCGGCAGGATGATCCCGGTGACGGCCAGCGTCTGGCTGAGCTCGCGGCCGCTCGTCGTCGGCAGTGGATCGGCGTCGATCTTCTTCAGCAGGTCCGCGATCTTCCGCGAGCCCTGCTCGGGATCCTGGCCCGTGGACTCGAGGTAGTTGTTCAGAGCCCGCTGGAAGCCCAGCGCCTGGTTCTTGGCGTGCCCGATCGTGTCGGCGGTCGGGTCGACCACCGCGTCGAGGACCAGCCGCCCCACGTTCTTCGGGAACAGATGGGCGTAGACACCGCCGAGTTCGGTGCCGTAGGAGATGCCGAAGTAATGCATCTTCCGGTCGCCCAGCACAGCGCGCAGCAGGTCCATGTCGCGTGCCGCCTCGACCGTCGAGACATGCCCCAGCAGCTTGCCCGCGGCGCGTTCGCAGCCCTTGCCGAAGTCGGCCGCGTCCTTGAGGTACGCGCTCTCCTCGGCCGGGGTGTCCGGTGTGACGTCCACCGATTCGGCGGCCTGGATCTCCTTGTCGCTGCGGCAGCGCACCCCCTCGCTGGCCGCGACCCCGCGCGGGTCGAAGCTCACCAGGTCATAGCGCTTGTGCAGTTCGCCGGCGATGGAGGCGTACGACGGCATCATCGAGACACCGGAGCCACCCGGGCCGCCGAAGTTGAACAGCAGCGAGCCGATACGGGAGCCTCCCGTGGCCTTGCTGCGGATCAGTGCGAGATCGATCGTCTCGCCCGAGGGCTTCGCGTAGTCCAGTGGCACCTTGAGCGTGGCGCACTGCCAGTCCCCACCCGGAGCGGATCCGTCCTCGGCGGCCTTGCAGCCGCCCCAGTCCAGCTTCTGAGAGGTGAAGGAATCGGGCAGCCCCGGCGTACCGACGGACGACCGGTCGTTCCTGCCCTTCCCCTCTTCCCCGCCGCCGCCCGACGAGCCGCCGCTGCAGCCGGCCACCAGCAACGCGGCGGCGGCCAGAGCCGTCCACCGAACGAGACGCACCATGAGCACTCCCCCTTGCAAGTCCTCCGCGAGGTGCCGCGGATGACAGTCAGGCCATAGTAGGCGGATCGGCCAAAACGACCGCGGCAGCCTGTGGAAAACGCTGTGGCCTGCGAGTTTCCTCGGCCCGCATCCGCAGCGTGAGGGGGCATCCGCTGGGGCGGACGCCCCCTCGCCGCAGCCTTCCCACCTCGGTCACGCACTAGCGGAGCGTGCGAAGCGTGTCGATGACGTCGTCGGCCCGGGTGTCCGGGTTGACGAAGGCCAAGCGCAGAACCGTTGCGCCGTTCCACTGGGTCGGCACGCACAGCATGGCGCCCGTTTCGGCGGCACGGGCGGACCATGACGCGTAGTCCCGCGGGCTCCAGCCAGGACGTTCGAAGAGGACGACGGACAGCTCGGGCTCGATCATCAGGCGTAGCCAGTCACTGGCGCGTATGGCGTCGGCAACGAGTCGGCTGGTGGTCAGTGTTTGTTCCACGGCACGCGAGTACCGCTCGGTTCCGTGGACGGCCAGGCTGAACCAGAACGGCAGGCCGCGGGCACGGCGGCTGAGATGGAGGGCCAGGTCCGCCGGATTGTGGACCTCGCGGTCGATGGCGTCGAGATAGCGCGCCGACTGACTGTGCGCGGCGCGTGCCGCTGCGGGATCCCGGTAGAGCAGTGCGCAGCAGTCGTAGGGGGCGAAGAGCCATTTGTGAGGATCGACGATGAAGCTGTCGGCGCGTTCGATGCCGGAGTAGCGGTGCCGCACGCTGGGCGCGGCCAGGCCCGCTCCGCCGTAGGCACCGTCGACGTGCAGCCACACCTGGTGGCGTTCGCACGCCTCGGCGATGTCATCGAGGTCGTCGATCAGACCGGCATTGGTGGTCCCGGCGGTCGCCACCACGGCGAACACGCCAGTCGTGGAGTCCAGGACCGCGTTCACGGCGGCTCCGGTGAGGTGCCCCCGCTGGTCCACGGGTACGGTGACGACCGCGATGTCCATCGCCTGTGCCGCGGACCTGATCGAGGAGTGGGCGCTGTCGGCGCACACGATTTTCCAGCCGTCACTCGGCCGGGGCCGGGATGCGGCGGCAGCGGCGCGGGCCGTGATGAGAGCCGAGAGGTTGCCCATGGTGCCGCCGCTGACGAAGCATCCTGCTGCGGTGCTGGGCCATCCGAGCAACTGGCCGAGCCAGGCCAACGCCTCGTTCTCGGCGTGAATGGCACCGGCTCCCGACTCCCAGGTGCCCCCGAAAATGTTCGCCGCGCCGGTGACCGCGTCGAAGGCGAGTGAAGCGCGGGTGGGGGCCGCAGGGATGTACGCGAGGTTTGTCGGCCCGTTCTGGGCGCGGGTGGCAGGTGCCAGGACTTGGTCGAACAGTTTGAGGGCCGCGGCGCCGCCGATTCCCCAAGGGGTGATGGCCGTGCCGGCCGCGAGGGCGAGGTCGGCGGCGGGGCGGGCGCCGGCCACCGGATCGGGGGCCTGCATGATGCGCCGCCACGCGTAGTTGATGGCGGCCTCCACGATCTCGTCCTCGTCAGCCCATACCTGGGGGTCGACGCGGGGTGCCTTGTTCGCTGACGTGTTGTCGCATTGCGCTTTTTGCATGGCGAGAACGTAGAAAGGTGCATCGGAATGCGCAATATACAGCAAGATATATGAGCAGAATGCTTAATGTGGCGCGCCCGTGCTGTGTCATACTGAGCATCATGCGAAACGTCGACGCCCTCGATGCCCGGATCCTCCTGGCGCTCGACGAGGACCCACGGGCCACGACGGTTGCCCTGGCCGACCGACTCGGTCTGGCCCGTAACACCGTGCAGGCACGTCTGAAGCGACTCGAAGAAAGCGGTCAGCTCAGGGAGCACAGCCGGCGCGTGGCACCCGCGGGTCTCGGCTATCCGCTGATGGCCCTCATCACGATGTCGATCAGCCAGCGCGTGGGGAAGCCCACCAGGGAGGCGATCCTGCGCATTCCCGAGGTCGTCGAGTTGCTCGTCACCACCGGCGACGGCGACCTGCTCGCCCGCGTTGTCGCCCGGGACACCGAGGACCTGCACCGCATCACGAACCTGTTGCTGGAAGCACCTGGGGTTGTCCGGTCCAACACCACCATCGTCCTGCTCGAGGTGCAGCCCTTCAGCGTCCGCTCCCTGCTGGAGCGTCACGCCGGCCCCGAGACAGGTCCGCACCGCCCAACCCGGTGACCTCATGCGGTCACAACCCCAGACAGGCCCTCCTAAGGGCTCGCCGATAAATAATTCGTCGGCGAGCATCGCTCCTGAGCTGCGGTGTCAAGACCTGGAGCACGCAAGTTATTTCCCGGCAAGCCCTAAGGGGTCCTTGCACTATGCCCGCCCGGGTCGCGTGGTCTGGCACCGCTCCCCCAAGCTCTCGGCTGCGCTCGAGCAGGGGGCACCCCCATCGCCGAACCGCCGAAACGCCCACGTGGCTCCTCCCCCACTCTCGACTCCGCTCGAGCGGGGCCCCCATCGAGGGCTCTTAGGTGCCTTGCGATGCACGGCACCAGATCACGCGACCTGATCGGACGCTCATAGTGCAAGGACCCCTAAGTGCAGACGGTCCCCGACGCCGGGATCTGCCCGCCCAGCAGATAGCCGTCCACGGCCCGGCGCACGCACCTGCTCCCGCTGCCGTACGCGCCATGCCCCTGGCCCCGGTACGTCAGCTCCACCCCGACACCCGGGCCCAGCGCCCGCACCATTTTCCGTGCGCCCTCGTACGGCGTCGCGGGGTCGCCGGTGTTGCCGACGACCAGGATCGGCGCCGCGCCGGGCGCGCTAACGTCGGGGTGGTTCGCGGCACCGGGCACCGCCCAGTCCGTGCAGCTCACCAGGCCCCATGCGAGGAAGTCGCCGAACAGCGGCGAGACCGCCCGGAACCGCGGAAGGCTGCGTTCCACGTCGGCGGTGGTGTAGCGCGGCTTGTCGTCCGCGCAGTTGATGGAGACATTCGCGGGGACGAGGTTGCTGTACTGGCCGTCCTCGTTGCGTCCGTTCAGCGAGTCGGACAGCAGCATCAGGGTCGTGCCGTCACCCGCGTACGCCTGCTCGAGGCCGTCGGTGAGATACGGCCAGAAGTCCTTGGAGTACAGAGCCTGGGCGATGCCGGTGGTGGCGGCGCCCTGGGTGAGCCGGCGCGGGAAGATGCCCGGGATGGGCCTCGCGTCGAGATCCGCGAGGAATCGGGCTATGCGGTCCTTGACGTCCTGTGCGGTGTCGCCGACAGGACACGTCTCGACCTGCGACGCGCACCCCTCGGCATAGTTGTCCAGCGCCCGCTGGAAGCCCCTGGCCTGCCCGAGCGAGCCCTGCTCCGGGTTCTGGGTCGGGTCGACGACCGCGTCGAACACGGCCCGTCCCACCTTCTTCGGGAACAGGTGCGCGTACACGCCCCCCAGTTCCGTGCCGTACGAGATCCCGAAGTAGTACAGCTTGTCGTCGCCGAGCACCTGGCGCATGAGATCCATGTCGCGCGCCGCGTCGGTGGTGCCGACGTGCGGGAGCATCTTCCGGGAGCGCCGTTCGCAGGCCGCGTTGAAGGCCTTCGTGGTGTCCAGGTAGTTCCTCCGCTCGGTGGCGTCGTCGGGGGTCGTGTCCTGCTGGAAGTACGCGTCGAGCCGCGCGTCGTCCTCGCACTCCACGGGCGCGCTGCGACCCACCCCGCGCGGGTCGAAGCTCACCAGGTCGTAGCGGGTGCGCAGGGTCGCGTAGTCGGCGCCGAACGCGGGCAGGGTGGCGACGCCGGAGCCGCCGGGGCCCCCGAAGTTGAAGATGAGCGAACCGATGCGCTGGTCGTCCGCGCCGTTCGCCCGCGCG
Organism: Streptomyces cavernae; assembly: GCF_004023625.1. Classification (GTDB taxonomy): domain Bacteria; phylum Actinomycetota; class Actinomycetes; order Streptomycetales; family Streptomycetaceae; genus Streptomyces; species Streptomyces cavernae. Next base: position 86,479 of record NZ_RPDJ01000020.1, on the reverse strand, counting down.
CGGATCAGTGCCAGGCCGATCGTCTCCCCGTCGGGATCGTCCCAGTCCAGCGGCGTCTTCATGGTGGCGCACTGCCACTTGGCACCGCCCGGCAGCGGTGACGGTGGTTCCCCGCCGCCCTCCTCCTCCGAGGGCGCGGGGCAGTCCTTCCAGCTGAGCTTCTGCTCCGACAGGTCCCCGCCTCCTGCGTCGTCGCCGCAGCCGGCCAGCGCAGAGGCCAGCAGCACGGCGACGACGGTCAGGATGCCGGCGCGCAGCCGGAGGGCGTTCGGCATGTTCTTCATCCTGGAGGCGGGTACGGCGGGGCGCTCGGCGCGCGGGGCGTACGAGGTACCCAGACGGGCTCAGCGCACTCACCCGCGCCCACAGCGCACCTCGCACGCGTCTACCTGCTCGCCTACACGCGCACCTACCCGCGTACGCGCGCCTACCCCCGCGCCTACAGCGCACCCTTGCGCGTCAGCTGGTTGAAAGCCAGCCAGCCCGGCAGCACGGGCAGCCACAGCGTCAGCAGCCGGTACAGCAGCACCGCGGGCGCCGCGACCTCCTTGGGCAGCCCGACGGCGATGAGACCGACGGTGAGGGTCGCCTCGACGGCGCCCACGCCGCCCGGGGTCGGCGCCGCGGAGCCCAGCGCGTTGCCCGCGAGGAAGACCACGGCGACACTGGCCAGGCTCAGGTTGGTGGACTCGTCGCCGAAGGCCCGGATCGAGGCGTCCAGGCACATCACGAAGCAGGCGGTCAGCAGGAGCATGCCGCCGATGCCGGTGATGAGCTTCTGGGGCCGCTGCAGCACGTCGAGCATGCGCGGTACGACACCCGCGAAGAGCGAGCGCACGCGCGTGACGACGAATTTCCGCAGGAACGGCACCGAGGTCACCACCAGCACCAGCACCGCGACCGTCAGCAGGCCCGCGATGACCGTACGGGACGGCGACAGCGACGGCGTCTTCTCCGTGCCCGTCAGATAGCCGAAGGCGAGCAGCATCAGGATGTGGCAGCCCAGCCCGAACAACTGCGAGGCGCCCACACTGGCGACGGCGAGCCCCGGCCGGACGCCCGCGCGCTGGAGGAAGCGCGTGTTCAGGGCGACGCCGCCGACCGCGGCGGGCGCCACGATCTTCACGAACGACCCGGCGACCTGCGCTGCCACGGTCCGCAGGAACGGCACCCGCTCGGGCACGAACCCGAGCAGGCTCATCGCGGCGGCGACATAGCTCAGAGCCGAGAACAGGACGGCCGCGGCGACCCAGCCCCACTGGGCGTTGGCGAAGAGCGTGCCGAACTCGATGTGGGTGAGCTGCGACAGCAGGAAGTAGGCGCCGATCGCGCCGGCGATGAAACTGATCAGGGTGCGTGGCCGGATGCGTTCCAGACGGGCCGGTTCCACGGGCGCCTGCGGTCGGATCAGCAGCACCTGGTGGCGGATCTGGGTGAGCAGATCCTCCTCGCGAGCCCCTTCCAGTGCCTCTTCGATCGCCCGCTTCTCGGCCTGCTTCTCGGCGCGGGCAACCTTCTTGTCGGGCTTGTCGGGCGTGTCGGGAACGGATCCGGGGGCGGCCCCCTCGTCCGCGGTCTGCCTGTTGTGCTGGGCCGCCTCCAGGACCGCCTCGCGCTGGCGCTGCGCCCGCTCGCGGGCGAGCCGGCGCAGGGTCGCGCGCGTGGAGCGCGTCAGCGCGATGGGCTGCAGCAGCGGCAGACAGTCCGCGACCGCGTCCGGGCCGAGCACACCGACCGCGGAGGCCACGGCGCGCTCCGCGCCGACCCGCAGACCCAGCGTGGTCACCAGCTGGGCGATGTCCATGCGCAACACCAGATCGCCGGCGGCGATCTCCCCGCCGCGCAGATCGGTGAGGAACACCGTGCCGGAACGATCCACCAGAATCGCGTCACCCGCCAGCCTGCGGTGCGCGATGCGCCGGGACTGCAGCGCCTGCACCTGGTGCCAGGTGTCGCGCAGCAGTTCGTCGGTGATCTGCTCGTCCTCCAGTGAGTCCAGGGTGTGTCCGCCGATGTGCTCGTAGACGAGCATCACGGCGTCCGGTCCGAGTTCCGAGGTCGCGATCAGCTTGGGAGCGTTGGCGCCGGCCGCGATGGCCGCGTAGGCGAGCAGTGCCTCCTGCTCCAGCGCCTGACGCAGCGACTGGATGCTGCTGCGCGTGGTGATGCCGCGCAGGGTCAGCCGCCGCCACACCCGGTAGAAGAACCCCTGAGCCTGCTGTTCGCGGTCGACGACGGTGACGTCGAGCGGCGGACCGTCCTCCAGGGTGACGAAGTAGCGCCGGCCGCGGTCGCCGTTCTCGGTGTCCGGTGCCTCCTCGCGGGTGGCGCTCACCGGGCGGAAGCCGACATGCCGCAGGCCCGCCATCAGCGTCCGTCCGGTGGGGCGGACGTTGGGCGAGCCGACCGCGTACAGCGTGCCGTAGGCCACGGTCCACCCGATCAGCACCGTCAGGATGATCGAGAACGGTGTCGTGTAGCCGGTGACCAGCATGGAGAACGCGTCGAGCAGCAGCACGATCCACAGGACCGCGCGCCAGCGCGGCCTTCGGGACATGCCGACCGCGGTCATATAGGCGATGACCGGTGCGAGATAGCCGTGCACCGGGTCGGTGAGCGCTTGGACGTCACTGGGGGAGGGCTGGGTGAGCGCCTCCTGGATGGAGTCCGGGGCGGCCCTGGCGACCCACAGGTCCGTGGCGAGCGTCACCCCGTGCGCAAGGACCGCGGCGAGGACGCCGTCGGCGATGCGCAGCCCGTCCCGCTTGATCAGCCGTTCGATGGCGAAGGCGACCGGAACCAGGAGGATCGCGATGCTCGACGCCAGGGCCGCGATCTTGATCAGCAGATCGGGTGCCTGGCCGGTGCCCTTGTTGATGTCCTGTTCGAGGCCCGAGGTGGTGCCGTGCGCGAACGCGGCGATCCCGAGCACCAGGATGATCCCCAGGGCGCCCACGAGGAGACGCATCAGGTCGGAGGGGCGGTGCACGCGCGCGGCGAGCAGTGGTTCGTCGCCCTCGACCTCGTCGCCCTCCACCTCCGTGTCCTCGGTGTCGTCGGTGTCGTCGCCTTCGAACTCGTCGGCGTGGGCGTCCTGGGCCGTTCGGTCGGGCCCGTGGCCCTTCGCGCGGTCGGACCCGTCCCTCGCGGAACCGGGCTTGCCCTCGTCCACCTGGGATTCGCCCTTCTTCAGGCGGTTCTGGCCCTTCTCGAAGCGGGTGTCGCCGGTGCCCGGGCGCGACGAGGCGTCAGAGGTGCCCTCCGCGTCTTCAGGGTGCACGCCCCGTTGCTTCATCGTCTCTTCTTGGTCTCGTATCACCAGTCACCGCCCGCACGATGGTGGCATGCGCCGTCGGCGCAGGGAGGCATCAGGGTGCGATGCGGGCGCGCAAAGTCTGCCCCAAGCGCCCCTGCGGGGCGGTGCACTGGCCTCGCTGCGGGGCGCCGGGCGAGCCCGGCCCGCTGTCGGTGGGGTACGGCAGGATGGGGCGGATGAGCGAGGAGAGCCTTCCGGCGGACGCCCTGCCGGAATACGCGGAACGGGTCCTCGATGTCGCGGAGCTGATCCCTCCGGGGCGTGTGATGACCTACGGGGACGTCGCCGAGTGGCTCGAGGAGGGCGGTCCGCGCCAGGTCGGGCGCGTGATGGCGCTCTACGGGGGCGCGGTCGCCTGGTGGCGTGTCGTCCGCGCGGACGGCGTGCTGCTCCCCGGGCACGAACTCCGGGCGCTGGAGCAGTACCGCGCGGAGGGCACCCCTCTCAGGGAGGCCGGACGCGCGACCGAGGGGCATCTGCCCCGCATCGACATGAAGCGGGCGAGATGGGACGGCGGCGAGCGCGCGGACGGTCACACTTGACAGCTTCCGCCATCCCGAGGCCCGCGGAGGGACTGACGGGCCGGAAGGGGGAGGTGAGACGGTTCGGCGACATGCCGTACTTTCGTGAGCGGAGGGGCGCATGGGATGCGAGGGAACAAGGGGAAGCCCTGCTTCCGCCGCATCCGCGGGCGTAGCGTCAACGGCGCGTGTCCCCCTCACCACGTGACCCCCGCCGTCCACAGGCGATGGTCCACCGACCCGTCACACGACCTATCGACCACGGCGCTCCGCGCCGACAGCGACAGATTGCACAAGCACCAGGACCGGCGAACCACGTGAGCTCCTCTTCCTCCACCAGGCGCCCGCCGCACCCCCAGGCACGGCAGGGGGCCCGTGGCGCGTACCGACTGGTGCGTACCCCGCCGGTGCAGGTGGATCCTCCTCTACTGGACGCCCGGCAGCGCGCCGTGGTTGACCACCGGACCGGTCCGCTGCTGGTTCTCGCAGGTCCGGGCACCGGCAAGACGACCACACTGGTCGAATCGGTGGCCGCGCACATCGCCCGTGGCGGGGACCCGGAACGGGTCCTCGTGCTGACGTTCAGCCGCAAGGCCGCGATGGAGCTGCGCGACCGGATGGCGATGCGTGTCGGCGCGGCACGCGCCCCCAGAGCGACCACTTTTCACTCATTCTGTTACGCCCTGGTCCGCGCCCACCAGGACAGCGGCCTGTTCGTCGAACCGCTGCGGTTGCTGTCCGGCCCCGAGCAGGACGTCGCGGTGCGCGAGCTGCTCGCCGGCCAGCCCGACCTGGAGCGACTCGGTCTCGCGCACGTGCGCTGGCCGGATGAGCTGCGCGCCTGCCTGACCACCCGGGGCTTCGCCGACGAGGTGCGCGCGGTGCTGGCCCGCAGCCGGGAGCTGGGACTGGGGCCCGGAGCCCTCGCGGACTTCGCACGGCGTATCGGCCGCCCCGACTGGACGGCGGCGGCGGCGTTCCTCGCCGAGTACCTAGACGTACTCGACCTCCAAGGAGTGCTCGACTACGCGGAACTCGTACACCGCGCGGTGCTGCTGGCCCGGCGCCCCCAGGTCGCCGAGCGACTCGCCGCGCAGTACGACGCCGTGTTCGTGGACGAGTACCAGGACACGGACCCGGCGCAGGTCCGGCTGCTGCACGCGCTCGCCGGAGGCGGCCGCACGCTCGTCGCGTTCGGAGACCCCGACCAGTCGATCTACGCCTTCCGGGGCGCCGACGTGGGTGGCATCCTGGAGTTCCCGTACGCCTTCCCGCGCGCGGACGGCCGTCCCGCCCCGGTCGAGGTCCTCAAGACCTCCCGCCGGTCGGGCGCGGCCCTGCTGACGGCCACCCGCCTGCTGACCCAACGCATGCCCCTGACCCGCCTCCCGGCGGAGAAGGTGCGGGCCCACCGCGACCTGGTGCCGGTACGGGACGGGGGGCGCGTCGAGGTCTACACGTACCCGACGGCGGGCACGGAGCTCGACAACATCGCGGACATCCTGCGCCGAGCCCATCTGGAGGACGGCATCCCCTGGGGCGAGATGGCGGTCCTGGTGCGCGCGGGTTCCCGCACCATCCCCACGGTCCGCCGGGCGCTCACGGCGGCGGGCGTACCGCTGGACATCGACGGCGACGACCTGCCGCTCCGTCACGAACCGGCGGTAGCACCGCTGCTCACGGCCCTCAAGGCGGTGGCGCGGGCGGTGGCCTCGGAAACGGACGCCGCGGTGGTCGAGGGGGCCGGCGGCTCCGAGCCCGCCCCGACCGGCGAACCCGGAGCCGCCGCATCCGGAGAACCCGACACGGCCACACCGCAGCGCCCCTGGCTCGACACCGAGACCGCGCTCACCCTGCTCGCCTCCCCGCTCGCCGGCATGGACGCCGCCGACCTGCGGCGGCTCGGGCGCGCGCTGCGTGAGGAGGAGCGGGCCGCCGGCAACCATCTGCCGCCGCCCTCGGACGAGTTGCTGGCGCGCGCCCTCGCCGAGCCGGAGCGGCTCGTGGCGCACGACCCCACGTACGCCCGCGGCGCCCAGCGCCTGGGCGCGCTGCTGCGCAGGGCACGGCAGCGGCTCGTCGACGGCGGGACCGCCGAGGAGGCGCTGTGGGAGCTGTGGGACGGCACCCCGTGGCCCCGGCGCCTGGAATGGGCGGCGCGGCGCGGCGGCGCGGCGGGCCGCAACGCCGACCGCGACCTCGACGCCGTCTGCGCGCTGTTCGCGACCGCGGCCCGTGCCGAGGAACGCACCGGCGGCCGCGGCGCCCTCAACTTCCTCGCCGAACTTCAGGCCGAGGACATCGCCGCGGACACCCTCGCCGGACGGGCGGTGCGCCCCGCCGCGGTCCGGCTGATGACCGCACACCGATCCAAGGGCCTGCAGTGGCGCCTGGTCGTCGTGGCGGGCGTGCAGGAGGGCCTGTGGCCCGATCTGCGCCGCCGCGGCTCCCTCCTGGAAGCGGACCGCATCGGCCGCGACGGCCTCGCCGAACCGCTCACGCCCGGCGCACTGCTGGCCGAGGAACGGCGCCTGTTCTACGTGGCCGCCACGCGCGCGCGTGAACGGCTGGTCGTCACCGCCGTGAAGGCCCCCGCCGACGACGGAGACCAGCCCTCGCGGTTCCTCACCGAACTCGGCGTCGAACCCAAGGACGTCACAGGCCGCCCCCGCCGCCCCCTGTCGGTCGCCGCGCTCGTCGCCGAACTGCGGGCCACGACCGTCGACCCGCGGGTCTCCGACGCCCTCAGGGAGGCCGCGGCCCACCGCCTGGCCCGGCTGGCCGCCCTCGTCGACGAGGACGGCCGCCCTCTCGTGCCGTCGGCGCACCCGTACCGCTGGTGGGGCATGTACGAGCCGACCGAGAGCAAGGTGCCGCTGCGCGACCGCGACCGGCCCGTCGTGCTCTCCGGCAGTGCCCTCGACCAACTCGCCAACACCTGCGCCCTGCAGTGGTTCCTGGGCCGCGAGGTGAAGGCCGACGCCCCCGCCACCGCCGCCCAGGGCTTCGGCAACGTGGTGCACGTCCTGGCCGACGAGGTCGCCTCCGGCCGCACCCCCGCCGACCTCGACGTCCTCATGGAGCGCCTCGACTCCGTGTGGAACGCCCTCGCGTTCGACGCGCCGTGGAAGTCCGCGCAGGAGAAGGAGCACGCGCGCGTGGCGCTCGAACGCTTCCTCACCTGGCACGTCGACTCGGGCGGCGTCCGCGCCGGCCGCACCCCGGTGGCCAGCGAGCACGACTTCGACGTCACCCTGGAAGCGGGCCCCTACGAAGTACGCATCCGGGGCTCCATGGACCGGGTGGAGGCGGACCGCGAAGGCCGCGCCTACGTGGTCGACTTCAAGACGGGCAAGCAGGCGCCGAGTTCCGCCGAGGTCCTCCACCACCCGCAGCTCGCGGTCTACCAACTCGCCGTCCGCGAGGGGGCCGTCGACGAACACTTCGACGGGGTGCGCCCCGAGCCGGGCGGCGCGGAACTCGTGCACCTCCGTCAGGGAGCCGCCCGCAAGGACGGCGGCGAGACCCTTCCCAAGGTGCAGGCACAGCAACCCTTGACCGGGCGGGACGGGGAGGAGGGGCAGTGGGTCGGCGAACTGCTGGCCACCGCCGCCGGCAAGGTCCTCGACGAACGCTTCTCGCCGACGGCCGGACAGCACTGCACCCACTGCGCGTTCCGCGCGTCGTGCAGCGCGCGGCCCGAGGGCCGGCATGTGGTCGAGTGACACGCGTTGTCAGTGCTCGCCGTTAGCCTCTGAGACGTGCCCGCCCGTATCACCGACCCCGAACAGCTCAAGGAACTCCTCGAGATCCCGTTCACCAGGGAGCAGATGCGCTGCATCATCGCGCCGCCCGCCCCCCAGGTGATCGTGGCCGGAGCCGGCTCGGGCAAGACCACGGTGATGGCTGCCCGCGTGGTGTGGCTGGTCGGCACCGGCCGGGTCGCCCCCGAGCAGGTCCTGGGCCTGACCTTCACCAACAAGGCCGCGGGAGAACTGGCCGAGCGCGTACGCAAGGCACTCGTCAAGGCGGGCGTCACCGACCCCGACGTCATCGACCCGGACAACCCGCCGGGCGAACCGGTCATCTCCACCTACCACGCCTTCGCGGGCCGTCTGCTGACCGACCACGGGCTGCGCATCGGACTGGAGCCGACCGCCCGTCTCCTGGCCGACGCCACCCGCTACCAACTCGCCGCGCGCGTACTGCGGGAGGCGCCCGGCCCCTACCCGGCGCTCACCCGGTCCTTCCCGGACCTGGTCAGCGACCTCCTCGCCCTCGACTCCGAACTGTCCGAACACCTCGTGCAGCCGGAGGAACTCCGCGCCCACGACGGTGAGCTGCTGCGCGCCCTCGACGGCGCCCGGCTGACCAACGCCGATCTGCGCAAGGTCCCCGAGGCCGCCGCCGCCCGGCGCGAACTCGCCCAACTGGTCGGCCACTACAGGACCGCCAAACGGGACCGCGACCTCATCGACTTCGGTGACCAGATCGCCCTCTCCGCGACCCTCGCCCGCACCCGCCCGGAAGTCGGCCGCATCCTCAGGGACGAGTTCCGGGCGGTGCTGCTGGACGAGTACCAGGACACCTCGGTGGCCCAGCGCATCCTGCTCGCAGGACTCTTCGGCGACGGAACCGGCCATCCGGTGACCGCCGTCGGCGACCCCTGCCAGGCCATCTACGGCTGGCGCGGCGCCTCCGTCGCCAACCTGGACGACTTCCCCGAGCACTTCGCGCACGCCGACGGCCGGCCGGCGACCCGCCAGGCGCTCAGTGAGAACCGCCGCAGCGGCGGCCGGCTCCTGGACCTCGCCAACGGCCTCGCGGAACCCCTGCGCGCCCTCCACGAGGGAGTGGAGGCCCTGCGGCCCGCGCCCGGAGCGGAACACGACGGCATGGTCCGCTGCGCGCTGCTGCGCACCCACGCCGAGGAGACGGCCTGGATCGCCGACTCCATCGCCCACCTGGTGCGCACCGGGACGGCACCCGGTGAGATCGCGGTCCTGTGCCGCACCGCGACCGACTTCGCCGAGATTCAGGGCGCACTCGTCGCACGTGACATCCCCGTCGAGGTCGTGGGCCTGTCCGGGCTGCTGCACCTGCCGGAGGTCGCCGACCTCGTCGCCGTCTGCGAGGTACTCCAGGACCCGGGCGCCAACGCCTCACTGGTGCGGCTGCTCACCGGCCCGCGCTGGCGCATCGGCGCCCGCGACCTCGCCCTCCTGGGACGGCGCGCCCGGCTGCTCGTCCGCCACGCGCGCGGAGCGGACGACGACGACCCCGACCGCCGTCTCGCCGAGGCCGTCGAGGGCGTCGATCCCTCCGAGGTGATATCGCTCGCCGACGCGCTGGACACGTTCCTGGAGACACCCCTCGAAGGGGACGACGACGGGCTGCCGTTCTCGGCCGACGCGCGCGTGCGCTTCGCACGGCTCGCCACCGAACTGCGCGACCTGCGCCGCTCGCTCGCCGACCCGCTGATGGACGTACTGCACCGGGTGCTCGCCGTCACCGGCCTGGAGGTGGAACTGTCCGCGTCCCCGCACGCCCTGGCAGCCCGCCGCCGCGAGACCCTGTCGAACTTCCTCGACATCGCCGCATCCTTCGCCGCCAACGACGGCGAGGCGACCCTGCTCGCCTTCCTCGCCTTCCTGCGCACCGCCGCCCAGTACGAGAAGGGCCTCGACAACGCCCTGCCGGGCGGCGAGAACACCGTCAAGGTGCTCACCGCGCACAAGTCCAAGGGCCTGGAGTGGGACGTCGTCGCCGTCCCCGGCCTCGTCAACGGCACCTTCCCCAGCAGCCAGGGACGCGAGAAGTGGACCGCGCAGGGCAAGGTCCTGCCCCACGCACTGCGCGGCGACGCCGCCACCCTGCCCGACGTCGACGCCTGGAACGCCAAGGCCATGAAGGCCTTCCACGAGGCGATGAAGGACCACCAGCACACCGAGGAACTCCGCCTCGGCTACGTCACCTTCACCCGCCCCCGGTCCCTGCTGCTCGGCTCCGGCCACTGGTGGGGACCGTCGCAGAAGCGCCCCCGCGGCCCCTCGGAGTTCCTGCTCGCCCTCTACGAGCACTGCGCCGCCGGACACGGCGAGATCGAGGCCTGGGCGGACGAACCCGCCGAGGGCGAGGAGAACCCGGCCCTGACCGGGGCGCGAGCCGAACACGCCTGGCCGCTGCCGCTGGACGGCACCGCGCTCGCCCGCCGGCGCGCCGCCGCCGCCACGGTCCTCGCCCACCTCGAACAGGCCGCCTCCCAAGTCGTTTCCCAGGCCGACACCCGCCCGGACCCGGTGGACGAGCCGGCCTCGTACGAGGACCCCGAGTGGCCGCCCCCACCGGAGGACGACGAGCCGCCCTACGACGAAGAACCCCCCTACGAGGACGGCGATTTCGGGGACCGGGACGACCCCGAAGGGGACGACTCCGAGCGGGACGACTCCGAGCGGGACGACTCCGACTGGGACAGCTGGACGACGGACCACCCGGCGGGAGCAGCGCCGGCACCGGCGGCGCAGGTGCGGATCCCCCACGCCCGCTCCCACTCCGCCGAGCCCCGCCTCACCCCTGAGGAGACCCGCACCCTCGCCTCCTGGGACCGCGACCTCGACGCGCTCACGGGGGAGCTCCTGCGCGCCCGCGAGAGCGTCACCGACGTACTCCTGCCGGCTTCGCTGACCGCCACCGAGGTGATGCGGCTGGCGGCGGACCCGGAAGGCTTCGCACGGGAGCTGGCACGCCCCATGCCGCGCCCGCCGCAGCCCGGTGCCCGCCGCGGCACCCGCTTCCACGCCTGGGCCGAGGCCCGCTTCGAGGAACTGCGGCTGCCCATGCTGGAGCCCGAGGAACTGCCCGGCAGCGAGGCCGAGATCGCCGACGAACAAGACCTCGAAGCCCTCAAGGAGGCCTTCGAACGCAGTGCGTACGCCCACCGCACGCCCTACCGCGTGGAGGCGCCCTTCCAGCTCGCGATCGCCGGGCGGGTCGTCCGTGGCCGCATCGACGCCGTCTACCGGGACGGGGACACGTACGAGATCGTCGACTGGAAGACCGGCCGGGAGCGCACCGCCGACCCGCTGCAGCTCGCCCTCTACCGGCTCGCCTGGGCCGAGCAGCAGGGCGTGCCCCCGGAGTCCGTGACGGCGGCCTTCCTGTACGTGCGCAGCGGCGAGATCGTGCGCCCCGAAGGGCTGCCGGACCGGGCGGCGCTGGAGCGGCTGCTCCTGGGTGAACCGTCCGGAGAAATCTCCGGGGAACCGGTCGAGGAACCGTCCGGCGGGGACGCCACAGAGGGCGGCTGAGACGGACGGATAGGCTCGGGGCCATGAGCAAGCCCGTTGACAGCGCTGTCAATGCCGTCCGCGCCCATATCGCGCTGCACCGCGCCGCCTTCCTCGACGACCTCGCGGAGTGGCTGCGCATACCGTCCGTATCGGCACAGCCCGCACACGCCGCGGACCTACGGCGCAGCGCCGACTGGCTCGCCGCCAAGCTCAAGGAGACCGGTTTCCCCACCGCCGAGGTGTGGGAGACGCCCGGCGCGCCGGCCGTGTTCGCCGAGTGGCCATCGGACGACCCCGAGGCGCCCACGGTCCTCGTCTACGGCCATCACGACGTCCAGCCCGCCGCCCTCGAGGACGGCTGGGACACCGACCCCTTCGAACCCGTGGTCCGCGACAACCGCCTCTACGCGCGCGGGGCCGCCGACGACAAGGGCCAGGTGTTCTTCCACACCCTGGGCGTCGGCGCCCACCTCGCCGCCACTGGCCGCACCACGCCGGCCGTGCACCTGAAGATGCTGATCGAGGGCGAGGAGGAGTCGGGCTCGCCGCATTTCCGAGCCCTCGTCGAGGAGCACGCGCAGCGCCTCGCCGCGGATGCGGTGATCGTCTCCGACACCGGCATGTGGGCGGAGGAGACCCCGACGGTCTGCACCGGGATGCGGGGCCTCGCCGAGTGCGAGATCACACTGCACGGGCCCGGGCAGGACCTCCACTCCGGCTCCTTCGGCGGCGCGGTGCCCAACCCGGCCACCGCCGCGGCCCGGCTGGTGGCCGCCCTGCACGACGAGCACGCGCGCGTGGCGATCCCCGGCTTCTACGACGGCGTCGTCGAACTCACCGACCGCGAGCGGGAACTCTTCGCCCAGCTGCCCTTCGACGAGGAGCGGTGGCTGCGCACCGCCAGGTCCTCCGCCACCCACGGAGAGGCCGGGTACACCACCCTGGAGCGTGTCTGGGCCCGCCCCACCGCAGAGGTCAACGGCATCGGAGGCGGCTACCAGGGCCCCGGCAGCAAGACGGTCATTCCCTCCTCGGCCACGGTGAAGCTGTCCTTCCGGCTGGTCGCCGGGCAGGACCCGGACCACGTGGAGCGGGTCGTACGGGACTGGGCGGTCCGGCAGCTGCCCGCCGGCGTACGCCACGAGATCAGCTTCGGGGCCGCCACGCGCCCGTGCCTGACGCCGCTGGACCACCCGGCCCTCCAGGCCGTCGTACGCGCCATGGGCAAGGCTTTCGAACAGGAGATCCGCTTCACTCGTGAGGGCGGTTCGGGACCGGCGGCGGACCTGAAGGACGTGCTCGCGGCACCCGTGCTGTTCCTCGGCATCTCGGTGCCCTCCGACGGCTGGCACGCGCCGAACGAGAAGGTCGAGCTGGATCTGCTGCTCAAGGGTGTCGAGACCGCCGCTCATCTGTGGGGCGAGTTCAAGGGAAACCTGCCCGGTGCACACTGAAGAGACCGGCCCCCGCCGGAACCCGCCGAGCCCCGCACCACGTCCTGCCGACGCCGCCGTACGTCCCGCTGAACAACCCGTTCCACCGGGGGAGTTGGAAACAACCGTGAGCACCTGGACCGACCACACCGCCGACCGCCCCATCTCGCTCACCGCCCCGAGCGGCATCGACCGGGCCGCCCACCACCGGCTCGACGAGGCATGGCTCGCCGCGGCGTGGAGCCACCCCACCACCCGGGTCTTCGTGGTCTCCGGCGGCCAGGTGCTCATCGACGAAACACCCGAGGGAACCACCGAACTGGTGATGACGCCGTCCTTCGAGGCCCCTCTCACCGAGGCACACCGCTACTTCCTGGGCACCGACGCCGACGGCGTGAGCTACTTCGCACTCCAGAAGGACGCGCTGCCGGGCCGGATGGACCAGTCCGCGCGCGCGGCCGGACTACGCGAGGCGGGACTGCTGCTGTCCCCCCGGGACACGGGCCTGATGGTGCACGCCGTCGCGCTGGAGAACTGGCAGCGCATGCACCGCTTCTGCTCCCGCTGCGGTGAACGCACCGTCATCGCCGCCGCGGGGCACATCCGCCGCTGCCCGGCCTGTGGGGCCGAACACTACCCACGCACCGACCCCGCCGTGATCATGGCGGTGACGGACGACGAGGACCGCATCCTGCTCGGCCGCCAGGTGCACTGGCCGGAGGGCCGCTTCTCCACACTGGCGGGATTCGTGGAGCCCGGCGAGTCGATCGAACAGTCGGTGCGCCGCGAGGTGCTCGAGGAGGTGGGGATCACGGTCGGCGAGGTCGAGTACATCGCCAGCCAGCCCTGGCCCTTCCCGTCCAGTCTCATGCTGGGCTTCATGGCCCGCGCCACCAGCGCGGCCATCGACGTCGACGGGGAGGAGATCCACGAGGCCCGCTGGTTCTCCCGGGAGGACCTCAAGGCCGCCTTCGAGTCCGGCGAGGTGCTGCCCCCGTACGGGATCTCCATCGCGGCCCGGCTGATCGAGCTCTGGTACGGAAAGCCACTGCCCACACGCTCGGCTCCCTGAGCCGGGCCCGTCGCCGCACGCGGACGCCGAGGCGATTGTTCCGGCGTCGGCTGCTGTGGCGTTACTCACTCACCTGGACAAAAACGGAAGACTGCGGCGGCCCTTGAACAGGGTCGCCGCAGTCATCGCGAAACGCGCGCCGGGGCGACGTCGCTCACGCCCCGATCTTCTGCTTGACCTGGGCCAGCGGCGGATTGGTGAGCGTCGAGCGTCCGGGAACAGAACGGTGGCACGGTCTGTAGACTTCCCTCCTGCTTGTGGCGGCCAGGGAGGACCGCCCATGTCTTGGCGTTCGATGCTTCCGACCTCCTGACAGCAAGGTCAAGATCCCCAGCTTTCCAGAACGGGAAAGCCGCACACTTGGCGTTCGGCGCGAGTGGTCCCCTGGTAGTTGTCCTCGGTGGGGACGAGGGGGCCCGACACCAGAGCACGTCAGTCCAGCAGAGCGACCGTGAACGTCTCGCGGTGGGCGGCCAGCCATACCTGCATGCGGTCCCAGCGCTCCCATCCGCCACGTTCGGCCAGCGCCTGGAGGTAGACGTGATCACCGTCAGCCACGCGGCGGGCGACGAAGGCCCGGCAGATCTCCGTGGCCTGTTCGATCACGCCGGGCAATTCGGTGCGCTCCCTCGGCGAGAGGCCGTAGCTGTCGGCGAGGATCCGCAGCCGTGCAGCCGCATCCAATCCGGAGGGATACAGGGCAGCCGCGGATGCCGGATCAAGCATGGGTACCCAGTAGCGGGCAGCCATGGCGACGTCCCAGAGAGGACGGCCGGGCGCTGCCAGGTCGAAATCAATCAAGGCGGCGGCATGACCGTCGCGGAAAACTACGTTGTCCGGGCATACGTCGTTGTGGCACACCATTGTTCCTCCCGCCGGATCGGCGAGGTCCTGGGGCCACGCGACGTCTTTGTCGACCGCGATGGTCGCGCTGGCCTCATGCAGGCCGCGCAGCAGGATCCCCACCGATTCGAGGGCGGTTGTCGTCAACACCCAGGGCGGGAACGGTGGCAGAGCCACGTCGCCGGGAACGAAGGTCAGCTGCTCACGACCGTCAGCGGTGAGGCCCACCGGAGTCGGGGCCGCGTCGAAGCCGTGCTCTTTCAGCGCAAGGAGGTGGGCATGGAGGGCGTGTGCGTTGCGTGGTGCCGGGCGTTCCACCAACTCACCCCGGCGGAAGACCGCCCCCGCGTTCACCATGCCTCCGACCAGCGCCTCGCCGTCCGCCTCGTCTTCGGTCGTCATGTCGATCACGCTACCGCCGAGGCGGCCCCGTGCAGGCCGGGCATACAAAGACCCCCGAACCGGCGCCAGGCCGGTCGGGGGTCGTGTGCGTCATGTGGGTCAGACGCCGAGTGCCTGCTTCACCTGAGCAAGGCTCGGGTTCGTCATGACGACCTCAGTGCCACCGTTGGAGGGAACTACCTGAACTGTGGGCACCGTCTGGTTGCCGCCGTTGGCCTTCTCCACGAACGCCGCGGACTCCGGGTCCAGCTCGATGTTGATCTCGGTGTACGCGATGCCCTCGCGGTCCATCTGGCTCTTCAGCCGACGGCAGTACCCGCACCAGGTGGTGCTGTACATCGTCACAGTGCCCTGCATCTGTCTCGCGCTCCTTCGCTGCCGGGGCGGTGTCCGAAGGGTGAACGTACGCGACCGGGCGCTCATTCCCAGGTGGAACGGGGGAATGGCGAACGCCGTACGCGGCGCCTGCCGCATGAGAAACGGAACGCCTGCCGTACAAGTAAGGGGACGTCTGTCGCAGGAGAACGGACCCTGCCGCAGGAGAACGGGACGCCTGCCGCATTAGTACGACTGGGAGCGTCCCCCTGTGGACAACCGGCGCACCTGTCTCCGCGGACCTGGCAGCATGGCGGCGTGACAGCAGCAACGCACTCCACCCTCTTCCCGCGGGTCCCGGACACGGCCGACGCGGTGCTCGACGGGCTCGACCCCGAGCAGCGCGAGGTCGCCACCGCCCTGCACGGTCCGGTGTGCGTGCTGGCGGGCGCCGGCACAGGCAAGACGCGGGCCATCACCCACCGCATCGCCTACGGAGTGCGCGCGGGAATCCTCCAGCCGTCCAGTGTGCTCGCCGTCACCTTCACTGCTCGGGCCGCGGGAGAGATGCGCGGTCGGCTGCGCCAGCTCGGTGCCGTGGGCGTCCAGGCGCGGACGTTCCACTCGGCCGCGCTGCGCCAGCTCCAGTACTTCTGGCCCAAGGCGGTCGGCGGTAGCCTGCCCCGCCTCGTGGACCGCAAGATCCCGCTGGTCGCCGACGCCGCGGCGGCCTACGGGATCCGTCTCGACCGGGGTGAACTGCGTGATGTCACCGCCGAGATCGAGTGGTCCAAAGTCACCCGGACCGTCCCCGCCGACTACGCGGCCGCCGCTGCCAAGGCGGGCCGTGAAGCCCCCCGGGACCCCTTCGAGATCGCCCAGCTCTACGCGACCTACGAGAACCTCAAGCGGGAGCGCGCGGTCATCGACTTCGAGGACGTGCTGCTGCTGACCGTCGGCATCCTCCAGGACCGGCACGACATCGCCGACCAGGTCCGCAGCCAGTACCAGCACTTCGTGGTGGACGAGTACCAGGACGTCAGCCCCCTCCAGCAGCGCCTGCTGGAACTGTGGCTCGGTGACCGCGACAGTCTCTGTGTGGTCGGCGACGCCAGCCAGACGATCTACTCCTTCACCGGCGCCACCCCGGACCACCTGCTCGACTTCCGCGTCCGGCACCCAGGAGCCACCGTCGTCAAGCTGGTCCGGGACTACCGCTCCACACCTCAGGTGGTGCACCTCGCCAACGGTCTGCTCGCCCAGGCCCGGGGCCGCGCTGCCGACCACCGGCTGGAACTGGTCTCCCAGCGTGCCGCCGGGCCGGAGCCCGCCTACGCCGAGTACGCCGACGAGCCCGCCGAGGCGGAGGGCGCCGCCCGTCGCATTCGCGATCTCATCGGCTCGGGGGTCCCGGCGAGCGAGATCGCCGTCCTGTTCCGCACGAACGCGCAGTCCGAGAACTACGAGCAGGCCCTCGCCGACGTCGGGGTTCCCTACCAACTGCGCGGCGCCGAGCGGTTCTTCGACCGTCCCGAGGTGCGCAAGGCGGGCACCGCCCTGCGCGCCGCCGCCCGTTTCGGCGGCAACGACGTGCGGCTCGACGACACCGTCGACCTGCCCTCCCAAGTGCGGGACGTGCTGTCGGGCGAGGGCTGGACCAGCGAACCCCCGGCCGGCTCCGGCGCGGTGAGGGAACGCTGGGAGTCCCTGGCCGCCCTGGTCCACCTCGCCCAGGACTTCGCCGCGGTCAGACCCGAGGCCACCCTGGCCGACCTGGTGGCCGAGCTCGACGAACGGGCCGGCGCCCAGCACGCCCCGACCGTGCAGGGGGTCACGCTCGCCTCGCTGCACTCCGCCAAGGGACTGGAGTGGGACGTCGTCTTCCTGGTCGGTGTCTCCGAGGGCATGATGCCGATCACGTACGCAAAGACGGACGAGCAGATCGAGGAGGAGCGCCGCCTCCTCTACGTGGGTGTCACCCGCGCTCGTGAACATCTCTGTGTCTCCTGGTCCCTGTCCCGCTCGCCCGGCGGACGCCCCACGCGGGTGCCGAGTCGTTTCCTCGACGGGCTGCGCCCCGGCTCCACGGCAACCGTGACGCGGGGCGGCCCGGCCGCCTCCGGAGGCATCGAGCGAGGGTTGACCGGCACGGGTACGGGCACGGGCACCGTCGGGGGCGTGCCGCGGCGTACCCGGCGGACCCCGGCCCGCTGCCGGGTCTGCGGCCGGGCCTTGAGCGAGGCCGGTGAGATGAAACTGATGCGCTGCGAGGACTGTCCCTCAGAGATGGACGAGGGTCTCTACGAGCGACTGCGCGACTGGCGGGCCGTCCAGGCCGAGCGCAGCGGACAGCCCGACTTCTGCGTCTTCACCGACAGGACCCTGATGGCGATCGCGGAAGCGGTTCCCGAGTCCGCGGCCGAGCTGGCTCGCATCCCCGGGGTCATCAGCCGCAAGCTCAACCGCTACGGAACCGAAGTTCTGGCCATCTGCGCAGGCCAGGACCCGGATGGGGATGGCTTGGAAGCATGACGCGAACTCGTCGAAAAAATAGTTTGCGCATGCCCCAGCAATCCCCATAGGTTCTTAAGCACGGAAGCGGCGGCCTTCTCTAAGGCGCCGATTTCGTGGTGTACTTAACAACCCCGGGCCGTTCCCACGGTCCCTGAGGCGCCGAGAGGAGGCGATTGAAGTGATCAGCATCAGCCCCAGCTCCACCAGCACCGTCAAACTGACCGATCCCTCCGTCGTCTTCCTGTGCATGTCCGGCGCCTCGACCCTGGCCACCGGTGTGTCCCGCATTCGTGCCGACCGTCCGGTGTCCGTCCTGTCTCTCTCGGGCCTCCCTGTCCGCGAGCGCAATGAGCGACCGACTCAGGCACTGGAAGCAGTAGAGGCACAGGCGCACGCCTATGCCTTTGCGGCGGCCGGTGCCGGATCCCGGAAGCAGACGAAGCAGCACCTGACGATGTGGGCCTTCCGTGGGCCTGAACCCTGGAGTGATCCAGCCTGATCCTCGATCAGGCCGGCGCCTTCAGGGCCGCGGAACCCCACCCGGGATCCGCGGCCCTTCTGTTTTCCCCGAACGGGGATGACGGAGTGAAGGGGCCTCGGGAACAAGTAAGACCCGGTACCAGCCGCCTCCCGGCCCCAACAGGGCCGGAACGACCAGACGAGGAAGACGAAACCGTGCAACTCGAAGCGCACGCCCCGTCCGTACCGCCTTCCGAAACGATCCCCCCGCCCGGCCTCACGGAGGACTCCACCTTGACCCCGCTCACTGCGCTCACCGCGCTCGACGACGCCATCGAGAACCTGGGCGTGCCCGTCCCCTGCCGTTCCTACGACCCGGAGGTCTTCTTCGCCGAGTCGCCGGCGGACGTCGAGTACGCCAAGTCCCTCTGCCGCACCTGCCCGCTGATCGAGGCCTGCCTCGCCGGGGCCAAGGAGCGGCGTGAGCCCTGGGGCGTCTGGGGTGGCGAGCTGTTCGTCCAGGGTGTGGTCGTGGCCCGCAAGCGGCCCCGTGGTCGCCCGCGCAAGAACCCGGTCACGGCATGAACACCCGAGGAACGATCGACCGCCCACTGACGCACGACCCCCAGAAGCAGGCCCCGATGAAGCCGTCCACCAGCGAGCCCGCAGGCTCCGCGATTCCAGACTTCACCACCACCGGCGCGAACGACTCGCGTCAGAACAGGACCCGAGAGATGCAACTCATCCCAGAAGCACTGGCACGTGCGCATATGCACGAGCGCCACAGGGCGGCCGAGGCGGAGCGCCGGGCGATCCGCCTGGCGGTGGCCCGCCGGATGCAGCGCCGTGCGGAGCGCGCGTCGCTGCGCGCCCGCCGGGCGCTGGCGATGGCCGTGATGCAGTGACCGAACCACACCGGTAGCGGTGGCCTCCCGGTTCCCGTGAGGCGCGTACTGTCCGCGGGGGCGGGTCCAGAAGGACCCGCCCCCGCGGGGCGTTCACTCCTTCTGCGACACCCGTGCCCGCGTCAGCCTGGATTCGGGAACGCGGGGCCGTGTCCTTCGGATCACCCGGGTCCCCTTCGGGTCACCCGGATCCGCTCATGCCTCAGCCGCCGAGTCCCCCTCCAGAAGCCCGTCCTCCAGCGGGTCCTCCTCCACGAGTTCCTCGTCCGCCAGGAACCCCGGCAGCCACGCCTCCAGTTCCTCCCGCAGCCGAACCGTCGCTCCCAGCTGGCACAGCACCCCGATGGTGCTCAGGGTGACCCGGTGGATCAACAGGTACGCCGGCGGCAGGTTGAGCTGCTTGCCCAGCTGATGGGCGGGGGAGCGGGGGTCGGCCACACGGGCCGCCTGGCTGCGTATCCAGCCGCGGGTGAAGGTGAAGTCGTCCACCTGCGCCGGTTCGATGATCGGCAGGAGGTAGTCGAGAACCGCGTCCGGGTCCAGATCGATGGACTCCTTGACGAAGCCCTCCTCGCACAGCATCGCGTAGACCGACTCGGCATCTCCGCCGAGCGTCATGCGCAGCGCGTCGCCGATCTGGGTGGGCAGGCCGCCGGGCAGCCGGTCGACCGTCCCGAAGTCCAGGACCCCCAGCCGCCATCCGTCCTTCTCGTCCGGCAGCAGACGGAAGTTGCCCGGGTGTGGATCGGCGTGCAGCAGGCCCGTACGGGCCGGGCCGGAGAAGAGGAAGCGGGCCAGCAACTGGCCGGCGCGGTCACGCTGCTCCTGCGTGCCGTCCGCGATCACCTCCGAGAGGGGAATGCCCTCCACCCATTCCGTGATCAACACTTGGTCGCACTGGTGGACCACCTCGGGTACCAGGACGTCCGGGTCGTCCGCGAACTCCTCGGCGTGTGCCTGCTGGGCCTGTGCCTCCAGGCCGTAGTCCAGCTCCTCCGAGACCCGGTCGCGCAGTTCCGAGATGAGTGGCTTGATGTCCATGCCGGGGATGAGCGGACCCAGAAGCCGGGAAAATCGGGCAAGTTGGTTCAGATCGGACAGCAGGGCCTCGCCCGCGCCCGGGTACTGCACCTTGACCGCGACCTCGCGCCCGTCGTGCCACACCGCCCGGTGCACCTGGCCGATCGAGGCCGCTGCCGCGGGCTTGTCCTCGAACTCCAGGAAGTACTCCTGCCAGTCCTCGCCGATCCGCTCCGCCAGCACCGAGTGCACCGTGCTCGTCGGCATCGGCGGCGCGGCCTCCTGGAGCTTCGTCAGTGCGGCTCGGTAGGGGCCCGCGATCTCCTCGGGCAGCGCCGACTCGAAGACGGACAGCGCCTGCCCGAACTTCATCGCCCCACCCTTGAGTTCGCCGAGCACCTTGAACAGTTGCTCGGCCGTGCGCTGTTGCAGCTCGCGTCCGACGATCTCGGCGGACTTGCCCCCGATCCGTTTGCCGAGCCCCCAGGTAGCCCGCCCGGCGAAGCCGATCGGTAGCGCGGCGAGCTTGGCGGTTCGGGTGACCGCCTTCCGGGGAAGATCAGACATGCGCCCTCCAAGTCCCAGACAGCCGCGCCGGGTGTCCCTGACGGCCTGACTCCGTTGGCGGCTGTTGCTCCGCCATTGTCTCGTGCCGCCCCCCGTCCGCCGAGGAGTGCTCCCTTTTAGCTCTGTCCATCGCGCCACACGGGCATGCCGGGTGCGCCCACACGGGCCGCGCGTGCCAGTCGAGCCCCGGCAGTGACACCTCCCAGCGGGCCCCCGCGCTGGACGGCGGCCGGCCGTCGAGGAAGGCCAGGGCATGGGCCGCCGCCAGCCCCGCGACCGCCCCGGACAGCGCCAGATCGCAGGCCGGAACCCGGCGGCCGCGCCCCGAGCGCCACTGGGCCAGCAGTCGCGGCCAGGCCGGATCCCGGTCCATCCGCGCCCGCTCCATGCATCCGGCGCAGCCCGTCTCGCCCGGAAGGACCAACGGCCCGACGACTCCCGTGCCTTCGAGGACGCCCACGTAGAGATGCGGTGTCCCCGAGGCGACGAACCGCTCGGCCGCGGCCGGGTCGGGCACATATGCGGCGAGCCCGTCGCGCGGGGCGAGGACCACCAGGGCCAGCCCGGGCTCCGCGTCGTCCGAGCAGGGCCGGGTCGCGCGGCGGGGCGGCCGGTCCGGTGCCGCTCCTCGTACGACCCGGCGTGCCGCCGCGTCCCTGCGCTCGCCCACCGACTCGGCGGGCAGTCCGCCCGGCGCCACGTCCCACGGCTCCACACAGCCGCCGTCCACCACCTCGACGCGGCCCACGCCCGCGCCCGCGAGCGTCGCGGCCAGCGCCGCTCCGACGCGGCCCGCGCCGCGCACCTGGACGTGAAGCGAACGGCGAGCGGCGAGCCCGGCCATGGCGCCTCCCGGTTCGCAGGTGACCAGGGAGAGTGAGGCGAGGTCCGGCCGAAGCCGGTCCAGCACCGCCTCCTTCCGGCGCAGCGCGTCGGCGGCCGGACCGCCGCCGGTCGCGTCGTCCAGCAGGCCCGCCCCGGCGAGCCGGTCCACCACTGCGTCGGCATGGCCGTCCGGCAGCCCCATCCGACGGGCCTCCTCGCGTAACAGGAGGAGCCCGCGTGTCCCGTCGAGCAGTTCCAGGAAGCTGCCCGTCGCCGTGTCCACCGGACCCAGCAGCATCGCGTGCGCCGGCGCGACGCCGAACTGCACGGTGTTGCGGTCCCGCCAGCCGCGCCGCAGCGCGGGTTTCACCATCGGATGCATGAAGCGACCCCCGTGTACCGTCCCGTAGTCATCCCGCAGAGCAGACCGGCATCGTCCGTCTCGGGCCTGCCGGTCGACCGCCAGCATGCCCGCTCCGCCCGAATCGTGCCGAAAGTTATCCACAGCTGTGAGGGTTCGTCGTACAAATCAGACGCATGGATTGCAGATCGGAACCGAACCCTCCCGGAGGCGGGACTTCCCCCAGGTGGAGCGGGTAACGTCATGGCGTGCCCGCCGACCCACTGCACAGCGCCGGAACCCCACAGCGCAGTACGACGAGCCAGCCGCCGAGCGGCTCGGGGGCGAGCGCGATCGAGGTTCGCAGGAGCACGCGCCGTCGCCGGACGGTCTCCGCGTACCGCGAGGGCGATCGCACCATCGTGCTCATTCCCGCTCGGATGTCCAAGGCGGAGGAGCAGCGCTGGGTGAGCGTCATGCTCGACAAGCTGGCAGCGCAGGAGAGCAAACGGGTGCTCGGTGACGCGGAGCTCTCCGAGCGGGCCGCCCGCCTGTCCGAGCTGTACTTCGAGGGCCGGGCCCGGCCGAGCTCGGTCCGCTGGGTGACCAACCAGAACACCCGCTGGGGTTCCTGCACCCCCTCCGAGGGCAGCATCCGCCTCTCGCACCGGCTCCAGGGCATGCCCGAATACGTGGTCGACTACGTCCTCGTCCACGAACTCGCCCATCTGCTCGTCCCCGGACACGGCCCCCGGTTCTGGCGGCTTCTTGACGCCTACCCGCGCACCGAACGGGCCCGCGGCTATCTGGAGGGCGTGGTCGCGGCCGACCGGCTGCGGCACCAGCCCGCCCCTGACGGAGAGAACCGACGGCACGTACCGTGACCGGACCGCGAACCGGAGAGCAGACAAATCGGCTGCCAGTCGCACATCGGCCGTGCGTCGCTGCGCGTCGAGAGTGGGCTGCGCGTCGAGAGCCGGCTGGGCGTCGAGAGCCGGCCGTGCGTCGCTGCGCGTCGCAAGTCTGCCGATCGCCCGGTTCACCCGTCGGCGGCGGCTCCCCGGTCGGCCGTCGGGTCGGCCCGTCAGCGCGCGCCGGTCGGCCGGGTTTTGCCCATGGAGGGCGATCTTGTCAGATAGGAGATTGTGTACCGGGTCTGTACCGGCTTCTTCCCCGGCCGTGATTTGCCGTTAGCCTGGCGCGACGCACTCGCAATACGGGATGGGGGACGGTCAAAACGCATGGCCAGGGAATTCCAGCGCGGCCACAAGGCCAAGATCAGTGACCTCACCGCGGGCACGGATCTGTACGTAGGCGTGCAGATCTCCGGCCCCGGACTGACCTTCGACATCAGCTGCTTCGGTCTCGATGCCGACGAAAAGCTCTCGGACGACCGGTACTTCGTCTTCTTCAACCAGCCGAAGACCCCCGAGGATTCCATTCAGCTGCTCGGCACCCAGGCGGGCGACACGGAATCGTTCCGTGTGACACTCGAAAAGATCCCGCCGAAGATCCAGAAGCTGTCGTTCACGGCGACCATCGACGGCGCCGGGCAGATGTCACAGATCGCCCCCGGGTACATCCGGATCGTCGCCGGCGGCGAGGAGGTGGCCCGGTATTCCTTCGACGGTTCGGAGTTCTCCACCGAACGAGCGGTGATGCTGGGCGACTTCTACCTCAAGGACGTGTGGCGGTTCGCTGCCGTGGGCCAGGGCTTCGACGGTGGTCTCGACGCGCTTCTGAAGAACTTCGGCGGAGAGGTCGCCGAGGAGGAGCCCGCCGCGCAGCAGCCGCAGGCCGGAGCCGCGCCGGGCTTCGCGCCCCCCGCGTTCGCCCCGCCGGGCACGCCCGCACCGGCCCCCGCGCCGGCTCCCGCACAGGGCTTCGCGCCGCCCCCCGGAGCGACGACCCCGCCGCCCGCCTCGGCGCCCTCGCCCTCGGTGCACGCGGCGCAGACCATCGCCGCGTCCCTGAACACACCGCCCGCCGGCAGCGTGCCGCCACCGGCGGCCCCGCCCGCACCGGGGACCGCCCCGCAGGGCGGACCGTTCACGCCGCCCGGCGCCGCCCCCACCGGCGGTCCGTTCACGCCGCCCGGCACCTCCGCCCCCGTCGGCGGTCCCTTCACGCCTCCCGGCGCCCCCGCGGCCTTCCCAGGCCAGGCCCAGCCCTTCGGCGGTGCCACGGCGCTCGCGCCGGTCCCAGCCGAAGCGGGCCTTCGCGTGGTCCTGACGAAGTACGCCGAAGCACCCGTCGGCGACCGCTGGACCGAGCAGAACACCGAGCTGGTGCGGGCCACCCTCACCAAGGGCGCGAACATCCTGGCCAAGCAGGGCAGCATGGTCGCCTACCAGGGCGACATCGACTTCGCCCACAAGGGTTCCGGACTGCTCGGCAAGCTGACCGGGCAGCTCACCGGCCAGGGCATGTCCCTGATGCGCTGCTCAGGGGACGGCGAGGTGTTCCTCGCCGACGAGGCCAGCCGTCTCTTCGTCATCCGCCTCCAGGGCGAGCAGCTCTACACCAGCGCGCGCGGTGTCCTCGCGTTCGACGAGGCACTGGACACCGAGATCCGCCGCATCGAAGGCGCGGGTCTGCCGGGCGGCGGCCTGTTCAGCATGCTGTTCTCCGGCACCGGCGCGGTCGTCGTCAAGACCCGCGGCGTGCCCGTGGTCCTGCCCGTGGGCCCCGCCACCTATGTGGACGGCAACGCCGTCATCGCCTGGTCCGCCGGTGCGCAGGCCGTCACCACGACCTCGCTCCGGCTGCGCCGCTCCGGGTACGCCCGGCAGAGCGCGGAGGCAGTGAACCTCCAGTTCCGCGGTGCCCCCGGCAACTTCGTCGTCGTCCAGCCCTTCGAGGTGTGAGGCAGTCCATGGACCTCCAGACACTCCACGCGCAGCGCTCCGCGGCCACCGGCGTCCGGATGAGCGTGCACAGTTCCAAGACCCTCAAGGTCACCATGATCAGCGGGCAGGACCTGTACGCCAAGGCCGGATCGATGATCGCGTACGACGGCTACGTGCAGTTCGATGCTCCGCCCGCGACACTGCGCCGCAGCGCAGAGGAAATGGTCACCGGAGAGGGCGGCAGGCTGATGCTGTGCCGCGGTGACGGAGACCTCTACCTCGCCGACTACGGAGGCGACGTCCTCGTCGTCCACCTGAACAACGAGGCACTGTCCGTCAACGGCGCGACGCTGCTGGCCTGCGACACCTCGCTGCAACTCACCATCGAGCCGGTCAAGGGCATGGCGAAGCTCTCCGGTTCGGGCCTGACCAACCTCGTCGTGCGCGGCACCGGGTGGGTCGCCCTGGTCAGCCGTGGCCTGCCGATCTCCCTCGACTGCGCGGAGCGGGAGACCTACGTCGACCCGGACGCGCTCATCGCCTGGACCGACGGCCTCGACATGAAGGCCCGCCGCACCGTCAAGGCGAGCGCCCTGATCGGCCGGGGCAGCGGAGAGGCCTTCCAGATCGGTTTCAAGGGGCAGGGCTTCGTGGTCGTCCAGCCCAGCGAGGACACCGGCGACCGCTTCAAGATCCGTGGCTGACCGGGGCTGAGAGGAGCACCAGCACACCATGCACAGCACACTCTTCGCGCACATCCCGGTGGAGTCCACCGAGCGCTACACACTGCAGAACCCGCAGCTGCTCAAGACCGACGTCACCCGAGGCAGCAGCCCCGTCCTGGCCCGGCAGGGAGCCATGGTCGCCTTCGAGGGGCAGGTGGAGTTCGACAGCCAGTACCGCAGCCGCAACTGGCGCAACGTCGAGCGCATGACCGGCGAGCGGCTCGAACTCATGCGCTGCAAGGGCAGCGGGATCGTTTACCTCGCCAACTTCGCGCAGCACCTGCACATTATGGAGGTCGGCCGCGGCATCACCGTCGACAGCTCCTCGGTCCTCGCGTTCGACGGTTCCCTCGGCGTCGGCATCGTCGCCGTGGACAGCGCGGTCGAGGTGGCCTCGGCGGGGGCGTACAACCTGGAACTCTCCGGTTCCGGGCAGGTCGTCCTGATGACCTCGGGCGAGCCGCTGGTCCTCGAGGTGACCCCGCAGAAGAACATCTGCGCGGACGCGGACGCGGTCATCGCGTGGTCCACGTCCCTGCGGACCCAGCTCCAGGCGCCCACTTCGACCTCCGCCGTGTGGCGCCGTCGCGGCTCCACCGGGGAGGGCTGGGAGATGCACTTCTCCGGAACGGGTCACGTTCTTGTGCAGCCCAGCGAGCTGCTGCCGCCCCAGCACCTGCGCACCTCGGGACTGCTCGGGCAGTTCGGCATGGGAAGTGGCGGGCTCAGCGGCAACTCCCTCGGCGGCAGCCGCAACTGACGCCGGCCTGCGGGCCTTCTCGGTCAGGGGCGGCGCCACCGGCGACCGCCCCTCACCGTGCTTCAGGAGAGCCCTCCGGAGAGCCGGAACACCCGAGAACCGGGGTCCGGAGAACGGGGGACCGCGGAAACCCCGTCAGAGCCTCGCGCGCGCGGCCTCCAGCAGTCGTACGACCGACTCGTCGGCCACCGCCGCGACGTCGTCGTACGCGAACCAGCGAAGGTCGAGAGACTCGTCGCTGATCGCGGCGTCCGCGCCCGCCGGGGCGAGCGCGGCGTACTGAACGTCCAGATGCCAATTGCACGGCGCCGGAATGGGATGCCGGTCCAGCCTCACGGGGCCTCCCGGCAGCAGCGTCAGGTCCTCGATCCCCGACTCCTCGGTCGCCTCGCGCAGCGCCGCCGCGGTCAGCGTCGGATCGCCCGGCTCGCAGTGGCCGCCCATCTGCAGCCACATCTTCAGCTTGCGGTGCAGTGTCAGCAGGACCCGCCCGCGCGCGGGATCGATCACCAGGGCACTCGCCGTGACGTGCCCGGCCGTGCAGGCCTTCCACATGCCGTCGGGGTGCTCGGACAGGTGATCGAGATACACCTGACGCAGCTCTTCCTGGCCCTCGTCTCCTGGGAGTCCCTTGAGTCCCGGAAGTCCCTTGAGTACGAGGACCGCGTCGTCATAGAGGCTCACTCGGCGTCGTCCTGGGTGCCGTCGCCCTTGTCGTCGTCCTTCTTCCTGAGGTCCGGCTTTGCGGCGGGGCCGTCGGCGGCCTCCCCGAGCATCTTGTCCAGCTCGGAGAAGTCCAGCTGCTCGCGGTGGACGAAGCCGTCCGGATCGTCCAGGTCGGAGGCGGTGGGCAGCATGTCCGGATGCGCCCACAGCGCGTCACGGCCGTCCACCCCGCGTGCGTCCGTGAGCGAGGCCCACAGGCGGGAGGCGTCGCGCAGCCGGCGCGGGCGCAGCTCCAGACCGATCAGGGTGGCGAAGGTCTGCTCGGCGGGGCCGCCCGAAGCACGGCGGCGGCGCAGCGTCTCGCGCAGGGCGTCCGCGGAGGCCAGACGGGGCTTCGCGGCGGCGTGGACCACCGCGTCCACCCAGCCCTCGACGAGCGCCAGGGCCGTCTCGAGACGGGCCAGTGCGGCCTTCTGGGCCGGGGTGTCCTCCGGCTGGAACATGCCCTGCTGGAGGGCGTCCTGCAGCTGCTCGGGGTTGGACGGGTCGAGCTGGCCGACCACGTCCTCCAGCTTGGCGGTGTCGACCTTGATCCCGCGTGCGTAGCCCTCGACCGCACCGAACAAGTGCGAGCGCAGCCACGGGACATGGGCGAACAGGCGCTGGTGGGCTGCCTCCCGCAGGGCGAGGTACAGCCGCACCTCGTCCTTGGCGATGCCGAGGTCCCTGCCGAACGCCTCCACGTTCACCGGCAGCAGCGCCGCCCGGCCGGCCGGGCCCAGGGGCAGACCGATGTCGGTGGAACCGACCACCTCGCCCGCGAGCACGCCCACGGCCTGCCCGATCTGCGTGCCGAACATGGCACCGCCCATGGAGCGCATCATCCCGATCAGCGGGCCCGCCATGGCCTGCATCTCCTCGGGGAGGACGTCGCCCATGGCGGCGCCGACGCGCTCGGCGACCGGGTCGACCAGCTCCTTCCAGACCGGCAGGGTCGCCTCGACCCACTCCGCGCGGCTCCAGGCCACGGCGGTGCCCGCGCCGGACGGCAGCGACGTCGCGTCGTCCAGCCAGAGGTCGGCCAGGCGGACGGCGTCCTGCACCGCGGAGCGCTCGGCGGGGCCGACGCTCGAGTCCTTCATGCCGTCCGGGGTGCCCTGGGAGACCGTCTGGCGGGCGATCTGCTTGGCCATGTCCCAGTTCACCGGGCCGCCCTCGTAGGAGAGCATCTGGCCCAGCTGCTGGAAGGCGGCCCCCAGGTCCGTGGGGTTCAGGGAACCGAACATCGCGGCGAGGGGGTTGTCGGCCCCGGCGCCGCCCGCTCCGGGCCAGCCGAAACCGAACGGGTTGGCCGGTCCCTGACCACCACCGCTCTGCTGGTCCTTCTTCTTGCCCTCGTCGCCGTCGTCCGGCTCCTCCGGCGGAAGGCCGAATCCGAATGGGGTGTCACTCACGGGATTCCTCGGCTCGTAAGGGCCGTCGGCCGGTCCGACGGCGGCTGCCCGACAACACCACCCAGCGTAGACACCAAGAGCCCGATCGGGTCTTGGTGCTTCGCCGACTCCTGGCCTGCGGCAGGATGGATGCCACCTGGTAGGTACGCGTCACCCGCGCCCCTACTGAAGACAACCGCTGGAGACGCCTGGTGAGTTCCCCAGATCCGCAGGTTCGCGCAGCGCGAAACCAAACAGCACGCCCGTCACCCGACCACCGACCGTCGACGGCGGAGCTTCGCGCCGGCGAGTCGACGACAGTCCGCGGACCCGTCGTCGCGGTCACCGGTGCCGCCTCCGGTGTGGGCGCGCTGCTCACCGAGCGGCTCGCCGCCTGCAAAGAGATCAAGCAGGTCGTGGCCATCGACGAGCGGCGCGGCGAATGCGCGGCGGCGCAGTGGCACATCCTCGACGTACGGGATCCGGCCATCGCCGAGAAGCTGCGGGGCGCCGACGTCGTGGTGCACCTCGCGCTCGACCTCGACCTCGAAACCGACGCCGCGGCCCGTACCGCGTACAACGTACGGGGCACCCAGACCGTGCTGACCGCGTCCGCCGCGGCCGGGGTGCCCCGCGTGGTGCTCTGCACCTCCGCGATGGTCTACGGGGCGTTGCCCGACAACGAGCTGCCCCTCTCCGAGGACGCCGAGCTGCGGGCGACCGCGGAGGCGACCGGGGTCGGGGACCTGCTGGAGATCGAGCGGCTCGCACGGCGCGCGCCCCGGGCGCATCCCGGGCTGAATGTCACCGTCGTACGCCCCGCCGTGCTGGTCGGCGGCACCGACACCGCGCTGACCCGGTACTTCGAGTCGCCCCGCCTCCTGGTGGTGGCCGGGTCGCGGCCCGCCTGGCAGTTCTGCCACGTCGAGGACCTGTGCAGTGCCATGGAGTACGCCGTCCTGGAGAAGGTCGACGGGGAACTGGCCGTCGGCTGCGAGGGATGGCTGGAGCAGGAGGAGGTCGAGGAACTCAGCGGGATCCGCCGCATGGAACTGCCGTCGGCGGTCGCCCTGGGGGCGGCGGCCCGGCTGCACCGGATCGGTCTGACGCCGTCGCCCGCCGGGGACCTCGCCTACACGATGTACCCCTGGGTGGTCAGTGGGAGCCGGCTCCATGACGCGGGGTGGCGTCCCCAGTGGACCAACGAGGAGGTGCTGGCGGAGCTGCTGGAGGAGGTCGCGGGCCGGCACACGGTGGCGGGACGGCGGCTCGGGCGCAAGGACGCGACGGCGGCGGGGGCCGCGGGGGCGACCGTGGCGCTCCTGGGAACGGCCGCTCTGGTGCGGAGGGCCCGGAAGGCCCGGCGGCGGATCTGAATCCGGCACCGGCGCGGCGTCGATGTCCCGGCCGGCGGACCATCGATGCTCCGGTGGAGGTACCGTCGAGGCTCCGTCGAGATCCCGTCGCTGCCCCGAAGAAGGCGCGACCGGTCACAGGGGCGGTGGTTTGTAGCAGGATGGGGGCATGGCTTCCATGCATGAGCACCCGGGCGAGCAGGCCGCCGCGGATCCCATCAGGCTGATCGCCATCCGGGAGACGCCGCTCTCCCTCGACGAGGTCTTCCGGGCCGTCGGGGACGACGCGGCCGGCGGGACCGCGCTCTTCGTGGGGACCGTCCGCAACCACGACGGTGGCGCCGACGTCGACGAACTGGGGTACTCCTGCCATCCCAGTGCCGAGGCCGAGATGCGGCGGATCGCCGAGAAGGTGGTCGCCGGCTATCCGGTGCGGGCGCTTGCCGCCGTCCACCGCGTGGGCGACCTGCGCGTGGGCGACCTCGCCGTGGTCGTCGCCGTGTCGTGTCCGCACCGGGGTGAGGCCTTCGAGGCGTGCCGGAAGCTGATCGACGACCTCAAGCACGAGGTGCCGATCTGGAAGCACCAGAGGTTCTCGGACGGGACCGAGGAGTGGGTGGGCGCCTGCTGAGGCACGGACTCCTGTGAGGTGTGGTGCCTTCTGGGGGCGATGTTCCTGGTGAGGCATGGGAGCCTCTTCGAGGCCCATCAATACGCCTGAAGGGTGTTCCGGTTGCGTAACCCGACCCCTGCCGAGAGCGTTGATCTGGTGGATGATTAGTCTGCTGATCAGTCACGGTCGCTCATGGGGTTGGGAGGTCGGCATGGCGGCGCTCGCGTGGTTGTTGATTCCTGTCTTGGCTGCCATCGGTGCGGGTTTATGGGGCAGTTGGGCCGGCCGCCATCGCAAGTCCAGCGGTGACGGACCCGAGCTCGCGGGTTATGCGCGCTTCCGTGAGGCCATGGAGCGGTCACATGTGTCGAATGTGTCGCATGTGTCCGATATCTCGCACGTGGAGAGTTCGCGCTCCGACGCGGCCTGAGGAAGCGCGCTCCCCAGCGGATTGCCTCCGGGGCGGCTCCCGAGCGGGTCGCCCCAGGGGTTCGCAGGCGGGTCGCCGCAGGGGTTCCTGAGAGGGCCGCCTCGTCGGCTCCTGAGAGGGCCGCCTCGTCCTGTCCCCGCGTGTCCCGGTCCTCCCGTACGGACGGCCCCGGCGGTGCGCTCTCAGCGTGGTCCCGTACTGTCGTTCCATGCCACGCCGCACCGCGACGATGCTCGCTTCCACCCTGATGCTCATCGTGCTGCTCTGCGCGGGAGTGTTCATCAAAGTCCCGTACTCGGAGATGACCCCGGGACCGACGGTGAACACGCTGGGGGAGCACGGGGGCGAGCCGGTGCTCCAGGTCTCCGGCCGCAAGACGTATCCGGCGGACGGCAATCTGAACATGACGACGGTCCGGGTCACCAGCGCCGACTACAAGATGAACCTGGTGCAGGCCGTCTACGGGTGGCTGGCGCACGACAGCAAGATCGTCCCGCACGACACTCTCTACCCCGACGGCAAGACGGAAGAGCAGTCGACGCAGGAGAACGCCGAGGAGTTCAGCCAGTCCCAGGAGAGCGCCAAGGTCGCGGCCCTTAAGGAGCTGAAGATCCCGGTGAAGTCGTGGGTCATCGTCCGCACGGTGTTCAAGGACACTCCGGCCGAGGGGAAGCTGCACGCCGGGGACGTGATCAAGGCCGTGGACGGCAAGGCGGTCAAGCAGCCCGACGACGTCGCGAAGCTCGTCACCGAGCACAAGGCCGGTGAGGACGTGGTCTTCACGATCGTGCCCGCCAAGGAGCAGGCCGCCGCGGAGAAGGAGAAGCGGACGGCGACGAAGACGCAGAAGATCACGATCACCACGCGGAAGTCGGGCGAGGCGCCCGACAAGGACCGGGCGATCGTCGGCATCCAGGCCGGGACGGACCACACCTTCCCGTTCACCATCGACATCAAGCTGGCCGACGTGGGCGGGCCCAGCGCCGGGCTGATGTTCGCGCTCGGGATCGTGGACAAGCTCACACCCGGCGACCTCACCGGCGGCAAGTTCGTGGCCGGCACCGGCACCATCGACGACAACGGCAAGGTCGGGCCGATCGGCGGCATCGAGATGAAGACCGTCGGGGCGCGCGACAAGGGCGCGCAGTACTTCCTGACGCCCGCGGAGAACTGCGCCGCGGCCGCCCAGGACGTCCCGGAGGGCCTCCGGCTCGTCAAGGTCGGCACCATCGACGACGCACTCGGCGCCCTGAAGGACATCCGCAGCGGTGACACCTCGGCGCTGCCGAAGTGCACCACCAACTAGAACCGGTACCGGTACCGCCGTAGGCACCGGCGAGGGCCGGCCGGTGGGCGCCCGGGAACACTCGCGATCCCGGGGACCCTGCCCGTGGCGGGCCCGGAGACCGGTCCCAGCGGAGCCTTTCCGCCGTACCGGTCCGGCCGGGCCGCCCCACGGAGATCCTTCCCCGGCTACTCCGCGAACGTCGGAGACCCTTCCCCGGCTACTCCGCGAACGTCGCGGACAGTGCCTCAGCCAGGCCGGGTACGAGGTTCGCACCGGTGAGCACCTCGGTGGGGGAGTCCTTCTCCCGCAGGCGCAGGGCGGATTCCCGGGCGCCGTCGCGGAGCACGGCCACCGTCATCCGGACCTCCTGGCGGTCCGGGTGCTCGGCGACCCACTTGGCGAGCCCGGCCTCGTCCAGGCCTTCCGGGACCGACGCCTCCGCGGACGGCGGCAGCATCAGCCGCTCCACGGTCAGGGCGCAGCCGGCCACCGCCTCCGGCCAGGCGATGGTGCCGAGGAATTCGTCGAGCGGCCGGCCGGCCGGGAGCTCGTCCTGCTCGATGGGGGTGAGACCGGTGGTCTCCGGCTCGTCCTGGAGGCCGAGCTGGGCCGCGAGCGCGGGTTCCTGGGACCTGAGCCGCGCGGTGTCGACGAGGGCGAAGAGGCGGGCGGGCTGGTCCCAGCCGAGGCCGGAGGCGTACTCGTCGATCTCGAGTACCGCCCGGGTGAGCGGGCTCGCTGCCATGGGAGTGTTGGACATGGTCACAATCCTGCCTCGTTCGTTCCCGGATCCGGGAACCGAGTAAAGCGTGAGTAAGTTGCATAGGTGAGGCCCCACGATCACGGGGCCTGACGGATGGTCCGCGATCACGGGGGCCTGACGGATCAACAGCGAACTTCGAGGTGCCACCTTGGCTTTCCAGATGCCGGACCGCGGCGGAGGCCCGACGGGGCCACGGATCAGAGTGGGCCGACCGTCCCGGCGGGTCCGGACCCTGCTCATGACACTGGGCGTCCTTGCCGTCCTCGGCATGGCGTTCGTCATGTTCGCGGGGTTCTGGACGGACTGGCTGTGGTACCGGTCGGTGAAGTACTCCTCGGTCTTCACCACCACTCTGTGGACCAAGATCGGTCTCTTCTTCGTCTTCGGTCTGCTGATGGCGACAGCGGTCGGCGTGAACATCTGGCTGGCGCACCGGCTGCGCCCGCCGCTGAGCGCCATGTCGATGGAGCAGCAGAGCCTCGACCGGTACCGCATGGGCATCGCGCCGCACAAGAAGTGGCTGCTGGTCGGGATCACCTCCCTGGTGGGCCTGATCGCCGGAGCCTCCGCCTCCGGCCAGTGGCGCACCTGGCTGATGTGGGTGAACGGCGTTCCGTTCGGCCAGAAGGACCCCCAGTTCCAGCTGGACGTCTCCTTCTACGCCTTCGACCTGCCCTGGTACCGCTTCCTGCTGGGCTTCGGCTTCGCCGCCGCGGTGCTCTCGCTGATCGCCGCCGCCCTCACGCACTACCTCTACGGCGGCCTGCGCATCACCTCTCCAGGAGCCCGCGCCACGGCCGCGGCCACCGGTCATCTCTCGGTGCTGCTCGGCCTGTTCGTCGCCCTGAAGGCGGTCGCCTACTGGCTCGAC
This sequence comes from Streptomyces cavernae, assembly GCF_004023625.1. Lineage (GTDB taxonomy): Bacteria > Actinomycetota > Actinomycetes > Streptomycetales > Streptomycetaceae > Streptomyces > Streptomyces cavernae. The sequence continues at coordinate 52,905 of NZ_RPDJ01000020.1, read as the reverse complement.
CGGTACGGACTCGCGGTGAAGTCCAGCGACTTCAAGGCGACCGGGAACTGGACGGGCCTGAGGTACGTCGACGCCAACGCGTACCTGCCCGCCAAGACGATCCTGTTCTGCATCGCGGTCATCTGCGCCCTGCTGTTCTTCGCGACCCTGTGGCGGCGCACGTGGCAGCTGCCCGTCATAGGTTTCGGCCTGATGGTGCTCTCGGCGATCCTCATCGGCGGGCTCTACCCCGCGATCGTCCAGAAGTTCCAGGTCCAGCCCAACGAGCAGGCCAAGGAAGCGCCGTACATCGAGAAGAACATCAAGGCGACGCGCGAGGCCTACGGCATCAACGACGCCAAGGTCACGGACTACTCGGGCAAGGGCGGCACGGGGAACGCCGAGCAGATCCGCAAGGACGCGGACTCGGCGGCCAGCTACCGGCTGATCGACCCCAATGTCGTCTCCCCGGCGTTCCAGCAGCTCCAGCAGGAGCGTAAGTACTACCAGTTCCCGTCCACGCTGGATGTCGACCGGTACACGAACGCCGCGGGCAAGGAGCAGGACACCGTCATCGGCCTGCGCGAGCTGAACATCGACGGCATCCCCAAGCGCAACTGGATCAACGACCACTTCACATACACGCACGGCTACGGCATGGTCGCGGCCAGGGGCACGTCCACCGGCTCCGACCCTGCGGGCTCCCCGGACTTCTCCGAGTCGGGTCTGCCGACCGACGGCGACCTCGGTGAGTACCAGCAGCGGATCTACTACGGCGAGAAGACCGAGCAGTACTCGATCGTGGGCGGTCCGCAGAAGGAGCTCGACTACGAGGAGAACGGCGAGAAGACCACCAGCTACGAGGGCAAGAGCGGGGTCAACCTGTCCAACCCGCTCAACCGCGCCGCCTATGCGGTCGCCCTGGGCGAGCCGCAGATCTTCTACTCGGGCGCGATCGGCGAGGGTTCCCGAATCCTCTACAACCGCATGCCCAAGGAGCGCGTCGAGTCCGTGGCACCCTGGCTGACCATCGACGGCGACGCCTACCCGGCGATCGTGGACGGCCGCATCCAGTGGATCGTCGACGCCTACACGACGACCAACGGTTATCCCTATGCCTCCCGCACGACTCTGGGAGACACCACGGCGGACTCACTGACCGACAATCAGCGCGCGGTCGTCGCGCAGCAGAACCGGGTCAACTACATCCGCAACTCGGTGAAGGCGACCGTCGACGCGTACGACGGCTCGGTCAAGCTCTACCAGTGGGACACCAAGGACCCGGTCCTGAAGACCTGGATGAAGGCGTTCCCGGGCACCGTGCAGCCGAGGGGTGAGATCAGCGACTCGCTGATGGAGCACCTGCGCTACCCGCAGGACCTCTTCAAGGTCCAGCGGGAGCTGCTCACCCGCTACCACGTCACCGACGCCGCCCAGTTCTACAGCGGCAGCGACGCCTGGCAGGTGCCGGACGACCCGACCAACAAGGACAGCAGCGCGGTTCCGCCGTACTACCTGAGCCTGAAGATGCCCGGCCAGACCGCGCAGCAGTTCTCGCTGACCACGACGTTCACGCCCAACGGGCGCCCGAACCTGGGGGCGTTCATGGCGGTGGACGCCGATGCGGCCAGTAAGGACTACGGCACGATAAGGCTGTTGAGAGTGACCTCCACGGTGCGGGGCCCGCAACAGGTGCAGAGCGAGCTCAACAGCAACGCCGATGTCGCCGAGTTCGTCCGCAACCTCCGGGGCACCGACTCCGACATCGAGTACGGGAATCTACTGACCGTGCCGCTCAACGGCGGGTTCCTCTACATCGAGCCGGTGTACGCACGGGGTGGCACGTCCAACTACCCGCTGTTGCGGAAGGTGGGTGTCGCCTACGGCGACCAGACCGTCTTCAAGGACACGCTCGCCGAAGGGCTGAACGCGGTCTTCGGCGTGGAGGGCGAGGACACCCCCGAGCCGCCACCGGAGGACGGTGACACCCCGAAACCGCCGACGGGCGGCACCGACCTGGAGCGGGCCATCGCGGACGCTCAGGCGGCCTACGAGGCCGGTGAGGAAGCGCTCAAGAAGGGCGACTGGCAGGCGTACGGCGAGGCCCAGAAGGACCTCCAGGACGCGCTGACGCGTGCCGAGGAGGCACAGGCCGAAGCGGAAAAGGGCAGCGGCGGCGCCAGTCCGAGTCCCAGCGGCAGCCCGAACGCCCGCTCAAGTCCCAGCCCCAGCCCCAGTAAGAGCGCCGGCGGCTGATGAAAGGCACCTCCCCGCGCCGTGATACGGTTGCCGAACAACGGCGCGGGGTGGAGCAGCTCGGTAGCTCGCTGGGCTCATAACCCAGAGGTCGCAGGTTCAAATCCTGTCCCCGCTACTGGAAACGAAGGCCCGGATCCTCCAAGGATCCGGGCCTTCGCGCGTCCCTGCACCGAGAGTTGGCCGACCTGTGTTTGACTTGTCTCTCTGTGGGCATGTCGACAAAACGCTGAAGTGACCTCACTGGCTGCGGTATACCAGGTGTACCCGGGTTGCAGGTGGTGCGACGATGGACGTTATGGGGGACAAGGCGACTCTGTTGGAGACAGGGCGGTTTGTGCAGTCTTCCGACCGGGACGAGACCGGCGAGGCTGCCGAGGAGGCACGCCTTCGACTCGCCGCCGAAACGGGCGACGTCGAAGCGACGAGCGTCCTCGGAGCCATGCTGCTGCGCCGTGCCGACCTCGACGGAGCCGAGCCCCTGCTGCGCGCCGCCACCGCCGCCGGAGACCGGGCCGCCGCCAACAACCTGGGTGTCCTGCTGCACTCCCGCGGCTACGCGGAAGAGGCCGCGGGCTGGTGGCGCATCGCCGCCGTCGCCGGATCCTCCGCCGCGGCCCACGCGCTGGGCCGCCACCACCGCGAGCGCGGCGACGAGCCCGCCGCCGAGTACTGGCTGCGCCAGTCCGCCGAACAGGGCCATGTGCTGGGCGCTTACGCACTGGCCGACCTGCTGGAGCACCGCGGTGACCCGGCGGCCGAGCGGTGGATGCGGCTGGCCGCCGAGCACGGGCACAGAGAGGCCGCCTACCGGCTGGCACGGGTGCTCGAGCGCAGGGCGGCCCGTGAGACCGACCGTGGTCTCGTACGGGAGACCGAGGGCGCGGAGGAGGACGGCGGGAAAGGGTCGTCCGCCGCCGAAGAGGCCGAGCAGTGGTACCGGCAGGCCGCGGCCCGCGGGCACCGGCGTGCCGCACTGTACCTCGGGGCGATCCTGGAGAAGCGCGGCGAACTCAAGGAGGCCGGGCGCTGGTACCTGACGTCCGCCAGGGACGGGGAGGCGCGGGCCGCCTGCGCCCTCGGCTTCCTGCTGCGCGACGCCGGGGACACCGAGAGCGCCGCGGTGTGGTGGCTGAAGGCCGCTCAGGACGGCGACGGCAACGCGGCCAACGCGCTGGGAGCGCTGCACGCCGAGCGCGGCGAGACCCAGACCGCCGAGCGCTGGTACCGCGCCGCCATGGACGCCGGTGACGTCAACGGCGCCTACAACCTTGGCCTCCTCTGCGCTGAGCAGGGGCGGACCGCTCAGGCCGAGCAGTGGTACCGGCGGGCCGCCTACGCCGGGCACCGTGAGGCAGCCAACGCCCTGGCGATCCTGCTGCTCCAGGTCGGGGACGCCGCCGGGGCGGAGCCGTGGTTCTCCAAGGCAGCCGAGGCCGGGAGCGTGGACGCCGCGTTCAACCTCGGGATCCTGTACGCCGGACGGGTCGACGAGACCACCGCGCTGCGCTGGTACGAGCGGGCCGCGGCCGCCGGGCACACCGAGGCCGCGCTCCAGGTCGGGATCGCCCGGCTCCGGGAGGGCGACGAGGCGGCCGCCGAGCGGCATCTGCGCTGCGCCGCGGGCGGCGGCAGCGCGGAGGCCGCGTACCGGCTGGCCGCCGTGCTCGACGCGCGCCGTCCGCCGCCGCCCGCACATGAACTGGGGGAGCCGGCCCAGGAGAAGAGCGAGTGCGAGGAGTGGTACGAGCGAGCCGCTGCACAGGGGCACCGGCGGGCCCAGGTCCGGGTGGGGATGCTGGCCGCCGCCCGGGGTGACGTGGTGGAGGCCGCCCGGTGGTACCGCGAGGCGGCCGAGGCGGGCTCCCGCAACGGGGCGTTCAACTTGGGGCTGCTGCTGGCCCGGGAGGGGAGCGAGCCGGAGGCCGCGCTGTGGTGGACACGGGCCGCCGATGCGGGACACGGCCGGGCCGCGCTCCGGCTCGCGCTTGTCTATGCGCGTCAGGGGGAGCTGGCGGAAGGGCAGAAATGGGCGGACCGGGCTGTTTCGCTGGGACCGGCCGAGGTCGGCGAGCGGGCGGCTCGGCTGCGGGACGCCCTGCGACAGGAGTTGTCAGCCTGAGGCGCTCGTTCGCGAACTCCCGCGAGCCGCCCCTGACAGCAATCGATTTGCGCTGCTCCCCGTGGTGACGTAACGTTGCGTTCACCGACGCGGGGTGGAGCAGCTCGGTAGCTCGCTGGGCTCATAACCCAGAGGTCGCAGGTTCAAATCCTGTCCCCGCTACTCATGGCCGAAGGGCCCGGATCCATCAAGGATCCGGGCCCTTCGCCGCTGTTACGGGCTGTGACTCACGGTCGGATTCGGGAAAGCCGCACGCGGAACGATGCCGGAACGAAGCGAAGCCGGCACGGAGGCGAAAGTCGGTGCGGAGTCAGCGAGAAGCCCCGACGTCCACGAAAGGGCGCCGGGGCTTTCTGGTGCGGGGGTGCTACGCGGCCGTGCAGTCGGGGCAGAGGCCGCGGTACGTCACCTCGACGTCCGAGACGGTGTAGCCGAAGCGCTCCGAGGTGGGCAGGTCCGAGAGCGGGTTGCCGGTCGGGTGCACGTCCTTGATCGCGCCGCACTGGGCGCAGACCAGGTGGTGGTGCGGCCGGTGGGCGTTGGGGTCGTAGCGCTTGGCGCGCTTGTCCGTGGCGACCTCCAGCACCTCCCCGAGCGACACCAGTTCGCCCAGGGTGTTGTAGACGGTCGCCCGGGAGATCTCGGGGAGCTTCGCGACCGCGCGTGCGTGCACCTCGTCGGCTGTCAGGTGTACGTGGTCGCCGTCGAGAACCTCGGCCACGACGCGCCGCTGCGCGGTCATGCGCCAGCCTCGTCCGCGCAGTCGTTCCAACAGGTCACTCATAGGAACAGAGTAACAGCAAACGGACCAGTTCCCGAACGGGTGTGACTTTGGACCTCAATGCGACTTGGACAATGTCCAGTGTCGGCTGGAAATGGCTGTGGAGGGCCGGGTTCCCGTATCTCTTGTGCGGGATCCGGCCCTCTGGCCGGTATCTCGTGCAATGTCCGGCCCTCTCGTGGCCGACCGGTGGCTCGTCGGGTCAGCTCACCAGCTGTCCGGTTCGGGCCCAGCAGCGGATGATGTCGCGCACCGAGACGATTCCGACCGGCCCGTCGCCGTCAAGGACGATCAGGTGGCGGAAGCCGCCGTTGGACATGGCCGTGGCGGCTTCCTCCAGGGTCCAGGAGGGGGTGGCGAAGACCACGTCGGTGGTGGTGTGGGCGTGGGCGTGCTCCTGGTCCGGGTTCTGCCCGAGACCTACGGAATTGAGGATGTCCCGCTCGGTCAGGATGCCGAGGCCGCTGGTGTCGGGATCGAACACCACGGCCGCGCCGACCCGGCGGGCGGACATCAGTGCGGCGGCCTGGCGGAGTGTGTGGGCGGGGCCGATGGTCAGGATCACCTTGCTCATGGCGTCTCGGACGAGCATGGACTTGAGCCACCTCCTGAGGGTCCGTGCGCTTGTGGAGGCCCGGCGCCGGAGGCGCCTGTTGAGCAATGCACAAGTTCACAAGTGGGCGGACTCCCAGGGTGGCAGGTAAACCGGCAGTCAACAAGAGAGCGGACGGGGGCTCATACGTGAGGCCACGTGCATCGCGCGCCCCCGGGGCATCAGGCCAGATAGTCCAGCAGTTCGTCATGGAGCAGACCGTTCGACGCCGCCGCATTGCCACTGTGCGGGCCCGGGCGGCCGTCCAGTCCGGTGAAGGTGCCGCCGGCCTCCGTGACCACGATCGCGTTCGCCGCCATGTCCCACAGCGACAGCTCCGGCTCGGCGCAGATGTCGACCGAGCCCTCGGCCACCATCATGTACGGCCAGAAGTCGCCGTAGGCGCGGGTGCGCCAGACCTCGCGGGTCAGGTGCAGGAACGCGTTCAGCCGCCCGAGCTCCTCCCAGCCGGTCAGCGAGGAGTACGCGAAGGATGCGTCGGCCAGCTTCGAGACCCGTGAGACGTGCAGCCGGGACGACGAGGACAGGCTCCGTCCGGTGTACGCGCCGTGCCCCTTCGCCGCCCACCAGCGCCGGCCCAGCGCGGGGGCCGAGACCACGCCCACCACCGGCTGGTAGCCGCCCGGGCCCGCCTCCATCAATGAGATCAGCGTGGCCCACACGGGCACACCGCGGACGTAGTTCTTGGTGCCGTCGATCGGGTCGATCACCCAGCGACGGGGGCCCGTGCCCTCGATGCCGTACTCCTCGCCGAGGATGGCGTCCCGCGGCCGGGCACGCTGGAGCTGCCCGCGGATCAGCTCCTCCGCGGCCTTGTCCGCCTCGCTGACGGGAGTCATGTCCGGCTTGGTCTCGACCTTGAGGTCGAGCGCCTTGAACCGGGCCATCGTCGCGGCGTCGGCGGCGTCCGCGAGGACGTGGGCGAGGCGCAGATCATCGAGATAGTCGGGCATGAGCGAACAGTATCGATCCTGCTCCGGCCGGGGCCATACGGACCAGGTGATCATCACCGTGCGCGAGGGACCATGATCATGGCGCGCGGTAGCCGGTACACACCCCCGGGCGCTGCCGCAAACCCTTGACACTGCCTCTGCGCGCGTCAACTCTGGCACCGGAGTCGCTCGCCCGGGGAGGCGGTCATGCCAGCAGCGCGGGAATCCCTTCTGGACGCCGCGTACGCGGCGCTCGCGCGCCGGCCGTGGTCAGGGGTGCGCATGGTGGACGTCGCCGCCATGGCGGGGGTGTCACGGCAGACGCTCTACAACGAGTTCGGCAGCAAGGAGGGGCTGGCCCGCGCCCTGGTGCGCCGTGAGGCGGACGCGTATCTGGCGGGTGTGGAGCGGGCGTTGACGAGTCATACGGACGCCCGCGAGCGGCTCGCCGCGACCGCCGAGTGGACCGCGTCGGCGGCCCGGGGCAACGCGCTCGTCAAGGCCATGCTGACCGGCTGCTGGACCGAGCGGCTGCCGTCACCGACGCTGTCGGCCGTGCCGTCCTCGTCGGCGGTGCCGGCCCAGCGGCGCGCCGACGGTCCGCTGCCGTCGCCCGCGGACTTCGTCGCGCTGGTACGGGACCGGGCCGTCGCCGCGCTGGTCGGGCCGGGCATGCCGAAACAGGAGGTTGGCGAGCTGATCCGGCGCTGCGAGGTCGCCGTCCGGCTGGGGTTGTCGTGTGTCGCGGCTCCGCCGGGGGAGGGCGGGGCCACGTCCCTCGTCCGGGAAGCGCTTCGATAGGTCGGCCGTTCGCCCTGGTGCCCCGGCAGGCAGCGTCTGCCCGTCGAGGAGCGGCGTACGGTCACTGGCCCGGGAGCGAGCGCGGTGGGGCGGGGCGGCTGCGGGCCAGTTGTGGCGTGTCGTGCCCGCGCGGCGGAGCCGCACGGTCACAGCCCCGCGCCCATCGAGGGCGCAGCCGCCGCACGAGTCCTCTCAGTACGCCGACCCGGATCAGTGCGCCGACCCCGACAACTGCAGGCCGATCACTCCCACGATCACCAACGTGATCGAGACGATCTTCAAGGTGGACACCAGGTCCCCCAGGAACACCATGCCGTAGATCGCGGTGCCCGCCGCGCCGATCCCCGTCCAGACCGCGTACGCGGGGCCCACATCCAGTTTCTTCAAGGAGAGCGTCAGCAGGCCGAAACTGCCCAGGGCGAAGATGCAGAAGGCGACGGTCGGCCAGAGTCTGGTGAAACCGTGTGAGAGTTTCAGACAGACGGCGAAACCGGTCTCCAGCAGTCCGGCCACGATGACCAGCAGCCACGCCATGTCTCGTCCTCCCTGTCAGCACGTTCCGTGACCGCTTCGTCCGTCTTCCGTCCGGCTGGTGCGAGTATGCATTTACCGGCGTGCCTCACGTGCAAACAACGCGGAGGTCAGTCGCGTTCCCGGCGCCCGGTCAGTCGCCTTCCCTCCGCTCACGCGTCGCGAGCAGCCTGCGCAGCGAGTACAGCCGGGCCGGATCCGCGTGCCCCTCGGCGACCCACGCGTCCAGCGCGCAGTCCGGCTCGTCGTGGCTGCAGGCCCGGGGGCAGTCCGCGGTGCCGGACTCCAGGTCTGGGAAGGCGTGGATGACCCGCGCCGGATCCACGTGGTGCAGACCGAAGGAACGGACGCCCGGGGTGTCGATCACCCAGCCGTCGGTGTCGGACAGCGGCAGCGCGAGCGCGGACGTGGTGGTGTGCCGGCCACGGCCCGTCACAGCGTTGACGTGCCCGGTGGTACGGCGGCGGTCCTGAGGGACGAGCGCGTTGACGAGCGTCGTCTTGCCCACCCCCGAGTGCCCGACGAACGCCGTGATCCGGTCGTCGAGATGTTCGCGGACCCGCTCCGCCGCACCGCCTCCGTCCAGTTCGTCCCGGCTGGTGACCACGTACGGGATGTCCAAGTCGCCGTACAGCTCCAGGAGTTTGTCGGCCGGGGCCAGGTCCGACTTGGTCAGCACCAGCAGGGGTTCCAGGCCGCCGTCGTAGGCCGCGACGAGACAGCGGTCGATCAGGCGCGGGCGCGGCTCCGGATCGGCGAGGGCGGTGACGATGGCGAGCTGGTCGGCGTTGGCGACGACCACGCGCTCGAACGGATCGTCGTCGTCGGCCGTGCGGCGCAGCACCGAACTGCGCTCCTCGATACGGACGATCCGTGCGAGGGTGTCCTTCTTGCCGGAGAGATCGCCGACCAGGGCCACCCGGTCGCCGACGACCGCCGCCTTGCGGCCCAGCTCACGAGCCTTCATGGCCATGATGACCCGGTCGTCGACGAGGCAGGTCAGCCGCCCCCGGTCGACGGTGAGGACCATGCCCTCGGCGGCGTCCTCGTGCTTGGGCCGGATGCTGGTGCGCGGGCGGTTGCCCCGGCGGTTGGGGCGCGAACGGATGTCGTCCTCGTCGGTGTGCTTGCCGTAACGGCGCATGGCGGTGTCCCTGCGTCCCTACGCCCCGAGCATCCCGGTCCACAGTTCGGGGAAGTCGGGCAGGGTCTTGGCGGTCGTCGCCACGTTCTCGATCTGCACGCCCTCGACCGCGAGGCCGATGATCGCGCCCGCGGTCGCCATGCGGTGGTCGTCGTAGGTGTGGAACACCCCGCCGTGCAGCGGACGCGGACGGATGTGCAGACCGTCGGCGGTCTCGGTGACGTCACCGCCCAGCTCGTTGATCTCCTTGGTGAGCGCCGCCAGCCGGTCGGTCTCGTGGAGGCGGAGGTGGGCGACGCCGCGCAGGGTGGAGGGCGCGTCGGCGAGGGCCGCGACCGCCGCGATGCCCGGGGTCAGCTCGCCGACCTCGCTCAGGTCCACGTCGATGCCGTGGACGGACCCGGAACCGGTGAACTCCAGGCCGCGGTCGGTCAGTTCGCAGGATCCGCCCATCTCGGTGAAGATCTCCCGGAGTTGGTCGCCGGGCTGGGTGGTGCGCGCGGGCCAGTCGGGGATGACGACCTTGCCGCCGGTCACCAGCGCAGCGGCCAGGAACGGCTGGGCGTTCGACAGGTCCGGTTCGACCGTCAGATCACGGCCGAGCAGCGCACCGGAGGTGACCCGCCAGACGTTCGGCTCGCCGCCCGACTCCGGGGTGTCGACCTGCGCGCCCACCGCGCGCAGCATGTCGACGGTCATCCGGATGTGCGGCATCGACGGCAGCGTCGCGCCGGTGTGCCGGACCTCGACGCCCTGGTTGAAACGCGGAGCGGAGAGCAGGAGCGCCGAGACGAACTGGGAGGACGAGGAGGCGTCGATGGCGACCGGGCCGCCGTCCAGGGCGCCCGAGCCGTGCACCGTCAGCGGCAGCGCACCCCGGCCGTCGTCGTCGATCCGGGCACCCAGCGACCGCAGGGCGTCGATCACACCGTGCAGCGGACGCTCGTACGAACGCGGATCGCCGTCGAAATGGACGGGTCCGTCGGCGAGCGTGGCCACGGGCGGCAGGAAGCGCATCACGGTGCCCGCGTTGCCGACGTCGACCGTGACCGGGCCGTGCAGGTTGGAGGGGATGACGCGCCAGGCCTCGCCGGAGCCGACGGCGCCCCCCGCGACGGGCGAGCTGGACGACACCGTCTCCTCGATGCCGACGCCCATCGCGCGCAGGGCGGCCGCCATCAGCAGGGTGTCCCGGGAGCGCAGCGGGCGGCGCAGCCAGCCGGGCTCGGAGGCGAGCGCGGCCAGCACCAGCGCGCGGTTGGTGACCGACTTGGACCCGGGCACGTGGACCGTCGCGTCGACGGCTCCGCTCGCGTGCGGGGCGGGCCAGGGGGCGGTGTGTGCGGGGTTAACGGTCATGCGCCCCACTTTAGTGGGGGTACGCGCCGCCGGGATTGGCCGGGAACGCGGGTCGTCCATCGGCTGCGGGCCCGTTGTGGCAGGTCGTGCCCACGCGGCGGAGCCGTCGACGGCACGGACCCGCGCCCCAGGGGGCGCCTCACAGCCCCAGGAGCCACCTTCCGCCGCCGAGCAGCGAGCACAGCGACACCGCGTGGAACAGGAACAGCCACATCGCCGCCGGGACGTTCGTCAGCCGCGACAGCTGGTCCGCGTCCGAGTCTCCGGCCCCTCCGCGGCGCCGCTTGGCCTGCAGCTCGAAGGCCGGCCGTACGCCGCCCAGCAGCAGGAACCACACCACCGCGTACGCGAACGCCGCCTGCACCTGCGGCCCGGCGAGCCAGGACACCGCTAGGAAGGTACCGCCGGTGACCACCACGGTGAGCGCGCCGTACGCGTTGCGGATCATCACCAGCATCACGATCAGCAGCGCCGTGGCGAGCCACAGCAGGGCGGTGATGTGCCCCGCGGCCAGCAGGGCGGCGCCGCCGAGGCCGAGCAGCGGGGGAGCCGTGTAACCGGACGCCGCGGTGAGGATCATGCCCAGGCCGGTGGGCTTGCCGCGGCTGACGGTCAGGCCGCTGGTGTCCGAGTGCAGTCGTATGCCGGTGAGCGTGCGGCCGGTGAGCAGCGCGACCAGGCCGTGGCCGCCCTCATGGGCGATGGTGATGGCGTTGCGCGCGAGCCGCCATATGCGGTGCGGGACGACCACCGCGAGTGCGGCGGCGGCGGTGGCGAGCACGACCCAGGTGTCCGGGTCGGGCTGCGTGCCGAAGACCTGGTCCCAGAGGCCGCTGAGTGAGGTGGCTGCGGTGGTGTCCATGGGTGGGCGGGGCTCCTACTGCTCTGACCGGATTACTGGTCCAACGGGGCTACTGGTCGTGACCGGGTTAGTGGTCCAACGGGGGCTACTGGTCGCGCGGAATCTGGCAGTGTTGCACGTATGTGCGGACGGTATGCGGCAAGTCGTAGGCCCGAGGATCTCGCAGGAATCTTTGAGGTCGAGAAGTGGGAGCCGGAGGAGACCCTGGCGCCCGACTACAACGTGGCCCCGACCAAGGAGGTCTACGCGGTCCTCGACCGTCCCTTGAAGGACGCCGACGACCGGCGTCCGGTTCGCCAGCTGCGCCGGCTCAAGTGGGGGCTGGTGCCGTCCTGGTCGAAGACTCCGGAGGGCGGGGCGCGGATGATCAACGCGCGCGCCGAGACGGTGCACGAGAAGCCCTCGTACCGGCGGGCGTTCACCTCGCGGCGCTGCATCATCCCCGCCGACGGGTACTTCGAGTGGGTCACCGGGCAGCAGGAGCGCGATCTCGAGGTCGAGGGCAAGAAGAAGCGCCCGCGCAAGCAGCCGTACTTCGTGCTTCCCGCCGACGGGTCCATCTTCGCCATGGCCGGGCTGTACGAGTTCTGGCGGGACAGGACGCTGCCGGACGAGCACCCGCAGGCGTGGTGGGTGACGTGCTCGGTGATCACTACGGAGGCGGAGAGCGCGCCGCTCGCGGTGGCGCCCGCGGAGGGACCGCGCTCCCTGGCCGACATCCACCCGCGGATGCCGCTGATGCTCACCGCGGACCGGTGGGACGCCTGGCTGGACCCGGCCCGGACGGACGTCGAGGACCTTCGCGGGCTGCTCGCGCCGCCGCCCGGTGGGCTGATGCGGGCGTATCCCGTGTCCACGGCGGTGAGCAATGTGCGCAACAACGGGCCGGAGTTGTTGAAGGAGCTGGAGGGGCCGGAGGTGGGGACCCTCTTCTGAGGATCTTCTGAGGGGCTCGCTTTCTTCGGGGCTCGCTCTCTTGGGTTTCCGGGGTCGGGTTCCCCGGGGGAGGACGGTTCCGGCTGCGCCGGGTGGGGGCGGGTCGGCTGGGCCTGGGAGGGGATGCCCGCTCCCGCCGGGGAGGGGTCGGGCCGGCTGGCTGCCGCGGGGGCGTGGTGGGTCGACCGGGCCAGGGTTTGTTCGCCCCCTCCGCCCCTTCCCGTCCCGTCCTGGGGGCTCCGCCCCCAGACCCCCGTCGGCTTGGACGGCCTCGTTCTTGGGGGCGCTGCCCGCAAGCCCCCCGTCGGCCTGGACAGCCTCGTTCCTGGGGGCTCCGTCCCAAGCCCCCCGTCGGCCTGGACGGCCGCGTCCTCGGACTCCCCGGGCCGAGGGAAGCCGGGCAGCGGCCGTCCCGCGATTACCGTGGCTCTGTGACTCGTAACGAGACCGTGGAGACCGGGGCCGGGATCGCCCGGATCACCTGGCACCGCACCAAGCAGCAGCCCGAGCTCGTCCTCGCCCTCGGCCACGGTGCCGGCGGCGGGATCGAGGCCCGGGACCTCGTGGCCCTCGCCGGTGTCCTGCCCGCGCAGGGCGTGAGCGTCGCGCTCGTCGAGCAGCCCTGGCGGGTGGCCGGCAAGAAGGTCGCCCCGGCGCCCAGGACGCTGGACGAGGGGTGGCGGGGGATCTGGCCGGCGCTCGCCGCGCCGGGGGTGCCCGTCGTCGCGGGCGGGCGGAGCGCCGGGGCCCGCGTCGCGTGCCGCACGGCGCGGGAGCTCGGCGCCGCCGCCGTGCTCGCGCTGAGCTTCCCCCTGCACCCGCCGGGCAGGCCCGAGAAGTCCCGCGCCGAGGAACTCCTCGGGGCCCGGGTGCCCACGCTCGTGGTGCAGGGCGGCAACGATCCGTTCGGGAAGCCGGAGGAGTTCCCGGCCGGCCCCTACGAACTCGTCGAGGTGCCCTACGGCGATCATGGCTTCGCCGCGCCGAAACGCGCGGCCCTCGGCCAGGACGAGGCGCTGCGGATCATCACCGACGCGGTGGTGAAGTGGGTCACGGGCCTGGGGTGACGGCCCCGGGAATGCCGACGGTCGGACTTCTGTTGTGCGAGCAGACGGTACGGACACGTACCGCCGAAGCCATTGGGAGAGGAAGTCCACCGCATGGGTTCGACCATCTGCCCGAGCCGCCGCAGCACCGCTGACCTGGACTGGTCCGTGCTGCACGTGGCGAAGAACGCGCCCCTCCGGGCACCGGGCGGACCGGATCGGCACGCCGTCGCGACCGCAGGTCGTCTATCCTCCGATTCGAGTGGGACCGGTTTCGGTTCCACACAGACTCTGGAGGAGGTGGGTCCGGTCACTGGGACCGACGCAGGGACCGAACACGGCCAGGCGGAGGGGCAGCCCGAGGGTGCGGAGTCGTCGGCCGAGCGCAGTGCGCGCTTCGAGCGGGACGCGCTGGAATTCCTCGACCAGATGTATTCGGCCGCGCTGCGCATGACGCGTAACCCGGCCGACGCCGAGGACCTGGTGCAGGAGACGTATGCCAAGGCGTACGCGTCCTTCCACCAGTTCCGTGAGGGCACCAACCTCAAGGCGTGGCTGTACCGGATCCTGACGAACACCTTCATCAACTCGTACCGGAAGAAGCAGCGCGAGCCTCAGCGCAGTGCGGCCGAGGAGATCGAGGACTGGCAGCTGGCGCGCGCCGAGTCGCACATGTCGACGGGCCTGCGCTCCGCCGAGTCGCAGGCGCTCGACCACCTGCCCGACTCGGACGTGAAGGAAGCGCTCCAGGCGATCCCCGAGGAGTTCCGCATCGCCGTCTACCTCGCCGACGTAGAGGGCTTTGCGTACAAGGAGATCGCGGACATCATGGGGACACCCATCGGTACGGTGATGTCCCGGCTGCACAGGGGCCGCCGTCAACTGCGCGGCATGCTCGAGGACTACGCGCGTGATCGCGGACTGGTCCCGGCCGGCGCCGGAGAGTCGAACGAAGCGAAAGGCTCGGGCTCATGAGCTGCGGAGAGCCGCACGAGACGGATTGCAGTGAAGTCCTGGACCATCTCTACGAGTTCCTCGATCGCGAGATGCCGGACGCGGACTGCACCAAGTTCGAGGTGCACTTCGAGGAGTGCTCCCCGTGCCTGGAGAAGTACGGGCTCGAGCAGGCCGTGAAGAAGCTGGTCAAGCGCTGCTGCGGGCATGACGACGTGCCCACCGACCTGCGGGCCAAGGTCATGGGCCGGATCGAGCTGATCCGCTCCGGGCAGACGGTGCCCGAGCACGATGTGACAGCCGCCCCGTCGGCCACGCCGACCGGGCCGGTCACCTCCCAGGAGTCCTGACTCCCGGCCGGGCCTCGGGCCCGCGTACGTTCGGCCCGATCCCCATCCTGATCGGGCCCGGGTCCCCGCCTACCGGTCTCCAGATCTCGGTCCTGATCGGGCCCGGGTCCCCGCCTACCGGTCTCCAGATCTCGGTCCTGATCGGGCCCGGGTCCCCGCCTACCGGTCTCCAGATCTCGGTCCTGATCGGGCCCGGGTCCCCGCCCACCGGTCTCCAGATCTCGGTCCCGATCGGGCCGGATCTCCGCCAACCGGCCCGGCAATGCTGTCCACTTCAGGTGTCGCACCCGGACCCGGACAAAGGCCCGGCAGGGCATTGGATCGGCCCAACTCCACCCGAACGTGCGAATCCATGGGTCGCGGGACCGCGGAATCCGGCGTTGCCCTCCCCATGGCACCCTCGTCGCTCTATTCTCCGGAGGCCTGAACCGGGGCCTTGGGGAGGGAGCGCCATGCGGTCGGTGCCGCCTTGGGCGCGTGTCTACGTCGCCTGCGTCGTCGTGGGTGCCCTGCTCTGCTGCGTCCGTCTGCCGGATGTTTACGTCTCCTGGGACGTCGTGGCCCTGCTCGCCGCGCTGTACGCGGGAGGTGAGGGGCTGAGGCGGCGTCGGCCGGCCGGCCGGGATGCGGTCGGCCACCGGGTCACCGGTCACCGGGTGGCGGAAGGGCTCGGCACCTTCTTTCCCGTACTGCTCGCGGGCGCCTTCCTGCTGCCGCCGCCGGCCGCGGCCCTCCTGCCGCTGCCCGGTGCCCTGCTCGCCCGCGTCGAGCGGCGACCGCGCAGGCTGCGCCGGGTGTGGCGGACGGCCCAACTGGCCGTCGGGGTCTGGGCCGCGTCGTCGGCGCACGGCGCGCTGGGCGGGCCCCAGGCGGTGGTCGCGCACGACTTCCCGTACGCGCTGCTGCCCGCCGGTGCCGGAGTGCTGGCGTTCTGCGCGGCGCTGACCGTGCTCGACGGTGGCATCCTCGCCACCGCCGAGCGGGTGCCCGTACGGGTCGCCTGGCGGGGGCTGTTCCTGCGGTCGCTGGCACCGGTCGCGGTGCACGGCCTCGCCGGGCTGATGATGGCGGTGCTGTGGCGCAGCCCGTACGGGCCCGTGGCCGCGTTCCTGGTCCTGCTGCCGATGTACGTCTCCTGCTGGGTGTTCGCGCAGTACCACCGGGAACGGGCCGCCCACCAGGCCACCATCCGGGCGCTGGTGCAGGCCGTCGACATCAAGGACGGCTACACCCGAGGGCACAGCGAGCGGGTGGGACAGGCCTCCGTGATGATCGCGCGGGAACTGGGCATGGACGACGAACAGGTCGAGGTGCTGCGGTTCGCCGGGATCCTGCACGACGTGGGCAAACTCGGCGTCCCCACAAGGCTGTTGCGCAAGGACGGTCCACTGACGCCGCAGGAGCGCCGGATCATCGAACTGCACCCGGAGTACGGCCACGAGATGGTCCGCGG
Source organism: Streptomyces cavernae (assembly GCF_004023625.1). Taxonomy (GTDB): domain Bacteria; phylum Actinomycetota; class Actinomycetes; order Streptomycetales; family Streptomycetaceae; genus Streptomyces; species Streptomyces cavernae. The sequence goes on along the minus strand of NZ_RPDJ01000020.1, from coordinate 36,786 downwards.
TATCGGCTTCCTCGGCGAGGCGCGCTCGGCGATCCTGCACCACCACGAGCGGCTGGACGGCACCGGCTACCCCTACGGCCTGGCGGGCAGCCAAATCCCCGAGCCGGCACGGGTGGTGGCGGTCGCGGACGCGTTCGACGCGATGACGTCCACGCGTTGCTACAGCCGTGCCCGCCCGGTCGCGACGGCCGTGGAGGAACTGGAACGCTGCGCGGGCGCCCAGTTCGACCCCCGTATGGTGAACGCGCTGATCCGCGCCCTCGACCACCACGGCTGGCACCCCGCGGTCACCGCCGACACCCCCGAGGGTGCGGGAGCCGGGCCGGTGCCCAAGGTCGGGGCGGAGACGGGCGGATGAGCGAGTACGCGGGACACCTGTCTTATGGGACACACGGCGCGTACGGGGTGTGCGGCCGACGGCCGGGGCCGGCGCGGCCCGTCCTCCTCTGTGTGCACGGGGCCGCCGCGGTCCTCGCCTGCGGATCCCTCGGCGTCACGCTCTGGCACGGGATCGACGACCGCGGTACCGCGCTCGCCTTCGGAGTGCTCGTCGCCGTGGGGGAACTGGCCCGGTGGAGCGGCGAACGGGAGGCGGCGCCGCTCGGGGCCGCGGCCGCGCTCGCCTACGCGCTGCTCGGGGAGAGCGCAGGCCGGGCCGCCCAGCACGGCGTCGCCCAGACCGTGGCCGTGGTCACGGCGGCGTCGCTCCTCGGGTCCGTACCGCACATCGCGCTCGGCCACGGCCGGGCCTGCGACCACCTCGCCCGCCGAGTGCTCACCGTCGGCTTCGCCGCGCTGTGCTTCCAACCCCTCCACGACGACGTCCCGTTGGCGGCGACGCGGCCGGGCCCGTACTGCGCGGTGCTGGCGATGGCCCTGCTCGCCGTCACCGTACTGTGCGACGCCGTCCTCGCCGCCGCCCTGGCGCGCGCCCGCACCCGCTGGCCCTTCGGCCCGCTCCTGCGCGACGAACTGCGGGCCACCCGCGGCATCGGCTCCGTCGTCTGCGCGAGCGGCGCCGTGATGTCGCTGGCCGTCGGTGTCGTGGGCCTGTGGGCGCTGCCCGTGTTCTCGTTGCCGCTGCTGCTCACTCAGCTGTCGTTCCGCCGGTACGCGGCCGTGCGCGCCACCTACCGGCAGACCATCGCCTCACTGGCTCGCGCCACCGAGATCGCCGGATGCACACCCGCCGGGCACGCCCACCGGGTGGCCGCGCTCAGCCGGGCCGTCGGCCGTGAGCTGGGGCTGACCGAACCGGAACTCACCGTCCTGGAGTACGCCGCACTGATGCACGACATCGGCCAGCTCTCGCTCCTCGACCCGGTCCCGTCCGGTGCCACCGCCTCGCTGGACGCCGAGCAGCAGCGCCGGATCGCTCTGCTGGGCGGTGCCGTGGTGCGTCAGACCGGGGTGGACGCCGAAGTCGCCGTGGTGGTGGAGCGACAGGCGGACCCGTATCGTGAGCAGCCGGTCAGCGCCCGGATCGTGCGCGTGGTGAACGCCTACGAGGAGATGACCCGGGACGCCGGCCCCGGGGGGCCGCTGGCCGCGCTGGAGAAGCTGCGCCTGGCCACCGCCCGCGACTACCAGCCGGAGGTGGTCGAGTCGCTGGCCAGGGTGCTGGCGCACGGCGGGGCGACGGACGGGTACGGCCCGAACGCCCGGTCTGAGGCCGGTCATGGCTGGGTAACCCATGGGTAATGAGCGCCCCTGAGGCCGTCCGTGGTTGGATGCGAGGGAAGAGCCGAGGTACAGGGTGTACGGGGGCACAGGCCAGCCCGGAGCTGTAGTGGGAACAGGAACTGGCAGGCGGGAATCGTGAGGATCTTCGGCAAGGGACGGCACCGGCCCTCCGCCTCCTGGCGGCGGGCCACAGACCGCGCGTTCACGCTGATCGGCGACGGGCGGTACGAGGACGCGGGCGCCCTGCTGACACGTGCTGCGGACCTGGAGCCGTGGCTTTCGGAGTCCTGGTTCAACCTGGCCCTCCTGCACAAGTTCCGGCACGACTGGGAGCAGGCCAGAGCGGCGGGCCTCAGGGCCGTGGCGCTGCTCGACCGCGAGGCCGGGGCTCCCGACTGGTGGAACGTCGGCATCGCGGCCACGGCGCTGCAGGACTGGCCGCTGGCGCGGCGGGCCTGGCAGGCGTACGGCCTCAGGGTGCCGGGTGGTTCGACCGCGTCCGGCGAGCCCATGGGCATGGACCTGGGCAGTGCGGCCGTACGGCTGTCGCCGGAGGGCGAGGCCGAGGTCGTCTGGGGGCGCAGACTGGATCCGGCGCGTATGGAGGTGCTTTCGATCCCGCTGCCCTCCTCCGGTCGGCGCTGGGGGGAGGTCGTCCTGCACGACGGGGTGCCGCACGGCGAGCGGACCACCTCCGCCGGGCACTCGTACCCGGTCTTCGACGAGATCGAGCTGTGGGCGCCCTCGCCGGTGCCCACCTGGGTGGTGCTGCTGGAGGCGGCCACCGAGGCGGACCGGGACGCCCTGGAGCAGCTCGCCGCCGACGCCGGCTTCGCCGCCGAGGACTGGTCGTCCTCGGTGCGGCTGCTGTGCCGGATGTGCTCGGAGTCACGGATGCCGAGCGACGAGGGCGACGGCGAGCACCTCGACCCGCACGACCACAGCGAGCCCGGCCACCCGGGACCGCTCGGCCACCGCACCGACGGGCAGCTGTGGGTGCCCGAACGTGAGTGCGGGGTCGCGGCGCCCGCCTCGTTGGTCAGGGGCCTGCTGGACGGCTGGGTCGCGGACAGCCCGGACTCCCGGGACTGGCGGGACCTCGAAGAGGTCTGTTAGGGGTCCTTTCACTATGAGCGTCCGATCAGGTCGCGTGGTCTGGTGCCGTGCATCGCAAGGCGCCGGAAGGTCCTCGTAGCGGAGCTACCAGGACCTTTTGGCAACGCGGCGATGGGGGTGCCCCCTGCTCGAGCGCAGCCGAGAGCTTGGGGGAGCGGTGCCAGACCACGCGACCCGGGCGGGCATAGTGAAAGGACCCCTTAGCGAAGAGGTCTGCCGACCGGTCGCCGTAGGCTGTATTCCGCATCACCCATGTGGCACCACTCCCGGCACCACCCCGTTGGTACCACTGGTTGTCGCACCACTGTTTTCGCACCACTCTCTGGTATTCGCAGGAAGGCGTACGTCGGTCATGGCGCAGCAGGACACCGAGCAGCAGCACTCCGGGGTGCTCCCCGTGGACGACGAGGGCTTCGTCATCGACACCGAGGACTGCGACGAGCGCGAGGCGGCCCACCGCGAGCGAGGCACCTCACGGCCCATCACAGTCGTCGGCCATCCGGTACTGCACAAGGAGTGCAAGGACGTCACCGAGTTCGACGACGAGCTGGCGAAGCTGGTCGACGACATGTTCGCCAGCCAGCGCACCGCAGAGGGCGTGGGCCTGGCCGCCAACCAGATCGGTGTCGACCTGAAGGTCTTCGTCTACGACTGCCCGGACGACGACGGCGTACGGCACGTCGGCGTGGTCTGCAACCCGAAGCTCGTCGACCTGCCCGCCGAGAAGCGCAGGCTGGACGACAGCAACGAGGGCTGCCTGTCCGTCCCCACGGCCTACGCGCCGCTCGCCCGCCCCGACTACGCGGAGGTCACCGGGCAGGACGAGAAGGGCAACCCCATCAAGGTGCGCGGCACCGGCTACTTCGCGCGCTGCCTGCAGCACGAGACGGACCATCTGTACGGCTACCTCTACATCGACCGCCTCTCCAAGCGCGAACGCAAGGACGCGCTGCGGCAGATGGCCGAGAACGAGCCGCGCTACCCGATCGTCGCCAACGACTGAACCGCTCGCCGCGGACGACCGAACCGCTGCCCCGCCGGTGTCTGAATTCCGCGCCGCGGCGGCCGAAGTGCTGCCCCGTCGGTGTCTGAATTCGGCGCTGCGGATGGCCGGACCGATGCCCCGTCGGTGTCTGATCTCCGCGCCGCGGGTGGCCGGACGGCTGGCCGTCGGTGTCTGATCTCCGCGCCGCGGACGGCCGGACGGCTGGCCGTCGGTGTCTGATCTCCGCGCTGCGGGTGGCCGGACCGCTGGCCGCCGGTGTCTGAATTCCGCGCCGCGGCGGCCGAAGTGCTGCCCCGTCGGTGTCTGATCTCCGCGCCGCGGATGGCCGGACCGCTGCCCCGTCGGTGTCTGAATTCCGCGCTGCGGATGGCTGAACCGCGTTGTCCGCCGACGACTGAATCGCGCTCCCCGCCGACGACTGAGCCGGTTTCGCGAGCGGTCATGCGACGGCGGGCAACGGCGGACCTGGGTGGTGAAAGAGGCAAACCCGTTCCCCTGAGGGCCGATTGCCGTGCTGAATGGACGGCACGCTTCTGCCGAAGGGGGTTGGTCCGTGTCCGGCCGATCAGCGATACCCGTACGCGGTGCCGAGCCGTCGAAGCCACGCACCCCACCCCGTGTCGCGGGCGGAGTGCCGGGCCTCGGGCACGGCTGGCAGCTCGCCCGCGATCCGCTGGCCTTCGTCGCCGGGCTCCGCGACCACGGTGATCTGGTCCGGATCACCCTCGGCCCCAAGACGGTCTACGCGGTCTGCGCCCCCGACCTGGTAGCCGCCATGCTCCGCAGCCCGCACTACGAGGTCGACGGCCCGATGTGGGAGGTCTTCGCCGCCCTCCTCGGCCAGGGCGTCGCGACCAGCAACGGATCCCGGCACCGGCGCCAGCGACGCACGGTCCAGCCCGCGTTCCGGCCGGAGCGCATGCCCGAGTACCTCGGCGTGATGCAGGAGGAGGCCCGCGCCCTCGCGGACCGCTGGCAGCCCGGCCAACTGGTCGACATCGTCACGGAGTCGTTCCGGATCGCCGTGCGGATCACCACACGCTGTCTGCTGCGGGTCGCGTCGATCGACGAGATCGCCGAGCGGGTCAACGCCTCACTGAACGTGGTGTTCATGGGGCTGTACCGGCGCATGGTGCTCTCGGCCGGCCCGCTGCACCGGCTGCCGCTCCCGGCCAACCGCCGCTTCGAGCGTGCCCTGGCCGATCTGCACCGACTGGCGGACGAGATCATCGCCGAGCGGCGGACCGCCGCCGACTGGCCGGACGACCTGCTCACCGCGTTCCTGAAGGACCGGGACGAGGACGGCTCACCGATCCGCGAACAGGAGGTGCACGACCAGGTCGTGTCGATGCTCGTGGCCGGGGTCGAGGCCGAGGGCACCCAGCTGATGTGGACCCTGCGCACGCTCGCCGAACGCCCCGATCTGGCGGCGCGGGTGAGAGCCGAGGCCGGGCCGGTCGTGGCGGACGGGCGGACCCTCACGGTCGCGGACCTGAGGGGTCTGACACACACGAACAACGTTGTCACCGAGACGATGCGGCTGCGTCCCGGCGCCTGGATCCTGATGCGCCGGGCCACCGTCGGCACCGAGCTGGGGGGTTACCGCATTCCGGCCGGCGCCGACCTGGTGTTCAGCCCGTACGCCATCCAGCGCGACCCGCGTTCGTTCGAGCGGCCCCTCGCGTTCGATCCCGACCGGTGGTTGCCGGAGCGCTCCGGTGCGATACCGGCGGGCGCGATGCTGCCGTTCAGCGCGGGCAACCGTAAGTGCCCGGGCAACCACTTCGCGGTGGCCGAACTCGCCACCGTGGCAGCCAACTTGATCTCCCGGTGGCGCTTGGAGCCCCTGCCGGGAGCCGATGACTCCCGGCGGATCGGGTTCACGCTGGTGCCGAAGCACCGGCTGCTTCGGGTGGTACCGCACTGACCGCGCGGGCCGCTTTAGGGGTCCTTGCACTATGCCCGCCCGGGTCGCGCGGCCTGGCACCGCACCTCGCCGCGTTGCCGGAGAGCCCAGGTAGCTCCGCTACCTGGGCTCTCCGGCGCCTTGCGATGCACGGCACCAGACCACGCGACCTCATCGGACGCTCATAGTGCAAGGACCCCTTAGGCCGCCACTTCCGGGCCCCGGAACGTGCGGCGATAGGCGTTCGGCGTTGTTCCCAGCGAGCGGACGAACTGGTGCCTGAGCGCTGCCGCGTTGCCGAACCCGGTGCGGCCCGCGATCGCGTCCACCGTCTCGTCCGTCGACTCCAGCAACCGCTGGGCCAGCAGCACCCGTTGACGCAGCAGCCAGCGATACGGAGTGGTGCCGGTCTCCTGCTGGAAGCGGCGGGCGTAGGTACGCGGGGACATATGGGCGCGGGCCGCGAGCTGGTCGACGGTCACCTCCCGGTCGAGGTGACGTTCCATCCATGCCAGCGTCTCACCCACCGTGTCGCAGTGGGAACGCGGCAGCGGCCGCTCGATGTACTGGGCCTGCCCGCCGTCCCGGTGCGGCGGCACCACCATCCGGCGGGCGATGGCGTTGGCGACCTCGGAGCCCTGTTCCTTGCGCACGATGTGCAGACACGCGTCGATCCCGGCGGCGGTGCCGGCCGAGGTGATCACCGGGTCCTCGTCCACGTACAGCACGTCCGGCTCGACGACTGCCCGGGGATGGCGCCGGGCCAGCTCCTCCGCGTGCCGCCAGTGGACGGTGCAGCGCCGGCCGTCGAGCAGCCCCGCCGCGCCGAGCACGAAGACCCCGGAGCAGACGCTGAGCACCCGGGCGCCCCGGTCGACGGCCCGGCGCAGGGCGTCGAGCAGCTCCGGGGGGTAGCTCCGCTCCAGGTACGACTGCCCGGCGGGCACCGTGATGAGGTCGGCCGACTCCAGCCGCTCCAGACCGTGTTCCGTGTGCACGGAGAAGCCGGCGTGGGTGGTGAGCCTCGGGCCCTCCGCCGAGGCGACCGCGAAGTCGTACACCGGCAGACCCTCGTCGCTGCGGTCGAGGCCGAAGACCTCGCAGACGACGCCCAGTTCGAAAGGGTGCACGCCGTCGAGGAGGACGGCGACGACGTTCTGCAACATGACGCCAGTGTGCCCGACCGGTGGCAGGAAATCGAGGGTGTGCGGCAGTACTGCCACTGATGGTAAGGAGTAATCAGCGGGACAGTGGTGTCCATGAACACAGCAACGGAGAACCTCATCGGAACACTGGCCGTCCTCGTGCTCTTCGCGGTCCTGGCCCTCCCCTCACTGATCGGTCTGGCGCACGAACGGCGCATCGACCGTCAGATCAGGGAGGCCCGGGATGCGGAATCGGGTCAGAAGTCCTCGTCGAAGCCGACCGAACCCTCCACCGCCACCTGGTACGCCGAAGGCCGCCGCTCGAAGAAGTTGGTCAGCTCCTGAACCCCCTGCAACTCCATGAAGGAGAAGGGATTCTCGGAGCCGTACACCGGAGCGAAACCGAGGCGGACCAGCCGCTGGTCGGCCACGCACTCCAGGTACTGCCGCATCGAGTCGGTGTTCATCCCCGGGAGGCCGTCACCGCACAGGTCGCGCGCGAACTGCAGCTCGGCCTCGACGGCCTCCCGCAGCATGTCCGTCACCCGCCGCTCGAGCTCGTCGTCGAAGAGGCCGGGCTCCTCCTTGCGGACGGTGTCGACCACGTCGAAGGCGAAGCTCATGTGCATCGTCTCGTCGCGGAACACCCAGTTGGTGCCGGTGGCCAGCCCGTGCAGCAGACCCCGGCTGCGGAACCAGTACACGTAGGCGAAGGCACCGTAGAAGAACAGGCCCTCGATGCAGGCGGCGAAGCAGATCAGGTTGAGCAGGAAGCGACGGCGGTCCGCCTCGGTCTCCAGCCGGTCCAGCTTCTCCACCGAGTCCATCCACTTGAAGCAGAACGCGGCCTTCTCGCGGATGGAGGGGATGTTCTCGACGGCGGCGAACGCGGCGGTGCGGTCCTCCGGATCGGGCAGATAGGTGTCCAGCAGGGTCAGATAGAACTGGACGTGGACGGCCTCCTCGAAGAGCTGCCTCGACAAATAGAGCCGCGCCTCGGGGGAGTTGATGTGCTTGTACAGCGTCAGCACCAGGTTGTTCGCCACGATCGAGTCGCCCGTCGCGAAGAACGCCACCAGCCGGCCGATCAGATGCTGCTCGGCGGGGGTGAGCCTGGCGAGGTCGGCGACGTCCGAGTGGAGGTCGACCTCCTCCACGGTCCAGGTGTTCTTGATGGCGTCCCGGTAGCGCTCGTAGAAGTCGGGGTAGCGCATGGGGCGCAGAGTCAGCTCGAAGCCGGGATCGAGGAGATTGGCGTTACGGGTCATGACTGTCGGCGCGGAGCGCCGTCCTCCTGGGGTGGTGGTCGGGTGGCGGTCGAGAATTACTGGCAGGCTTCGCAGGACTCGGGGTTCTCCAGGGAGCAGGCGACCGCTTCGGGGTCGGCCACCTGCACGGGGACAGTGGCCTGCGCCGCGCGGGCGATCCTCGTCGCCGGACGCGAGCGCAGGTAGTACGTCGTCTTCAGACCCGACTTCCACGCGTACGCGTACATTGAGGAGAGCTTGCCGATCGTCGGTGTCTCCATGAACAGGTTCAGGGACTGCGACTGGTCCAGGAACGGCGTACGGGCGGCGGCCATGTCGATCAGGCCGCGCTGCGGGATCTCCCACGCCGTGCGGTAGAGCCCGCGGACGTCCTCGGGGATCCAGCCGAAGTCCTGCACCGAGCCGCCCGAGTCGCGCAGCGCCTCCCGGGTGCGCCCGTCCCAGACGCCGAGGGCCTTGAGGTCCTCCACCAGATAGGTGTTCACCTGCAAGAACTCGCCGGACAGGGTCTCGCGCTTGAAGAGGTTGGAGACCTGCGGCTCGATGCATTCGTAGGCGCCCGCGATCGAGGCGATGGTGGCGGTGGGCGCGATGGCGAGCAGCAGCGCGTTGCGCAGACCGGTGGCGGCGATGCGCTCGCGGAGCGCCGACCAGCGCTCGGGCCAGGTGAGCTCGGTGTCGAAGTGGTCGGGGTGGAGCACGCCCCGGGCGGTCCTCGTCCGGGACCAGGCCGGCAGTGGGCCGCTGCGTTCGGCGAGGTCGGCGGAGGCCTCGTAGGCGGCGAGCATGATGCGCTCGGCGATCCGGGTGGACAGCCGTTTGGCCTCTGGTGAGTCGAAGGGCAGACGGAGCTTGAAGAAGACGTCCTGCAGACCCATCACACCGAGGCCGACCGGGCGCCACTTCGCGTTCGACCGGCCCGCCTGCTCGGTCGGGTAGAAGTTGATGTCCACGACCCGGTCGAGGAAGGTGACGGCGGTGCGGACGGTGGCGTCCAGACGCCCCCAGTCGAGCTCGCTAGTCGATGTATCGACAAAGCTACCCAAGTTGACGGAGCCCAGATTGCACACGGCCGTCTCCCCGTCGTCCGTGACCTCCAGGATCTCCGTGCACAGATTCGACGAGTGGACGACGTGGCCCGGCTCCGCCGTCTGGTTGGCGGTGCGGTTGGCGGCGTCCTTGAAGGTCATCCAGCCGTTTCCGGTCTGCGCGAGGGTGCGCATCATCCGGCCGTACAGGTCCCGGGCGGGCACGGTCTTCCTGGCCAGCCCGCGTGCCTCGGCCGCGCGGTAGGTCGCGTCGAACTCCTCGCCCCACAGGTCGACCAGCTCGGGCACATCGGCGGGGGAGAACAGGGACCACTGCCCGTCGGCGTCCACCCGGCGCATGAACTCGTCGGGGATCCAGTGCGCGAGGTTGAGGTTGTGGGTGCGGCGGGCGTCCTCGCCGGTGTTGTCGCGCAGCTCCAGGAACTCCTCGATGTCGGAGTGCCAGGTCTCCAGGTAGACGGCGGCCGCACCCTTGCGCCGGCCGCCCTGGTTCACGGCGGCGACCGAGGCGTCCAGCGTCTTCAGGAACGGGACGATGCCGTTGGAGTGCCCGTTGGTGCCGCGGATCAGCGAACCGCGGGACCGGACGCGGGAGTACGCGATGCCGATGCCGCCCGCGTGCTTCGAGAGCCGGGCCACCTGGTGGTAGCGGTCGTAGATGGAGTCCAGTTCGTCCTTCGGGGAGTCGAGGAGGTAGCAGGACGACATCTGCGGGTGCCGCGTACCGGAGTTGAAGAGCGTGGGGGAGGACGGGAGGTAGTCGAGACGGCTCATCAGGCCGTACAGGGCGGCCACTTCGTCCACCGCGCGAATGGTGTCGTCCTCGGCCAGCCCGGAGGCCACCCGGAGCATGAAGTGCTGTGGTGTCTCGATGACCTTGCGGGTGATCGGGTGGCGCAGGAGATAGCGGCTGTGGAGGGTGCGCAGGCCGAAGTAGCCGAAACGGTCGTCGGCGGCGGGGTCGACGAGCGCGTCCAGGCGGGGGCCGTGCCGGCGGACGAACTCGGCGGTGCGGTCCGCGATGAGGCCCTCGCGGTGGCCGGTGGTGATGGACTCGGTGAAGGCCGTGACGCCCTGCGAGGCGGCTTCGGCGGCGATGCCGATGGTCAGCAGACGGGCCGCGAGCTTCGAGTAGGCGGGGTCCTCGGAGATGAGGCCTGCGGCGGCCTCGGTGGCCAGTTCGCGCAGCTCGGTCTCGTCCGCGGCGGCGGACCGGCCGCGCAGCGCGGCGGCGGCGACGCGGCCGGGGTCGGCGTCCGGAAGGTCGGCGGTCAGCTCGGTAAGGGTCCGCAGCAGCGCGGTACCGGGTCCGTCGTTCGCCGTTTCGGCCGTAACCGTTTCGGTCGCGTCGGTCGCTGTGGCCGGATCGGCTGGCGCGATGGTCACGTGGGGCTCTCCCTCGCTCGGCACGAGGGCCTTGCGGAGGGCAGGGGGCAGCACACGAGCGCACGCGGCGTCGCGTCCACCGGCCCATTCCGCGAGGCCCGGACGTCATGTCACCCGGGCCGGAACGGACCGGGCGCACTGTCGGCAGGTCCTCGGACTGACGCTCGTACGCATCCGCTTCTGGGGACGGACGTGCACAAGTACACCGTTGCGGGACAGTTCCGGATTCGCACCGGATTCCCCTGCGGCGACAGCGAGCATGAGCATACATCTTGTGCCGGGGCGCCGTGCCACCCCCACATCTTGTGCTGTGTCGGACTTCTGGGGGTGTCAGAGCGTCAGTTCGTAGGTGAGGAGAGTGATGTCGAGGACGTCCGGCAGCGGGTTCCAGTCACGATCCGGGGTGCGGGTGAAACCGAGGCGTTCGTAGATGCGGTGGGCGGTGTGCATCGTGGGCTGGGTGGAGAGGACGACGCGTAGGCAGCCCTCGGTGTTCCGGGCCCGCTCGACGCAGGCGCGCACGAGTGCTTCTCCGATGCCCCGGCCGCGTGCCTCGGAGGCGACGGCGAGCATCCGGATCTCGGCCTCGCCGAGATCGGCGATGTCGGCCATCGGGCCACCGGACGGTACGAAGGTCACGCCGCCCAGGACGTGGTCGTGCTCCACGGCCACCAGCACCTCGGCGGCCCCGGCCCGCTTGGCGACGTCGCGGAGTTCGCCGAGGTAGGCGTCGCTCTCGCCGAAGTCGAGGAGGCCGTCCCGGAGATAGGCCTGGGCGGTGATCTCGCCCAGGAGGTCGTACTCGTCGGGGGACGCGGGCCTGATGAGGATGTCCATGACGGCAGTGTGCCTCTCGGGGCGCGGCCGGCGGGTGGCTGTTTTCGCCCTCGCCGCACCCGCCGCCCCTGCCCGGCCGCGCTGCCCCCGGATCCTGGTCCCCGAGACCGCCGGAGGGGCTGGAACCACGCCGGGCCGGGCGGAGGGTTTCCGCCCGTCCGGCGTTTCTTGCGGGATTCCGGCCCGTCCGGCGTTTCTTGCGGGATTCCGGCCCGTCCGGCGCCCCTTGCGGGATTCCAGCGCGTCCGGCGCCTCTTGTGAGGGTTCCCAGCCCGCCCGGCGTTCTCCAGGACGAGGCCGAAGGACGAGACGGGGTTTCCGGGGCGTGGCCCCGGAAGGCGCTAGTGGCCCGCCCCCGCCCCCGCCGTCGCCGGAGGCAGTTCCACCTGGACCCCGGGGTCACCCGCGTCCGCGGTGTAGTCCTCCGGGCTCGTCTCGTCCACGCCGTCGGGGGCCTTCGCCGCGCGCAGGGTGAGCGTGAGGACCACCGTGACCACGAGGTTGAGGACGAAGGCGGTGAGACCGATGTAGCCGATCTCCCCGATGCCGGGGATCTCCTTCGACGAGCCCCCGAAGTGCTTCTGCGTGGGCGAGGCCACGCCGTACGCCGCCACCGTCCCGTACAGCATGCCGACCGCCCAGCCGGCGAGCAGGGCCCAGCGGTGGAACCAGCGGGTGAACAGCCCGCCCACCAGGGCCGGGAAGGTCTGGAGGATCCAGATGCCGCCCAGCAGCTGGAAGTTGATGGCCACCGTCTTGTCCATGGTGAGGACGAAGGCGAGTGCGCCCACCTTCACCAGCAGCGAGACCAGCTTGGAGACCTTCGTCTCCTGCTCGGGGGTGGCGTCCGGCTTGATGAAGTCCTTGTAGATGTTGCGGGTGAAGAGATTCGCCGCCGCGATGGACATGATGGCGGCGGGGACCAGTGCGCCGATGCCGATCGCCGCGAAGGCGACCCCCGCGAACCAGTCCGGGAACATCGTCTCGAAGAGCTGGGGGATCGCCAACTGGCCGTTGGTGACCTTGATTCCGGCCGCGATCGCCATGAAGCCGAGCAGGGCGAGCAGACCGAGCATCAGGGAGTAGAGCGGGAGGATCGTGGTGTTGCGGCGGATCACGTCACGGCTGCGTGAGGACAGCGTCGCCGTGATCGAGTGCGGGTACATGAAGAGCGCGAGCGCGGAGCCCAACGCCAGTGTGGCGTAGGTCCACTGGCCCGCCTCGGGGGGCACCAGACCGCCCGCACCCGCCGCGGTGAACTTCTCGTCCGCCTTGGCGAAGATCTCGTCGAATCCGCCCAGCTTGATCGGGATGTAGATGATCGCCACCGCGATGACGATGTAGATCAGTGTGTCCTTGACGAACGCGATCAGTGCGGGGGCCCGCAGGCCCGACGAGTAGGTGTACGCGGCCAGCACACCGAAGGCGATCAGCAGGGGGAGATCCTTGATGAACCAGTTGGTGTTCTCGCCGCCGCCCACGCCCATGACGTCCAGCACCGCCTGGATGCCCACGAGCTGGAGCGCGATGTACGGCATCGTGGCCAGGATGCCGGTCAGCGCGACGGCGAGGGACAGCCCCTTCGAGCCGAACCGTCCCCGGACGAAGTCCGAGGTGGTGACGTATCCGTGCCGGTGCGACACCGACCAGAGGCGGGGGAGGAACGTGAAGATCAGGGGGTAGACCAGGATCGTGTACGGGACCGCGAAGAAGCCCGCCGCGCCGGCCGCGTAGATCGCCGCGGGGACGGCCACGAAGGTGTACGCCGTGTAGAGGTCGCCGCCCAGCAGGAACCAGGTGACCCAGGTGCCGAAGGAGCGGCCGCCCAGGCCCCATTCGTCCAGGCTGTGCTCGTTCTCGGCCCGGCGCCAGCGCGAGGCCAGGAAGCCCATGACCGTGACGGCCAGGAAGAAGACGATGAAGACGGCGAGCGCGACGCCGTTGACGCCGTCCTTCATGCCGACGCACCCCCGTCCTGGGACGGGTGGGACCGGCGTGCCCGCTGGTCGCGCTGCCACAGCTTGAACGCGACCATGGTCAGTGCCGTGGAGAGCAGCACCCACATCATCTGGTACCAGTAGAAGAACGGGATCCCGGCGAAGACGGGGTCCGTCTTCGCGTAGGAGCCGACCCATAACAACGCCACGAACGGCGCGACGAGACAGAGGGCGATGACCACGCGGACCGGCGTGACCACCGGTGCTTTCACTTCAGTTCGCTCCGGCATACGGCGGTTCTATCCCTCCGCGGCACATGTAATGCGCAGGACATCCCAAGCAACCGTCGCGCCTCCGGGAACCCCTGCCGGATCAGGGCATCCGGCAGGGGTCCGGATCGCCGGTGATGTGGACCAGGGCGTGCCGTCCACCAAGAGCTGTCGACCGGCCGGAATCGGCCGACAGGGGGTGCCGGACCCGACGCGGGACTCGACCCGGTGCTCAGTCCGCCTGCGGGCGCTGCAGCCGGGCCACGAACTTGTACCGGTCGCCCCGGTACACCGACCGCACCCATTCCACCGGCTTGCCCTCGCCGTCCAGGGAGTGCCGGGACAGCATCAGCATCGGCAGGCCGACGTCGGTGCCGAGCAGACCGGCCTCGCGCGGGGTGGCCAGTGAGGTCTCGATGGTCTCCTCGGCCTGGGCGAGGTGGACGTCGTAGACCTCCGCCAGCGCCGTGTAGAGGGACGTGTACTTCACCAGGCTGCGGCGCAGCGCCGGGAACCGCTTGGCGGACAGATGCGTGGTCTCGATCGCCATCGGTTCACCGCTCGCCAGGCGCAGCCGCTCGATGCGCAGCACGCGCCCGCCGGCGGCGATGTCGAGGAGGCCGGCCAGGGTGTCGTCGGCAGTGATGTAGCCGATGTCCAGCAGCTGCGAGGTGGGTTCGAGGCCCTGGGCCCGCATGTCCTCGGTGTACGAGGTGAGTTGCAGTGCCTGGGAGACCTTCGGCTTGGCGACGAAGGTGCCCTTGCCCTGGATGCGCTCCAGCCGGCCCTCCACCACCAGTTCCTGCAGGGCCTGACGGACCGTGGTGCGGGAGGTGTCGAACTCCGAGGCGAGGGTGCGCTCGGGAGGTACCGGCGTGCCGGGCGGCAGCGTCTCCGTCATGTCGAGCAGATGCTTCTTCAGGCGGTAGTACTTGGGCACGCGCGCGGTGCGGATGGGTGCCCCGCCCTCGCTCTCCGCACTGCTGACGTCGGTGGTCATGTCTGCCTTCCCGGCTCCGGGTGCCGAAGCGGCCGACGCCCCGTCGGCCACGGGACACATCGTGGCACGGCCCGTCGTGCGGGGGTGCCCCAGCACGCTCCGTGATTCTCCCTGTATACCTTCGAGGCCGTATTTGGTCTAGTCCACCTGGTGATCGGATGTGAGTGGTACAGGCGGGCCGGGGTGTCCGTTCTGTCGCTTGTCGGGCGCTTCCGAAATGAAAGATCCCTGCATATCGCGGTCCCGTAACGGAGGTCAGGTGTGAGCTCGACCGCCCTTGACAGCTCTATTGGTCTGGGCCAAGCTCCCCGTACTGGTCTACACCATTGGTCCAGTCCCGGCCCCACGGGCAGTACTCGTCGTCAGTCCACCGCGGGGAGCAGGGGGGTTTGGTGGGTGTGGCATCCCTGAGGAGGATGGCGTGAAGCGCAAGGTGATAGCCGCGATCGGTGTCGCGGGCATGATGATGTCCATCGCGGCCTGTGGTGGGAGCGACAGTGACGCGGGCCAGGACCCCAAGGACCGCAAGGGTGAGCTGACCGTCTGGCTGATGGTGGACGCCCAGACCAGCTGGCCGGAACTGGTCAAGCAGGCCAACGCCGAGTTCGGCAAGAAGTACCCGGGTGTCAAGGTCAACGTCCAGTACCAGCAGTGGGGGGACAAGACCAAGAAGCTCGACGCCGCCCTGTCCGGTGACAAGTTCCCCGACGTGGTGGAGCTCGGCAACACCGAGACCATGACGTACATCCTCAACGGGGCCCTCGGCGAGATCGACGCGAAGAAGTACGACAACTCGGACACCTGGATCAGCGGCCTGAAGGACACCTGTTCCTACGAGGGCAAGCTCTACTGCGTGCCCTACTACGCCGGTGCGCGCGTGGCGATCTACAACAAGGACATGTTCAAGAAGGCCACCGGTAAGGACGCCCTTCCCGCGACCGAGGCCGACCTGACCAAGGCGCTCGACAAGCTCGAGGACAAGTACGGCAAGAAGGACAAGGCGTTCTCGCCGCTCTACCTGCCGGGCCGCTACTGGTACGCCGCCATGTCGTACGTCGCCGCCTACGGCGGCAAGATCGCCGAGTACGACGAGGGCGCCAAGAAGTGGAAGGCCACGCTCTCCTCGCCCGAGGCGCAGCAGGGCATCCAGCACTACGTCGACCTGGTCAAGAAGTACAACAACGGCGACCAGACCAAGGACGAGCAGGACCACGCCAACGTCATGGCCAACGAGAAGACGGCCCTGATCTACGGCAACGGCTGGGAGTCCGGCAGCGTCATCGACCCGGCGGCCAACGGCAACCCCAAGCTGAAGGACAAGATCGGCACCGCCGGCATGCCCGGCCCGAACGGCAAGGCGCTGCCCTCCTTCATCGGCGGCTCCGACCTGGCCACCATCTCCAAGTCCAAGAACCAGGACCTGGCGCAGGAGTGGATCTCCCTCTTCACCAACGAGAAGTCGGAGGCCGCGCTCGCCGCGAAGAACATCCTGCCGAACAACACCAAGCAGCTGGAGCCGCTGAAGACCAAGCCGGAGACGGCCCCGATCGCCAACGCCGTGCCGGACGCGTGGTTCACGCCGATCGCACCGGGCTGGGCCGCGGTCGAGAAGAAGGAAACGCTCGAGCTGATGCTGCTCGACATCCTCAAGGGCAAGTCGGTCGAGGAGGCCACCAAGGCCGCCGACGCGGAGATCGACAAGCTGATCAACGAGGCCTCCTGAGCCTCCTGATCACCAGCCGGGGACGGCGGGCGCGCACCCGGGCCCGCCGTCCCCGCCCCCGGTTGACGGTTCGAACGGAAGGCCAGCACAGTGAGTGCCGCCGATATGAAAGCAGCCGACCCCCCGGTGCCCGCCCCACCACGGCCCGAGAACAACGACATCCCGCGGGCCGCGGCCGGGAGAGCGCCGAGCAGGCGAGTGGGCGCCTATCTGCCCTACGCCCTGATAGCCCCCACGGTCGTGGCGATCGCCGCGGTGTTCGTCTGGCCGCTCATCAAGACGGTGATCATGTCCTTCCAGGACGTGGGACGCCGGGAGCTGTGGACCGGCCAGGCGGCCGAGTGGGTCGGCTTCGAGCAGTTCACCAACATCCTCGGTGACGGCGAGTTCTGGGACGTCGTCTGGCGCACGGTGCTGTTCATGGTGGCCTGTGTCGTCGTCACCATGGGCATCGGGCTTCTTCTGGCCCAGGCCATGCAGCGCATGAGTGTGGGGATCCGGCTCGCCCTGACCGCGGCGCTGGTCGCCGCGTGGGCCATGCCGCTGCTCGTGGCGACCTCGATCTTCCGCTGGTTCGCCGACTCCGACTACGGCGTCGTGAACATGGTGCTGACGAAGTATCTGGGGCTGGACTTCCGGGGCCACAACTGGTGGATCGACCCCAAGCAGGGCTTCCTGATCATCGCCGCCGTCGTCATCTGGGGCGCCGTCCCGTTCGTCGCCATCACCCTCTACGCCGCCCTCACCCAGGTGCCCAAGGAACTGGAGGAGGCGGCGGCGCTGGACGGCGCGAACGCGGTCGGCGTGTTCCGCTACGTCACTTGGCCCGTCATCAAGCCGGTCTTCCAGATGGTCGCCACGCTCTCGGTGATCTGGGACTTCAACGTCTTCGGCCAGGTCTTCCTGATGCGCGGAAACAAGCCGGAGCCGGAGTACAACCTCCTGGGCATCTACTCGTTCGAGAAGGCCTTCGAGTCCAACTCCTTCAGCCAGGGCGCGGCCATCGCGCTCATCACGGTGCTGCTGCTCTCAGGCGTGGCCGTGTACTACCTGCGCCAGCTGCTCAAGATCGGAGAGGTCGAGTGAGCGCCACGACGTCCACCCGCCCGGCACCGCCCGCCGGCCCGGTGAGCCCGGCCCGCCCGGCGCCCCGTCAGGACCGGAAGAAGAAGAGCCGGCACGTCTACAACCTCATCGGCGTCGTCGCCTTCGTCGTGATGGCCTTCCCGGTCTACTGGCTGGTGATCAGCGCCCTGCGGCCCAACCACGAGATCCGCAGCTACGACCAGACGCTGTGGCCGTCCTCGATCACGCTCGACAACTTCCAGCGGGCGATCGACCAGCCCAACTTCGGTACGGCGATCCAGTCCAGCCTGATCATCTGCGTCACCGCCGTGCTCGGGGCGATGGTGCTGTCGACGATCGCCGCCTTCGCGATCGGACGGTTCCACTTCACCGGCCGCAAGGCGTTCATGATCACGCTTCTGGTGATCCAGCTGCTGCCGCCGACCGCGATGCTCATCCCCATCTACATCCAGCTCAACGGCCTGGGCGCGCTCAATGAGTACTGGGGCGTCATCATCATCTACCTGGTCTCCGCGCTGCCCTTCGCCACCTGGATGATCCGCGGCTTCGTGATCAACATCCCCAAGGAGCTGGAGGAGTCGGCGATGGTCGACGGCTGCAGCCGGATGGGCGCCTTCTGGCGCGTCATCTTCCCCCTGCTCGCGCCGGGCCTCGCCGCGGCCTCGATCTTCTCGCTCATCAACGCGTGGAACGAGTACCTGCTCGCTTATGTGGTGCTCCAGGACAACGACAAGTACACGCTCAACGTGTGGCTGATGAACTTCACCACGTCCCGCGGTGTCGACTACGGCGCGCTGATGGCCGCCTCCACGCTCATCGCCCTGCCGGTGGTCGTCTTCTTCATGCTCGTCCAGAAGAAGATGGCCTCGGGCCTCACCTCCGGCGCGGTGAAGGGCTGACCCTCCGGGGTCACCCTCCCCGCCACCATCGGCCGCCGGCCACCAGCCGTCGGGCGCCGGCGGCCGAGGCCGACGCCTAGCCCGAACCGGACGCGGTGTCCGGCGACGCCGCAGCGGACTCTGCCCGCACTCGGATGCACCTGGGCGGGGTACTCGACCTGGGCCGGACAAGCCGCGATGCCGGCGCAGCCAACGCTGTCGGCGCGGCCGGGAGTACCGGCACCCCAACCCGGTCGAAACTAACCCTGTCGGCACCAACCCATGCCGATACCGGCCCCTGTTGATCCCAACCATGCCGATACCGGCCCATGTCGATACCGGCCCGGGCGCGAGAGCCACGGCATCGTCGCTTGCCGCCCGGCGCGGTCGGAGCGTCTTCGACCCGTCCCGATCGTTGCCGTCCACGACGTCACCGCCTTCAGAGGAGCTCATGATGACGACACTCGCCCGCGGCGCGGACACGCTGACCCGCGACGCGCTCGCCGTCCTGCAGCCCGGGTTCGCCGGTACCACCGCGCCCGACTGGCTGTTGCGCCGGCTCGGTGAAGGCCTGGCGTCGGTCGGACTGTTCGGCCGCAACATCGTGACGGCCTCCCAACTGTCGAACCTCACCGCCCAGTTGCGCGCCGAACGCGACGACGTGCTGGTGGCCATCGACGAGGAGGGCGGCGACGTCACCCGGCTGGAGGTGCGCACGGGCTCGTCGTTCCCCGGCAACTTCGCCCTCGGCGCCGTCGACGACGTCTCCCTGACCCATCAGGTGGCCGCGGAACTCGGCCGCCGGCTGGCGGCCTGCGGGGTGAACCTCAACTGGGCGCCCTCCGCGGACGTCAACTCCAACGCCGAAAACCCGGTGATCGGCGTACGCTCCTTCGGCGCCGCGCCCGAGCTGGTGGCCCGTCACACCGCCGCCTACGTCGGCGGTTTGCAGTCGGCGGGCGTAGCCGCCTGCACCAAGCACTTCCCGGGACACGGCGACACCGCCGTCGACTCCCACCACGCGCTGCCCCGGATCGACGTCGACCTCCAGACGCTGACGAACCGTGAACTCTCCCCGTTCCGCGCGGCCTTCGCGGCCGGCACCCGGGCGGTGATGAGCGCCCACATCCTGGTCCCCGCCCTCGACCCCGAGTTCCCCGCCACGCTCTCCCGCCGCATCCTGACCGGCCTGCTCCGTGAGGAGCTCGGTTACACCGGACTGATCGTCACGGACGGCATGGAGATGCAGGCGATCGCGGCCACGTACGGCATCGAACGCGGCAGTGTCCTGGCGATCGCGGCGGGCGCTGACGCGATCTGCGTCGGCGGCGGCCTCGCGGACGACGAGACGGTACGACGCCTGCGGGACGCCCTGGTCACGGCGGTCCGCACGGGCGAACTGCCCGAGGAACGCCTGGCGGACGCGGCGGCCCGGGTGCGTTCGCTCGCCGAGTGGACGGCGTCCGCGGCCCGTGCCGCGGCCGGACAGGAAGCCGGCACCGGAGAATCCCCCCGCCCCGACATCGGCCTGGTCGCAGCCAGGCGCGCGCTCACGGTGACGCGCTCGGAGACGTACACCCCGATCACCCAGCCGCCGTACGTGGCCGCCTTCACTCCCGTGGCCAACATCGCCGTCGGCGCCGAGACCCCGTGGGGCGTGGCCGCCGAGGTGGCGAGGCTGCTGCCGGGGACGAAGACGGGGAGCTTCTCGGACGCCGCCACGGACGGCAGCTGGTCGGGGACGGCGGTGAGCATCGGCCGCGAGGTGGTGCGCGCCGCGGGCTCCCGTCCGCTCGTCGCCGTCGTCCGTGACGAACACCGGCACCCCTGGATGGCCGAGGCCCTGGACGTCCTGCTCGCCGCCCGCCCCGACACGATCGTCGTCGAGATGGGCATCCCCCAGTCTCCGCCCCGCGGAGCCCTCCACATCGCCACCCATGGCGCGGCCCGGGTCTGCGGGGTCGCTGCCGCGGAGGTCATCGCGGGAGCGTGAGAACACGACGGCCGAGTCCTGCCCGCGACTCGGCCGTCGTGTGTGTTTTTCAGCGGCGTACCGCCGCATTGTTTTTGCCGCTCCCTGACGTCGACGGCGTAGACGGTGTGTCTGCCGTCCTCGCTCACGCCCGACGCAGTAGCCACCGCCGCCCCCACCGGCGGCGGCGCCTCGGCGATGCGCGAGGACGGCGGATCGTACGAGGTCGGCGCGTGGTGCAACCCCGTCGGATCGTACGAAGGCGCGTGGTGCAACCCCGTCGGATCGTACGAAGGCGCGTGGTGCGAGGACCGCGCCTGGTACGAGCCCCTACAGCCCTTGCCACACCGGCTTGTTGGCGAACGTGTGGCGGTAGTAGTCCGCCAGCTTCAGCCGGGAGGCGGCGGCCTCGTCAACCACGACCGTCGCGTGGGGGTGCAGTTGGAGCGCCGACGCCGGGCAGATCGCCGCGAGCGGGCCCTCCACCGTCGCGGCCACCGCGTCCGCCTTGCCCTCGCCCGTCGCGAGCAGCACCAGGTGCTGGGCCTCCAGGATGGTGCCGATGCCCTGGGTGATCACGTGGTGCGGTACCTGGTCGACGTCCCCGTCGAAGAACCGCGCGTTGTCCACCCGGGTCTGCTGGGTCAGTGTCTTGATCCGCGTCCGCGAGGCCAGCGAGGAGCCCGGCTCGTTGAACCCGATGTGCCCGTCCGTGCCGATCCCCAGCAACTGGAGGTCGACGCCCCCGGCCACGGCCAGCTCCCACTCGTACTCCGCGCAGGCCGTCGGCACGTCCGCCGCCGTGCCGTCCGGTCCGAGGAAGGAGTTGGGGTCGATCCACAGCGGCTCGAGGACCTCCCGGCGCAAGACCGAGCGGTACGACTCCGGGTGCTCGGACGGGAGCCCCACGTACTCGTCGAGCTGCGCGACACGGGCCCGGGAAGTGTCCACGGCCCCTGCCCGCACCTTCGCCGCCAACGCCTCGTAGACCGGAAGGGGAGTCGATCCCGTCGCAACGCCCAACAGCGCTTCGGGCTTCCGCCGCAGCAGTTGTGCCATGGCTTCGGCGATCAGCTCGCCGCCCGCGCGGGCGTCCGGAACTATGACAACTTCCACCCTGTGCCTGCCGATCTGAGGGAGCCTTCACCTGGGGCTCGACTACATGTGGTATAGACCAATCTAGCAGAGTCCGAAACCCGCCCCAAGCCCCTGTCGGCCGCCTTCGTCCCGGCGGCCCGACCGGCGGCCCCACCGCGGACGACCCACCGCCCAGGAGGCCCCATGACCACCGCCGAGCGCCCAGGCAGCATCATGTCCCGTGAGATGGCGGAGCAGCCCGCCGTACTGTCGCGCATCCTCGACTCCGGTGCCGCGCGGATCCACGAGGTCGCCCGGCGGATCGCCGCCCGGGGACCCCGTTTCGTGCTCCTCACCGCCCGCGGCACCTCCGACAACGCCGCCCTCTACGCCAAGTACCTCCTGGAGATCCGCCTCGGCCTGCCCTGCGGACTCACATCCATGTCGACGACCACCGCCTACGGTGCCCGCCCGGACCTCACCGACGTCCTGGTGATCACCGTGAGCCAGTCCGGCGGCTCCCCGGACCTGGTGGCCTCCACGAAGGCCGCGCGCGAGGGCGGGGCCATCACACTCGCCGTCACCAACAACCCGGACTCACCGCTCGCCGCGGTCTCCGAGTACCACATCGACATCATGGCGGGACCGGAGAAGGCGCTCCCCGCCACGAAGACGTACACGGCATCCCTCCTCGCCCTCTACCTCTTCGTAGAGGGGCTGCGCGGCGGCGACGGCGCGGCCGCGAAGATGCTGCCCGACCGCGCCGAGCAGATCCTGGCCCGCCAGGACGAGGTCAGGACCCTCGCCGCCCGGTACCGCTTCGCCGAACGCATGGTCATCACCTCCCGGGGCTACGGCTATCCGACCGCGAAGGAGGCCGCCCTCAAGCTCATGGAGACGAGCTACATCCCCGCCCTCTCCTACTCCGGCGCCGATCTGCTGCACGGCCCGCTCGCCATGGTCGACAACATCTCCCCGGTGATAGCGGTCGTCACGGACGGCAAGGGCGGCGCGGCATTGCAGCCCGTCCTCGACCGGCTGCGTGGCCGGGGCGCCGACCTCGTCGTGATCGGCCCGCGCCCCCAGGTCGAGCGGGCCTCGGCCGGCTTCGTCCTGCCCACCGAGGGCGTGCCGGAGGAGATCCAGCCCGTTCTGGAGATCCTTCCGCTGCAACTGCTCGCCTACGAGGTCACCATCGCCCGAGGCCAGGACCCGGACGCACCTCGTGCGCTGGCGAAGGTGACGGAGACCCGTTGAGCGGGCGACGGTGATCCGGCCCCGGTCGGGCCCGGAGGGGGCTACGCTTCAGGGGAACCGGAACGAAGAGACGACAACAATCATTCTCCGATGCATAGACATCGGAGAATGGTCTAGTCCACAATAAGTTTAGGCGACAAGCAAAAAGCCTCCGTCTTCCCCGCACAGGAAGACGGACCGAGGAACCGGGCTCTCTGCCCTGACTGCCCCGGGTCCTCACCCTCGGCCGACGGGACCGCACACCCCGTGGCCGATGCTGCTCCGGGCTGCGGTGCCGGGAGGGTTGAGGGTCCCTCCCAGGCGCCGCGGCCCGCGGGTGCCGCGATACCGGTGCAGGTCCACGACGTAGGACCCGGTCCGCACCCCGCCAGGGTCACCTGGGGCCGAGCCCCCGTCGAAGCCCCAGGTACGCTCGCAGACGTGCCCTCCATGAACGACCTCGTACGCCTGCACACCGCTCTGAGTGACTCCGACCTCGAGTGGCTGCACCTGCTGGTCTCGGAGTGGCAGCTGCTCTCCGACCTCTCCTTCGCCGACCTCGTCCTGTGGGTCCCCACCCGCGACGGCACCCGGTATGTGTCCGTCGCCCAGATGCGGCCCAACACCGGCCCCACCTCCTACCAGGACGACATGGTCGGCCACCTCGTCCCGCGCGGCCGGCGCCCCATGCTGGACGTCGCCCTCGACGAGGGCCGCATCGTGCGCGAGGGCGACCCGGAGTGGCGCGAAGAGGTCCCCGTGCGGGTCGAGTCCATCCCCGTCCGCCGCGAGGGGCGCGTCCTCGGAGTGATCGCCCGCAACACCAACCTGCTCACCGTGCGCACGCCGAGCCGGCTCGAACTCACCTACCTCCAGAGCGCGTCCGACCTCGCGCAGATGATCGCCGCCGGGGCGTTCCCGTTCGCCAACCAGCAGGTGGACATGGACGCCTCGCCCCGCGTCGGCGACGGTCTGATCCGGCTCGACGCCGAGGGCATCGTCCAGTACGCGTCCCCCAACGCCCTCTCCGCGTACCACCGCCTCGGCCTCGCCTCCGACCTCCTCGGCCACCACCTGGGCCGGATCACCGCCGAACTCGCCCCGACCCGGGGGCCGGTGGACGAGGCGCTCGCCAAGGTCGCCAGCGGCTGGGCGCCCCGGGAGTTCGAGATCGAGGCCAACGACGGGGTGATCCAGCTCCGCGCGATCCCCCTCAAGCCCAAGGGCACCCGCATCGGTTCGCTCGTCCTGCTCCGTGATGTCACCGAACTCCGGCGCCGCGAACGCGAATTGATCACCAAGGACGCCACCATCCGGGAGATCCACCACCGGGTGAAGAACAACCTCCAGACGGTCGCCGCGCTGCTGCGGCTGCAGGCCCGGCGCATCGATTCGGAGCGCGGCCGGGAGGCCCTGGAGGAGGCCGTACGACGCGTCGGCTCGATTGCGATCGTGCACGAGACGCTCTCTCAGAACCTGGACGAACGCGTGGAGTTCGACGAGATCGCCGACCGGGTGCTCGCCATGGTCGCCGAGATCTCGCCGGGCACGGTCACCGGCCGGCGCAGCGGCCGCTTCGGCATCCTCGACGCGGAGGTGGCGACCCCGCTGTCCATGGTCCTCACGGAGATCCTGCAGAACGCCCTGGAGCACGGTTTCCGGCCGGGCGACACCGGCACCGTCGAGGTCTCGGCGGTCCGTGGAGGCACCCCCACGGAGACCCGCCTGCTGGTCACCGTCCAGGACGACGGGGTCGGCCTGCCCGAGGGCTTCGACCCGCACACCTCGGGCAACCTCGGTCTGCAGATCGTACGGACCCTGGTCGAGGGGGAGTTGGGCGGCAGCTTCGACATGGTCCCGGCACCCGAGCGCGGCACCCAGGTGATACTGGACATCCCGGTACGGGCGGAGAAGTAGAAGAAGCAGCGGACGAACGCAGGCCGGGCCGGAACACTCCGCCCCGGCCGGACACGTCCAGCCCCTCATGGCGTCCGCCCCGTTCGAGCAAAGCCGCGTCCGCCCCGTTCGAGCAAAGCCGCGTCCGCCCCGCTTGAGCAAAGCCGAGTGCCGCCGTAGCAACCGCGAACGCACGCAGTCGAGCCCCGGACCACTGAGGTGTTCCGGGGCTCGGAATGCTATGCGCATCGGGGGTACTGCGCGCTGCGGCTCGGGGGCGGGAGATGCGTACTCGCTGTACGCGCCGCCGGGCTCAGGCTCGTATTACGGGGTGGTGGGTGTCAGGCGGAGGCCTGACGGGCGCGGTTGCGGGCGGCGCGGCGCTTCATGGCACGGCGCTCGTCCTCGCTGAGGCCACCCCAGACGCCGGAGTCCTGGCCGGACTCGAGCGCCCACTGCAGGCACTGCTCGATAACCGGGCAGCGACGGCAGACGGCCTTGGCTTCCTCGATCTGCAGCAGCGCAGGACCGGTGTTGCCGATGGGGAAGAACAGCTCGGGGTCTTCCTCGCGGCAAACGGCGTTGTGACGCCAGTCCATGGCTGCTACCTCTCCTTGGTATTACGTGCAGGTTGCTTGTGAATGTGAACGCTTTCACGAATCCCTCAACAAGGGAAGGGCCGACTGTCGACCGGGGTCGGCGTGGTCCTGAAGATTGAGGAGGGGTTCGGGCTCTCTGCGGAGGCTGGTGTTGCGATCCGTCTCGAGCGCCACGTAGAGACTCGCAAACCTCAGCGGCGGATACAACCCCTTCCGGAAAGTTTTTTTTGATTCCTCGGTGTCGACTGTGTCACAGCCGTAATTCCATGGGGTGGACCCTGGCCTAAACGTTCGAGTGGAAGGACTTTTGCCCGTTCCGCTCACACAATCACACGCAGTGCACGGCGTACGCCTGTGAACGTCACGCTCGTACGCAGTCCTAGGTGGTCCCCGTCCATCTGGAGGGGGAGCGGCACCTTCGAATGCAAGGTGAAGTCGGTCAGGTCATGGAGAGTGACGGCATGCTTGCCGTGCGGTCCGCGCTCGGGGGACGAAGTGAGCAACTGTGTCGCATACCGGGCGAGCGCGGCACTCGAGAGACGGCTCAGCCCGAGCAGGTCCAGACCGGTGTCGAACGAGGCCTTCGGGGACGCGTAGACGGGGCGGTTGCCGAGATACGTCCAAGGAGACGTGTTGCAGACGATCGACAGCACGAGATCGGTCACGGGATCCTCGCCGGACCGTTCCAGTGTGATCATTCCGTGGCGACGGTTGGGTTCTCCGAGGAAAGCACGGACGGCCTGTCGGAGATAAAGAGCGTGTGTGGAGCGTTTGCCGCGTTCCCGCTGCTGTTCGACCCGGCCTATTACGCCGGCGTCGAAACCGAATCCCGCGCAGAAAGTGAACCAACGGGCGGGCACCGCCTCGTCCTCGGAGCCCGGCGTTCCCGAGGCCA
Source organism: Streptomyces cavernae (assembly GCF_004023625.1). Classification (GTDB taxonomy): domain Bacteria; phylum Actinomycetota; class Actinomycetes; order Streptomycetales; family Streptomycetaceae; genus Streptomyces; species Streptomyces cavernae. The sequence continues at coordinate 10,822 of NZ_RPDJ01000020.1, read as the reverse complement.
GCCCCAGGCCCACCGTGCGCTCCCGTCCTTCGCGCAGCGCGTCGAGGAGTGCGCCGGTGGCCTCCACGGCGTCGTTGGGCAGCCCAAGGGCGCGGGCGAAGACGTTGGTGGAGCCGCCGGGGACAACCGCGAGACGGGGGAGGCCCTCCGGGTCGGGGCCGTCATGCAGCAGGCCGTTGACCACCTCGTTGACCGTGCCGTCGCCGCCGAGGGCGACCACCAGGTCGATGTCCTCGCTCTCCGCGGCCTGTCGGCCGAGGTCCCAGGCGTGCCCGCGGTACTCCGTGGTGACGGCCTCGAGCTTCATCTCGCTCGCCAGCGCGTGGATCAGCACATCCCGTGTGCGTGCGCTGGTGGTGGTTGCCGCCGGATTGACCACGAGGAGTGCACGCATGAGGTGCAGCGTACCTACTCGTTGGTACTCGGCCCATACCGAGGTGGGGATCCGGTGAGAGTGCGGTGCGTTGCGCTTGGCCACGTACACGGGTCACCGGGCCGGAACGGCCCCGGTGCGGAGGGCTACGCTTCGGGTGTGAGCGCAGAGCAGAACCCCACTTCGGACGCCCCCGACCAAGGCCCCCGCCCCGGCCGGCTGACCGCCGCGGCGGCGCTCACCGGGCTCGAGGGGCTCGCACTGCTCGTGGGGGGCGCGGTGATCCTGGTACTGGGGCTCACGGGCCATCCGGACGACCGGCAGCAGGCCGTCACCGGGGGCGTCACGCTCATCGTCCTGGCGCTGTTGCCGTTGCTGGCCGCGCGGGGCCTGCTGGGCCGCCGCAGTTGGAGCCGGGGCCCGGCGATCGTGACCCAGATCATCGCGCTGCCGGTGGCCTACAACCTGCTGCGGGCCGACAGCGTCGCCATACCCGGCGGCATCGTCCTGGCGGCAGTCGCGATCACAGCCCTGGTCCTCCTGGTGAACCCCACGACGGCCCGGGCCCTGGGCATCGGCGGCCCAGGAAACGTACCGGACCGGAAGTGAGGCCGACCCGTTCGCGAAGCCGCTGAACGGGCCTCGTCGCCCTGCGGTGGTGCGGTCGGTCGCGCGGGCCCCGGCGGAGGTGCGGCCAGTCGCACGGGCCTCGGCGGCAGTGCGGACGGCGGCACGGGCCTCGGCGGAGGTGCGGACGGCCCCTCCGCCGGGGGTGTCGTCACTCCTCCACGAGGAGCTTCTCCCGCAGCTGCGCGAGGGTGCGGGCCAGCAGCCGGGAGACGTGCATCTGGGAGATGCCGACCTCCTGCGCGATCTGTGACTGGGTCATGTTCCCGAAGAAGCGGAGGAGCAGGATCCGCTTCTCCCGGGGCGGGAGGTCCTCCAGCAGCGGCTTGAGCGACTCGCGGTACTCGACGCCCTCCAGGGCCTCGTCCTCCGCGCCCAGGGTGTCCGCCACCGCCGGGGACTCGTCGTCCGTGTCCGGGACGTCCAGGGACAGCGTGGAGTAGGCGTTGGCCGACTCCAGGCCCTCCAGGACCTCCTCCTCGGAGATGGCGAGCTTCTCCGCCAGTTCGTGCACCGTCGGGGAGCGGCCGTGCTGCTGGGAGAGCTCCGCTGTCGCCGTGGTCAGCGCCAGTCGCAGTTCCTGCAGCCGGCGTGGCACGCGGACCGCCCAGCCCTTGTCGCGGAAGTGCCGCTTGATCTCGCCGACCACCGTCGGCGTCGCGTACGTGGAGAACTCCACGCCGCGCTCCGGGTCGAAGCGGTCCACCGACTTGATCAGGCCGATGGTGGCTACCTGGGTGAGGTCGTCCAGCGGTTCGCCGCGGTTGCGGAAGCGGCGTGCGAGGTGCTCGACGAGCGGCAGATGCATCCGGACCAGCCGGTTGCGCAGCTCCGCGTACTCGGGGGTGCCGTCCTGCAGCTTGCGCAGCTCGACGAACATAGCCCGGGCCCCGCTGCGGTCCTGCGGATCGTGCTGTGTCCCCTGCGCGCTGTGCGCGCCCTGTTCGGCCTGCCGCTCGTGCTCGCTCATCGTCCCGCCCGTCACCTGCCGCCGCCCTTCACGGGACGCTCCCCCGGACCGCGCGGTCCGTCGCCCGTCACCCCGGCCGGTGAGCGCCTCGCGCTCGATCGGCTCCGTCTGATCCGTCCCCCGTACCGCGGACCGCGGGTCCTCCTCCGGGTGCGGCCTGGCTTGCTGCTCGGGGATGCCGTCGATGCCGTCGGCCACGTGCCCGATGTCCTCGGTCACGCGCCGCAGCCCGTCCCGGCCGTCCTCGGCGGGAAGTTCCCATGGGCCGCGTTCTTCGTCCCGCACCGGACCCTCCCCGCTCGTCACGCCGGCCCGGGTCCCGCGCCGCGTTGTTTGTACAGGCTGATCGAGACGGTCTTGTCCTCGGCGACGGCGGAGGAGACCTTGCCCGCGAGGGCCGACAGGACGGTCCACGCGAAGGTGTCCCGCGAGGGAGCGTGGCCGTCGGTGGTCGGGGCGGAGACCGTGACCTCGAGCGAGTCGTCGACAAGGCGGAAGACACAGCTGAGCACCGAACCCGGCACGGCCTGCTGGAGCAGGATCGCGCACGCCTCGTCGACCGCGATGCGCAGGTCCTCGATCTCGTCGAGGGTGAAGTCCAAACGCGCCGCGAGGCCGGCGGTGGCCGTACGCAGCACCGACAGGTAGGCACCCGCAGCGGGCAGCCGGACTTCCACGAAGTCCTGGGTCCCGGGCTCGCCTGCGATCTGGGACACCCTCACCTCCAAGGTGGTACAAGCTCTTTCGGGGCCCGAGGGTCGCCCCCCGGGGTAACGCGCTACATGGTTCAGGCGTGACGCTATCGCGCTGGGAAGTTCCCTGTCCCGGGACCCCGACCCCTTGCTGTCACTCATAGTAAGCACATGAGTACGCACAGTGGCTAGAGGTCTGCGGGTCCAAATCGGAAGAGCGCGCGCCGGGTTGACGTACCCAGGCGCCCGACGCTCGAACCGTCCGGATCTGCCACCGCGTCTCCGCGGCATCTCATACGCGTACGCCGCCGCCCCTTCTCACACGAGCACGTTGTCGACTCTCATACGAGCACGTTGTCTACGAAGCACCAACGCCAGCTCTCACCCGGTTCGAGCGTTCGCATGACCGGATGGGCGCTGTCCTTGTAATGCTCCGTGGCGTGCCGCAGCGGCGACGAGTCGCAGCAGCCCACATGGCCGCAGTGGAGACAGATCCGGAGCTGCACCGGATGGCTCCCGGCGGCCAGGCATTCCAGGCAGGTCTCGCTGAGCGCTGCCGGCTCGGGCGGCAGTTCGTCGGCGTGCGTGCACTGTTTCATGATTGCCAGACTACGACGGCCACGCGGCGAGCCGCGCGGAAAAAGGAGGGGGCACCGCCGATGGACGCTCTGCCACTGCTGCTGCTGGTCGCCGGGAGCGCGGCCGTCGCCGGTGCGGCACGCCGTACGCCGGTGCCCGCGCCGCTGCTCCTGGTCGCGGTCGGCCTCGCCATCTCGTACCTGCCCGGAGTCCCCGAGTACACCCTCGACCCGGATGTGATCCTCCCGCTGCTGCTGCCCCCGCTGCTCTACACGGCGGCCACCGACAGCTCGTACCTCGATCTGCGGGCCCAAATGCGGCCGGTGGCGCTGCTGTCGGTGGGTTATGTGCTCTTCGCGACGCTCGTCGTCGGCTGGGCCGCCTATCTGATCGTTCCGGACATGCCGTTGACCGCAGCGCTGGTCCTGGGCGCGGTGGTCGCGCCGCCGGACGCGGTCGCGGCGACGGCGGTGGCGCGGCGGGTCGGGCTCCCCTCGAAGGTGACCACGATCCTTCAGGGGGAGTCCCTGGTGAACGACGCGACCGCGATCACCGCCTACAAGGTGGCGCTCGCGGCGGCCGTCGGCGAGGGAGCCTCCTGGGCGGGCGGCATCGGCGAGTTCCTGCTGGCCGCCGTCGGCGGGATCGTGGTCGGACTGTTGCTGATGATGCCGATCCACTGGCTGCGCACGCACCTGAAGGAACCGCTGCTGCAGAACACCCTGTCGCTGCTCATCCCGTTCGTCGCCTACGGCGTCGCCGAGCAGGTGCACGCCTCCGGAGTGCTCGCCGTGGTCGTGGTCGCGCTCTACCTCGGCCACCGCAACTGGCAGGTCGACTTCGCCACCCGGCTGCAGGAGGAGGCTGTGTGGAGAATGGTCGCCTTCGTTCTTGAATCGGCTGTTTTCGCCTTGATCGGCCTCCAACTCCCGGTGGTTCTGAGAGGGCTCGGAGCCTACGAGGGAGCCCGCGCCGCCTGGTACGCCGTGGTGATCTTCCTGGTGGTCGTCGTCACCCGTTTCGTGTGGGTCTATCCGGCCACGTTCCTGCCGCGCCTGTTCTCCCCACGCATCCGGGAGCGAGAGCCGAACCCGACCTGGAAAGCACCGGCGATCATCGCCTGGGCCGGTATGCGCGGAGTGGTGTCACTGGCCATCGCCTTCTCCATCCCGCTCACCGTGCACGGCGGCGAACCGTTCCCGCAACGCAACATGATCCTGTTCCTGACCTTCACGACCGTCATCGGGACGCTGGTGGTGCAGGGCCTGTCGCTGCCCCCGCTGATCCGCCTGCTGAAGCTGCCGGGACCGGACGCACAGGCCGAGACACTGGCGGAGGCGCAGGCCCAGGCCCAGGCGTCGCGGGCGGCGGAGCTGCGGCTGGACCAACTGCTGGCGGACGACCGCAACACCCTGCCTCAGCCGTTGGCCGACCGGCTGCGTTCGGTGCTCGAACGCCGGCGCAACGCCGTGTGGGAACGCCTGGGCGCGGTCAACCCCGTGACGGGCGAGACGGTGGACGACACCTACCGGCGGCTCTCCCGGGACATGATCGGAACGGAACGGGCGGTGTTCGTGAAGCTCCGCGACGGCCGGTACATCGACGACGAGATGCTGCGCACCCTGCTCCGCCGCCTGGACCTGGAGGAGGCGGCGGCGTTCCGGGAGGGATGACGGCCGCCAAAGGGCTCACGCGGCCCACATGCCCCACAAGGCTCCCTAGGCCTCTGTCGCGGAGCCGGGGCGGGTGGGCGTGGGTGCTGCGGTGGAACCGGCCGGCGGCCGGTCGCGGCGCAGCAGCAGACCCGCGGCGACGGCGACGGAGAGCCCGCAGGCGACCAGCGCCGTCGTAGGCACCCCGACCGCCCGCGCCGTGGTGCCGGCCAGGATCGGGGCGAGGCCGAGACCGCCGGTGTAGGCGAGGTTGTAGACCGCGTACGCGGCGCCGTACGCGGCCGGTCTGGTGTGTTCCGCGAGCGTCCCGACGAGGACCAGGGTCGGGGCGAGCACGAACTGTGCACCGGAACCGACGATGATCAGCCCGGTGACCGACCAGGCCGTGGAGTCGCGTCCGGCGAGGAGGAAGCCGAGGGCGCAGACGAGCGCGCCGGCGGAGGCGATCCGGGTCGCCCCGGCCCGGTCGGCGAGCACTCCCGCGACCGGGGCGGCCAGGCTGCCGCCCAGCGCTGCGGCGGCGAAGACGAGGCCGATGCCCGTCGTGCCGAGCCCGAGGTCGTCCAGGTGCAACGGCAGCACGGGCTCCGGGAACGCGACCGCCGCGGCCCCGAGGCCGGTCAGCACGATCAGCAGGCCGACCCGGGGGCCGCGCAGCACGACCCGGTACGGGGTGCGCACTTCGAGCGCGGGGGTCTCCTTGACGAGGACGAGCCGGGCCACGGCGTCGCCCGCCGCGAGCACCGCGATGACGAGGAACGGCGCGCGCGCTCCCCAGGCATCGCTGAGCACGCCGCTGACCGCGGGACCGAGCAGCACGCCGATGCCGATCGCCGAGAGGGCGAGCCCCATGACCCGGCCGCGCTGGTCGGGCTCGTGGGTGGCGGCGATCAGGGCGAGACCGGCGGTCCACGAAGCGGCCGCCGCCACTCCCTGCGCCGCACGCGCCAGGAGCAGCAGCGTCAGCCCCGAGGCGCCATCCATGTCGACCGCGAGCGCGAACAGCGCGGTCGACGCGGCCATCCCGAGCAGTCCGGCGAGCAGCGGGCCGCGCGGCCCACGCCGGTCGGTCCAGACCCCGACGAACGGGGTGGCGGCGAGCAGTGCGGCGGCGTAGACGGCGAAGAGCACGCCGGCCGTCAACGGCGAGCCGGCCACGGCGGGCAGGTCCGGCAGCAGCGGGACGATGCTGCCGTACAGGAACATGTCGACGCCGAGCGCCAGGGTGGTGACGGCGACGGCGGCCCCGGGTCGGGTGCCCGTGGCTGGTTCGTTCATGACCGTGATCCTCTGACGGCGGGGTGACGGCTGGGTGACGGCGGCGGTGTCGTCCGGCGAAAGGCGGCAGGCGGTGCGGGCCTTGGGGGCGGGCAGGCATTGATCGCGATGGGCATCGTGATGCTGCAGAGCAAGATGTTCATACAGGCATGTCGAGGGATTGGTGAAGTCCTCGGCCGGTGGTCGAGTTATGGGCTTATGCCGGATGAGAGAAGCTTTCCGTCCTTCCAGGCCCTTCCTGGCTCTTGCTGTCCTTTCCTGGCCTTTTCCCGGCACGACCTTGAGGAGTACCACCCGTGAAGGCGAAGCGCAGCCGCATGCTGTTGGCCGCCCTGGACCCCATGCTCGAGTCCGGGGAACGGGTCGAAGTGACGACCATCGTCAATCTGAGTTCCGTCTCGGTGCGCAGGACGGCGGCGTTCGCGGCCGCGTCGGCGATCCTGAGCGGCGGTGCCATGTCCGTGATCCCGGCGCGGGTGCCGATGTACCTGGCGATGACCGACCGTCGCATCTTCGTGTTCCGAGCGAATCCGACCTTCGCCCGGCCGGAGGAGCGCCTGATGACGATTCCGCGTGCCGGTCTGGTCCGCTCGGAGACCAAGGAGCGCCTGCTGAACTCGTCCTTCGTGATCTCCGGCCCGGGCGATGAACAGGGCCTGAAGATCATCTTTCCGCTGCTGGACCGCAAGGAACGGAATGCGATAGCCGCGGCGCTGCCCTTGGCCGGCTGACCGGGGCCAGGCGAGTCTGCGCCCGGTGCCCGCCGGTGCACACCGCCGGTGCTTGCGGCAGTAGCGTCAGCCGGTGCGTCAGGCCGGTGCCCCCGTGATCACCGCTGCGATGGTGGTGCCACGGGGAAACGCACCCTCCTCGGCCAGCGTCGTCAGCCCGTAGAGCATCTTGGCGACATAGAGGCGTTCGACGGGGAGACCGTGATGGTCCGCGAAGTCGTCGGCGAAGGCGTCGAGTTCGGGAGTCGTGCGGGCGTAGCCGCCGCAGTGGAAACGGTCCACCACTGTCCACTCACCCCGGCGGGAGCCGAAGGCCCGCTCCTGGAGTGAGGTTATGTCTTCCGTCAGGAAGCCGCCCTTGAGGACGGCGAAGCCCAGGGCGCGCCCGCCGGGCGCGAGACCTGCGGCCAGTCCGGCGAGGGTGCCACCGGTGCCGCAGGCGACGGCCACCACGTCGGCCCGGTCGCGCAGCTCCGCGCCGAGCGCCGTACAGCCGCGTACGGCAGGGGAGTTGCTGCCGCCCTCCGGTATGACGTACGCGTCCTCGGCCCCGGCCCTCCGCAGGATGCCGGCCACGACGTCGGGTTCGGTCTTGCGGCGGTACGTGGCGCGGTCGACGAAGCGCAGCCGCATGCCGTCCGCGGCGCACCGGGCCAGCGACGGATTGAGGGGGCGGTCGGCCAGTTCCTGGCCGCGGATCACCCCCACGGTGGGAAACCCCAGCAGACGGCCGGCGGCGGCGGTGGCCCGCAGGTGATTGGAGTACGCGCCGCCGAACGTGAGCACCGTCCGGCCCGCCGCCGTCTCGAGGTTGGGCACCAGCTTGCGCCACTTGTTGCCGATCAGCTCCGGGTGGATCAGATCGTCCCGCTTGAGCATCAGCCGCAGCCCGGCCCGCCGGAAACGCTCGTCCCGGACCTCCACCAGCGGCGACGGCAACCGCGGCCGCAGTGCGCCGAGGCCGAGCGCTCGCGGGATGTCAGAGCTGGTCACCCCACCATTGTCGGCGACGGCGGCCGACCGGGCGGGGCCCGGGGGTCTCACTGCAACCGGTCACGGATCCGCGCCCGCATCGACGCCATGGTGAATCCCCGCGGATCCACCTTCCCGGGCTGCCACTCCAGATGGCCGATCACCGACCGCTCCGTCCAGCCGTGGTAACGGCATATCGCGGCCGAAACTTTCTCGATCGCCTCCAACTGGGCCTTCGGCCATGGGTCCTCGCCGTTGCCCAGGTTCTCGCACTCGAAGCCGTAGAAGTGGCGGTTGCCATCGGTGTTCGCCTCGTTGTCCCGGGGGAGCGCCTTCTCCGCGATCACCGCACGCAGTACGTCGTCGTCGCCCATGCCCGCGTGGTTGGCCCGGCCGTAGCCGACGAGGTGGACCCGTCCGTCCTTGGTGATCACGCCGTGGCACAGCGGGCCGGGCAGCCCCGCGTAGCCGTCGCGGCAGATCGCGACGGTGCGGGCGCTGCCGGAGGTGACCGAATGATGGATCATCACCCCGTGCACCGGGCCCCAGGGGCCCTTGTGGTTGCGGTTGTGGTGTTCCCAGTCGCCGACCTCGACCACCTTGACGCCTTCCTGCACGAGCGCTCGCAGAAAGCGGGCTGCGGACATGGGCGGGGCCATGGCCGCCTCCTTCCGTGGCACGGCAGCCGCCCGACGCGACCGCCTGTACCGCGGCTTGTACCCCCAACCTCATCGTCCCCACGGATCGTTGGTGTGACGTACGGATCGATTCGGCCGACACCAATCCCCGTTCGACGGCGCGAAGGTCACCCCCAACGTGCCCCCACGTGCCCGGACGTGCCCGGACGTTCCCGGACGTGCCCGGGTCAGTGGTGCAGGAAGGCGTCCCCGTTCGTCGCGATATGGCTCTCCAGCGCCTGGAGCGCCTGCTGGGTCGCCTCGGGAGACCCGCTGCCCCGCCGCTCCGCGTAGTACGCGGCGCCCAGTCGCTTGAGCAGGTCGCCGCCCGCCCGCTGCGCCTGCACCTCGTCCAGCTTCTGCTTGCCCTGCGTCAGTCCGCGCTGTGCTTGTTCCTTGGCGCGGTCCAGGAAGCCTGCCATGCCGTCTCCTGTTGCTCCGGTGCGAATGGTGCGAATGCGTGCACCCCTCCCAACGGGCCACAGGATCTTGAGGTTCCCCGGCGCCCCGCCCCCGGCCGCCGCTGTGCGGGTGAGAACGCGCGCCTCTGCCCGTGCCGACGGTGATCCATTCCCGCTCTTTTGGGTAATGGCACCGGCACGCTCCGTGCTGGAAGGCTGGTCCGCGCAGGTCAGTGCATGATCGGGAGGGCAACGTACATGTCGGTAGGCGAAGAGACCCGCGCGGAGCAGAGCAAGCCGCAGCAGAGCCTCGCCACATCAGCAGCGCGGAATCTGGCCACCACCACGAAGTCCGCGCCACAGATGCAGGAAATCAGCTCCCGGTGGCTGTTGCGCATGCTGCCGTGGGTGAATGTGCAGGGCGGCACGTACCGGGTGAACCGGCGCCTCAGCTACTCGGTCGGCGACGGCCGCGTGACCTTCGTGAAGACCGGCGACCGTGTCGCGGTCATTCCCGCGGAACTGGGCGAACTGCCCGCACTGCGCTCGTACGAGGACGAGGAGGTGCTCGGCGAGCTGGCCCGGCGCTGTGAGCAGCGGGAGTTCGCGCCGGGAGACGTCCTCGCCTCCTTCGGCAGCCGGACGGCCGAGATCTTCCTGCTCGCCCACGGCAAGGTGGAGAAGATCGGCACCGGCCCGTACGGGGACGACGCGGTCCTCGGAGTCCTCGCCGACGGCGCCTACTTCGGCGAACAGGCCCTCCTCGACCCGGACGCGATCTGGGAGTACACGGCCCGCGCGGTCACCGCGTGCACGGTCCTCGTCCTGCCCCGCCAGGCCGTGGAACAGGTCGCGGAGCGCACCGAGTCGCTCAGCGGCCACCTCCAGCAGCAGCGCTCGCTCCCGCAGCAGCGCACCAACAAGTACGGAGAGAAGGAGATCGACCTCGCCTCGGGTCACACCGGTGAACCGGAGATCCCCGGCACCTTCGTGGACTATGAGGCGGCACCGCGCGAGTACGAGCTGAGCGTCGCCCAGACCGTCCTGCGCGTCCACTCGCGCGTGGCGGACCTCTACAACCAGCCGATGAACCAGACCGAGCAGCAGTTGCGGCTCACCATCGAGGCGTTGAAGGAGCGCCAGGAGCACGAGCTCATCAACAACCGTGAGTTCGGGCTGCTCCACAACTGCGAGTACGAACAGCGCCTCCAGCCCCACGACGGCGTGCCCAGCCCCGACGACCTGGACGAACTGCTCAGCCGCCGGCGCGGTTCCAAGCTGTTCCTCGCCCACCCGCGCGCGATCGCCGCGTTCGGCCGGGAGTGCAACAGGAGGGGGCTGGTTCCGGAGAGCATCGACGTCGCGGGCAACCGCATTCCGACCTGGCGCGGGGTGCCCATCTTCCCGTGCAACAAGATCCCCGTCAGCGAAGCCCGGACGACATCGATCATCTGTATGCGTACCGGTGAGGCGGAACAGGGCGTCATCGGACTGCAGCAGGCCGGAATCCCGGACGAGATCGAGCCGAGCCTGTCCGTGCGGTTCATGGGCATCAACGAACAGGCCATCATCAAGTACCTGGTGACGGCCTACTACTCGGCCGCGGTCCTGGTTCCCGACGCCCTCGGGGTCCTGGAGAACGTCGAGATCGGCCGCTGGCGGTGACCCTCCCCACGCCCGTGCCCCCGCCCACCAGAGCGGGGACACCCGGGAGGCGGGAACGACAGCCAGGTGGGAGCCAAGTGGTACGAGAGCGGGCCGACGCGGAGGGAGCCGAGGGGGCCAAGGGAACCGAGGAGGCGGAGGGAGTCAAGGGGGGCCATGGGGTCAATGACCCGGGGGTCATGGG
>NZ_ML137711.1:147206-252992 GCF_004023625.1 Streptomyces cavernae | reverse complement strand
GCGCGCTCCATCACGAGGAGCGCGGCGATGGAACCGGCGCCCGCCGACTCCCCGAAGACGGTGACCCGGTCCGGATCGCCGCCGAAGGCGCTGATGTTGTCCCGCACCCACTCGAGCGCGGCGACCTGGTCGAGCAGTCCCCGGTTCGCGGGCGCGCCCTCGATCTGTGCGAACCCCTCGACGCCGAGCCGGTAGTTGAACGTCACCACGACCACGTCGTGCTCACGCGCCAGGCGCCCGCCGTCGTAGTCGGGAACACCGGACGTACCGATCACATAGCCGCCACCGTGGATCCACACCATCACCGGCAGCCCCGAAGCTCCTTCCGGCGCCCATACGTTGAGCGTCAGCCAGTCGTCCCCGGAGTCCTGTGTCAGCCGGTCCATGCCGAACGCCCCCGCCTGCGGGGGCGGCGGCCCGTACGCCACCGCTTCGCGGACGCCGTCCCAACGCCGCACCGGCCGGGGCGCCGCGAAGCGCAGTTCGCCGACCGGCGGTTCGGCGAACGGAACCCCTCGGAAGACGGTCACCCCCGCCTCCTGTGTACCCCTCAACACCCCTGCCGATGTGCTGACTTGGGGATCGTCGACCGCCATGGACCGCTCCTTTCGAAATTCCTTCGAAGTCCGCGAAGTGTGCGAGAGGGACACCATCCCGTCCTGTGGCGAGCCCGGCCACCTATTTACCGACCAAGATCGGGAGGGCTACGCTGAGCAGCCGTCCACCATGCCTCGGGGGAGCGACATGGAACCCGCAGCCGTAGGCGTCCGGCTGGCGTCGAGCGCTGTAACACCACTGGTGAGGAAGCTCTTTGTGACGCAGGGCCCGGGTGCGGGCCTCGTGGACAGGCCGGTCCGGCTCAGCGGCTACGTCTCCTTCAAGGGCGAGAAGCGCACGCTGGAGGAGAAGGATCTGACCCGGCTCGCCGGGGAGTTGGTCGACCGGGCGCTGAAGGAGGCCGGCGAGCGTCCGCTGCCCGACGGGGAGGAGAGGGCCGTCGCGCACGCCCTCGCCCGCACCCTGTACGCCCTGGGCGACCTCGACATGAGCGATGTTCAGGCCGTGGAACTGGGCCACACGGGCCTCGCCCTCAACCTCCGCGCGCACAGCGGCAATCCGGAGAGCGACCTCTCCTTCGACGCCACTCTCTTCTACGAGCGGATCCTGGACACTGCCTGTCTGCACATCCTGCACTTCTTCACCCAGCGGTCGACCTTCGTCGCCGCCACGCTCGTCGAGCAGGCCCGCCGACAGGCCGAACTGATCGCCAAGGTCGACCAGTTGATCGCCCGCACGCCGATGACCGGCGGCACGGACCCGGCGTTCGAGCAGCGTTACCTCGCCCATGTCGCCACCAAGCACAGCCACCTCACCATCTACGGCATCGACCTGGTCAACTCCCCCGAACGCTGGCCGCTGGACGCCGCGTATCTGAGCCTGCAGGCGATGCACCCCACCGCGGACGACGAGACCACGGCACACATCGCCGCTCCCCTGGCCGCCCTGCCCGCCGAGCAGGCCCTCGCCGACCACGACCGGGTGCTGCTGCGCGGGGTCGCGGGCTCCGGCAAGACGACACTGGTGCAGTGGATCGCGGTGACCGCGGCCCGGGGCGAGCGCGGCGACCGCATCCCGTTCGTGCTGCCGCTGCGCACCCTCGTCCGCCGCCCGGACGGGCTGCCCGCCCCCGACGGCTTCCTGTCCGCCGTCCGGGTCCCCTTCCACGCCACCCAGCCGGACGGCTGGTCGGACCGGGTACTCGCGGCGGGCCGCGGGCTGCTCCTCGTGGACGGCGTCGACGAGATCCCCGAGCGCGAACGCGAACGCACCCGGCGCTGGCTGCGGGACCTGATGGAGGTCTATCCGGGCAACCGCTGGCTGGTCACCTCACGCCCCTCCGCCGTACGCGAGGACTGGCTCGCCGCCGACGGCTTCACGGAGCTGGTCCTCGCCCCCATGAGCCGCGACGACGTCTCCGCGTTCATCCGCCGCTGGCACACCGCGGCGCGCATCGGCGCGAGCGACACCGACACCGAACGCCTCGACGGCTATGAGCACTCCCTGCTGGACGCCGTCGCCACCAAACCGGACCTCGGCCGCCTCGCCACCAATCCCCTGATGTGCGGGCTGATCTGCGCCCTGCACCGCGACCGCCGCGGCTACCTCCCGCACGGCCGGCAGGAGCTGTACGACGCGGCGCTGTCGATGCTGTTGTCCCGCCGGGACGAGGAGCGGGACATGTTCCGCCCGCACGACGACGACATCCAGCTCACCGAACTCCCCCAGATCCAGCTCCTGCAGCGCCTCGCGTACTGGCTGATCCGCAACGGCCAGTCGGAGATGGACCGCGAGCGAGCGGAGCGCATCATCTGTGATGTCCTGCCCTCCCTCCCGGCGGCCGCGGCCCAGGGCGACGCATCCGCGATCCTGCGCCACCTCCTCGTCCGCAGTGGCCTCCTGCGCGAACCGAGCCTCGGCACCGTCGAGTTCGTCCACCGCACCTTCCAGGACTACCTGGGCGCGAAGGCGGCGGTGGAGGACGGCGACTTCGGGATGCTGGTGCGGGGTGCCGCCGACGCGCAGTGGTCGGACGTGATCCGGATGGCGGTGGCGCATGCCCGGCCGCGGGAGCGGGCGGACTTCCTGCGGGAGCTGATGGAGTCGGCGCAGCGGCTGCCGGTCCTGGCCCGAACCCGCGTCCTTCTGCTGGCCCTCGCCTGTCTCGAGCACGCCACGGAACTCGACCCCCGGGTACGCGCGCTGGTGGAGGAGAACGCCGGCGCCCTCATCCCTCCCGGCACCACGGAGGAGGCCCGCGCGCTGGCGTCGGCCGGCCCCCTCGTCCTGGAACTCCTGCCGGGCCCGGAGAACCTGACGGAGGCGGAGGCCCGGGCGGTGGTGGTCACCGCGTCCCTGATCGGCACGGAGGCGGCCGTCCCGGTGCTGGCCCGGTTCCGCTCCCATCCGGCGCTCTCGGTACGGGCACAGCTGACCTGGACGTGGCACCGGTTCGACACGGAGCGATATGCGCGGGAGGTCATCGCGCATCTGGACCAGGGGGATCTGTATTTCGCGGTGCATTCCGGGGAGCACCTCCGGGTGCTGCGCGAACTCGGTGGTCGTCCACGGCTCCAGATCGTGGGCGACATCGACCCCTCGGAGTTGCGCGACGGTCTCGTACCCGATCAGCTGAGAGAACTCGTGGTGTCGAACAACGACAAGTTGCGCGGCCTGGAATTTCTCGCGGCGCAGCACAAGCTCTCGCACCTCGACATCGCCGGTTGTCCGTATGTCACGGACCTGGGGCCGCTGACCGGGCTTTCCCTGAGGTGGCTGTCCGTGGAATCCATGCCCGGCCTGGAGATGACGGACCTCGCCGCCACGCTTTCGCGGATGCCCACGCTGCGCTCGCTGGAGATCGGCCGGCCACTGCTCGGCGACTGTCTGGACGAGGCTCTGCCCCGGGAGTTGCGGCTGGAGTATCTCCGGTTCACCAAAGAAGCCCTGACGAACACCGGATTGCGCGGTCTGCGCCACTTCGGCTCGGTGCGGATACTCAGCCTGGCGACCCTGACGCCCCACTCGTTGAGCCGCGACGACTATGAAGAGGTCACCCGGCTCCCGCGGCTGGAAGAGCTGCGCCTCAACTGGGCACGGGTCCCCTGGACACGGGGGCCCGCCCTTTCCCGGGTGACCAGGCTGCGGCTCAACAAGTTCACCGGCGACGAGGACCTCTCCTCGGTGCGGGAACTCTTTCCCCGACTGCGTACCGTCACTTTCTCGCTCGCTCCCGAGACACCGGAAGTACCGCGGCACATCCTCAATGTGTTCACGGACATCGCCACCGTCGCCAAAACCCACAGCGTCGTGTGAACCACAGCGTGGTGCGAAACCGGAAAAGGGGCCGCCCCGGGACCGAAGTCCCGAAGCAGCCCCTCTCCAGAGCTCTTCAGCTGACCCGCGGGGTCACGCCTCCTTGCTCAGGTTCGGCCCGCCACCGGCCGCCTGCTCGATCGGCGGGACGTCCGGCAGAGCGGACTTCTCCTCGCCGCGGAAGGTGAAGGTCTTGGTCTCGCCCTCGCCCTCCGTGTCGACGACCACGATGTGGCCCGGACGCAGCTCCCCGAAGAGGATCTTCTCGGACAGCGTGTCCTCGATCTCGCGCTGGATCGTACGGCGCAGCGGCCGCGCGCCCAGGACGGGGTCGTAGCCCTTCTTCGCCAGCAGCTCCTTCGCGGACTGGGCGAGCTCGATGCCCATGTCCCGGTCCTTGAGCCGCTCGTCGACCTTGCTGATCATCAGGTCGACGATCGCCAGGATGTCGTCCTGGGTCAGCTGCGGGAAGACCACGACGTCGTCCACACGGTTGAGGAACTCGGGCCGGAAGTGCTGCTTCAGCTCGTCCGACACCTTGTTCTTCATGCGCTCGTAGTTGGACTTCGTGTCGCCCGCGGCGGCGAAGCCGAGGTTGAAGCCCTTGGAGATGTCCCGGGTGCCGAGGTTGGTCGTCATGATGATGACCGTGTTCTTGAAGTCCACGACCCGGCCCTGGGAGTCGGTCAGGCGACCGTCCTCCAGGATCTGCAGCAGCGAGTTGAAGATGTCCGGGTGAGCCTTCTCGACCTCGTCGAACAGAACCACCGAGAACGGCTTGCGCCGCACCTTCTCCGTCAGCTGGCCGCCCTCTTCGTAGCCCACGTATCCGGGCGGGGAACCGAAGAGACGCGAGACCGTGTGCTTCTCGCTGAACTCCGACATGTCGAGGGAGATCAGCGCGTCCTCGTCGCCGAAGAGGAACTCCGCGAGCGCCTTGGACAGCTCGGTCTTACCGACACCGGACGGGCCCGCGAAGATGAACGAACCACCCGGACGCTTCGGGTCCTTCAGACCCGCACGCGTGCGGCGGATCGCCTTCGACAGCGCCTTGACGGCGTCCGTCTGGCCGATGACGCGCTTGTGGAGCTCGTCCTCCATGCGCAGCAGACGCGAGGACTCCTCCTCGGTCAGCTTGAAGACCGGGATGCCGGTGGCCGTGGCGAGGACCTCGGCGATCAGCTCGCCGTCGACCTCTGCGACGACGTCCATGTCGCCGGCCTTCCACTCCTTCTCCCGCTTGGCCTTGGCGGCCAGGAGCTGCTTCTCCTTGTCGCGGAGGGAGGCGGCCTTCTCGAAGTCCTGCGAGTCGATCGCGGACTCCTTGTCGCGGCGGACGCCCGCGATCTTCTCGTCGAACTCTCGGAGGTCCGGCGGCGCGGTCATCCGGCGGATGCGCATCCGGGAGCCGGCCTCGTCGATCAGGTCGATCGCCTTGTCCGGCAGGAAACGGTCGGAGATGTACCGGTCGGCCAGGGTTGCGGCCTGGACCAGGGCCTCGTCCGTGATGGAGACACGGTGGTGGGCCTCGTAGCGGTCACGCAGGCCCTTGAGGATCTCGATCGTGTGCGGCAGGGACGGCTCGGCGACCTGGATGGGCTGGAAGCGGCGCTCGAGGGCCGCGTCCTTCTCCAGGTGCTTGCGGTACTCGTCCAGCGTGGTCGCGCCGATGGTCTGCAGCTCACCACGGGCCAGCATCGGCTTCAGGATCGAGGCCGCGTCGATGGCGCCCTCGGCGGCACCCGCACCGACCAGCGTGTGCAGCTCGTCGATGAACAGGATGATGTCGCCGCGGGTGCGGATCTCCTTGAGCACCTTCTTCAGGCGCTCCTCGAAGTCACCGCGGTAGCGGGAGCCGGCGACCAGCGCACCCAGGTCGAGGGTGTAGAGGTGCTTGTCCTTGAGGGTCTCGGGCACCTCGCCCTTGACGATGGCCTGCGCCAGGCCCTCGACGACCGCCGTCTTGCCGACGCCGGGCTCGCCGATGAGCACCGGGTTGTTCTTGGTACGGCGGGACAGCACCTGCATGACCCGCTCGATCTCCTTCTCGCGCCCGATGACCGGGTCGAGCTTGGACTCGCGAGCGGCCTGGGTGAGGTTCCGGCCGAACTGGTCGAGGACCAGGGACGTGGAGGGCGTGCCCTCGGCAGGACCACCGGCGGTGGCGGTCTCCTTGCCCTGGTAGCCCGACAGCAGCTGGATGACCTGCTGACGGACACGGTTGAGATCTGCGCCCAGCTTGACCAGGACCTGGGCGGCGACGCCCTCGCGGATCAGGCCGAGCAGGATGTGCTCCGTGCCGATGTAGTTGTGGCCCAGCTGAAGGGCCTCGCGGAGCGACAGCTCCAGGACCTTCTTGGCACGGGGGGTGAAGGGGATGTGGCCCGAGGGCGCCTGCTGGCCCTGGCCGATGATCTCCTCCACCTGCTGGCGGACCGCCTCGAGCGAAATCCCGAGGCTCTCCAGGGCCTTAGCGGCGACACCCTCACCCTCGTGGATCAGGCCCAGGAGGATGTGCTCGGTGCCGATGTAGTTGTGGTTGAGCATCCGGGCTTCTTCCTGAGCCAGGACGACAACCCGCCGCGCGCGGTCGGTGAACCTCTCGAACATCGTTAATCGCTCCTCAGAGCGGTCAGGCAGTAAGGGGACGCTCCCCTCCCTGTCCTTCCGCAGCTTAGTCCCGCAAGCGGGGACCGCTCATTCCAACTGCCGACACCGGACCGAGAACCAGCACTGCCTCCTGACCCCGAACGCCGACATCTGCTCCAACCCGATGGTGCGAGACGATGTTCCCGCAGGCCAGACAGATACCCCAGTCGCCAGTACGCCCATGGCGAACGTGAGACGGCCTGTCCTGCGTGTCGCCCCCTCCCACTAGGGATGTCTTACCCGCACGCACTGACACTCCATGCGGCGCGCCCCGGTTCCCTCCGCTATGGGCGAACACTCTTGCGCCCGCCAACCCCTTCGCGCGCTCCCATTTCGGACACTGTGCGTACCGGAAAGGGCACTCAGCGTAACTTCGGCTTCTTTCCGGTGGTTGCCTTGGCATGGCCCTCACGGTGGTCCCCTCTCCGGTCCCCTCTCCCCGCCGGCCGCTCGGTGGGAGCGATCGGGTGCGGCAGGGGTACGAGCAGATGCGGCAGTGGTACGAGAACGAACTGGGCTGGCCCACGGTGCCCGGCCTCCCCCTACGACTTCGTACGGGTCTCAGCTTCGACGTGCTCGACGTACCGGCCGAGGCCGGGCGCGCGGCCCTGCGGCATCTGACACCCGGCTCCCCGGTGGCACTGCGGGCGGACCGGATGCTCCTGCTGGTGGCGGCCGGCAGCGCGGAGGACCTGCCGGGGCTGCTCGACTGGCTGGAGTGGGGGTCGCTGGGGCCGGACATCAGGGCCGTCGGCACGGACGGGCACATCGCGGCTCCGCCGCCCCGGGGGCTGCCGGGAACCCCGGGGGCCGGGAGATCTCCGGGAGCGCTGGGAAACGCAGGTCGGGGAACCTCAGGAGACCCGAGAACCTCGGGAACCCCCGGGAGCCCGGGGAGCCCGGGAACCCGGGCAACGACGCCGGGAACGCAGAAACCCGGCTCGCAGGGGGCCGCCGTCTGGTTGCGGCCCCCGGAGCCGGGGTGCGAGGTGGAACGGGTGCTGCCGACACTGTCGGCACTGGGGAGCGACGGAGGTGCCGCCGCGGGCCCCAGCCTCGTACGACTCGTGGACACGGTGGCGACGCAGTGCCACCGGATCCGGCTGCGAGGTGCGGGTGATGATCAGCCGTTGGCCTGCTCGTAGGCCTCGCGGATCTGCGCCGGAACACGACCGCGGTCATTGACTTCGTAGCCGTTCTCCTTGGCCCAGGCGCGGATCTGTGCGGTGTCCTGGCTGCCGCCCCCGGCCGCGGCGCGAGCCTTTCCGCGTCCGCCCGAGGCACGGCCTCCGGTTCGACGACCGCCCTTCACATACGGCTCGAGAAGGCCGCGGAGCTTGTCCGCGTTGGCGGTGGTGAGATCGATCTCGTACGTCTTGCCGTCCAGCGCGAACGTGACGGTCTCGTCCGCCTCGCCGCCGTCGAGGTCGTCGACAAGAAGGACCTGAACCTTCTGTGCCACCGGATTTCCTTTCATCGATAACTGGGGGGCCGGGGGTCTTGCGGCCCGCGCCGCTGTTTCCGTCCCCTGTTATATGCAGTACTGCAGTACGTCGGAAAGCAAACCGCTTTTCCCGGGAAAACACAAACCCTTGAGAGAGACCGAACCCCCGGCACAGACCGGAAACATGCGCGTTTCGGACATAGGGAACGCGGGCAAGGCGCCCGGAGCTACATCTCGGGCTAATACGCGCCGACGATCACAGATGCAGAAGCATCCGGCTGTTGCCCAAGGTGTTCGGTTTCACTCGTTCGAGACCGAGGAACTCCGCGACGCCCTCGTCATAGGAACGCAAGAGCTCGGCACGGACATCGGCGTCGACCGGTGTCTCGCCGATCTCCACGAAGCCGTGCTTGGCGAAGAACTCGACTTCGAAGGTCAGGCAGAAAACCCGGCGAACACCCAGCCAGCGGGCGGTCTGCAACAACTTCTCCAGGAGTTGATGGCCCACGCCGGAACCCTTGAGGGCGGGGTTCACCGCGAGAGTGCGGACTTCCGCCAGGTCTTCCCACATGACGTGCAGGGCGCCGCAGCCCACCACGGCGGCGTTGTCATCGCGTTCGGCGACCCAGAACTCCTGGATGTCCTCGTAAAGCGTCACGGTGGCTTTGTCGAGGAGGATGCGCTTGGCTGCGAAGTCGTCCAGGAGGCGGCGCACCTCGGGGACATCGCTGGTCCGGGCCCGCCGTACGGTGAAGGCTTTTGCGGTTTGGGGGCGCTCTGCTGGCATGGCCGGACGCTATCGCCCGGCCGGGCCCCGGGCGTCCTCGGGGGTGTTCTGAGTGGCTTGGCCGGGAGTGTTCTCGGGCCCTTGCGCGATGCGAACGGCGTCGCGCAGCGCTTCGCGCTGTTCCTCCGACATCATCCCGAAGAACGCGACGAGTGCGGCGGCCGGGTTGTCGCTCTGCGACCACGCGTCGTTCATGAGTGCGGCGGCGTAGGCGGCGCGCGTCGAGACCGCCTCATATCGATAGGCGCGGCCTTCGGCCTCGCGGCGGACCCAGCCCTTCTGATGGAGATTGTCCAAAACGGTCATCACCGTGGTGTAGGCGATCGACCGTTCCTGCTGTAGGTCTTCCAGGACTTCTCGGACGGTCACCGGGCGGTTCCACTTCCACACCCGCGTCATGACCGCGTCTTCGAGTTCTCCCAATGGGCGAGGCACACCAGCAGAATAGGCGGAGATGTCACACGAGACGCAACGAACGTGGCATCAAGTTACTTATCGCAGCAAAAAGGACGCACGGCCCGTGGTTCGCATACGGACCGTGCGCCGCGGTGGCACTCAGTCGCCGACTGGGCCCCGCTCGCCTTCCCGCGCGGCGTCGGCCTGCGCGAACGCGGCGTCCACGGCCGCGTCCTCCTTGGCCTTGTTGGCGCCGCCCTGGCTCTTGACGATCGTCACGATGAGCCCGACGAAGAAGACGGCCATCACTACCGGGGGCGTGAGCGCGGAGACGTATTCCATACCGCAAGGGTAGCCACGACTCGGCGACGCCCCGGGAGCGGGTGAGCGTTGCGGGCGCCTGGCCGGGGGCGGGGAAGGGCGAGATTTCCTGGGCTGACCGAGCCTCCCCGGACCTCCCCGGCCTCCCCTGCCTCCGGGGAGGGGCAGGGTGGGCCGCGCTGCCGGGCTCGGGCAGGAGATCGGCCCGCCCGTGCCGCGCTTGCCCGGCGCGGCGTCAGCAGGGGCGGGTGCTGCGGGCTGCGGGCTGCGGGCTTACCGGTGGGGGTCTCGCGCAGGCCCCGCGGGGCCGGGCGTCTCGGAGACCAGACCGCTTACGACGCTGCACGGCGGCCGTACGGGTGAACGGAAAGCCGTTGCGAGTCGGTGTCGGCGCTCGGCTGGTCGGCTGTCGGCCGGCGCTCGGGCCGGATGGTGCTCTGCTGCCCGGCGCCCGGTCGGCGCGGCATCGCAGCGAGGCCTGGGACGGCGCCGGCTCGGTCCATGCCCGTGCGGGCCGGAAGTGCTCGCGGAGCCCGGGCAAGAGGTGGCGGAAGCCGCCGCCCGAGCCGATACACCCGGCCCGCCGACTGGGGTCGACGGGCCACCCGCGAACCGGCCGCCCGCCGGGCGAGCGGACGGTGTCCGGACCAGCGGGGCGTCGGCGCCGGTTCCGCGGCCACCGAAGCATCCCGCCGACGGAGCGTCGGCGCACGGTTCCGCGGCTACCGGCCCCCGCCCGCTACACGGCCGCCAGGCGCTGCCGGAGCCACCCCGCCCAGCCCGGCCCACCGACCGACCGCCCCGAACCGGCCGCCCACCAAACCACCGAACGGTCTGCCGACCAGCGGGGCGTCGGCGGCGGTTCCGCGGCCACCGAAGCATCCCGCCGACGGAGCGTCGGCGCACGGTTCCGCGGCTACCGGCCCCGCCCGCTACACGGCCGCCAGGCGCTGCTTCGGTGGTGGGGACGGTTTGCGGCGGGGCGGGAAGACCTCGCCCGGGGTGGGGATGGGGCGGCGGGGCTTGGCCGGGGGTGCCGGCTTGGGTTCGGGGGCCGGGGCCGGTTTCTTCGCCGGCTTCTTCTTCGGCTCCCCTTCGGAGTCGGACGCGGTACGCGCGTGGGACGGGTCGTCGGCGCCGAGGCCGCCCGGGAGGGCGTGCAGTCGCAGGCGCGCCGTGGGGACGGTGGCGGAGTGGGGGTCGCAGCGGGTCAGCAGGGCCGCCGCGGCCGGGTTGCCCCGCAGCGCCCCGAGGGCGGCGAGGTCGTCCGTGGTGGGGGTGTAGCCGACCGCCAGGGCCTCCTTGAGGCGGGCCAGATAGCCGCTGACGGCCCCGGGGAGGGCTGCCCGGTAACGGGCGAGGTCGGCGAGCTGGAAGGCCCGCAGGCGGGCGGCCTCGCGGAGCGCCTCGTCGACGGACTCGGCGAGGCCCAGGCAGGCCTGGACGTCCTCGGCCGGGGCGGGACCGGGGTGGAGGGCGAGGGCGAGGGCGCGACGGAGAACGCTTAGCTCCTCCGCACCGAACGCCATGCCGCCGCGGGATCCGTAAGGCGTGGGCATGAGGTGACGATACGCGCTAATCGGACAAAACCGCTCGTTTGCGCGTACGCGTCGTGAACCGGCCACCCGGGCGGTCCCCCGCGTGCCTGCGGGGCCGGGCTCCGGTCGCACCCACGGCTCGTCAGGCGGGGCTCCGGTCGCGCCCCCGTTCGTCAGGCGGGGCTCCGGTCGCGCCCCCGCTCGCCAGGCCGGGCTCCGGTCGCACCCACGGCTCGTCAGGCGGGGCTCCTCGCGCCCCACCGGCTCGTCAGCGCTTCCTCAGCGCTTCCTCGTCAGCGCTTCCCGACTCCACGCCGACCGCTCTTCGCCCACGCTCTCCCCACCACCACCAGCTACATCCGCGACACGTTCCGCTCGTACACCAACCGCAGCCCGATCAGCGTCAGCCACGGCTCGTGCTCGTCGATCACCGAGGACTCGCCGAGGACCATCGGAGCGAGGCCCCCCGTGGCGATGACGGTGACGTCGTCCGGGTCGTCCGCCAGTTCCCGGACCATGCGGCTGACCACCCCGTCGACCTGGCCGGCGAAGCCGAAGACGATGCCCGCCTGCATGGCCTCCACGGTGTTCTTGCCGATCACCGCCCGCGGCCGGGCCAGCTCGATCTTGCGGAGCTGGGCGCCGCGGACGCCGAGGGCCTCCACCGAGATCTCGATGCCGGGTGCGATGACACCGCCCGTGTACTCACCGCGCGCCGACACAGCGTCGAACGTCGTCGCCGTACCGAAGTCGACGACGATCGCCGGTCCGCCGTAGAGCTCCACGGCGGCGACCGCGTTGATGATGCGGTCCGCGCCGACCTCCTTGGGGTTGTCCATCAGGATCGGCACGCCGGTCTTGATACCGGGCTCGACGAGGACGGCGGGGACGTCGCCGTAGTAGCGGCGGGTCACCTCGCGCAGTTCGTGCAGCACCGACGGGACCGTCGAGCAGATCGCGATCCCGTCGATGCCGTCACCGAGCTCCTCGCCGAGCAGCGGGTGCATGCCCATCAGGCCATGGAGGAGCACCGCGAGCTCGTCGGCCGTGCGGCGCGCGTCCGTGGAGATGCGCCAGTGCTCGACGATCTCGTCGCCGTCGAACAGGCCGAGGACGGTATGGGTGTTGCCTACGTCGATGGTCAGCAGCATGGCCTGTCCTACGCCCCTACTCCGCCGCTCGCAGGTCCAGGCCGATGTCCAGTATCGGCGAGGAGTGTGTCAGTGCGCCCACGGCGAGGAAGTCGACGCCGGTGGCCGCGTACGCCGCCGCGTTTCCGAGCGTCAGCCGTCCCGAGGCCTCCAGGAGGGCGCGGCCGTCCACGAGGGCCACCGCCTCCTCGCACTCCGCCGGGGTGAAGTTGTCCAGCAGGATCAGGTCCGCGCCCGCGTCGACCACTTCGCGCAGCTGGTGCAGCGTGTCGACCTCGACCTCGATGGGCACGTCCGGGAACTCCTCCCGCACGGCCTTGAAGGCGGCCGCAACGCCCCCGGCGGCGACCACGTGGTTGTCCTTGACCAGCGCCGCGTCCGAGAGCGACATGCGGTGGTTGACGCCGCCCCCGCAGCGGACCGCGAACTTCTCCAGGGAGCGCAGCCCGGGCGTCGTCTTCCGGGTGTCCCTGACCTTCGCCGCGGTGCCTTCCAGGGTGTCCGCCCATGCGCGCGTGGCCGTCGCGATGCCCGACAGCCTGCACAGCAGGTTCAGCGCGCTGCGCTCGGCCGTGAGCAGGTCACGGGTGCGGGTGGTGACGGTGAGCAGCTTCTGTCCGGC
Source organism: Streptomyces cavernae (assembly GCF_004023625.1). Classification (GTDB taxonomy): domain Bacteria; phylum Actinomycetota; class Actinomycetes; order Streptomycetales; family Streptomycetaceae; genus Streptomyces; species Streptomyces cavernae. The sequence goes on along the minus strand of NZ_ML137711.1, from coordinate 240,211 downwards.
CGTCACCCGGTCGCCGTCGTCCACGTGCCGCTCGACCTCGAACTCGTCCGTGCAGACGACGGAGATCACGGCTTCCGCGATCCGCAGCCCGGCGACCACGCCCTCCTCGCGGGCGGTGAAGTCGGCGGTGGCGACCGCCTCCTGAGGAATCGTGGCGACGGTCGTCACGTCAACGCCGTCCGCCAGGTCCTCCTGGATCGCCACGTTCGCGATGTCCTCGACCTCCACGGGGTCGAGACCGGCGTCGGCGAGGAGCTGGGCGAGGGCGGGGTCGAGGCCGCATTCCAGGTACTCGGGGACCTCGTAGTCGCCCTCGGCGGCGCAGCCGCAGCCGTCGCCGCAGCCGCCGCTCGGCACGAGGGGAAGGTCGGGGGTGCTCACTGCTGTCACTGCTCCTGAAGGGGATGCCGGGTCGGGGGGAAGTCTGGCGTGTCAGTGGTGTGTACGGCGAGCGTCCGGTCGGGATTCAGCCGCACGACGATGTGCCGTCGCCAGTTCGCGTCGTCCCGTTCACCATGGTCCTCCCGCCAGTGGCAGCCCCGGGTCTCGGCCCGTCGCTCGGCCGCGGCGACCAGGACCCGGGCCACGCACAGCAGGTTCGTGGTCTCCCAGGTGTCGACGCCGGGCTCGGCGGTCTTGCCGTTCTCGTCGAGGGCGTCCAGGGCCTGCCGGTGCAGCCGCTCCAGCCGGTCCGCGGCCGTGGCCAGGGACTCGGCCGAGCGCAGCACTCCGGCGCCCTCGGTCATGATCCGCTGGATGGCGAACCGCGCCTCCGGAGGCAGCAGCGGGTGCTCGGGCTTCGCCGAGTACGCGTACGCGACGGGAGCGGGCACGCGCGCGTGGAGGCTGTCCTCGGCCTGGCGGCGGGCGATGCCGGCGGCGATCCGCTCGGCGTAGACGAGGCCTTCGAGGAGTGAGTTGGAGGCGAGCCGGTTGGCGCCGTGCACGCCCGTGCAGGCGACCTCCCCGCACGCGTACAGGCCCGGCACGGTCGTCCGGCCCTGGGAGTCGGTCCGCACGCCACCGGAGGCGTAGTGGGCGGCCGGGGCGACCGGGATCGGATCGGTGACCGGGTCGATGCCGTGGGTGCGGCAGGCGGCGAGGATGGTGGGGAAGCGGTGCTCCCACATGTCGGCGCCGAAGTGCCGGGCGTCCAGGTACATGTGCTCGGCGCCGGTCTCCTGCATCCGGCGCATGATCCCCTTGGCGACGATGTCGCGGGGCGCCAGTTCGCCCATCTCGTGCTGTCCCACCATGAAGCGCACGCCGTCCGCGTCGACCAGGTGGGCGCCCTCGCCGCGGACCGCCTCGGAGACCAGCGGCTGCTGGCCCTCGGCTTCGGGTCCGAGGAAGAGCACGGTGGGGTGGAACTGCACGAACTCGAGGTCGGAGACCTCGGCGCCGGCACGCAGTGCGAGCGCCACGCCGTCGCCCGTCGACACGGACGGGTTGGTGGTGGCGGAGAACACCTGACCCATGCCGCCGGTGGCGAGGACGACGGCGGGCGCGTGCACGGCACCCACGCCGTCGTGCTGGCCCTCGCCCATGACGTGCAGGGTGACGCCGGCGGTGCGGCCCTCGGCGTCGGTGAGGAGGTCCAGGACGAGCGCGTTCTCGACCGTGCGCAGGCCACGCGCGCGTACCGCCTCGACGAGCGCCCGGGAGATCTCGGCGCCCGTCGCGTCACCGCCCGCGTGCGCGATCCGGCGGCGGTGGTGGCCGCCCTCACGGGTGAGCTCCAGGCCGCCCTCGGAGGACTCGTCGAAGTGGGCGCCGGTGTCGATGAGGCGGCGTACGGCGTCGGGGCCCTCGGTGACGAGGATCCGGACCGCCTCCTCGTCGCACAGGCCCGCGCCCGCGACGAGGGTGTCGTCCAGGTGCTGTTCGGGGGTGTCGCCCTCACCGAGGGCCGCCGCGATGCCGCCCTGCGCCCAGCGCGTGGAGCCGTCGTCCAGGCGGGCCTTGGTGACGACGACCGTCTTCAGGCCCGCGGCGTCGCAGCGCAGGGCGGCGGTGAGGCCGGCGACGCCGGAGCCGACGACCACCACGTCGGCGGCGATGGCCCAGCCGGGGGCCTGGGCGTGCAGGCGTATGCCGGTGCCCGTTCCTCCAGGGGAGGTTCCTGTGCCTGTCACGAGGCGGCTCCGAAGGTGAGGGGGAGGTTGTCGATCAGCCGGGTGCTGCCGACGCGGGCGGCGACCGCGAGGACGGCGTCGCCGGCGAAGTCGTCGCCGATCTCGGTGAAGTCGGCGGGGTCGACGAGGGCCAGGTAGTCGAGTTCCAGCGGCGGCTTGAGCCGTGCCGCCTCGTCCAGGACGAGCCGGGCGGCGGCCCGGACGGCCGCCGGGCCGCCGGGGACGGCCTTGCCGACGTTGGCGACGGCGTGCGCGTCCGCCGCGGCGCGGGACTCGCCGATGGCGCTGAGTGCCTCGGCACGCGCGCGCGTGGCGGGAACCTCGCGGGCTCGCGCGCGCAGCGCCTCCTGCGCGGCGTGCCGGTCGCGGCCGGCGAACAGGGCCTGGGACAGTGCGAGCGCCGTGCGCCGCTCCGTCTTGGAGAGGTAGCGGTTGCGGCTGGAGAGGGCGAGGCCGTCCTCCTCGCGCACGGTGGGCACGCCGACGATCTCCACGCCGAAGTTCAGGTCGCGCACCATGCGGCGGATCAGGGCGAGCTGCTGAGCGTCCTTCTGCCCGAAGAAGGCCAGGTCGGGCCGGGTGAGGTGGAGGAGTTTGGCGACGACGGTGAGCATGCCGTCGAAGTGCCCGGGCCGCACCGCGCCCTCCAGGCGCTCCCCCATGGGGCCCGCGCTGATGCGGACGTCGGGCTCGCCGCCGGGGTAGACCTCGTCCACGGAGGGCGCGAACACCACGTCGGCGCCCGCCTGTTCGGCGGTCTTGAGGTCGGCCTCCAGTGTGCGCGGATAGCGGTCGAGGTCCTCCCCGGCGCCGAACTGGAGGGGATTGACGAAGACCGTGACGATCACGAAGCCCTTCGGGCCGACGTGCGCACGGGCCGCCCGGATCAGGGTGGCGTGGCCCTCGTGCAGGGCGCCCATCGTCATCACCACGGCGGTGCGTCCCGGCACCGCGAAGTGCTCCCGTACGTACGTCAGGTCGTCCACCGTGGGCGCGAGTTCGAAGGTGTGGCGGCTCATCCGTCCCTCCCGTTGTCGGCCAGGCCCGCGCCGTCGGCGAGTACCCCCAGCAGGTCCTCGGCCAGCTCCGGCTTGAGCAGGCCGCTCGCGAGTGCCCGGTCGGCGGTCGCGCGGGCCATCGCCAGATAGCCGGGGACGGTCCCCGGGGCGTGCCGGCGCAGTTCGGCGACGTGCGCGGCGACCGTGCCCGCGTCTCCGCGCGCGACGGGTCCCGTGAGCGCGGCGTCGCCGGACCTGAGGGCGTTGTCCAGGGCGGCGCCGAGCAGCGGGCCGAGCATCCGGTCGGGTGCCTCGACGCCGGCGCCGCGCAGCAGCTCCATGGACTCGGCGACCAGCGTCACCAGATGGTTGGCGCCCAGCGCGAGGGCGGCGTGGTAGAGGGGCCGCTTCTCCTCGGCGACCCACTCCGGTTCGCCGCCCATCTCGATCACCAGCGCCTCTGCGGCCAGCCGCAGTTCCTCGGGCGCGGTGACGCCGAAGGAACACCCGGCGAGCCGCTGGACATCCACCTGGGTGCCGGTGAACGTCATCGCCGGGTGCAGCGCGAGCGGCAGTGCGCCGACGCGCAGCGCGGGGTCGAGGACCTTCGCGCCGTACCGCCCCGAGGTGTGCACCAGCAGTTGCCCGGGCCGTACGGCTCCGGTCTCGGCGAGGCCCTCGACCAGGCCCGGCAGGGCGTCGTCCGGGACGGTCAGCAGCACCAGTTCGGCACGCTCCAGGACCTGGGAGGGCGTCACGACCGGCACGTCCGGCAACAGCTGGGCGGCGCGCCGCCGGGAGGCGTCGGAGACCCCGGAGACGGCCACCGGGCGGTGCCCCGCCAGCTGGAGCGAGGCGGCGAGGGCGGGCCCGACACGGCCGGCGCCGACGACACCCACGGTCAGCCGCGCGGGACGGTCCTTGGGGTCTGGTTGTTGGGATGTAGTCACTCGACGGCGGCCTTCCGTTCCAGTCCGCTCGGGGTACCGGACGATTTCTCGTCATGTTAACGCGATTGGTTCCGGCAACGGTCCTCTGTCCACAGGGCGAGGAGTTATCCACAGGGTGTGTGGAAATCGCATGTCCGTCCGAGACGCGCAGGGCATGATCCAGGGATGACCAGCGCGGAAGAGAACGCCGAAGACAGGGCCGCAGTGGCGGAGGAGAACGAGGAGAGGCCGGCACGGGCCGCGGAGAACGCCGGTGGCGGGGCGACCGACCCGGAAGAGACCAACCGCACACGGCGCAGGGCGGCCCTGCGGGCGGCCGAGCGGGTCCTGTGGCGGCCCGGGATCGACGCCACCCTCGGGGAGCGGCTCGCGGCACTGGCCGACGGGGCCTGGACGGTGGCCGACCCGGGCCGGGCGACGGACCACTACGGCGACGGACTGGTCACCGACCTGGAGACCCGGGTGGCCGGGCTGCTCGGCAAGGAGGCGGCCGCCTTCTTCCCGACCGGCACCATGGCGCAGCAGGCCGCCCTGCGTTCCTGGGCGGGACGCACCGGCAACGCCACGGTGGCCCTCCATCCGCTCGCCCACCCGGAAGTGCACGAACGGGACGCCTTCAGCACGGTCAGCGGACTGCGCGTGGTCCACCCCACGCAGGAGCCGCGGCTGCCGGACGCGGACGAGGTACGGGACCTGGACGAGCCCTTCGGGACGCTGATGCTGGAACTCCCCCTCAGGGACGCCGGTTACGTGCTGCCCTCCTGGGAGGAGTTGTCCGCCGCCGTCGCCGCCGCACGGGAGCGGGACGCGGTGGTGCACTTCGACGGGGCCCGACTGTGGGAGTGCGGCACGCACTTCGGCCGGCCCCTGGACGAGATAGCGGCGCTCGCCGACAGCGTCTACGTGTCGTTCTACAAGTCGCTCGGCGGGATCGGCGGCGCCGCGCTGGCCGGCCCGCGGTCACTGATCGAGGAGGCGAGGGCCTGGCGGCACCGCTACGGCGGCACGGTCTTCCAGCAGTTCCCGACCGTGCTGTCCGCGTTGCTCGGCCTGCGGCGGGAGCTGCCGCGGCTGCCGGAGTACGTGCGCCACGCGCGCGTGGTCGCAGCGGCGCTGGGCGAGGGATTCGCCGCGTCGGGTGTGCCCTGGCACCGGGTCCACCCGGAGCCGCCGCACACACACGAGTTCCGGGTCTGGCTGCCGTACGACCCGTCGGTGCTGACCGAGGCGGCCGTACTGCAGGCCGAGGAGACCGGAACGGCGCTCTTCCGCCGCTGGTTCCCGGCGACGGTGCCCGGCCTGGCGGTCACGGAGGTCACGGTCGCCGCGCCGGGCCTGGAGTGGACGCCGCAGGACGTTCGGGACGCGGTCGGGGAGTTCGTACGGCGTCTGCCGTGACGGGTGGCCTCAGTCGGTCCGGATGTGGCGCAGGCTCACCTTGATCTGCCGCACGCGTGTCCGCAGGGCGCCGTCGGTGTTCGGGGCGAGCCTCAGTCCGGCCAGCACGGCGATCCGGTCCGCGGTCTTCGGCACCGTGGACTCGTCCGTCCACAGGTGCTCGGCAAATTCCGGTTGCCGCAGGCGTTCCAGGCAGTGGTCCAGCTGCTCCACGGCCCAGCTCTCCCGGCGCAACGGGGCGTCCTTGCCGACGACGTGCTGCAGCAGGTGCCCGAAGCCGCGTTCCCGCAGTCGCTTCAGCACCGTCTCACGGCGGGCCAGCAGCGAGAAGTGGTGGACGTCGTGGCCCTTGTCGCGCAGCCTGCCGACGGTCTCGTCGAAGTAGCCGAAGTCGGTGACCGTCATCGGCACGATCACCACACCGTCGTGCTTGGTGAGGGCCAGGTCCAGGACCTCGACCACGCCCTGCCGCCAGGCGGCCAGGTCCTGGAAGTTCCCGCGCAGCCCGGGCGGCAGCATGCGGCGCAGACCGAAGCCGGCGTGTTCCGGGTCGCAGATGACGCTGCCCGGCAGCCGGCGCTGGATCTCGTGTGCGGTCTGCGTCTTCCCACCCCCGAAAGGGCCGTTGATCCACAGGAGCATGCGCGCACCCTAGTGGGCGCCGGTCACGCCCCGGTCACGCTTCGTGGTCGGCGGGGACTCAGCCCTGCCCGCCCGCCCGCACCAGACCGGTCTCGTAGGCGAGGACCACCACCTGCACCCGGTCCCGCAGCCCCAGTTTGGTGAGGATGCGGCCCACATGCGTCTTCACGGTCGCCTCGGAGAGGACCAGACGGGCCGCGATCTCGCCGTTCGACAGTCCCTGCGCGACCAGCACCATGACCTCGCGCTCGCGGTCGGTGAGCCGCTGGAGCTCCTTGTGCTGGGGTTCCTGGGAGGCGCTGGGCAGCATCGGCGCGAACCGGTCCAGCAGCCGCCGGGTGGTGGAGGGCGCGACCACCGCGTCACCGCTGTGCACGGAGCGGATGGCGGCGAGGAGTTCGCCCGGTGGCACGTCCTTCAGCATGAAGCCGGAGGCGCCCGCCTTGAGACCGGAGAAGGCGTATTCGTCGAGGTCGAAGGTGGTGAGGATGAGCACCTTCGGCGGGTTGGGGTCCGAGCAGATGCGGCGGGTGGCCTCCACGCCGTCCAGCTTCGGCATACGGACGTCCATCAGCACCACGTCGACCTCGGTGGCGCGCAACTGCTGGAGGGCTTCGACACCGTCGCCCGCCTCGGCGACGACCTCCATGTCCGGCTGGGCGGCGAGCACCATCCGGAAGCCGGTGCGCAGCAGCACCTGGTCGTCGACGAGCATCACGCGGATCGCCATCGGGGGTCCCTCTCTCGGTCCGTACGGGTCAGTGGGCTCGGAGCCTCAGTGGCTTCGGCTCAGTGACTGAGGCGAAATGACTGAGGCTCAGTGAACCAGGGAACTCGACCGGTTCAATGGGCGGGTTTGAGCGGCAGCAGGGCACTGATGCGAAAGCCGCCGCCGGGACGCGGACCGGCGTCGAGGGTCCCGCCGACCATGCCGACGCGTTCCCGCATGCCGATCAGACCGTGCCCCTGGCCGTCGGCGCCGCCGTCCTCGTACAGCTCGTGCGGCGCGCCCTTGCCGTCGTCCTCGACGAGCAGCCCGAGCCCGTCGTCGAAGTACACCAGGCGGACGCTCGCCCCCACGTTGGCCCCCCCGTGCTTGCGGGTGTTGGTGAGCGCCTCCTGGACGATGCGGTACGCCGTCAGCTCGACGCCGCTGGGCAGCGGGCGCGGGGTCCCCTCGACCTTGTAGTCGACCGGGAGGCCGGAGGTGCGCACCTGCTCGATGAGCTCCTCCAGCTGTTCGACGTCCGGCTGCGGCACATACTCGCCGCCCTCCTGGTGCTCGCCGGTGCGCAGCACGCCCAGCAGCCGGCGCATCTCGGCGAGGGCCTGGCGACCGGTGGTGGAGATGGTCTCCAGCGCCTTCTTCGCCTGGTCGGGAGCGGCGTCCAGGACGTACGCGGCGCCGTCGGCCTGCACCACCATCACGGAGACGTTGTGGGCGACGACGTCGTGCAGCTCGCGGGCGATGCGGGCGCGCTCGGCGGCGACGGCGACCTTGGCCTGCGCCTCGCGCTCCTTCTCCAGGCGGGCCGCGCGCTCCTCCAGCTGGGCGAAGTAGGCCCGGCGGGTGCGCAGGGAGTCACCCAGCACCCAGGCGAAGGCGAACGGCACCGTCTGGAAGACCGCGATGGCGAGGTGGGCCCAGACCCCGTCGTTCTGCTGGGGCCAGCGCAGCTGGGCCAGGGTGCCCGCGCAGAGCCCGGCGACCAGGCCGAGCCGGGAGGCCCAGCGGGCGCCGGTCGCCGCCACCGTGTAGAGGATCACCAGCATGGCGAAGTCCGCCAGGATCACCGGCACGTCCGCGATGAGCTGGGCCAGCCCGATCGCGAGCGTGAGCAGCAGCATCATCTCCGGCATCCGCCGGCGCAGCGCGACCACCAGGCTCAGCAGGAGGGCGACCACGACGGCGAGGTCCGGCATGGCCTGTACCTCGTCTCGCCGGGTGGTCACCTCGACCGCGGAGATCCCGAGCAGAACGACGGCCCAGAAGGAGTCGACCCATGTCGGGTGCCTGCGGAGGAAGTCATAGAGGCGCTGCACGTAACCCAGAGTAGGTACGCGCAGTGTGTGCCCGGGTCAACCGGAGGGCCGATCCATGGTCAGGGCGCATACTCCGCAAGGTGGAGACCGCGGTGATCCCGATGCCTAGCCTGACCCCATGACGGACGGAACCGCGGACATGACGACGGACGAGTGGCGCACCTGGCGGCGGGCGACCGAGGAGGCCCTCTACGGGCCGGACGGGTTCTACCGCCGCCCGGAGGGCCCTGCGGCCCACTTCAGGACCTCAGTACACGTGTCACCGCTGTTCGCGGGGGCGGTGGCCCGGCTGCTGCTCCGGGTCGACAAGGCGCTGGACCACCCCCCGGAGCTCACCTTCGTGGACATGGGCGCGGGCCGCGGTGAACTGGTGTCGGGCGTCCTCTCGGCACTCCCGGAGGAGGTCGTGTCCCGCACGCGCGCGTACGGCGTCGACATCGCCGGGCGGCCCCCGTCCCTGGACGACCGGATCGAGTGGAACGTCACACCACCCCAGGACGTCGAGGGGCTGTTTTTCGCCAACGAGTGGCTGGACAACGTGCCCCTGGACGTCGTGGAGGCGGACGCCGACGGTGTGGCGCGCGTCGTCCTCGTACACGCCGACGGCACCGAACGCCTCGGGCACCCGGTCTCCGGAGCGGACGCCGAGTGGCTGGAGCGCTGGTGGCCGCCGGCACCCGTTCCGGGCGCACGCGCCGAGATCGGCATCCCCAGGGACACGGCATGGGCGTCGGCGGTACGGGGCCTTCGGCGCGGTCTCGCGGTCGCCGTCGACTACGCGCACTTCCGGGAGACCCGGCCGCCCTTCGGGACGCTGACCGGTTTCCGTGAGGGCAGGGAGACCGTGCCCGTGCCGGACGGCTCCTGTGACATCACCGCCCACGTCGCCCTGGACGCCTGCGCGCTTCCCGGGGCCCGGCTGCTCACCCAGCGGGCGGCACTGCGGGCCCTGGGCGTGACCGGGGAGCGGCCGCCGCTCGCCCTGGCGACCACGGATCCGGCGGGGTACGTACGGGAGTTGTCCACCGCGGGCGCGGCCGCCGAACTCACCGCGCTCGGCGGCCTGGGCGACTTCGGCTGGCTGCTCCAGCCGGTCGGCATCGGGCCCCTGCTCGCGGATCCGCCGGTCACCGATCCGCGGCTCACCGATCCGCCGGTCACCGATCCGCCGGTCACCGATGCACCGTGAACGGGTCCCCCGCTCGTCGATCCACTACTTGTCGATCAGCTACTCGCGGTCCGCTACTTGCGATCCGCTACTTGCGATCCGCTACTTGTCGATGTCCCCGACCACGAAGAACAGTGACCCCAGGATCGCCACCATGTCCGCCACCAGCGTGCCCGGCAGCAGTTCGGTGAGCGCCTGGATGTTGTTGTAGGAGGCCGAGCGCAGCTTGAGCCTGTACGGGGTCTTCTCGCCCTTGCTGACGAGGTAGTAGCCGTTGATGCCGAGCGGGTTCTCAGTCCACGCGTACGTGTGGCCCTCGGGGGCCTTGAGCACCTTCGGCAGCCGCTGGTTGATCGGCCCGGGGGGCAGTTCGGCGAACCGGTCGAGGCAGGCGTCCGCGAGGTCCAGCGCGTTGTGCGTCTGCTCCAGGAGGCACTCGAAGCGGGCGAGACAGTCGCCTTCCTCCCGTGTCACGACCTTCAGGACGTCCTGGAGCTCCCCGTACGCCAGATACGGCTCGTCGCGCCGCAGGTCGAAGTCGACGCCCGAGGCGCGCGCGATGGGGCCGCTCACGCCGTAGGCGTGCACCGTCTCGGGCGCGAGCACGCCCACGTCCCGGGTTCGCCCGCGGAAGATCTCGTTGCCGAGCACGAGATCGTCGAAGACGTCCATGCGCGACCGTACGGCGGCGACGGCGTGCCGCGCGCGGGAGGTCCATCCGGCGGGCAGGTCCTCCTTGAGGCCGCCCACGCGGTTGAACATGTAGTGCATGCGCCCGCCGGAGATCTCCTCCATGACGTTCTGCAGTTCCTCGCGCTCCCGGAAGGCGTAGAAGACCGGGGTGATGCCGCCGAGCTCCAGCGGGTACGAGCCGAGGAACATCAGGTGGTTCAGGACCCGGTTCAGCTCGGCGAGCAGGGTACGGGTCCAGACGGCGCGCTCGGGGACCTCCATGCCGAGCATCCGCTCCACGGCGAGGACGACGCCGAGTTCGTTGGAGAAGGCCGACAGCCAGTCGTGCCGGTTGGCGAGCATGATGATCTGGCGGTAGTCGCGCGCCTCGAAGAGTTTCTCCGCGCCCCGGTGCATATAGCCGATCACCGGCTCCGCGTGCTGGATCCGCTCGCCGTCCAGCACCAGCCTCAGCCGCAGCACCCCGTGCGTGGACGGGTGCTGCGGGCCGATGTTGAGCACCATGTCGGTGCTTTCCGCGGCCCCACCGATACCGACCGTGGTCTGTGTCGTGGGCGTCATGGGCGTCATGGACACAGTCTCCCCTACGTAGGCTTGCGGCATGGAGACGGGGAGCGCGAACGCCGGGGGCGGCGCTGAGAGCGGGGGGAGCCCGGAGGACTCGGGCGCTCCAGGGGACGTGGCGAGCCCGGGAAGTCGGGGAGGATCGGGCGGCGCGGGGGGCTCGGGCGACACGGGGAACGGAGCGGGCTCGGGGAACGGAGCCGGCTCAGGTGGCGCGGGGAACGGGGCCGGCTCGGGGAGTCCGGCCGGTGACGTCGGCACGCAGGACCCGATGGGTGCGCAGACGGAGCCGCGCTGGGTAGGGCTTCCGGTGAGGGTGTTGCGGATGCGGCGGCTGTTGCTACTGGTGTGGTTGGTGCCGCTGACCATCGGCACCGCACTGCTCCCGGGCCTGCTCGCCGGCCCCGCCTGGGCGGCCTTCGCCCTGCTCCCGCTGGCCCTGCTGACATGGGGCTGGCCGATGCTGGGGCACAACTGGCGCTCCTGGCGGTACGCCGAGCGCGCGGACGACCTGCTGATCAGCCGGGGTGTGCTGTGGCGCGAGGAGACCGTGGTGCCCTACGGCAGGCTGCAACTGGTCGAGGTGACCTCGGGGCCCGTGGAACGGCACTTCAACCTGGCGAGCGTGCAACTCCACACGGCCGCAGCGGCGACCGACGCACGGATCCCGGGCCTGGCGCCCGAGGAGGCCGAGCGCTTGCGCGACCGGCTCACCGAACTGGGCGAAGCACGATCGGCGGGCCTGTGAGCACCTCACCGGGCGACGGTGAGGCCGTGCCCGCGCTGGAGCCGAAGGAACTGAAGGCGCCTGCTGCGGCTCCGAAGCAGACGCAGCAGCCGCAGCAGCCGCTGGCGCCGCAGAATCCGAAGGAGCAGGAGGATCCCAAGGAGCAGAAGAGTCCGAAGGAGCATGAGGAGCAGGAGGATCCGCAGGAGCAGAAGCGGTCGAAGGAACCCATCGAGCGGCGACTGCATCCCGTCACCCCGCTGCGACGGGCGTGGGCGCCCATAGCCGTGGTCATCGGCTGGGCCCTGCACGACCCCGACCGGACCCAGCGTCAGCTGACCCGGCTCACGATGACCACGCTGTTGGTCGGGCTCGCCGTCCTGGTGCCGGCGGCTGCCCTGTACGGCTTTCTGACCTGGTGGTTCACCCACTTCGCGGTGACCGACAGCGAACTGCGGATCCGGACCGGGCTGGTCTTCCGGCGCACCGCGCACATCCGTCTCGAACGCATCCAGGCGATCGACATCACCCAGCCGCTGCTGGCCCGGATCGTCGGCGTCGCCAAGCTCAAACTCGACGTCATCGGCACGGACGCCAAGGACGAACTGGCGTTCCTGGGCGAGACGGAGGCGCGGACGCTGCGGGCGGAACTCCTCGCCCGCGCCGCCGGCTTCGCCCCGGAGACGGCGCACGAGGTGGGCGAGGCACCGGTACGCCAACTGCTGCACGTGCCGCCGAAGATGCTGGCGCTGTCGCTGGTGCTGACCGCCGGCACCTGGGGCATGCTGGTCGCCGCGCTGACCGTGCCGGCGCTGCTGTGGCTCGCCACGCACAGCGTGTGGTCGGTCCTGGCGACGGCGCTTCCGCTGCTGGGTGCCGCGGGCGCGAACACCGTGGGACGGTACGTCGGCGAGTACGACTGGACGGTCGGCGAGTCCCCGGACGGACTCCGGGTCGACCACGGGCTGCTCGACCGGGCCCACGAGACGGTGCCGCCCGGACGGATCCAGACCGTGCGGATCGTCGAACCGCTGCTGTGGCGGCGACGCGGCTGGGTCCGGGTCGAACTGGACGTGGCCGGGTCGTCCAACTCCCTGCTGGTGCCGGTCGCTCCGCGCGAGGTGGCCCAGGCGGTGATCGAGCAGGTGCTGCCCGGGGTGACGGTCCCGGCCGCACTGTCCCGGCCACCGCGCCGCGCGGGCTGGTGCATGCCCTTCTGGTGGCGCGGCTACGGCATCGCCGTCACGGACACGGTCTTCGCCGCCCGGCACGGACTGCTCAGTCCTCATCTGGCCCTCGTACCGCACGCGAAGGTGCAGAGCGTGCGCTACGAACAGGGCCCGTGGATGCGCCGCAAGCGGCTGGCGCACGTGCACGTGGACACCGGGGCGAACAAGACGGTGACGGCCCGGCTCCGGGACGCCGGTCAGGCCGCGGAACTGTGGCGGTCCCAGGCCGACCGGTCACGGACGGGGCGCCGGGTGGCGCTGCCGGACCGCTGGATGGCATAGGTCAGTTGGACGGCATGGGCGGGCTGTGCGGCATGCTCGGGCTGCACAGCATGCGCCGGATGGTCGGCATGAGCCGGGTGGTCGGCATGAGCCGGATGGTCGGCATGAGCCGGATGGTCGGCATGAGCCGGATGGTCGGCATGAGCCGGATGGATCGCACCGGGCAGGCGGGCTGAGAAGGCGTGGATCGGCGGCGCACGCGTTCTCACCCATGCCACCGCCACCGCACACACCCTCAGCCGTGCCGCATCAGCACCATTCGTGACCCACCGTCCCGAATGTCCTCCGACAAGGCCCGCCAGCCCCAACGCGCGTAGCGGTCACGAAGGCTGGGGACCGGCAGAGTGATCAGCAGCCGCGGGGCGGGCGTGGAGTAGAGCACCGCGTTGTGGAGCATGTGCCCGAGCCCCCGCCCCTGGTGTGCGGGGGCCACGGCGATGTCCGCCAACTCCCAGGCGAGGCTGATGTCGTCGGCGGCCGGCGACAACCGGGCGCAGTAGTCGTCGAAGTGCCCCCGCGCGAACCCCACCAACGCGCCCTCGGCATCGAGCGCCGCGACGAAGCGGAAGCCGGGCTTCTTGACGGCGGCGTCCACCGCCAGATCGGCACCTCGCACGGCACCGGCGGGCGACTCGTTCCACGGCGGCCCGCCGAAGGCCTGCGCGCACACGGCTATCAACTGGTCCCGCAGTACGGGAACACCGCCTGCGGGGACCTCGACGACACGCGTCGGCGCGCCGTCAGGAAACGGCACTCCGCAACTCCGCCACGTCGATCTGTTCCGTCTCGTCGTGCGCGGTCAGGTCGATGACCTGGCCGACCCCGCGGGCCTGGTCGTCGGCCGCCTTGAAGCCGGCCTCGGACTCGGCCTTGTGCAGCGTCAGTGCCTCCTGGCCGACCACGTCCGCGAGGTCCTCGTTCTGCACGGCGTCCAACGCGTCCGGCTGCGCCGCGCCCGCGCCCTTCTGGGTGCCGAAGAAGTCGAACCCGCCGATCAGCGACTTGCGACGCTCGGGCGCGGCCGGGACGACGGCAACGGCCGTGGGCACGGTGTAGTGACCGGAGGGCAGGGCACGGCGTTCCGCGGGCGTGGCGGCCGCGCGCTCGTGCCCGGCCGCCTCGGGCTGCCCCTGGGCCTCTTCCTCCTCGGCGACGGGAACGCCCTGCCGGGAGCCGCCGTTGGTGGGCGGCCCGCCCTTCACCGGACGCCGCTGCGCCGGGGCCGGGGTTCGCCGGGTGGCGACCGAGGCGTTCGCGGAGGCGCCGGAGCGGGATGCGTCGGGCACGGTGACCGCAGGAGCCTGGGACGCCACGACGCCCGTCTCGGTGTGGTCCGAGACGGCCTTGTCCGTCTCCGCCTCCGACTCGGCCTTCGCTCCGGCCTCTTCTTCGCCTGCTTCCTCTACTTCCTCTGCTTCTCCTGCGTCCCTTGCTCCCGAATCGATCGCCGACAGCGCGTCCGACTCGTCCACGAGCTCCCCCGTGGCCTCGGCCTCGAGACCGTTCTGCACGGGGACAGGGGTGACCGGGTCCGCGGACGCGTCGTCGTCCACGGAAGCGTCATCGTCAACGCCGGCACCCACCGGGGCCACATCGGCGACGGAGGCCGGGGAGGCCGCGTCGACCGCGGCACCGACCACACCGTCCGCATCCGCGCCCGAATCCGCAGCCGCGTCCACATCCGGGCCGGCGCCTGCGTCCGCGTCCGCCGCCGGAGACTCCCGTCGCGCCATCCGGTCCAGGGCCGCGTTGGCCGCGACGAACAGCTCCGAGGCGAGCCCGCTCGTCGTCGCCGTCTTCGTCTCCGGCGCCGTCTGCTCGGCGGTGACGGTGGCCGACTCGGTCTCCTCGGAGACCTGTGCCTCGTCCGCTTCCGGACCGGCTGACCCGGCCTCTATCGCCAGCAGGCGCCGCCCCTCCAGAGCCGTGGCCCGCTCGGTCTCCGCCGTGGCGTACCGGCGCAGCAGCGCGGCGTGCTCATTGCGCAACCCCGCCAGCTCGGCCCGCTTGGAGCGCAGCTTCTGCTCCAGCTTGGCGCGCAGCTCGCGCGACTCCTCCAGGTCGGTCTCCAGCTCGGCGACCCGCTCCTCGTGGCGCCACTCGTCGTTCACGCGTGCCCGCGTGAGGTCGGCGACGCGCTTGCCCGCCAAGACGTCCCAGCGGCGCATGACGACGGCGCCCACGACCGCGGTCACCGCGGCCCCGGCGGCCAGACCGCGGAGCACGATCGTTTCCGAGAACAACCAGGGCCCGGCCGCACAGAGGACGGAGACGCCTGCGATGGCTGAAGGTGGCAGCAACCGGTGCAAAGGTGGCGAATGGCGATGACGTCCACGTGGCATGGCCAGAAACTTACCGCGCGTGGACGAATCTTGGTGCTCCAGCCGGTAAAAACCTGCTACGGCGAAGCATCTCCTGACCGTTGGCCGCCAACTTCCGCCCCGAGGCGGCGACCGAAGCGCCCCCCGCGATCACTTCTCGATCAATCCTTGAGTTTCACGACGCTTCCGGCGTCCTTCGCGTTCACGACAGGAAGGGCGATGTCCGCGTTCTGCTGCTTCTTGTCGTCTTCCAGTAGAACCACGGTCCTCCGGTAGTCCCACGACGATTGCGGTTCCCGGCGCATTCGGAGCCGTCCGGGAAGGCGTTCCGTTCGGCCACAGGCCTGGTCCGGGGGCTCGGCACAACCGGAGGCACGCGCTTGGCACCGGGCCCTTCTCCCTCCGGATGCCGCACCTTCTCCCTCCGCTTACCGGCCCCTTCTCGCTCCGGTGGGGGAATTCCACGGGTGTCGCCGCGTATTGGACGACGACGTCCAGCGTTGCGAAGACGGTGTCAGCTGTCGGTGAGCCGCCCACTGAGCCACTGCAGGGAGCCGGGTATCTCCCGCCGCCAGGTGTTGAAGTTGTGCCCGCCACTGTCCAGGGTGATCGACGAAATCCTGGTCGGGGACTTCGACTTGACGAGATCGAGGAACCTCAGCGTGTCCTTGTAGTTGCCTTCTCCGCGCTTGCTGCTGGAAACCAGCAGGGAGACGTTCGGCGCGGGCCTGTGCTTCAGATACCAGAACAGGTCGGAACGCCGCTTGAGTTGGCGGTCCCCCTGGAAGAGGTCGCCCGTGGTGGCGTCGACCGGCGCCCGGTAGGAGGGCGAGAGCCCCGCCCCGGCGGAGTAGACCCCGGGGTGGTGGAGGGCGATCTTCAGTGCGCAGTACCCCCCGGTGGAGTTGCCGATGATGCCCCAGCCGCCCGGCCTCGGGCTCACCCTGTAGTGGCTGGAGACGGCTTCGGGCAGGTCCTCCGCGAAGAACGTCTCGGTCTGCGGCCCGCGCGGCACGTCCACGCACTCGGTGTCCCTGGGCGGTGCCACCGTCGGCCGCAGCATCACCAGGATCATCGGCCGCATCCTGCCCTTCTTGGCCAGTTGGTGGGCGGTGCGCGGGTAATGCAGCTTCCTGATCAGGTACTCCGCGGTGCCGGGATACCCGGTGAGCACCACGGCGGTGGGAAAGGTCCGTTTCCGGTACTCCGGCTGGAAGTACTCCGGCGGCAGGTACACGTACGCCGGACTCGAGATACCGGTCTTCCCGCCCCGGACCTGGATCTTCTGTATCCGGCCGCCCACCGTGGGCACCCCGCCGCCCGGCACGTTCACCTCCTGGGTGGCGAGCACCCGCACACCGGGTCCGGCACCACCCGCGCCGTGGTCGACGACCACACCCTCGCCGGACTCCCGGCCGAACAGATCCGCCCACGACGCGTAGAAACCGAAGGCCTGGTTCGCGGCGAGACCGACCGCGGCGAACAGGGCGAGCTGCGTGGCCAGCAACAGGGCGACCCGGCCGCCGACGGCCCGCCAGTCCCGGCGCGCCAGTCGCGGCCATAACAGGATCGTGCCGACGAACAGCACCACGGCGAACAGCACCGCGAGCGCGAGCACCTTCTTGCTTGTGAGCCCCATCTGCTTCCCCCGTGCTTCCTCCGGAGACCGGCGCTGTTTCGTCGACAGCGCCTTGCCCCGGCTTCTCTTGCCCTTTGAACCAGTTTTTTTGACGAGGTGAAACCTTCGTCCCCGAGACACCGTCCTAGAGGGCGCAATGTCACCGGACGCCGGAATGGCACCGGATTTACGATCTCTCGCAGAACTACGGGATGCGATGTCTGTCACGGTAGATGGGAAAATGTCCGGCGAGGTTCCGCATCGATCAGGCGGGGCGCGGCCCGACCGGGTGCGGCGGATGCTGCGCGGCCCGCGTCCCGAGGCCGTGCCGGTCCTGGTCGCCAGGGCGGTCGCTTTCGTCGGACTGCTGGACGTGGCGGCGGGCGTCTTCCCACGCTTCCGGTACAGCCGGATGCATACGATCGCCGAGGTCCTGCCCGGCGCGTTCGGCCCGTTCGCCGCCGCCCTCTCGCTCAGCGCCGGCATCCTGCTCCTGCTGCTCGCGCACGGGCTGCGCCGCCGCAAGCGCCGCGCCTGGCGGGCCGCCGTCCTGCTGCTGCCGGCCGGCGCCGCCGCCCAGTTCACCTACCGGCACTCCGTGTTCGGCATGCTGATCTCGCTGGCGCTGCTCGCCCTCCTGCTGCGCCACCGCGACGAGTTCGACGCCCTTCCCGACCCACGCAGCCGCTGGCGGGCCCTCGCCAACTTCCTGCTCATGGGCACCGGTTCGATCCTGCTGGGCCTGGTCGTCGTGAGCGTCCACGGCAGGCGGATGGTCGGCGCCCCCAGCCTCGCCGACCGCCTCACGCACGTCGTGTACGGCCTGTTCGGCTTCGAGGGCCCGGTCGACTACACCGGCCCCACCTCCTGGACGGTCGCCTTCTCACTCGGCGCGCTGGGCTGGCTGACCGCCGTCACCACCATCTACCTGGCCTTCCGTCCGGAACACCCCGCAGCGCGCCTCACCGAGGAGGACGAGGCCCGGCTGCGCGCCCTGCTGGCGAAGCACGGCGGACGCGACTCGCTCGGCCACTTCGCGCTGCGCCGCGACAAGGCCGTCGTCTTCTCCCCCAGCGGCAAGGCGGCCGTCACCTACCGCGTCGTCTCCGGGGTGATGCTGGCCAGCGGCGACCCGATCGGCGACGTCGAGGCCTGGCCGGGCGCCATAGAACGCTTCATGGACGAGGCCAGGGCACACTCCTGGACACCCGCCGTCATGGGCTGCTCCGAGACCGGCGGCGAGGTCTGGACCCGCGAGACCGGCCTGGACGCCCTCGAACTGGGTGACGAGGCGGTGGTGGACGTCAAGGATTTCTCCCTCTCCGGGCGCGCGATGCGCAATGTGCGCCAGATGGTCAAGCGCATCGAGCGGGCCGGTTACGAGACCCGCGTGCGCCGCGTCCGTGACCTCGGTGACGGCGAACTGGAGCGCATCAGGCGGGCCGCCGAGGACTGGCGCGGCACGGACACCGAGCGTGGCTTCTCCATGGCACTGGGCCGGGTCGGCGACGCCGGCGACGGCGACTGTCTGATCGCCACCGCCCACAGGGCCGACGCCGAGCCGGGACCGTACGGCGATCTGAAGGCGGTGCTGCACTTCGTGCCGTGGGGCACCGACGGGGCCTCCCTGGACCTGATGCGCCGGGACCGCTCGGCCGACCCCGGGATGAACGAACTGCTCATCGTGGCCGCCCTGCAGGCCGCCCCCAGGTTCGGCATCGAACGCGTCTCGCTGAACTTCGCGATGTTCCGCTCGGCGCTCGCCCGCGGCGAGAAGATCGGCGCGGGACCCGTGCTGCGTGCCTGGCGCGGACTGCTGGTGTTCCTCTCGCGCTGGTTCCAGATCGAGTCGCTGTACAAGTTCAATGCCAAGTTCCAGCCGCGCTGGGAGCCCCGTTTCGTGGTCTACCGCTCCTCCCGCGACCTGCCCCGCATCGGCTTCGCGGCGATGCAGGCCGAGGGCTTCGTGAACCTCGCCCCGCCCCGGTTCCTGCGCCACCGGGCGCTCGCCCCGCGCCCCTGCCCGCACAGCCTCGCCGACCGCGGCGTCCGCGCCGCCTAGGCGACCGGCACCGACCAGTCTGCGAACCGGCCGGCGCACCGGTCGGCGGGCCGGCCCCGGATCCGGCGGCTCGGGTCGCGAAGCTGCCGGTCGCCCCGGGTACGGGGCCTAGGCTGGACGCATGAGTACGTTGCATGGGCGCGGGCGGGTCGCAGGGCTACCGGCATGGGACCGCTGTGCGGTCATGGGGGTCGTCAACGTGACGCCCGACTCCTTCTCGGACGGCGGCCGCTGGTTCGACACCACGGCCGCCGTCAAGCACGGCCTCGGCCTGGTCACCGAGGGCGCGGACCTGATAGACGTCGGCGGAGAGTCCACCCGCCCCGGCGCCACCCGCGTCGACGAGGAAGAGGAACTCAAGCGGGTCATCCCGGTCGTCCGCGGGCTCGCCTCCGAGGGCGTCACCGTATCCGTGGACACCATGCGCGCCTCGGTCGCCGAACGCTCGCTGGGTGCGGGTGCCGCCCTCGTCAACGACGTCAGCGGGGGTCTCGCCGACCCCGCGATGATCCCGGTCGTCGCCGCGGCCGGCGCCCCCTTCGTGGTCATGCACTGGCGCGGCTTCCTCCAGGGCGGCAACGTCAAGGGCTCCTACCGGGACGTGGTTTCCGAGGTCGTCGACGAACTGCATGCGCGCGTGGAGGCCGTTCTGGCGGGCGGCATCGCCCCCGACCGGATCGTCATCGACCCCGGTCTCGGCTTCTCCAAGGAGGCCGAGCACGACCTCGAACTGCTCGCCCACCTGGACCGGCTGCGCGACATCGGCCACCCCCTGCTGGTCGCCGCCTCCCGCAAACGGTTCCTGGGCCGGGTCCTGGCCGGCCCCGAGGGCGCCCCGCCGCCCGCACGGGAGCGCGACGCCGCCACCGCCGCTGTCTCCGCGCTCGCCGCCCACCAGGGCGCGTGGGCGGTGCGCGTGCACGAGGTGCGGGCCACGGCCGACGCGGTACGGGTGGCCCGAGCCATCGAGCAAGCGCGCGGGGCGCGTGCGGGCGCGCACCCGGCCGCGGACGCCCCGCACAACCCCGGCGAGGGAGCCCGGTGAGCACTTCCCGCACCGACGTCGAGCAGGTCGAACGCGCCAACACCGCGTTCTACGACGCGCTGGAGCGGGGTGACTTCGAGGAGCTGTCCGGCCTGTGGCTGGCCCCCGGGGAGCTGGGCCCCGTCGAGCCCGACGGCGCCGCCGACATCTCCTGCGTGCACCCGGGCTGGCCCGTCCTCACCGGCCGGGGCGAGGTACTGCGCTCGTACGCGCTCATCATGGCCAACACCGACTACATCCAGTTCTTCCTGACAGACGTGAACGTGTCCGTCGCGGGCGACACCGCGCTCGTCAGCTGCACCGAGAACATCCTCAGCGGCGGCCCGGCCCCCGAGGACAGCGACGAGCTGGGGCCACTGGTCGGACAGTTGGTGGTGGCCACCAATGTGTTTCGGCGCACACACGACGGCTGGAAACTGTGGTCCCATCACGCGTCACCCGTGTTGGCCGAAACCGACGAGGACGAAGGGGACGAGACCCCGTCCTGAGTGGGTAGGGGCCGGGTAGTGGCTGGTGGGGCATCCCACTGGGAGGGCGTCCCGGCCATGAGCCGCAAGTGTTCACTCAGGAGAACACCCGGTGAACCCTGCCTGTCGACCGTGTGGGCCGGCACCCCCGTGATCGGGGATTGTCAGTGCCCGCGGGTACATTCGGGTGCGGCCGGTGTTCCGGCCGCACCCGCAGAG
This sequence comes from Streptomyces cavernae, assembly GCF_004023625.1. GTDB lineage: Bacteria > Actinomycetota > Actinomycetes > Streptomycetales > Streptomycetaceae > Streptomyces > Streptomyces cavernae. The sequence continues at coordinate 219,650 of NZ_ML137711.1, read as the reverse complement.
GCCTGGCGGGGTCCCGGGTGCCCCGGTGAGCGGGGTGCCCCGGTGCAAGCAGAGGGTGCCCCGGTGACCCCGGGCGACGACGTGTCACCGGTAAATTGCCGTTCGACGATTGCAGGAGTGATTCGCGTGGATCGTGTCGCGCTGCGCGGCCTGAAGGCCCGCGGGCACCACGGTGTCTTCCCGAAAGAGCGCGAAGAGGGCCAGACCTTCATCGTGGACCTCGTCCTCGGCCTGGACACCCGGCCTGCCGCCGCCGACGACGACCTGACGAAGACCGTGCACTACGGGGAGGTGGCCGAGGAGGTCGTGGCCCTCGTGGAGGGCGAGCCGGTCAATCTCATCGAGACGCTCGCCGAGCGCATAGCGCTGTCGTGCCTGAAGCACGCCGCGGTGACCGAGGTCGAGGTCTGCGTCCACAAACCGGACGCACCGATCACGGTCCCCTTCGACGACGTGACCGTCACCATCAACCGGAGCCGAGTATGACCGCCTACCTCACCGACGGTCAGAGCGACCCGACCGTCCAGCCCGTGCCGCCGTCCGTGGTGGAGCAGGTCGACGCCGCGGACACGACACTGAGCAACCCCAAGCGGGCGGTGCTCGCGCTCGGCAGCAACCTCGGCAACCGCCTGGAGACCCTGCAGGGCGCCATCGACGCCTTGGAGGACACCCCCGGCGTCCGCGTCAAGGCCGTGTCACCGGTCTACGAGACGGAGCCGTGGGGCGTCGAACCCGGCAGCCAGCCCTCCTACTTCAACGCGGTGGTGGTCCTGAAGACCACGCTCCCCCCGTCCTCGCTGCTGGAGCGGGCTCACGCCGTCGAGGAGGCGTTCCACCGGGTGCGCGAGGAACGCTGGGGCCCGCGCACGATCGACGTGGACATCGTGGCCTACGCGGACGTGCGCTCCGAGGACCCCGACCTCACGCTGCCCCACCCGCGCGCCCACGAACGCGCCTTCGTCCTCGCTCCCTGGCACGACGTCGACCCCGACGCACAGCTCCCCGGCCACGGCACGGTCACCAAACTGCTGGCCGCCATCACCCGCGAGGGTGTCGCCCCCCGGGCAGACCTGGAACTCAGGCTGCCCGAGTAGTCGTTAAGGTCTACCGAGCCGGCGCCGTCAGACGGGACGACCGGCACGACCGAAGGGGCGATGTGAAAGAGCTGCGGATCAGGACGCTGGCCGGCCTGTTCGTCGTGGCAGGGGTGCTGTCCTGGGCGGGCGCCCGGCTGTGGACCGCGGTGGGCACCCTGCCGAGGGTTCCGCTGGCGGCCCCCATCGTCCTCGCGCTGATCGCCGTCGTCCTGCTGGCCACGGCGCTCTCCATCCGCGCCCGACTGAAGGCCCAGCGGGAGCGCCGCATCGGCGCCAAGGGCGTGGACCCCCTGATGGCGGCCCGCGCGGTGGTCTTCGCCCAGGCCAGCGCCCTGGTGGCGGCCCTGGTCGCCGGTATGTACGGCGGCACGGGGGTTTTCCTCCTGGAATCCCTCGACATCCCCGCCCGCCGCGACCAGGCCATCTACGCCGGCTTCTCGGTGTTGGCCGGCATCGGCGTCATAGCGGCGGCGTTCTTCATGGAGCGGGTGTGCAAGCTCCCGGAGGACGACGACGAACACGGCGGCGCGGCCCGCGCGTCGTAGCAGCCCCGACCACCCGACCGCCCACGCTTCGAGCGTCGCTCAGCGCGCCGGTGTCCCGCGCTGCGCGCCGGTGTCAGGCAAGTGCGCCGGGGTGTCGCCGCGGTGTCAGGCTCAGCGCGCCGCTGTCAGGCTCAGCGAGCCAGTATCAAGCTCATCGCCTCGGCCCGGGTCGTGGCGTCCCGCAGCTGGCCGCGCACGGCCGACGTCGTGGTCTTGGCGCCGGGCTTGCGAATGCCGCGCACCGACATGCACATGTGCTCGGCCTCGATGACGACGATCGCACCGCGCGCCTCGAGGATCCGTACGAGGGAGTCGGCGATCTGTGTGGTGAGGCGTTCCTGCACCTGGGGCCGCCGGGCGAACACCTCCACCAGGCGCGCGAGTTTCGACAGCCCGGTGATTTTGCCGCTCTCGGCCGGAATGTAACCGACGTGCGCGACACCGTGGAACGGCAGCAGATGGTGCTCGCACAGGGACACGATCTCGATGTCCTTCACCAGGACCATCTCGTCGTGCCCGAGGTCGAACGTCGTCGTGAGGACGTCCTCGGGCTGCTGTGTCAGCCCCGCCAGGAGTTCCCGGTACGCCCTGGCGACCCGCCCCGGCGTCTCCCTGAGCCCCTCCCGGTCGGGGTCCTCGCCGACCGCGATCAGCAGTTCCCGCACGGCGTTCTCGGCGCGCTTCTCGTCGAACTCGCCGATGGCGCCCTCGCCGGCCAACGTCACGGGGTCGGTCATGTGGTGCCTCGTTCTCTCATGCGCATCGCGCCGTGTCACACCCGGGATCCGGGCATCCCGGCATAAGGAAAACATCCCGGCATACGAAATGCCGCGCTCCCCAGGCTAGAACCTGGGGGGCGCGGCGTTCATTCCGGGCCTGCCTGGGCCGTGGGACGGCCCAGGACGGGTCAGCTCTCGGACCGGTCCTCCGGAGCCGGCTCGGCCACCGGGACCGACGACTCGGCGGTCGCCCCCGCGATCGCGGGCGTCGCACCGTTCGCCCCGTTCGTCAGTGACAGCTCCTTGGGGGAGAGCACCGGCGGGCGGGTGGACGGGGTGCGCCGGGAGGAGCCGGTCCACGCGGGCCGGGCCGGGCGCTTGACGATGGGGGCGAAGATCTCGGCGATCTCCTCCTTGCCCAGCGTCTCCCGCTCCAGCAGCGCGAGCACGAGGTTGTCGAGGACGTCGCGGTTCTCGACCAGGATCTCCCAGGCCTCGTTGTGCGCCGTCTCGATGAGCTTCTTGACCTCCTCGTCCACCAGCGCTGCGACCTCTTCCGAGTAGTCGCGCTGGTGAGCCATCTCACGTCCGAGGAACGGCTCGGTGTTGTCGCCACCGAACTTGATCGCGCCGAGACGCTCGGTCATGCCGTACTGCGTGACCATCGCGCGGGCCGTCGCGGTGGCCTTCTCGATGTCGTTCGCGGCGCCCGTGGTCGGGTCGTGGAAGACGAGTTCCTCGGCCGCGCGGCCGCCCAGCATGTACGCGAGCTGGTCGAGCATCTCGTTGCGCGTCGTGGAGTACTTGTCCTCGTCCGGCAGGACCATCGTGTAGCCGAGGGCACGGCCTCTGGAGAGGATCGTGATCTTGTGCACCGGGTCGGAGTTCGGGGAGGCCGCCGCGACCAGGGCGTGACCGCCCTCGTGGTACGCGGTGATCTTCTTCTCCTTGTCGGACATGATCCGGGTCCGCTTCTGCGGTCCCGCGACCACCCGGTCGATCGCCTCGTCCAGCATCTGGTTGTCGATCAGCTTGCGGTCGCTGCGCGCCGTCAGGAGCGCGGCCTCGTTCAGCACGTTCGACAGGTCCGCGCCGGTGAAGCCCGGAGTACGGCGGGCGACCGCCGACAGGTCCACGTCCGGCGCGACCGGCTTGCCCTTCTGGTGGACCTTCAGGATCTCCAGACGGCCCTGCATGTCCGGGCGGTCGACCGCGATCTGACGGTCGAAACGGCCGGGGCGCAGCAGTGCCGGGTCGAGGATGTCCGGACGGTTCGTCGCCGCGATGAGAATCACACCGCCCTTGACGTCGAACCCGTCCATCTCGACCAGCAGCTGGTTCAGCGTCTGCTCGCGCTCGTCGTGGCCGCCGCCGAGGCCCGCGCCGCGGTGCCGGCCGACGGCGTCGATCTCGTCGACGAAGACGATCGCCGGGGCGTTCGCCTTGGCCTGCTCGAACAGGTCACGGACCCGGGAGGCACCGACACCGACGAACATCTCGACGAAGTCGGAACCGGAGATCGAGTAGAAGGGGACCCCGGCCTCGCCCGCGACGGCGCGCGCGAGCAGCGTCTTACCCGTTCCGGGCGGGCCGTAGAGGAGCACGCCCTTGGGGATCTTCGCGCCGACGGCCTGGAACTTCGCCGGCTCCTGCAGGAACTCCTTGATCTCGTGGAGTTCCTCGACCGCCTCGTCCGAGCCGGCCACGTCGGCGAACGTCGTCTTCGGGGTGTCCTTGGTGATGAGCTTCGCCTTGGACTTGCCGAAGTTCATGACCCGGGAGCCGCCGCCCTGCATCTGATTCATCAGGAACAGGAAGACGACCACGATCAGGACGAAGGGGAGCAGCGAGAGCAGGATCCCGACGAACGGGTTCTGCTTGGACGGGGAAACCGTGTAGCCGTCCGCGATCTGCTTGTTCTGGTACTTCTCCTGCAGCGTGCCGGCGATCTGCACGCCCTGGTCACCGATGTAGCTCGCCTGGATCTTTGTGGCGCCTTCGACCTTTGCGCCGTCCTTGAGCTCGACCTTGATGATCTGCTCGTCACCGGTGGTGATCTTGGCCGACTCGACCTTGTTCTCGTTGATCGCCTGGACGACCTGACCGGTGTCCACCGTCTTGTAGCCGCCGGACGAGCCGACGACCTGCATCAACACGACCACGGCAAGGACGGCCAGCACGATCCACATGACCGGCCCACGGAAGTATCGCTTCACGTCCATCCACACGGAGCGGTGCCGCCCCGTCCCTCCTGCCATAGTGAGTTTGATAAAGACTTGTACAGACTGCTCTTCGGACGGTACCCCAGCATTGTCACCCGACGCGGCACGCGCGGATGACAATCCCGTCCACGCATGCTCCAACGGCGCGAAACCCGCTGGGGTTCCCGAACGTCTTACGGAGCCGGGTACCCCGGGGTTCAGCCGCCGTAGACGTGAGGGGCGAGCGTACCCACGAACGGGAGGTTGCGGTACTTCTCGGCGTAGTCGAGGCCGTACCCCACGACGAACTCGTTGGGGATGTCGAAGCCGACCCACTCGACGTCGATCGCGACCTTCGCCGCCTCCGGCTTGCGCAGCAGCGTGCACACCTTCAGCGACGCGGGCTCACGGGAGCCGAGGTTGGAGATCAGCCAGGACAGGGTGAGCCCGGAGTCGATGATGTCCTCGACGATGAGGACGTGCCGGCCCTTGATGTCGGTGTCGAGGTCCTTGAGGATCCGCACCACACCGGAGGACTGGGTACCGGCACCGTAGGAGGACACGGCCATCCAGTCCATCGTGACGGGGGTGGCGAGGGCGCGCGCCAGGTCCGCCATGACCATCACCGCGCCCTTGAGGACACCGATGATGAGCAGGTCCTTGCCCGCGTACTCCGCGTCGATCTTCGCCGCCAGCTCCACCAGCTTGGCGTCGATCTCTTCCTTGGTGATGAGCACCGACTTGAGGTCGGTGCCCATGTCTTTCGCGTCCACCCGCATCACTTTCGGTCGTCCCGCCGCATTTCCGGGCTCGTTCGCCTCAGGGGCGCCGATGCCGCTTCCGACGGTCGACCGTGCGCTCGGCCGCTGGTTCCTCACGGCCTCCGCACGCTCGCCCTGTGGAAGGCGCAGCACCCCTTTCGGCTCACTCGCAGCCGCTCCGGCAGCCGTCCTGCGCCCCTCCCGGCCCCGTGACGGGGTACTCCGAGGCACCCGAACGCCGGTCCCGGTTCAGCCTTGCCGAATCACCAGTCTGCCACCCTGCCGCTGGGCGACCACCTTGCCGGGCAGATTGATGGCTCCCTGGCCGCGCCAGCCGGTGATCAGTTTGTCGACCTCTTCGATGTGCCGGGCGAACAGCGAACCGGCGGGCGCACCGGCCTCGATGGCGGCGCGGCGCAGAATGCGGCGGCGGACGGCGGGCGGCAGCGCGTAGAGCTTCGCGCACTCCAGCAGACCCGCCTCGTCGCGCACGGAGGCCTCGGCCTGGCCGGCCCAGGCGTCGAGGGCGTCGGCGTCGTCGCGGGAGAGCTGTGCGGTACGGGCGAGGGCCTCGACGACGCCCTTGCCGAGCGCCTTCTCCAGGGCGGGCAGGCCCTCGTGGCGCAGCCGGGACCGGGTGTAGGCCGGGTCGGCGTTGTGGGGGTCGTCCCAGACGGGGAGGGACTGGACCAGGCAGGCCTTGCGGGCGGTCTGCCGGTCGAGCTGGAGGAAGGGGCGGCGGTAACGGCCGACGGCCCCCGGACCTCCGGAGACGGGTGCCATTCCGGACAGGGAGCGGATGCCGGAGCCGCGGGCGAGTCCCAGCAGGACGGTTTCGGCTTGGTCGTCCCGGGTGTGGCCGAGCAGGACGGCGACGGCGCCGTGGCGTTCGGCGGCTGCGTCCAGGGCGCCGTAGCGCGCGTCACGGGCGGCCGCTTCGGGACCGCCGCCCCGGCCGACGGTCACGGCGACGGCCTCGACCGGGTGGAGGCCGAGGTGGACAAGGCGGTCGGCGACCTCTCGGGCGCGCTGGTCCGAGCCGGGCTGCAGACCGTGGTCGACGGTGATGCCACCGGCGCGGATGCCGAGTTTGGGGGCTTCGAAGGCGAGGGCGGAGGCGAGGGCCGTGGAGTCTGCGCCGCCGGAGCACGCGACGAGCACGAGGGGCGAGGGCGGGGCCGCCTCGGCGGGGGAGGCCCCCGGGGAGGTGTGCTCGGTGAGGATGTCGTGGAGGACGCGGCGCACCGCCAGGCGTATCGCCGCGACCGCTGGATGGGGACCCATGTCCGGTTCCCTTCATGAAGTTTTCGGGGGGTGAGCCCGAGGACGGTCACGCAGAGTGTATAGATGGTGACAGAACCGAGCCGCTCCCCGAGCATTGCACGCCCGCTCCGGGCTCACGGTCCCTCGGACGGGTGATTGAAGGGGTATTTACCTTTCGTCGGCCGAATCGCGCTACCCCTGCGCCCCACCGGTCACACGTCCGCGGTTCACGCCCCCGGCGATCGCTCCCCCGCTGCTCCCGCCCGGCTACTGCTCGGCCTTGCGGTGCACCCGGGCGATCCAGTCCGCCGGTTTGGCGATCTCGGCCTTGGTGGGCAGCGTGTTGGGGGAGGTCCACACCCGGTTGAAACCGTCCATGCCGACCTGGTCGACGACGGCTCGTACGAAGCGTTCGCCGTCGCGGTACTGGCGGAGCTTGGCGTCGAGGCCGAGCAGTTTGCGCAGGGCCAGGTCCAGCCGGGACGCCCCGCGCTGGCGGCGCTGCTGGAACTTCTCGCGGATCTCGGCGACGGTCGGCACGACATCCGGCCCGACGCCGTCCATCACGAAGTCGGCATGGCCCTCGAGCAGCGACATCACCGCGGTGAGCCGGCTCAGGATCTCGCGCTGGGCGGGGGTCTGCACCAGTTCCACGAAGGACCGCCCGCCGTCCTCGCCCTCCTCGCCCTCGGGGCGCCCGCCGGCCAGCGACTGGGCGGCCTCCCGGATGCGCTCCAGGACGGTCATCGGATCGACGTCGGTCTCCCCGAGGAACGACTGGATTTCGCCCTCGAGGTGATCGCGCAGCCAGGGCACCGCCGTGAACTGGGTGCGGTGCGTCTCCTCGTGCAGGCACACCCACAGCCGGAAGTCATGGGGCTGCACGTCGAGTTCGCGCTCCACGTGGACGATGTTCGGGGCCACCAGCAGCAGCCGGCCGCCGCCGTTCTCCCCGGCGGGCAGTTCCCGGGTGGCCGGGGCGAACGTCTCGTACTGGCCCAGCACCCGCGAGGCCAGGAACGACAGCAGCATGCCCAGTTCCACGCCGGTGACCTTGCCGCCGACGGCGCCGAGCACGGCCCCGCCGGGGGTGCTGCCGCGGCGTTCCTGCATCTTTTCGAGGAGTGGTTTGAGGATCTCCCGGAACCCGGCGACGTTGGCCCGCACCCAGCCGGGGCGGTCGACGACGAGTACCGGGGTGTCGTGACCCTCCTCGGCGCCCATCTGCGTGAAGCCGCGCACATGCTGCTCGGACGCTTTCGCGTGCCGGCGCAGTTCGGCGACCACGGCGCGCGCGTCGTCGCGGCTGATCTCCGGACCCGGCCTCACGAGCCGGGTCGCGGTCGCCACCGCGAGATTCCAGTCGACCATCTCCGCACCACCGATGCTCGTCATGCGTCAACCGTACGTGAGCGGATCCACAAGCGGTTAGGGGTACGAGATCCCGGGCGCCTTCCGGGAGCGGTGCCGGGTGGCGGCGGCCGGTCAGCGGCAGCCGCAGCCCGCCAGCGCCGTGGCGGCGCGATCCAGAGTCTGCTGGGCCGCCTGCGGGTCCGTCGTGCGGGAGGCGAGGAACGCGAAGGCCAGCAGACGGCCGTCCGTGTCCACCACCGTGCCCGCCAGGGTGTTCACTCCGGTGAGGGTGCCCGTTTTGGCGCGGACCAGGCCTGTTGCCGGGGATTCGTCGGAGTAGCGGTGGCTGAGGGTGCCGGTGAAGCCGGCCACGGGCAGGCCCGTCAGGACGGACCGCAGCTCCGGATGGGCGGTGTCCCCGGCGAGCGCCAGCAGGGCCGTCAGCAGGCCCGCGGAGAGCCGGTCCGCGCGGTCCAGGCCGCTGCCGTCGGCGAACCTCGCACCCTTCAGCGGCAGTCCCAGCTCGGCCAGCCGGGAACCGACCGCCGCCGCCGCGCCGTCGAAGGAGGCCGGCTCTCCCGACGCCAGCGCCGTCTGCCGGGCAAGTGCCTCGGCGATGTCGTTGTCGCTGTTGGTCAGCATCCGCTCGACCAGGGCGGACAGCGGCGGCGACTGCACCGAGGCCAGTTCCGTGGCGCGGGGGGAGGCCTTGGCTCGGCCCGGTGCCTTGGGACGGCCCGGTGCCTTGGCTTTGATCCCCCGCTCGGCCAGCAGGTCGGCGAAGGTCCGGGCCGCGTCGGCCGCCGGGTCCGGGCCGCGCGGTGCGGGGCCGCGGGTGGAGTCGTCCAGCCGGCCTTCGTCGGCCATGAGCGGCACGACCGGTGCGAGGTTGTCGTTGACCCCGATGGCGTGCTCGGTCGGCCCGCTGTACAGGGAGGTGTCGTACGACAGGGTCACCGCGTCCTTGCCGCGGGCCTTCAGGGCGCGGGCCGTCGCGTCGGCGAGCGTACGCAGGCTCGCGTTGCCGGCCGTCTTCTCGCGCGCGGTGAGTGTGGGGTCGCCGCCGCCGACGAGGACGACCTTGTCGGCGGAGGGTTCGAGGACCGTGCGCGTGGTGATGCGGTGGTCGGCGCCGGCCGCGGACAGCGCTGCGACCGCGGTGGCGATCTTCGTGGTGGAGGCCGGGGTGAGCATCCGCCCCGCGTCCTTGCCGTAGAGCAGCTTCCCGGTCGCCACGTCGGCGACGGCGGCCGTGTTCGCCCCGCCCGGGGCCGGGGCGTCGAGCAGCGGGTCCAGTACCCGGGCCAGGGCGCGCTCCGCGGGGGACGGTACGGCGCCGCCGAGGCCCGAGAGGACCGCGGGGGCGCTCGGCGCGGGCTTGACCACCCCGGAAGCGGAGCCGGACGTACCGGACGTAGGGCCGTGATCTGCGCCACCCGCGGTCTCGAGGGCAGCGGCCCGGTCGCGCTCCGCCGTACGCTGACCCGTGGAGTCCCAGGGACCGGCCGCGGTCACCGCACCGGCCGACAGCACCAGGCCGAGGGTGGCGGCGCCGGCCGTGAGCTGCCAGGTGTTCGGCTTCGTTTCCCGTACGAGCTCGACGACCCGCGCACCCCGCGGCCGGACGGCCTCGGCAAGCCGGACGCCGTGCGGCTTCACGGCCGCGGCGAGCCGCTGACCATGCGGTTTCACCCGCGCCGTGAGCCGCTCGCGGTGCGGCCGCAGGGCGCGCACGACCCGCGCAACATGCGGTCGCGCGCCCCGCCAAGGTTTCAGCTCTGGCACGACCACCAGCCCCTTTCGCGATCACACACCTGCGTGAGGGACACTTAACCACCAGAACTATGTGTTGATCATGAAGGAGCCATCGGTGGAGTTCGACGTCACGATCGAGATCCCTAAGGGTTCGCGGAACAAGTACGAGGTGGACCACGAGACCGGTCGGATCCGCCTGGACCGTCGTCTCTTCACCTCGACCAGCTACCCGGCGGACTACGGCTTCGTCGAGAACACCCTCGGCGAGGACGGCGACCCGCTGGACGCGCTGGTCATCCTGGACGAGCCGACCTTCCCGGGCTGCCTCATCCAGTGCCGCGCGATCGGCATGTTCCGCATGACGGACGAGGCCGGCGGCGACGACAAGCTGCTGTGCGTCCCGGCGCACGACCCGCGCGTGGAGCACCTGCGTGACATCCACCACGTGTCCGAGTTCGACCGCCTGGAGATCCAGCACTTCTTCGAGGTCTACAAGGACCTGGAGCCCGGCAAGTCCGTCGAGGGCGCCAACTGGGTGGGCCGCACGGACGCGGAGGCCGAGATCGAGCGGTCGTACAAGCGCTTCAAGGAGCAGGGCGGTCACTGACCTCCTGTGACCTGCGGGCCGCGTGAACTCCTGAGGGGGCACGCGGCCCGTTCTCTTGTCCGTGCGCATACTGAGGCGTGGCCCAGGAACACGGGTACGGGATCACGGTCGCGACGACACGAGAGGTGGGGCGGGGCACTGGTGGCTGAGCCGGGGGCGGAGGACCTCAAGCCGCAGTCGGACGAGGCGAGGAGCGCGTTCACCCAGCCGCTGGGCGTGGTGACGCCGCAGCGCGGTGGGGTCGACGACGAGTCCTCCACGACGTCGGAGTTCGCGATCCCCAAGGGGCTCGAGGTGCCGCAGCAGGCTGAACCCGAGGGTTCCGCCTTCAACACGCCGAGAACGTACAGCGACGGTCACGCCGCCGCCTTCACCCCGGCGACCGGCGTCCCGATGGTGAGGCTCACCAAGGACGCCCCCTGGCAGGACCGGATGCGCACCATGCTGCGGCTGCCGGTGACCGAGCGGCCCGCGCCGGAGCCGGTGCAGCGGCAGGACGAGACGGGGCCCGCCGTACCGCGTGTGCTCGATCTCACCCTCCGGATCGGCGAACTGCTGCTGGCCGGCGGGGAGGGCGCCGAGGACGTGGAGGCGGCGATGTTCGCCGTGTGCCGGTCCTACGGCCTGGACCGCTGCGAGCCCAACGTCACCTTCACCCTGCTGTCGATCTCCTACCAGCCGTCCCTGGTCGACGATCCGGTGACCGCGTCACGGACGGTGCGCCGCCGGGGCACGGACTACACGCGGCTGGCGGCCGTGTTCCAGCTCGTCGACGACCTGAGCGACCCCGAGACCGACATCTCCCTGGAGGAGGCCTACCGGCGGCTCGCCGAGATCCGCCGCAACCGGCACCCCTACCCCGGCTGGGCGCTGACCGTGGCCAGCGGGCTCCTCGCGGGTGCGGCCTCCGTCCTGGTCGGCGGTGACGTGATCGTGTTCGTGGCGGCGGCGCTCGGCGCGATGCTCGGCGACCGGCTGGCCTGGCTCTGCGCGGGGCGAGGGCTGCCGGAGTTCTACCAGTTCACGGTGGCGGCGATGCCGCCGGCCGCGATCGGGGTGACGCTGACGCTCGCGCACGTGGACGTGGCGGCGTCCGCGGTCATCACGGGTGGGCTGTTCGCGCTGCTGCCGGGCCGGGCGCTGGTGGCGGGCGTCCAGGACGGCCTCACCGGCTTCTACATCACCGCCTCGGCCCGACTGCTGGAGGTCATGTACTTCTACGTCGGCATCGTCATCGGTGTGCTGCTGGTTCTCTACTTCGGGGTGGAACTGGGCGCGGAGCTCAACCCGGACGCGGCGCTGGCGGGCGCCGAGCGGCCGCTGTGGCAGCTCGCCGCCTCCATGCTGCTGTCGCTGACCTTCGCGATCCTGCTCCAGCAAGAGCGGTCGACCGTGCTGCTGGTGACGCTCAACGGGGGCGTGGCCTGGAGCGTGTACGGGGCGATGCACTACGCAGGCGGACTCTCACCGGTCGCCTCCACGGCCGCGGCGGCGGGCCTGGTGGGCCTGTTCGGGCAGTTGCTGTCCCGCTACCGGTTCGCGTCGGCGCTGCCCTACACGACGGCCGCGATCGGGCCGCTGCTGCCCGGTTCCGCCACGTACTTCGGTGTCCTGGCGATCTCGCAGAACAACGTCGACAAGGGCTTGGTCTCCATCACCCAGGCCGCCACCCTCTCGATGGCCATCGCCATCGGCGTGCACCTGGGCTCGGAGATCTCCCGGATGTTCCTGCGGGTGCCGGGCGCGGCCGGCGGGACCGGCCGCCGCGCGGCCAAGCGGACACGCGGCTTCTAGCGCGAGCGTTGCCGCCCGGTCGGGCGGCTACTGCTGGTACGGGTTCGGCTGGTGGCCGTGGTCCTGCTGGTACGGGTTCGGCTGGGCGCCCTGCCCCTGGCCCTGGCCCTGGCCGTACGGGTACGGAGACTGCTGGTAACCCGGCCCCTGCGGGTACGACGGCTGCTGATAGCCCTGGTCCTGCTGGTACGGGTTGGGCTCGGCGCCCTGGCCCTGGCCGTACGGGTAGGGGGACTGCTGGTAGCCCGGGCCCTGCGGGTAGCCCGGCTGCCCGGGGCCCTGGCCCTGCGGGTGGGAGGGCCGCTGGTGGTTCTGCTGGTGGTCCTGACCGTCGTGGAGCTCCGTCAGACGCAGCGGGGTCGTCGCGTCGTCCATGGCGGGGCCCTGTGCCGCCTCGGCGGGGTCCGAGGGGCCGGAGGGGTTCTTCTTCCCCTGGCTGCGCGCCCTGAGGAACTCGATGATGATCGGCACCACGGAAAGGAAGACGATCAGCAGCAGGATCGGCTCGATGTTCGTCTTGACGAAGTCGATTTTGCCGAGCCACGAGCCCAGCAGGGTGACGCCCGCGCCCCACAGGATGCCGCCGACCACGTTGAAGATCAGGAACGAGCGGTACCGCATGCCGCTGACGCCGGCGATGATCGGCGTGAACGTCCTCACGATGGGCACGAAGCGGGCCAGGACCAGCGACTTGGGACCGTACTTCTCGAAGAACTCGTGCGCTTTGGTGACGTTCTCCTGTTTGAACAGGCGGGAGTCCGGGCGCTTGAAGAGCGCGGGCCCGACCTTCTTGCCGAACATGTAGCCCGCCTGGTCGCCGAGGATGGCGGCGACGCAGATCAGCACGATGGCGGCCCACAGCGGGAAGTCCAGCTGGTCGGAGGTGATCAGCAGGCCCGCCGTGAACAGCAGCGAGTCGCCCGGCAGGAAGAAGCCGATGAGCAGCCCCGACTCGGCGAAGACGATGAGGAGCAGACCCCAGATGCCGAAGGTGTCGAGCAGGTAGTCCGGATCCAACCAGCTTGGTCCAAGGGCAAGCGTCTGCACGGGTCCGAGCTCCTGAGGGGGTGAGGAAGAGTACGGCTTCTGGCCGGTCCAAAGCTATCAACGTCGGGTGACGGCGCCAGGTTCCACCGGCCGCCCCGGGATGCGCTGTGTACCGACTGCGGCGAAGCTGTGAGCCATGAGCCTCGAAGAATACGGCGGGGGTCTCGGTCCCCAGTCCGACGTACTGGTCGTCACCACGAACGACGTCCCCGGCTTCCGGGTGGAGCAGGTCATCGGCGAGGTGTTCGGTCTCACGGTGCGCTCACGGCACCTGGGCAGTCAGATCGGCGCGGGCCTGAAGTCGATGGTCGGCGGCGAGCTGAAGGGCCTCACCAAGACGCTGGTGCAGACCCGCAATCAGGCCATGGAGCGCCTCATCGATCAGGCACGCGCGCGTGGCGCCAACGCGGTGCTGATGATGCGCTTCGACGTGACCGAGGCGGCCGACGTCGGCACCGAGGTGTGCGCGTACGGGACGGCCGCCGTCGTCGCCAAGGAGTAGCCCAGTAGGCCGGACGTGGCCAACGTGGTGCCAGGCAGGAGCCAAGGAGGAGCCCGGTAAGGGGCGTCCGCCATTGCGGACGCCCCTTACCGGAGTGACAGGAGTGCGGTAAGAGTTCCTGACGAGGGCTCACTGACCGTGACGGGCCGCGTTGGCGACGATCGCGTCCCGGAGGTGCTCGGCGAGCCCCGGCCGCATGGAGTCGTAGAACGTCTTGAACCGCTCGTCGGCGACGTACATCTCGGCGAGCCCCCGGTGCATCTCGTACGAGCACTCGTAGTACCAGCCGGTGATGTGCTGCCGGTGCTCCTCGGCCAGGTCCATGGCTCGCTCCCCGGTCGCCGGCTCCCCGGCCTCCATGAGGGCCTCGTAGCGCTCGCCCCAGTCCTTGACCTCGTCCTGCATGCGTTGCCAGTCGTCCTTGGTGTAACGGGCGACACGCCGTTGGGACTCGGCGTACGCCTCCGTGCCGCCCCAGCGCTGCTCCGCCTCCTCGGCGTACTGCTCCGGGTCCTTGTCCCCGAAGACCTCGAACTTCTCCTCGGGCGTGAGGTTGATGCCCATCTTGCTCGCCTCCATCGCGCGCTCCACGGCCGCGGCCATCATCTGCAGCTTCTCGATCCGGTCGGTCAGCAGCCGGTGCTGACGGCGCAGGTGCTCCCGAGGGTCCGCCTCCGGGTCGTCCAGCAGTACCGCGACCTCCTCGAGCGGGAAGCCCAGCTCCCGGTAGAACAGGATCCGCTGCAGCCGGTCGAGGTCGGCGTCGCTGTAACGCCGGTGGCCGGCGTGGCTGCGCTCGCTCGGCGCCAGCAGGCCGATCTCGTCGTAGTGGTGCAGCGTGCGCACCGTGACCCCGGCGAAACCGGCGACCCGTCCCACGGAGTAGCTCACTCCCGCTCCTTTCCCGGTCCGCACACCAGGTTGGCTCCTCACGTTGCGTGAGGTGCAAGCGCGCGCGGACGGAGGTCCCTACGTAACCTCGCAGGAGGAGGCCGTTTCGCAAGGGAAGCCGTTCCACCGCCACCGGAGGAGTCCCCGTGCCGCTGCACAAAGGTCCCGAGAAACACGACGAGCGCCCCGTACCCGTGAACCCCCTCTACGGAGAGGCCAATCCGCTCAGCGGAATGGTCACGGCCCCGCCCAAGCACCGCATCCCGGACGGGCCGATGCCGCCGACGACCGCGTACCAGCTGGTCCACGACGAGCTGATGCTGGACGGCAACGCCCGGCTCAACCTCGCCACCTTCGTCACCACCTGGATGGAACCGCAGGCCGGTCTCCTGATGGGCGAGTGCCGGGACAAGAACATGATCGACAAGGACGAGTACCCGCGCACGGCCGAGCTGGAGCGGCGCTGTGTGGCGATGCTCGCCGACCTGTGGAACGCGCCGGACCCCACGGCCGTGATGGGTTGTTCGACCACCGGGTCCAGCGAGGCGTGCATGCTCGCCGGAATGGCCCTCAAGCGGCGCTGGGCCAAGCGGAACGCCGACCGCTATCCCTCCGCCGAGGCCCGGCCCAACCTGGTGATGGGCGTCAACGTCCAGGTGTGCTGGGAGAAGTTCTGCACCTACTGGGAGGTGGAGCCGCGGCTGATCCCGATGGAGGGCGAGCGTTTCCACCTCGACCCGCGGGCGGCGGTCGAGCTGTGCGACGAGAACACCATCGGTGTCGTCGGCATCCTGGGCTCCACCTTCGACGGGTCGTACGAGCCCATCGCCGAACTGTGCGCGGCACTGGACGACCTCCAGGAACGCACCGGCCTGGACGTCCCCGTCCATGTCGACGGCGCCTCCGGAGCGATGGTCGCGCCCTTCCTCGACGAGGACCTGGTCTGGGACTTCCGCCTGCCGCGGGTGTCCTCCATCAACACCTCGGGGCACAAGTACGGGCTGGTCTACCCGGGGGTCGGCTGGGCGCTGTGGCGGTCGGAGGCGGAACTGCCCGAGGAGCTGGTCTTCCGGGTCAACTACCTCGGCGGTGACATGCCCACCTTCGCGCTCAACTTCTCGCGGCCCGGGGCGCAGGTCGTGGCGCAGTACTACACGTTCCTGAGGCTGGGCCGGGAGGGCTACCGGGCGGTGCAGCAGTCCACCCGGGACATCGCGCGGGCGCTCGCCGAGCGGGTGGAGGCGCTCGGCGACTTCCGGCTGCTGACCAGGGGCGACGAGCTGCCCGTGTTCGCGTTCACCACCGCCGACGACGTCACGGCGTACGACGTCTTCGACGTGTCCCGGCGGATGCGCGAGAAGGGCTGGCTGGTGCCCGCGTACACGTTCCCGCCCCACCGCGAGGACCTGTCCGTCTTGCGCGTGGTGTGCCGCAACGGGTTCTCGCTGGACCTCGCCGAACTGTTCGCGGAGGACCTGGGCAGTCTGCTCCCGGAACTGCGTCGGCAGCCGCACCCGTCGACGCACGACAAGGGTGCGGCCACCGGCTTCCACCACTGACGACACCTGCTCCCATGCAGGAACGATGCCTCACCACTCGCGGGGGTGACGACGCTACCGTCGAAAGGGAAACAGGCACGCACAGCACCGCCCACGATCGTCCGCATGGGAGCAGTCATGGCCGCCGAGGCACACACCGAGCAGCACCCGCGGGCCACTCCTGAGAACTGGACGTTCCCGCCCGAGGACGGCTGGACATGGGACCAGGTCAAGGAACTGGACGTCCCGTTCGACTGGGAGCTCGTGGATGGGAACATCGTGGTACGTGGAGCGACGAAGTGGTGGCACGACCGGGTCCGGAACCGGCTGTGCATGGCGATGGAGCTCGCCAAGCAGTCTCCGTACGGTGCCGAGGCCGAGCGGGCGATCCAGTTCGACAACCACAACGTCCTCTGGCCGGACGTCATCGTGTACGACAAGACCGAGACCGACGTGCGCACCATGGAATGCACCCCGGTCGCTTGCGTGGTCCTCGCCGTCGAGGTGGTCTCGCCCGGCTCGCTCAAGGACGACCGCTTCTTGAAGCCCGGCATGTACGCGGAAGCCGGCATCGCCCACTACTGGCGCGTCGAGCGAGGGGAGAAGGACGACCCGGTGGTACACGAGTTCCGGCGTGACGAGGAAACCGGAGTCTTCGTTCCTCGGCCTGGACTTTCGACACACACCGACACACTCGTCACCGAGGTCCCCTTCCCCATCGAAATCAACCAGCACGACCTGCTTGACACCTAACGGCTCAACCGCCCGAACCTCCGCACCGCCAGCGGAAAGAACACCGCCACCAGCGCCAGCGGCCAGACCACCGCCGCCCACACGTGCCCGGCCTCCCCGCCCGGCCCGCCGAACAACTCCCGTACCGCCGTGGCCGTCTGGGACATCGGGTTCCACTCCACCACCGTGCCCAGCCAGTCCGGCATGGTCTCCGGCGTGGCCAGCGCGTTGGAGAGGAAGCCCACCGGCCACACCAGGATCTGCACGGCCTGCACCATCTCCGGCTTCCCCGCGACCATCGCCAGATGGATGCCGATCCACAGCATCGCGAACCGGAACAGCAGCAACAGCCCCACCGCGCCGAGGAATTCCCCTGCGCCGGCGTGCGCCCGCCAGCCGATCGCGTAGCCGACGCCGATCAGCACCGCGAGCCCGATCGCCGACTGGAGCATGTCGGCCGCACAACGACCCACCAGGACCGCCCCGTTGGTCATCGGCATCGACCGGAAGCGGTCGATGACGCCCTTGTTGAGGTCCTGGGTGACCTGGAGCATGGTCCCTTCGAGGCCGAATGCCATGGTCAGCGCGAGCATCCCGGGGACGAGGAAGTCCACGTACTCACCTTGCACCCCGCGCCCGCCGCCGATCAGGAAGCCGAACATCAGCAGCAGCATCACGGGGAAGACCAGCCCCACCAGCACCTGCACGGGTTGGCGTGCCCAGTGGGCGAGTTCGCGGCGGGTCATGGTCCAGGAGTCGGTCAGGGCATAGGTGTTCATACGGCCTCCTTCACTCGGTGGTCCTCTCCGGTGAGGTGCAGGAACACCTCGTCCAGCGTCGGCCTGCGCAGGGCGATGTCCTCGGCCTCGATGCCGGCCTCGTCCAGGGCCCGCAGCACCTCGGCGAGCGCCTTCATGCGGTCGGTGACCGGGGCGCTGATCAGTCGGCGGTCCGCGTCCACCGTCACGCCCTCGGCGGGGACCGGCAGCAGGGCCACGGCGGCGCCCAGTTGCCCCGCGTCGCGCAGGACGACATCGATGCGGTCGCCGCCCGTGCGGGCCTTGAGTTCGTCGGCGGTGCCGTCCGCGATGACCCGGCCGTGGTCGACGACCGAGATCCGGTGGGCCAGTTGGTCAGCCTCCTCGAGGTACTGGGTGGTGAGCAGCACGGTCGTGCCGCTGTCGACCAGGGAGCGCACCGACGACCACACCTCGGCCCGGCCGCGCGGGTCGAGCCCGGTGGTCGGCTCGTCCAGGAACAGCACCTCCGGCTCGGTGATCAGCGAGACGGCGAGGTCGAGCCGGCGCCGCATGCCGCCGCTGTACTGCTTCACCGACTTTCGGCCCACGTCAGCCAAGCCGAAGCGCTTCAGGAGTTCGTCGGCGCGCGCACCCGCCCGCCGGGCGCCCAGGTGGTACAGGCGCCCGAACAGCTCCAGGTTCTGCCGTCCACCCAACTCCTCGTCGAGCGCGGCGTGCTGGCCGAGCAGGCCGATCCGGCGGCGCACCCGGTCGGCCTGCCGTACGACGTCGTACCCGGCGACCTCCGCGCGGCCCGCGTCCGGCCGCAGCAGGGTGGTCAGCACGCGTACCGCCGTGGTCTTGCCCGCGCCGTTGGGGCCGAGCAGCCCATGGACGGTGCCCCGCCCCACCGTGAGGTCCAGCCCGTCCAGGGCGGCCTTGTCCCCGTATCGCTTGCGTACGCCCTCGATGACGATCGCCTCGGTCATGCGTCTCCTCCGGTCACCACGGATGGCCACCACGTCAACTAATCAAACTTGACTACCTGCTCGCCAGCGGAGGCTATGCCCCGCCAGCAGATTAGTCAAACTTGATTAACGGATATCTCCGGGATGCGAATCCCCCGTCGCGTACGGGTTCTCCACGCCTTCCGCCAGCACGCCGACGAACGGCTCACCCTCCCCGGCGAAGGTGTACGCCCCGCCCTCGATGCGTTCGATGAGACCTCGGGTCCACGCCGCCTCGCCGTCGGCCGCGTGAACCCACATGTTCATGATCTCCCCGATGTGACCGAGCTTCTCCGGGCCGCCCACGGGCACGTAGTGCTCCGTGACGGCGCCCCGCCACTCTGCGAGCCGGCGCAGCCGCTCCCGCAGCAGGGAGACCACCTCCGCGCGTTCCAGGTCGACCATGAAACCGATCGCCGCGGAGAGCACGTCGATGGTCCGCTCCCGCGCGGCGAGGGCCTCCCGCAGCAGCGCCAGGTACTCCTGGGTGCCCGCCTCCGTGATCTCGTACTCGGTGCGCGGCGGCCCGCCGACCGTGGACGGCGCGATCTCGTGCGCGTGCAGCAGTCCCTGCTTCGCCATCTGCTTCAGGGCGTGGTAGATCGAGCCGGGCTTGGCGTTGGACCACTCATGGGCGCCCCAGTACTCCAGGTCGTTGCGCACCTGGTAGCCGTGGGCGCGGCCGTGCTGGCGTACCGCGCCCAGCACGAGGAGGCGGATCGCTGACATGGGGCCAGCGTAGGACCACCCGGGACCGCGGGGATCACCCAGGATCACCCCCAGCCCGATCCCCGCTCCTCGGCGACCAGTTCGAAGGCCGTCTTCCCGTCCAGCGACTCGCGGATGATGTCGGCGTGACCGGCGTGCCGGGCCATCTCACGGATCAGAGTCAACACGAGCCAGCGCATCGAGACCCGCCCCTCCGGCGGGAACCACGGCTGGTCCGGCAGCGGGAAGGTGTCGTCCAGGCTCGGCACCGAGCGGATGAACGCCTCCGTCTCCGCGGCGACCTTCTCCCAGTACGCGAGTTGCGACTCGACGGTCTCGTCGCCGACGAGCAGGAAGCACTCGTGCCAGTTGGACTCGTTCCGCTCGACCGCCGGCGCCTCACCCTTGGCCCGCGCGACCCAGCCCTGCTCGACCTCGGCGACATGCTTGATCAGGCCGGACAGCGACAGTTCGCTGGCGCTCGGCCTGCTCGCCGACTGCTCCTCGGTCAGCCCGAGCACCGCCCGCCGGATACCGCCGCGCTGCTCCTGAAGGAACGCCAGCAGTGCCCCACGCTCGTCGCCGCGTGCCTCCGCACCCACGTGAGTGACCATCGTCCGCCGCCTTTCGCCGGTTCTTCCTGACACCGACGAAGCTACGGGCCCTTGCGGTCAGGTTCTGTCCTCAAGGGCGGTCGAGGGGATGCTCAGAAGGGGAACGTGGCCTTCCCGTGCTGCACCGAGATCCACTTGTGGGTGGTGAACGCCTCGATCGTCGACTCACCGTTCAGGCGCCCGTACCCGGAGGACTTCTCGCCGCCGAAGGGGACCAGTGGGTCGTCGTTGACCGTGGAGTCGTTGACGTGGAACATCCCGGTCTCGATGCGGGTTGCGAACTCCACGCCCCGCTCGACGTTGGCCGTGTGCACGGCGCCGCTGAGCCCGTACGGGGTGTCGTTGACGATCCGCACCGCCTCGTCCTCGCCGTCGAACGGGATGAGCAGGGCGACCGGGCCGAGGAGTTCCTGGCGCAGGATCGGGGAGTCGTCGGGCAGACCGGTCAGGACGGTCGGCTCGAGGAGGTTGCCGACGGCCCGGCCCCGCACCAGCGCCGTGGCGCCGTCGGCGAGGGCCTGCTCGATCAGGGCGGTCAGCGCCTCGGCCTGGAACTCGTTGATGACCGGGCCGATGTGAGTCTCCGGGTCGCGCGGGTCGCCGGTCTTCAGTGCCTCGACGCGGGCGACGAACTTCTCGGTGAACTCCCGCTCCACCGCCCGGTCGACCAGGATCCGGTTGGCTGCCATGCAGACCTGGCCCGCGTAGACGAACCGGCTGAATATCGCCGCGTCGACCGCGTAGTCCAGGTCGGCGTCGTCGCACACGACCAGTGCGCAGTTGCCGCTCAACTCCAGTACGGCGCGCTTGAAGTGGGCGGCCGCCACGGCCGCGACATGGCGGCCGACACGGTCGGAACCGGCGAAGGAGATCACCTTGGGCACCGGGTGCTCGATGAGCGCGTCACCGATCTCGGCTATGTCGGTGACCACCACGTTGAGCACACCGGCCGGCAGCCCCGCGTCCTCGAAGATCCGGGCTATCAGGCCGCCGCCGACGACCGGGGCGTTCTGGTTCGGCTTGATGACCACGGCGTTGCCGAGGGCGATCGCGGGGGCGACCGACTTCAAGGTGATCAGGAAGGGGAAGTTGAAGGGGCTGATCACCGCCACCACACCGACCGGGAGCCGGAAGACGCGGTTCTCCTTGCCCGCGAGCGGCGAGGGCAGGAGCTCGCCCTGCGGACGCATCGCGATCAGCATCGCCTCCCGCAGAAAGCTCTCGGCGAGCGCGACTTCGTACTCCCCCTTGCCGCGGGTGCCGCCGAGCTCGTCCATGATCGCTTCGACTATCTCGCCGCGCCGCGCCTCGACGATGCGCAGCACCCGCTCGATCACCTGTCGCCGGTCGTAGGGGCTTGTCTGCGCCCACTGCTTCTGCGCTCGCTCGGCCGCGCGATAGGCGTCGTCGACCTCGGCGACCGTCGCGACGGTCAGCGCGGCCAGCTTCTCACCGTTGTACGGGTTGAAGTCGATGATGTCCCACGAGCCGCTGCCGGTCCGCCACTCGCCGTCGATGTACTGGTGGGCCAGGTCAGTGAAGAAGGACATAGGATCCCCAACCGCAGAAGGCAAGCGCAGATGATGCCTGTTGAGACGTCATCGTACTTCTGTCTTATGAGAGTTGGAGCAGACCTCGGAGGAGGTCACGTGTAGCCGCCGGATTCGGGCTGTCCGCTTGCAGCCGTTCCATGGCCTTTTCATACTGTGTGACCTCCTCTCGTTTGTCGACATACAGGGCGCTGGTCATCTGCTCCAGGTACACAACATCGGAGAGGTCCGACTCCGGGAAGCTGAGCATCGCGAAGGCGCCGGCTTCCCCGGCATGCCCGCCGAAGCTGAACGGCATCACCTGGAGGGTGACGTTCGGCCGCTCGGAGACCTCGATCAGATGCTCCAGCTGACCGCGCATCACCGCACGGTCGCCGTACGGCCGGCGCAGCGCCGCCTCGTCGAGGACGACGTGGAAGTCCGGTGCGCGCTCCGAGACGAGGATCTTCTGCCGCTCCAGACGCAGCGCCACCCGCCGCTCGATGTCGGCCTTGCTCGCGCCCTTGTCCATGCCGCGCGTGACGACGGCGTGCGCGTACGCCTCGGTCTGCAGCAGACCGTGCACGAACTGCACCTCGTAGACCCGGATCAACGACGCGGCGCCCTCCAGGCCCACATACGTCTGGAACCACCCGGGCAGCACGTCCGAGTAACTGTGCCACCAGCCCGCGACGTTCGCCTCCCTGGCCAGCCCGAGCAGGGAGCCCCGCTCTGCTTCGTCGGTCACGCCGTACAGCGTCAGCAAGTCCTCCACGTCCCTCGCCTTGAAGCTCACCCGTCCCAACTCCATGCGGCTGATCTTCGACTCGGAGGCACGGATCGAGTAACCGGCCGCTTCGCGGGTGATCCCGCGCCCCTCCCGCAATCGCCTGAGCTGCGAGCCCAGCAGGATGCGCCGCACCACTGAGCCGCTCGACTCCCCTGTGGTCACCTCGACTCCTCTGCGGTCACTCGGCCAGTCCCTCCCCAACACACGTACAGAGCCCGAAGTCTGCCATCAAAACGCTCCAGCCCGTACTCGTTCGGTTACGGAAATGGAAAGGACCGGAAAGAGCCGCACCGCTTGACCGAGGAATAAATAACCTGTAACCGGCTCACACCGATGCATTTCAGGCGCGTGCACGTGCATCTGCCCTTGCATCTGCTGTACGCATTCGGAACCATGGTCCCCGCGCCACCGCTGCATCGCAACGACCGCGAACTCCCGGGAGTGCCTCGCATGGGGACGAATGGATCAACCATGCTCGAGCCTTTAAGGCAGGGGCTTCCGCCGCTCGATCCCGCGGCCGTGTCCAGCTCTGCCTCCTGCGCCCTGCCCGCCCGCTACGAAGCGGTACGCGAAGCACGGCGGTTCACCCGCCGCACCCTCGACCAGTGGGACGTAGGCGACCGTTACGACGACGTCTGCCTGGTGGTCTCGGAACTCGTCACCAACGCGCTGCGCCACGCGCTGCCCTCGGACACCCCGCGCGGGGAAGGTCACGAGCCGCCCGTGCGGCTGCACTTGATGCGCTGGACCTCGCGACTGGTGTGCGCGGTGCGCGACCCCAGCCACGACAACCCGGTGGCGGGCGCTTCGGAGGACTTCTCGGCCGAGTCGGGGCGCGGTCTGTTCCTGGTCGACTCGTTCGCCGACAGCTGGGGGTGGCACCCGCTCGCGGGCGCGCTCAACGGGAAGGTCGTGTGGGCGCTGTTCCGGCTGTGAGCCGTTCCTGAATCGACCAACGACCACCTCGCACGGCGGCACGCCGAGCGGGGGCTTTCGCCTGCCGGGACGGTGATCGGCCGTCCGGGACCGGGCACGGGACGGTGATCGGCCGTCCGGGACGGGACGCGGGACGGTGGTCAGCCGCCCGCGACCAGGTGGTCGAACTCGCCGTCCTTGACCCCCAGGAGCATGGCCTCGATCTCGGCGCGGGTGTACACCAGCGCCGGCCCCTCCGGGAAGTTCGAATTCCGGACGGCGACGCCGCCGTCGGGAAGCTGGGCGAACTCCACGCAGGAACCCTGCGAGTTGCTGTGCCGGCTCTTCTGCCAGACCACGTCCTGCAACTCCGTGGCCGCCATGCCGTTGTACACGTGGTCCACAGGTCGCTCCCCGATGGTGCAGTGGCTGTTGTGCCATGAAGGCAATGGTCAACTGCGTCGGATCATAGCTCTGATCACATGCAGATGCATGGGCAGATGCACGTGCACGAGGGGTGGTCCTGCGGTTACAGCCGGGACGCCGTCTGCCCTGAACTCGGCCTGGTTCGTTGCCTTGTGCCCAAGGGAGAGACGTAAGCGCCGCCATTCCTGTTCCATTCGCCCGGCGACCGTCCGGTGAAGACGCCCAGGGTGGCTGGATCCTTGCGGAGCGCTTCCGGAAATCACCTCTTGTCAGGGCAAGTCCGGCGGCGGATCGTCGGGGGCGATCGCGGCGGCGTCACGACGGCGTCGCGGCGGCGTTTTCGGTGCAAACGGGATGTGGATTACTTACATTGCGAAGCTCTGCCTACCGGGACGAGTAGGGCAGCAGGGCCATCTCCCGGGCGTTCTTGATCGCCCGGGTGAGGAGGCGTTGCTGCCTTGCCGTGACGCGAGTCACGCGGCGGCTGCGGATCTTGCCCCGGTCGGAGATGAACTTCCGCAGCGTTTCGGTGTCCTTGTAGTCGATGTACGTGATGCCTGCATGATCCAGTGGATTGGGGCGGGACTTGACGGCGGAACGGTCGCCCTTGCGGCGCATTCAGGCCTCCAGGAGGGAGTCGAAGACGGGCGGCAACCGCTTCCAGGCGGCCCGCCCGGCGGTGTACTCGGCATCGGTCAACAGGCAGGAGTCGAGCAGGAGTTGCAGCCCTTCGCGGTCCAGGCCGGGTGAGGTGAA
Organism: Streptomyces cavernae; assembly: GCF_004023625.1. Taxonomy (GTDB): domain Bacteria; phylum Actinomycetota; class Actinomycetes; order Streptomycetales; family Streptomycetaceae; genus Streptomyces; species Streptomyces cavernae. The sequence continues at coordinate 195,360 of NZ_ML137711.1, read as the reverse complement.
GACGAGGTGCTGGCAGCGGTCGCCGTGCTCCGGGTGCCAGTCCAGCGCGGCGGCGGCCCGGCGTACGGGCGGCACCAGTTCCCAGGCCGCGTCCGGCAGGGAGGCGAGCCAGGGCCCCGCGCTCTCCACACACAGCGCGCCGCCGGCCGCGTCCCAGTGCAGCAGCGTGTCGGGCCGGTCGGCGAGCCAGAAGCGCCCCCGGCTGCGGGCCGCCGCGCAGGTCAGGTCCTCCAGTGCCGCGTACAGGCGCTCCGGGTGGAAGGGCCGGCGCCGACGCCACACGAGGGTGGCGACTCCGCAGGCGTCGGCCTCGGCGGGGAGCAGCGCACTGGCGGCGTGCTGCGCGGCGGCGGCCGCCTCCACGTCGAAGCCGGCGAACGCGGCCGCCGCGAGCTCCTGAGCCGCGATGCCCGCCGGGTCACCGTGACCGACGGGGACTCTGCGGGCGGTCGGATGGAGCTGGGTGAGCAGGGCCTGGTCCTCGGTATCACCGCCGGGCAGAACGGCGAGCACGGGGGCGTACTCGAGCTGCCGGGCGAAGGTGTCCGCGATGGTGCGCTGATCGGAGGCGGCCGCCGCGAGGCCGGCCTCCGCGAGGTCGTCACCGTTGCCGAGGTACGGCAGCACCAGCGCGGGATCGATCGCGGTGATGACTTGGGTCAGCGGTAGCCCACTGTCCGCCACCACCTCGGCCATCGCCCTGGGTTCGACCGAGTCCCACAGCTCGACGACGGCGAGGCGGGCCTCCCCCGCCGCCGCGAGCCGCTCCAGCTCGGGCACCAGGTCCTCGCGCAGTGCGCAGCAGGCACAGTCGTTGACCAGCGGCGCCTCGCCCGTCGACAGCGGGCCGCGCGCGTCACGCACCGTACGCACCACCGTGCCGTGCCCGGCGGTGGAGAGGTCGTGGTGCAACACCACACTGCCGGGCACGGCCGCCAGCAGTTGCTCGACGGCTGCGGCACGGGCCTCGGCGTGCAGCCCGCCGACGATCACGACGGACAGCTCGCCGTCCGCCATCAGCTGGCCCCGCGCTTGCCGTACCGCTTCTCGAAGCGCTCCACCCGGCCCGCCGTGTCCAGGACGCGCGCGGTGCCGGTGTAGAAGGGGTGGCTCACGTTCGAGATCTCGACGTCGACGACCGGGTAGGTGTTGCCGTCCTCCCACTCGATCGTCTTCGCGCTGGTCATCGTCGACCGGGTGAGAAAGGCGTGGTTCGCGGCGCGGTCACGGAAGACGACCGGTCCGTACGCCGGGTGGATTCCCTCGCGCATGTCGCTCAGCGCTCCTCTCGGAAGTCGACGTGCCGCCCGACGACCGGGTCGTACTTGCGCAGGGTCATCCGGTCGGGGTCGTTGCGGCGGTTCTTGCGGGTCACGTAGGTGTAGCCGGTTCCGGCGGTGGAGCGGAGTTTCACCACGGGTCGCAGTTCGTTGCGTGCCATGCTGGTATCTTACTGAAAATGGATCCCATTACCAACAACAGGTGAGGAGACGTTCGTCACCATGTCCGCCCACTGCATGCTCACCGGCACCGCACCCGGCTTCGGCAACGCGATCTCGCACTCGCACCGGCGCACACCGCGCCGCTTCGACCCGAACATCCAGCGCAAGCGCTACTGGCTGCCGAGCGAGGGCCGGTACGTACGGCTGCTCCTGAGCGCCAGGGCGATCAGGACCGTCGACGCGATCGGCGTCGAGGCGGCCGTCGCCCGGATCCGGGCCCGGGGAGTGAAGGTCTGATGGCGAAGAAGAGCAAGGTCGCGAAGAACGACAAGCGGCGCGAGGTGGTCGCCCGGTACGCCGAGCGCCGCAAGGAGCTGAAGGAGATCATCCGCCGGCCGGGCTCCACGGAGGCCGAGCGCCTCGCCGCCCAGCGCGAACTGCGCAGGCAACCGCGGGACGCCGGCGCCGTCCGCGTGCGCAACCGGGACGCCGTCGACGGGCGGCCGCGCGGATATCTGCGGGCGTTCGGGCTTTCGCGGGTCAATGTGCGGGTGCAGGCGCACGCGGGCCATCTGCCCGGTGTGCGGAAGTCCTCCTGGTAGCTTGCGGGGCGTTCAGTTCCGGCAACCTTTCCAGCCACAGGGGGACCACAGTGACTTCTGCGACTTCTGCGACCTTCCAGCGCAGGCGGGCGCGGATCGCGGCCGCGGCGGCGGGGCTGGCGGCCGCGCTCGCCCTCACCGCCTGCAGCGGCGACGGCGACGGTGACGGCGACTCCAAGGAGCCGTCGGCCACCGCGAGTTCCAGCGCGAGCGCGTCCCCCACGGCGACCGCGTCCGCCGACGGCTCGGCCGACGACGACCTCCAGGGGAGCTGGCTGGCGACCACGGACGGCAAGGCGGTGGCACTGGTGGTCAACGGGAAGCAGGCCGCCCTCTTCTCCACCGGCGGGTCCGTGTGCAGCGGGACCGCCGGGGAGGCGGCCGGGATGCGGATGATCCGCCTGAACTGCACGGACGGGAACAAGGACCGCTCCGAGGGCATGATCTCGGAGCTGGGGTCCTCGTCCATGAAGGTGGCCTGGGAGGGCTTCAAGACGGAGGAGTTCCAGAAGTCCGAGGGCGGAAAGGTTCCCTCCGGGTTCCCGACCGACCTCCCCTCCGCGTCCTGAACCCGCGGGCGGGGGCTGGGCGGGGCGGGTGACGCAAAGGTTCCCTCCGGGTTCCCGACCGACCTCCCCTCCGCGTCCTGAACCCGCGGGCGGGGGCTGGGCGGGGCGGGTGATGCAAAGGTTCCCTCCGGGTTCCCGACCGACCTCCCCTCCGCGTCCTGAACCCGCGGGCGGGGGCTGGGCGGGGCCGGGTTCGTTCGCCCCGTCCGCCCCACCCCTATCCCGTCCGTCCCGGGGGACGGCCCCTACCCGTCCCGTCCCGGAACGGCACGTCGGGAGGCGGTGCTCCGCGGGGCCGGGCCGGCCGCTCCGGTGTCGGCCCGGTCCGCCGCCGCCGCGCCCTCCGTCCAGCCCGCCGCGTCGCTGACACCGCGTACCCGCGTCGTCACCGTTTCGGGGAACATGCGGTCCAGCCGCTCCTCCACCGCCAGGTCCCGTGCCGCCAGTACCGGCAGGAGCGAGCCGTCCGTCGTCGCGGTCACCTCCGTCGCCGTCGCGGACAGGCGGTCGCCGATCCGGTGGGCGTAGGAGGCCAGGAAGGACTGGCGGAAGGTCTTAGTACGCTTGCGGCCCGCCGCGCGCTGGGCGGCCTCCGCCCTGGTCATCGCCGTGGTCGCCTGGATCAGGAGGGACGTGTAGAGGAGTTCCACGGCCTCGAGGTCCGCGTCGAAGCCGACGACCGTGGAGAAGCCGAGCGGTTCGTTCCACACCGTGCGGCAGCGGTTCGCCGTGGCGATGGCGTCGAGGAGGACCGCCTTGGCCGTTTCGTACGGCGGGTCGACACCGATACGGCAGGCACCGGGCGCGTCCGCCCCGCCCCGCGCGTCGGCGCGTGCCGCGAGGACCGCCTCGTCGATGCTGTGCCGCGCCATCAACTCCTGCGCCTTCGCGGTCAGCGCCTCGGCCTCCTCGGGGAACCCGGTGGCCTCGGCCTTGGCCAGCAGCGCCCGGATCCGGGTCAGCATCCGTGACGAGCGGGGCGCGGGTCCGGCCGCTTCGAGCGGCTCGAGAGCCGGCAGCCGCAGCAGCAGCCGGTACAGCTCCAGGACGGCGGTCGCGTACGAGAAGCGGTCGGTGCGCGGTTTCCGGTCGCCCGACGACTCGCCCGACAGCTCGGCCAGTTGCCGGGCCCAGCGCGCCGGGTGCGGCTCGCGCCGCCGCGCCTCGGCGAGGACGAGCGAGGACACCAGGCGCATGTGCGTGTCGTCGAGCTCGCGCCGCACCACCCGTACGACATCGGCCGGCCACCACCCCCTGCGATAGGCCTGGGCGACGAACTCCTCGCCGCGCCGCGCCAGTTCGGCATCTGCCTCCGGGTCGGCGGCGAGCAGGGAGGCTCCCGTGTCGAGGCCGGCGTCGGTGTCCTCGTAGAGTGCGGCCGTGAAGGCGCGTTCGACCGTGCTGCTGCTCGTACTCACCCGTTGATCGTGTCATGGGCGGGTGTCACTCCCGCGCCGATGGGTGTCGTTCGTCCACACCCTGTGGACAACTCGCCGCTCCAAGGGTTCGGCGTCACTCCGGCGCCCCCTTCCGGCCACTGTCAACCTTAGGTTGACACCCTCCAAGTGTCAACCTAAGGTTGCCTCATGACGAATCCTCTCGGCAGCACCAACCCCATTCGCCTCGACGACCTGATCGAGGCCATCAAGAAGGTTCACACGCAGCCGCTCGACCAGCTCCAGGACGCCGTCATCGCCGCCGACCACCTGGGCGACGTCGCCGATCACCTGATCGGCCACTTCGTCGACCAGGCACGCCGCTCGGGCGCGTCCTGGACGGAGATCGGCAAGAGCATGGGCGTCACCCGGCAGGCCGCCCAGAAGCGCTTCGTCCCCAAGGGCGAGACCACGGACCTCGACCCCAGCCAAGGTTTCGGCCGCTACACCCCGCGCGCCCGGAACGCGGTGATGGCCGCCCACAACGAAGCGGTCGCGGCTCGCAACCCCGAAGGCCGCCCCGAACACCTGATCCTCGGGCTGCTGGCCGAGCCCGAGGCGCTGGCCGCCAAGGCGATCACGGACCAGGGGGTCCTGCTGGACACGGTCCGCCAGGCCGCCACGGCGGCGCTACCGCCGGCCGCCGACGAGGTCCCCGAGCTGATCCCGTACGGCCCCGAGGCGAAGAAGGCCCTGGAACTCACCTTCCGCGAGGCCCTCCGCCTGGGTCACAACTACATCGGCACCGAGCACATCCTGCTGGCCCTCCTCGAGTTCGAGAACGGCGAGGGCGTACTGAGCGGGCTCGGCATCAGCAAGGAAGCGGTGGAGGCGTACGTGGCCGAGGCGCTGGCGGCCTTCCAGCAGAAGAGCTGATGCGCCGGAGCGCTTCGGGGCCGTGCGCTTGAGGCCGTGCCCTTGAGGCCGTGCGCTTGAAGCCGTGCCCTTGAAGCCGTGCCCTTGAGGCCGTGCGCATCGAGGCCGTGTGCTCAGGCCGTGTTCGGCGGCGGGCGCGCGAGTTGCCGGCCGCCGGGCGGGTCCGTTGTCAGACCCTCCTGCGACACTCGCGGCATGGGTGACCGCTGGGCTCTCGCACCGGCCGAGGACGGAGGCGTGGAACTCGCCGCGCTCGGCCCGGACGGGCTGCCCACCGGGCCGGTGCTGCGCGAGCCGGACCTCGTCGAGGCGGTTCGGCGACGGCCCGATGTGACCCGGTGGGTCTGGCGGTCGACGGCCGAGGTGTATCCGCAACTGCTCGCCACGGGGGTGCGAGTCGAGCGGTGCTACGACGTCGAGGCCGCCGAGGCGCTGCTGATCGGTCACGAGGGCCGGCTCGGGGAGCCCCGCTCCGCCGCCGCGGCGCTGGCCCGGCTGCGTGGCGGCCCGGTGCCCCCCGATCCGCCCCTTCGCGCCGCCGAGCCCGGCTCTCAGTCCTCCCTCTTCGAACCGCGCCCCGTACGGCTGCCGCTGACTGACCTGCTCGCCGTCTACGCCGAGCAGCAGCGCCGCCATGACGTGGCCGAGCACCCGGACAGGATGCGGCTGCTGACCGCCGCCGAGTCCGCGGGGATGCTGGTGGCCGCCGAGATGACCGCGGCCGGACTGCCCTGGCGCGCGGACGTGCACCTCGACGTGCTGCGCGAACTGCTCGGCGAGCGGTACGCGGGCGGCGAGCCGCGGCGGCTTGCCGAACTCGCCGACGAGGTGTCGGCGGCGTTCGGCCGACGGGTGCGGCCCGATCTGCCGGCCGATGTGGTGAAGGCGTTCGCGGAGGCCGGGATCAAGATCCGCTCCACCCGTCGCCGGGAGCTGGAGACCATCGACCACCCGGCGGTGAAGCCGCTGGTCGAGTACAAGAAGCTGTACCGCATCCGGGTCGCCCACGGCTGGTCCTGGCTGCAGGACTGGGTCCGCGACGGGCGGTTCCGGCCGGAGTACCTGCCCGGCGGGACGGTCAGCGGGCGCTGGGTCACCAACGGCGGGGGCGCGCTGCAGATCCCCAAGGTGATCCGGCGGGCCGTGGTCGCCGACCCGGGCTGGCGGCTGGTGGTGGCGGACGCCGACCAGTTGGAGCCGCGGGTACTGGCCGCCATCTCCCGCGATCCGGGGCTGATGGACGTCGCGGCCCGGGCCACCGACCTCTACCAGTCGGTGTCGGACCACGCCTTCGCCGGCGACCGGGACCAGGCGAAACTCGCCGTGCTCGGCGCGGTGTACGGACAGACGTCCGGGGACGGCCTGAAGAACCTGGCCGCACTGCGGCGGCGCTTCCCCCGGGCCGTCGCCTATGTGGACGAGGCGGCGCGGGCCGGGGAGGAGGGCCGGCTGGTCCGCACCTGGCTGGGGCGCACGTGTCCCCGGGCGGAAGGGGCCTCGGACGCCGTGGACGAGGCCGGAATCCCGCAGGACGACGAGGGGGCCCTCGAATACACCCCCGGCTACGCCTCCACGGTCCCCCAGGCTCTCGACTCCGCCCGCGCAGGAAGGCACCCCCACCGCGCGCGAGGCCGCTTCACCCGCAATTTCGTGGTGCAGGGCAGTGCCGCCGACTGGGCCCTGCTGCTGCTCGCCGCGCTCCGCCGCACCTGCGCGGAACTCGCCGCCGAGCTGGTGTTCTTCCAGCACGACGAGGTGATCGTGCACTGTCCGGCCGAGGAGACGGACGCCGTGGTGGCGGCGATCCGGGAGGCGTCGGAGCTGGCCGGACGGCTGACCTTCGGGCAGACGCCGGTGCGTTTCCCGTTCACGACGGCTGTGGTCGAGTGTTACGCGGACGCCAAGTGAGGTGCGCGGCCGGTGCCGTGAGCCGGGTGTCTCCTGCCGCGTGCCGCGTCCCGCGCGGGACCGCGCCCGATCTTGTGCGTCATCCGGGGCCGCCGTTTCCGGGTGCCCGCTCGTCGGCGTCGGCCAGGAGGCGCCTGAGTTCCGCGACGACGGGGCTGTCCGTGCCGTCCAGGGCGGCGAGGGCCAGCCCCCACTGTTCGTACGCCTCCCGGGTGCGGCCGGCCGCGTGCAACAGGAGGCCCTGCTGGTGGCGGGCCAGGCCGCTCATATAGCGGTCGGCGCGCCGCTCGGCGCGTTCCAGCAGGCCCGCGCACTCGTGCGCCGCCCGCTCCGCGCGGCCGAGCCCGCGCAGCGCACGGACGAAGCCGAGCCGGGTCTGCGACTCGCCCTGCCAGTCCTCGTTGTGGGCCAGGAGCCGCAGCGACTCCTCGAAGGAGTCCACGGCGGCGGCCGGTTCTCCGAGGGTGAGCCGGGCGTAGCCGACGTTGCAGTGCGCGGTCTGCCGGACCAGGTCACTGCCCACGACCTCGCCGAGCGCGAGGCTCCGCTCGTGGTGGGCGATGGCGGCCCGTGCGTCGGTGTGCTCGTAGAGGTTGCCGAGGTGGCTGAACGTGACGGCCTCGCCGTACTTGTCGCCCAGGGACCGCGACAGCTCGAGGCTCTGCCGCAGCGCGGCCTCGCTCTCCGCGTACCGGCCGAGACCTTCGAGGAGCAGGCCGCGATTGTTGAGGCAGTTACGTACACACGGGTCGACGCCGAGCCGGCGCCAGAGCGCGAGGCCCTGGTCGTTGAGAGCGAGCGCCTCGTTCGCGCGCCCGGACAGGAAGTGCAGCCCGGCCCGGTCGGTGAGCGCGAAGGCCTCGGCCGCGTCGTCGCCGAGCGCCCGTGCGGCCTCCAGCGCGATCCGGCCGAGCACGTCCAGCTCACCGAGCCGGCCGGTGCGCTGCAGATAGGGGAAGAGGCAGCGGACGAGAGCGGGGACGAGCCGGCACGCATCCGGTGCCCCGTCCCGTTCCCCCGCCATCCCGTCCACAGCCGTCAGCGCGGCCTCTACCGTTCTGCCGGAGTCCACCGGCCCCACCGTCGTCCCACCGGCCGCGGCAGTCCTCCCGGCGTCCGCCGAACCACCGGCCTCCACCGTTCTGCCGGCCCCCGCCGCTCCCGCCGTCGTCCTCCGGCCGGCCTCCACCGTCCTACCGGCGTCGGCCGACCCAGCCGCCGTCCCACCAGCCGTCGGCGTCCCACCAGCCGTCGGCGTCCCACCAGCTGCCCTCGCCCCACCGGTGTCCGCCGTCCCACCGGCCGCCGTCCCGGTCATGCCTGACGTGGCGCAGTACTCGACCAGCGCGACGATGTTCGCCAACTCTCGGTCGCCCCAGGCGAAGGCCTCCTCGGCGGAGGCGAACGGCGGCGCGGCGGCCGGGGTGCCGTCCAGGTCCAGTTCCGCCTCCGACAGGCGCAGCCGCTCGTCTCGCTCATTGCCCGGGGACTGGATCGCCAGCATGCTCTGCCGGGCGGAGTCGGCGTACCAGTGCAGTGCCGCCCGGACCACGGACGGCGTCGGTGCGCCCGGAGATGGCGGCGTCGCGGTCTCGCGTGCGAAGTCGCGTACGAGGTCGTGCGGCGCGTACCGCCCGTACGCCGTCTCCTCCAGCAGGGCCACGTCGACCAGCCGGTCCAGCGCGGCCTCGGCGCGGCGCTCGTCGGTGCCGGTGAGCCGGGCCAGCAGCGGCGCTCCGTAGACGGGCAGGTCCAGCGTCCCGATCCGGCTCATCGCCAGCGCCGCGTCCCGGTCCACCTGGCGTTCGGAGGAGTGCAGTGCCTCGAGGGCGACCGCGAGGGACCTGCGTACGCTCAGGTCGTCGTACTCGAGGTGGTGCAACCGCCCCCCGGTCGCGGCGAGTTGCCCGGCCAACGCGTCCGGGGTGAGCGCACGCCGGGCGGCGAGCCGGGCCGCGACGATACGCAGGGCCAGCGGCAGCCGGCCGGTGAGTTCGACCAGCGGATGTCCGCCGTCGAGGCCGGCCCGCCCGGACACGGCACGCAGCAGCGCCGCGCTGTCGTCGTCCGAGAGCGGCGTGAGCGGAAAGCGGTGCGCCCCGTCGAGCGCCGTGAGCGGCGACCGACTCGTCACGAGCACGGCGCAGCCCGCACCGGCGGGCAGCAGCGGCCGTACCTGGGCCGCGGTCGCGGCGTCGTCCAGCACCATGAGCGTGCGGGTGGGCGCGAGCAGGGACCGCAGCAACGAGGAGGCCTCGTCCGGGTGTTCCGGGATCCGGCGGGGGTCGGCACCAAGGTCGCGCAGCAGCGCGGCGAGGGCCTGGCCGGGGGTGAGCGGTGTCATGCCCGGCGTGGCGCCGTGCAGGTTCACATACACCTGACCGTCGGGGAAACGTTCACGCAGGTCATGGGCCACATGCAGGGCCAGGGCGCTCTTGCCGACACCGGCCATACCGCTGATCACGGCGACAGCCGTGGGCGCGTCCAGGGACCGGCGCACGCTCGCCACCACGTCACCGCGACCGGTGAAGTGGGCGGGCGCGGGCGGGAGTTGGGCCAAGGGGGCGGGCGCGGAGCCGGAAGCGGGCGGCCCGGCGTCGGCGGCGGCGGCGTGGTCGGCGGCCTGGTCGGAGACATCGGCCGTGTCCGGTTGGACGGCGGCGGGATGAGCCGGGGTGCCGTCGGCGTGCCGGCGTGCCACCGTTCGTGGGCCCCGAGGGCCCCTGCCCGCGGGGTCGGCGCCCTCGCGATAGGGCTCACCGCCGTTGGCTCGGGCACCTCCGGCACTTCCACCCCCGGCACCTCCGGAACGCTCAGCACCTCCGGAACGCTCGCCGCCTTCGGAACCATCCCCGCTTTGTGGTTTCGGTCCGAAACCACCCACGCCTCTGAAACCACCGGCGCCTCCGAAGGAACCGTCCGCGCCTCCGGCGCCCCTGCCTCCGCGTGGTCGCGCTCCCACCACGCGCCGCGGCGCACCCGGGTCCCGCAGGATCTCCTGGTGGGCTGCCCGTACGGCGGGCCCCGGCTCGATGCCCAGTTCCTCGACGAGCCGTGCGCGCAGGTCGCGGTGGACCGCGAGCGCCTCGGCCTGGCGACCGGTCCGGTGCAGTACGAGCATCAGCTGACGGTGGAAGGCCTCCCTCAGCGGGTGCTCGGCGACGAGCGCGGCGAGTTCGGGGCCCAGCCCGGCCAGCCCTTCGGGGGTGTCCGGCCGGGCGGGGTGCAGTTCGGCGTCGTAGCGCCATTCCAGAAGCAGTAGCCGGGCCTCCTCCAGGCGGGGTACGAGCGCGTGGCCGCCGAGTTCGCCGGGCAGCCCGCTGAGCGGGCTACCGCGCCACAGCTCCAGCGCCGCCGCGGCCTCGCGCGCGACCTGCTCCCAGTCACCCCTGGCGTGCGCCGCGCGCGCCGCCGCGACACGGCGCTCGAAGATGCGTACGTCCAGTTCCCCGTCCTCGACCCGCAGCCGGTAGCCGGGCGGTACCGCGCGCAGCCGGTCGGGATCGTCGAGCAGTCTCCGCAGCCGCGTGACGTGGTTCTGCAGCGACGCCTGCGCGGAGGCCGGCGGGGACCCGCCCCATAGGGCGTCCTTGAGGGAGTCGACCGAGACCACCCGCCCCGGTTCCAGCAGCAGTGCCGCGAGGAGCGCCCGTATCTTGGGGCTGCCGACCGGCCGGGGCGCACCGGCGGCGTCATAGATCACCGTCGGTCCGAGAAGCCCGAAACGCATCCCGTCGCCCTGCTGCCTTCCCGCGCCCTCCGGCGCCTCCGAGCCATCCGACGTCTTTCGGCCACCCTGAACACGGCTCTCTCATGAGTCGTTGGCCTCATGTTAGCGATCGGTTGGCGCAACCTGATCTGATCAACGCATCGGATCTGGCCCCGACGGTGCGCGCGTAGTACGCGCAACTCGGGGGAGTGTCGCCGCCGTGGCCGGATCCGGCGGCTTGAACGGGCCCTGGTCGTCGGAGGTGAACGACCAGGGCCTATGTCGTCTCTCGTCAGATGACCGGTGGCCGGCCCAGCCGCGTCAGCCGCCAAACGGTCCGCCAGCGCATCGGCCGTCGTTCCCCGCCCGACTGCCGCCATCCCTCGGCGAACCCGCCGAACCAGGCCCGCAGCCCGGCCAGCGACCGTGCGCGCACGAGAGTGAGCGCCACCCAGACCCCCAGGTGGACGGGGATCAGCGGCAACGGCAGCCGACGGCGGACCAGCCAGACGCGGTTGCGGGCGGTCACCCGGTGGTAGATGGCGTGCCGGGCGGGCGAGGTCCTGGGGTGCTGGAGCAGCAGGGCGGGTTCGTAGAGCACGGTCCACCCGGCGTCGATGGCCCGCCAGGCCAGGTCGGTCTCCTCGTGCGCGAAGAAGAACTCGGCGGGCCAGTCGCCGATCTGGTCCAGCATGCGCATGGAGAACGCGTGCCCGCCGCCGAGGAACCCGGTCACCTCTCCCCCGCGCATCGGGTCGGCGGCCCCGAGCCGCGGCACGTGCCGGCGCTGGGTCTCGCCGTGCTCGTCGGCGATCCGGAATCCGACGACGCCGAGCCCCGGGTCGGCCGCGAACAGCTCCCGCACCCTGCGGAGCACGTCCTGGTCGATCAGCAGTCCGTCGTCGTCGAGCTCGACCACCACATCGATGTCCCCGAACTCCCGGAGCCGGCGCAGGGCCACGTTCCGTCCACCGGGGCAGCCGAGGTTCTCGTCCACCTCGATCGTGGTCAACTCCCCGGGAATGCCGGGGAAATCGGGCAGCGGGCAGCCGTTCCCGACCACGACGATCCGGGCGGGTTCCACGTCCTGCTTGGCGACGGAGGCGAGCAGCGCGTCGACCTCGAGGGGCCGGTTCCCCATGGTCACCACGGCGACGGCGATCCGCGGCTCCTCGGACACGGCCCCCACCCCACAGCGCTCGGCAACAGTGCGGGCGACTCTAGCCGTTCACAATAAGGACCCCTTAAGTACGCCTGCCCTCGCCACGTCGTACGAATTCCGGCCCCACCAGTGATGGGCGGCACCACCGGTCACACCTCAGCCCCCACCGAACGTGAGCAAGATCTCGCACAGGTCCCCCGAAAACCTCCACCCACAGCCATCGACCCGCTGCCCGGCACCAGCCGCAAGCGCAAGTCCGGTCAGGCGTACGCCTCCACGACGACCGGGGCACCGTCCGCCAGGTAGAGCGTGAGCTGGTCCGCAGCCGGCACGGACACACCGTCGACCCGCACGTCGGCACCGAACCGCCCGGGCAGTCGCAGCCGGCCCACCACCGGCTCGGCCCCCACATCCGCCCCGGGGCCCGACCCCGTCCGCAACACCCGCACCTCCATCCCGCGCTCGCCCACCCGCACATCGAGAGTGACCCGTCCGAACCGTGTGGGCGTGCGATCGACATGGATCTCGGCACCAACCCGGAACCAGTGCTCGGGTGCGGCGGGCAGCAGGTCCAGCCCCGGCCCGCGTTCGAAGACCAGCAGATGGCGGACCAGGCGGACGAACTCGGCCGAGGCCCAGTTGTGCGGCATGTCCCCGCAGATCTGGACGTGCCCGCTGCCCGTCAGCGGCTGTTCCTCGCGCCAGACACGGGTCGGTGCGGCGTGGTTGGCGAAGGCGTAGAGGTAGTCGGCCGCCTTGTCGGGGCGACCCGCGTACAGCCAGGCGTGCGCGGCGAAGGACGCCTGGTAGGTCCACACCGCCTGGTACGGCAGCCAGCCGGTGGTGGCCGGGACACCCTGCTCGTCGTCGCGGGCGTCGTACAGCTCGAGCAGATCCCGCACCACCTCGTCGTCGGCGGCGAAGACCTCCCCGGGCCAGATGGCGTGGCACAGCGCCCATGTCGCGGTCTCGGGCCGGACCCGCCGCCACACCGGCACCTCGGCATCCGGGACGTGCGGGGTGAACTGGTGCCGGCCGCTACCCGGCAGGTTCATCGGCAGATACCGCAGCCCGTCCTCCGTGGTGCGCCGCTGTACCTTCGCCGAGCGCTGGAAGGCGTCGAGCAGGCTGTCGAAGAGGTCGCCGAACCGCTCGGCGTCAGCGGTCTCGCCGAGCATGCGGGCCCCCGCGACCGCGTACTTCAGGCCGGTCAGGATCCACATCGTGGTGGTGTACTCGGCGCGGCAGCCGCCCAGCCCGCCGTCCCCGAACGCCTCCGGCAGCAGCCCCTTCAGCGGATGACCGGCGGGCAACCCAGCGGCCCGCTCCATCAGTTCGGCGATGTGCGCAACGGCTCCCCGCACGGTGGCCCAGCGGCGGCGCAACTCGTCCACGTCAGAGGTGAGTTCGGCCTGCCGTACGAGGGTGGAGACGGCGATGCCGGTCTCCTTGACGTACGGCTCGCTCTCCAACTGCACGATGGATCCGTCCGGTCGGACCCGGCGCATCACCACTTCGAGGCCCGCGTCGGCGGTGTCGTCCAGCCCCAGATAGCGCGCCGCCTCCAGCAGGAAGTGACCGTCGACCAGCCACAGCCCCCGGTAGATGGTCGGCCCGACGTGCAGCACCGGCAGGCCCTGCTCGATCTCGCGGGCCTGGAGCATGTTGCGGGCGCAGGCGGTGAGCATGTCCTGCACGGCCGGGTCCGGCACGGTCAACGGCAATGGCTGGACGTCGAGTTCGTCCCAGTAGCGGCGCTCGTTGTCGAGTGCGGCGCGGGCCCCGGCAAGGTCCCATTCCCCCTCGCTCAGCGGGACGACGACCGCTCCGCTCACGCTCTCCCCCGCGCTCAGCACCACCGGCCGGGTGACCAGCCCGTCGGCCGGCCGAAACCCATGGGCGGAGCCGCCGACCAGGGGATGACCGCAGGAGATCAGCCGCCAGGCGCCCTCGGGAACGGGGTCGGTGGCTGCGACGGTGGGCAGGTCGTCCGTCCACCGCGGGGTGGCCGGGGTGCCGGTGACGGCGTACACCTCGTGCGGGGAGCCGGTGCTCGCGAGTGTCCGGCCGCGCAGCTGGGCGTCGATGTGCAGTCCGGTGAGTAGTCCGGTCGCGTCCTCGGCAGCGGTGATCGTCCAGAGGACCACGTCGTGACGGGTGCCGCCCGGCCCGTAGTGGGCGAAGGCGGTCAGCTCCAGCGTCTGGTTCGGGTAGGTGACGACGGTACGGACGATGGCCCGCCGCGCGCTCTCGGTGTCCTGACGGATCCGGACCGGGCGGTGTGTGGTCTGCGCGCAGAACGCCACCGTCTCCTCGAAGGACCACGCGTCGAACCCGGCCGCGTGGAAGCCGCTGAGGAGAGCGCCGTCCTCTCGTACGAGGCTCTTGTGCGGGTCGTCGGGGCGGCACAGCAAGGTCCAGCAGGAGACGGGCGCATGCCGGAAGTCGATGGTGGGACCGGTCGTTTCGTTGGTCGGCCGACCGGACGTGGGACGGGTCGTGGGGCTGCTGGTGGGACGGGTCACTTGACGGCTCCGGCGGTCAGTCCCGAGACGATGCGGCGCTGCGCGAACAGCACGAGCAGCACGACGGGCAGGGTGATCAGGACCACCGCCGCGTCGATGCGGTTGTAGAAGACCTGGAACTGGCTCTGGCCCAGGTTGACGATGGCCAGCGGCGCGGTGAAGCGGTCCGGGGTCTGCAGGAAGGAGGTGGCGAAGGCGAAGTCGTTCCAGGCAAGGATGAAGGAGATGATCGCGGAGGTGAAGACCGCGGGCATCGCCACGGGCACCACGATGTGCCACAACACCCTCAGGCGGGAGGCGCCGTCGACCATCGCCGCCTCCTCCAGGCTGCGCGGCACCTGGTCGAAGAAGCTCTTGAGCAGCCAGGTGGCGATCGGCAGCGTGTAGACCATGTACGCGAGGACCAGCCCGCCCGGCGAGTCCAGCAGTCCGAGGTTGCGGTAGACCAGGAAGAGCGGGCCGACCATGGCGAGGACCGGGAAGAACCCGGCGAAGAGCACGAAGCCCAGCACGACACCGGCGCCGCGCACCCGCAGCCGGGACAGCGCGTAACCGGCCAGCGTCGCGCACACCACCGACAGCACGGTGCTGATCAGACAGATGACGACGCTGTTGAGCAGCGGACGCAGGAAGTTCTCGTCGGAGAGGTTGTCGGCGTAGCTGGAGAAGGTGAGGTGCTTGGGCAGGAAGCCCGAGACGCCCTCGGAGAACTCCTGCGAGCTCATCAGTGAGGTGCGCAGGATCCACAGGAAGGGGAAAAGCGAGACCGCCACGATCGCCGCCACGAGCAGCGCGAAGCCAACCCGGCGCAGCCGCGCGGCACGCCGGCGGCGGGCCTGCGCGGGGGTGTGTCCGGCCGTGGGCCGCGCGGTGACGCGTTGGTGCGGCCCGGCCACGTGCAACTGCCCGGTCATCGCTCCGTCGCCCCCTCGTCCGTCCGGAACAGCCGTACGTAACCTGCCGCGACCAGCAGGGACAGCACCACCAGGACGACGGAGACGGCGCCGCCCGTGCCGAAGTCCGTCGACACCAGGAACTCGCGCCAGTTGATGAAGGACAGCGTCTCGGTCGTGTTGCCGGGGCCGCCGCCGGTGAGGATGAAGACGACGTCGAAGACGAGCAGCGCGGAGAGCGTTCGGAAGATCAGCGCCACCAGCAGTGCCGGCTTGAGCAGCGGCAGCGTGATGTGCCAGAAAGAGTGCCAGGCGCCCGCGCCGTCGATCCGGGCCGCCTCGTACAGCTCGTCGGGGATCACCTGAAGTCCGGCGAGCAGGATGATGGCCACGAACGGCACGGTCTTCCAGGCGTCGGTGATCCCGATCGCCACCCACGCCGTCCACTCGCCGCCGAGCCAGTTGGTGTCCGCCCCGGGCAGGTGCAACGCGCTGAGCAGCTGGTTCACGAATCCGGTCTGCGGGTCCAGCATGGTCTTCCACGAGGTGGCCGCCACCACCGTGGGCACCGCCCACGGAACCAGTACGGCGGCCCGCACCCAGCCGCGCCCGCGGAAGGAGCGGTTGAGCACGAGCGCCACGACCAGCCCGGCGACGATCTGCGTGGCCACCGAGACCGCGGTGAACACCAGGGTCCGCAGCAGGGTCTGCCGGAACACCGGGTCGGCGAACAGGGATCGGTAGTTGCCGAGTCCGGTGAAGCCGCCGCCGTTCGGATCGGTCAGGTTCACCTGGTGGACGGAGTTCCACAGGTTGTACGCGAACGGGAAGGCGGTCACCGCAAGCAGGATCGCCAGGGTCGGTGTCAGCAGCAGCCAGCCCAGTCGCCGGTCCGCCGCTGCGGCGCGTGCCCGCCGCAGCGGCGGCCGACTTCCCCCATGGGAGGCGGTGACACCGCTAGGGGAGACGGTGACACCGCTAGCCATTGGCCGCGTCCCGGACCTTGGAGGCCGCGTCGGACAGGGCCTTGTCCGGTGCGGTCAGGTCGGACACGACAGAGGAAAGCATGGTCTGCAGCTGGTCGGAGACCTTCGGGTAGGCGGGTGAGACGGGCCGCTGCACCGCGACCTTCGCCACCTTCTCGACCTCCTTGAAGTACGGCGCTTCCTTGAACAGTTCGTCGTTGTAGGCGGCCGCGACGGACGGCGGGTTACCGGCTGCGATGGCCCGGGAGACCTGGACGTCCGTGCTGGTGAGGTACTCGATCAGCTTCCAGGCGGCGGTGGTGTGGCTGCTCTTGGCGTTGAGGGCGAGCATCTCCGCGCCGAGCGTGGCGCCCTTGCCGGCGAACGGCACGAATCCGACCTTGCCCTCGGTGGGGGTGCCCTTGGTGGTGGAGAAGACGAACGGCCAGTTGATGGCGAAGGCCGCCTGACCGGAGCTGAAGGCCTGCTGGACCTCGCCCTCCTTCCAGCCGGTGACCGCGCTCGGCGAGATCTTGTACTTGTGGATGGCGTCGTCCATGAACGCGAGGGCCTGCCGGTTCTCCGGGGTGTCGAGGTTCTCCGGGTCGAGCTTGCCGCCGAAGCCGCCCGCCATCGCCATGAACGCGGTGATCACGCCTTCGTACTTGGCGCCTTCGAAGGCCAGTCCGTACTTGAGCTTGGGGTCCATCGCCATCGCCTCCTTGGCGGCGGTGACGAGCTCGTCGGCCGTCGTGGGCGGCGTCTTGACGAGGTCGGTGCGGTAGAAGAGGCCCTCGGTGTTGACGAACCACGGCACGGCGTACGTCTTGCCGTCGTACTCGCCCGCGGTCAGTGAGGTCGGCAGGAACTTGGAGGTGTCGGCCTTCACCTTGGCGAGGTCCAGCAGCCAGCCGGACTTGGCGAAGGCGGCGGCGTAGATGCCGTCGACCTTGAAGACGTCGGGGGCCCCGGAACCGGCGATGAGCCGCTGCTGGATCTGCTGCTGGTACTGGGTGGCGTCGGTGGACAGCACCTGCACCTTCACCTTGATCTTCGGATTGGCTCTCTCGAACGCCTTGATTGCGTCGGTGGTGGCCTTGCCTTCCGGACCGAGGCCGGTGAGCGCGACGGTGATCGTCTCCGTGCCGTCGGAGCTGGTCGTACCGCTGCCGCCACCGCAGGCGGCGACCAGGGAGACGGCGGCGGCGAGCGCTACCGCCGCGAGGCGGTGGCGCTGAGTCCGCCGTGGCGAGGATGAGTCTGTTGTGACCCTCATGTCCCACTACCTCTCGGTGGATCCGGTGGTCTGACTGGTCAGACCGGGCTGTCCGCGGGGCACACCTTCCCATCGGGGTCGGGGGGCGTCAAGGTGGGGTGCGGAAGATGTTGCGAGCCCGTGCGCGCCCGCGGAGACCGGTGTGTGTGCGCGTGGTCGGCGTGGTTGGGCTCTCCGTACGACGGTCTGACCGGTCTATCCTGCGATCCTGCAACGCACCCGCGATCCTGCGACGTATCCCTTGCGCGGACGCCCGGACATCGCCCCGCTCCCGAGAGGAACCGGACACCATGGCCCAGCCGCTCTATCCCAACCAGGACGCCGTACTGGGCCAGTTGGAGCGGCGAATCCTGAGCGGGACGCTCCAGGTCGGCGACCGGCTGCCCTCCGAGCGCAGCCTGTGCACCGAGTACAACGTGAGCCGGCCGGTGATCCGGGAGGTGCTGCGGGGGCTGCAGGAGCGCGGCTACATCGAGATCCACCCCGGGCGTGGCTCGTTCGTGCGCGCCGTGGGTGCCAGCGATCTGGCCCGCCCGCTGGCACGTATGGCCCAGCGCACCGGGGTCACCCCGCGGGACCTGGTCACGGCACGCACGATGCTGGAGTGCGAGGCGGCGGCGATGGCCGCGTCGCACGGCACCGACGAGCAGATCGACCTCGTGCGACAGGCCCTCGAGGCCCACCAGATGGCTCGCGAGCTCACCTCCCTCGCCCGCTCCGACCTCGCGTTCCACGAGGCGGTGGCGCACGCCGGAGGCAACCCGGTGATCGCGGTGATGTTCGGCTCCATCCGCACCCTGGTCTACGGCCTGATGCTGCGCAGCCTCAGCGACCGCGAGGTCCTGGAGGCGGGCGACCCCTGGCACCAGACGATCTACGACGGGATCGCCCGCCGCGACCCGGAGGCGGCACGCGCGGCCATGGCCGAACACCTGCGCCTGGCCCTGGACTTCTACGGCCCGGACCTGGACACACCACTGGACGACGTGCTGGCGCGACGGGGCATCCATGTGGCACGGCTGGACGACGAACTGACTGGGTGGGCAGGGGTTTCCAGCCGGTCCGGTGCCTGACGAGCCGACGGAGTTCGGGCGCCGACCATGGCAAGGGCCGGGGCAGCATCCCAGGCCCCGACCGATCCGGACGCAGCGCCCCCACGCGCACGCGCCCACCACGACAGCGGCCCTGAGGGGTCCTTGCACTATGAGCGTCCGATGAGGTCGCGTGGTCTGGTGCCGTGCATCGCAAGGCGCCGGAGAGCCCTGGATGGGGGTGCCCCCTGCTCGAGCGGAGCCGAGAGCTTGGGGGAGGAGCTACGTGGGCTTTTCGGCAACGCGGCGATGGGGGTGCCCCCTGCTCGAGCGGAGCCGAGAGCTTGGGGGAGCGGTGCCAGGCCGCGCGACCCGGGCGGGCATAGTGCAAGGACCCCTAAGGGGTCCCAAGCGCCGACCGGCCCGGACGCAGCACGCCACATGCAGGCGCCAACCAGGGCAGGAGCCCGGAGCGGCGCCCGGCGCGCGGACTTGGGGGCCGTGGAGGCGGAACCCCGGTGGGACCTCCGCTCAGCGCCGGTCCCCCAGCCGGGACACCCGGCGCCGTGTGCTCGCACGGGCGAGGTGGTCCGCCCGCAGGCTGACCCCCAACCCCGGTGCGACCGTGGGCCGTACCCGTCCCTCCGTCGGAACCGGCAACCCCTGCGCCATCAACCCGTACCAACTGTGATGGAAGGCCCGTACGGTCTCGGCGATCAGCCCGTTCGGCTGGCTCGCCACGAACTGCACGCAGGTGGCGAACGACACGGGCCCAGTGCAGTCGTGCGGCGCCACCGACACCCCGTACACCTCGGCGAGCGCGGCGACCCTGCGCGCCTCGGTCAGCCCGCCCGCCCAGCCGATGTCGACGATGGCGACATCAATGGACCCGCTCTCCAGCAGCGGTTTGAAGGCACGGCTGCCCCCCAGCGTCTCCCCCGTGGCGATCGGCACGGAGGTGCGCGCCCGGAGGGTGCGGTAGCCGTCCACTCCGTCGGGCCGCAGTGGGTCCTCCACCCAGAACGGCTCGATGTCCGCGAGGGCGCGCAGGATCTCGACGGCGGCCTTGGCCGACCACAGTCCGTGCAGTTCGACGAGGATGTCCATCCGGTCGCCCGCCGCCCCCCGGATCTCCTCCAGCACCTTCATGCCCTGCCGGATGTCGGCCGTTGAGACGTGCAGCCCACCGGTGCGCTCGGCGGCCGAGTCGAAGGGCCAGACCTTCATGGCCGTGATGCCCTCATCGAGCAGGGAGCGGGCCAGCTCACCGGGCCGGTGCAGGAACGCCTCCAGGTCCTCGTACGGGTCGGCCTCCGCGGCGAGTCCCCAGTTGGTGGACGTCTGACGGCCCTCGTCACGGATGTATCCGGTCCCGGCGCAGGTGTTGTACACCCGCAGCGACTCCTGTGCCGGCCCGCCGAGCAGCGCGGTCACCGGCAGCCCGGCGCGTTTGCCAAGCAGGTCCCACAGCGCGATGTCGACGGCACCGTTGCCACGCGTCTCGGCTCCCGAGCCGCCGAACCCGACGTACGGCGCGAGGAGCCGCGCCACCCTCTCAGGGGCCGGGTCCTCCAGTCCGAGCAGCACCGGGGCGGCCGACTCGTGCAGATACCCCTCAACGGCCTCGGGACCCCAGAATGTCTCGCCCAGCCCCTCGAGCCCCTCGGATGTGTGGACGAGCACCTGGCAGACGTTGGGCTGGAGATCCGAGCGCACGGTCTCCAGTGCGGTGATGTGCATGATCGTCCTCCACTGTGGTCCGCGCGTCCGCGCGATGGTCAGGTTGGTCATGGTCACGGGGTCATGTGGTGACGCGGCCTGCGATCTGGTCATGCCGGTCTTACCGGTCAGTCTGGAGCGTGGCCGAGACCGCGCCGTGGGTCAAGCGGGCCGAACCGCCGGGTACCTCTTGACAGGCGGCGCACGGGGTAGGAGTTTCGGTCAGACCAGTTAGACCAAGCTATTGCCAAAGGACTGGACCGGACTTGGTCGCGCGGGCTCGCCATGCACCGCCTCACCACGCAACACACAGGCACCGCCAGCAGGCATCGGAGCGCAGCCCTGAAGGCACGGCATCGACCGCCACGGCCCATCAGTCATCAGACCCCAGGCATCAGGCATCAGGTACTCAGGCATCAGGCATCACCGCATCAGGCATCGACTCAGGCACCAGCCATGAGGAGCCAGGCCATCAGCCATCAACCGTCAGGCATAGGCCATCAGCCATCAGGCGTCAGACACAGAGAAGGGGGCCCCGAGGTGTCGCAGGATCTCGTCGGGCGACAGGTCGCCATCACCGGGGGTGTCGGCGGGATCGGCCTCGCCATCGGACATGAGCTCGCGTCCCGCGGAGCCGATGTCGTACTGATCGACATCGTCGACGAGATCGAGGCCGCAGGCCGCATCGCGGACCTCGGCCCGTTCCCGGGCACCCTGCGCTACGACGTCGCCGACACCACCGACCCGGACGCCATCGGCGCGGCGCTGGCGCGTGTCCAGGGACTGGACACCGCGATCGGCAACGCGGGCATCGTCCGCTCCGCCCCGTTCCTCAAGATCACCACGGCGGACTGGGAGGCCCAACTCGACGTCAACCTCACCGGCGTCTTCCATCTGACCCAGGCGGCGGCCCGCCAGATGGTGGCGGCCGGCACCGAGGGCCGCATCATCCTGACCGGCTCCTGGATCGGTTCCAGACCGTGGCCCGAGACGTCGGCCTACTCCGTCTCCAAGGCCGGCTTGGAGATGCTCGCCCGCTCCGCCGCCCTGGAGCTCGCCCCGCATCGCATCCGCGTCAACGTCCTGGCCCCCGGCATCGTCAACACAGGGCTGGCCGCGCGCCAGTACCGCGAGGAACCCCAGTACCGCGCCAAGGCGGACCGCGCCATCCCCTTGGGCGCGCTCCAGTCCCCCCGTGAAGTGGCCCAGGCGGCGGCGATCTTGTGCTCCCCGGCGGCGGACTACATCACCGGGACGGTGCTGCTCGCGGACGGCGGCTGTTCGCTCCTGACCGGGGGGTGACACCGGAGCGCGGGACCGACGGCCCCTTCCCCAACCACCGCACCCCATCCGACTTGTCCGAATCGGGTACCCGGCCGACGCCACGGCCACGGCCACCGTCAGCCTGGCGGGCATCGTCACAGGCTGGAGCGAGGGTGCTCGGCACCTGCTGGGTCACCGCGCCCCGGAAGTCGCCGGGCGCGCGGCGGCCGATCTCCTCGCGGACCTGGAGTTCTCCGACGCGGCCGGGCTCACCCTGATCGGCGCCCAGGAGTGGAGTGGCACGGTGTCGCTCCGGCACCGTGCCGGTCACCGCCTCGCGTCGGCCCTGCACGCCTACCCGTCGCTGGACGGGAACGGCCGGCCGAGCGAAGCGGGACGGGTGGGGTGGCCGCCGCGTCACGGCCCGGTCGGCGCGGGTCACGCCCGGCCCTTCTCGTACACGCACAGCCCCTGGGTGAGCTTCAGCGGGACCGCGACGAGTTCCACGATCAGGGCCCGCCAGGCGTACCAGACGTTGACCATCTTGTTGAGGTAGACGTACGGCAGGTTCCGCATCACCCGCAGATAAGGCAGCTTCCGGCGTCTCGCGGCGTACAGCAGTGGGGGTGTCAGCAGCACCAACTCCGCGACGGCCCACCACAGGAGGGTGACGGTCACGCTCTGGTGCATGCCGAAGATCAGGACGAAGGGCATCGCGTACCAGAGCGGTGCCGTCAGGATGTCCCACACCGCGATGAGGACCCAGAGCAGCAGCAGCGGCTTGTTTCGGACCATGTGGCGGGAATGGATGCGCACGTTCTGGAAGAAGCCCGCCATCCAGCGCCAGACCTGCTTGCGCAGGTACTTGAGATCGGAGGGGTCGGCGGCCCACGCCATCGCGTCCCCGACGTAGACGGCTTTGCGGCCCTCGATCTGTTTGCTCCAGGTGTAATCCATGTCCTCGACGATGGTCCGTTCGGGGAAGCCCCCGAACCGGCGCAGTTCGTCCGTCCGGAAGGCGGAGCAGCACCCGGAGCACACGACGGGGCTGTTCGCGGCGTTCTGGATCGGGCGCTGGAAGTGGAAGCCGAAGAGGTACTCGATGGACCGTCCGCGCTCTGTGGCGGTGTTCTCGAACCGCGTCTGGACGCACCCGGCGGCGACCGCAACCCGGCCGTCACGGAACGGGACCTTGATCAGCTCGACGTAGTCGGGCGCCAGCAACGTATCCGCGTCCACGGGGAGCACGAGGTCCGTCCGCACCGAAGCGAGCCCGTAGTTCTGGGCCTTCGCCTTGCTGCCCTGATTGCTGTCGGGCGTGATCACGGTGACCCCGTAGGCGAGGGCCACTTCCCAGGTCCGGTCGGTCGAGCAGTCGTCCACGACGATGATCTCGTCGAACGGCTCCGTCTGGGCCAGCAGGGACTCCAAGGTGTCCCCGAGTCCCTGCTCCTCGTTGTGGGCGGGCACCAGCGCGGTGATCGAGAAACTCATCGACGCCCCCGAACCCGGTCACTGAGCTTGACGATCATGCCGATGATCAGGGCGATGATCCCCACGAGCGCGTACAGAGGCCACGAGATCCCCGTGTGAGCGAGAGATCCATACATAGCGCTTCTCCTCGTATCCAGCGGCTTCCCCGCTAGTAAGTTTACGTCGTATATTTACCGACTATGACCCGATTTGAGGTGCAAGTCAACTCCGTACGCTTACGCCGTAAACACGAAGCATGTCCGATCTGCCCCCAGAGCGGACGAGGGAATCCACCAGCGCGACGACAGCACGCCCGCCGCACGGACATGAGCGGCCGTTGCCGTGAGGCTGCGGTCTTCGTCACCGCATGGGCGACCGGCGGGACCACCAACGTCACCTGCACGATCACCGCGCGTCGCTGAACACCGTCCCCCGGCGTGGATCAGGCAACCGCGAACCAGACTCCGCGGCTGCTTCTCGGGCGACTGCCGGATCCGTGCCCGGCCAGAGGTGAGTGCGCATGAGTCGAGCAGCGCCTGCCTGGTGGGCGTACTGACCGGCCAGTCGTGCGGTCAGCAGGTACGGTGCGTCGGCGGTCGGTACCTGGTGGACGTACGTTGCCTCCGACGAGAACAGATCCGCGCCTTGCGCGAGGCGCGGGATGTCGGGACCGGGACCGGTGTCGCCGGTGCAGGCGAGCACGGCCTCGGGCGTAGCGAGCCGAGTGCCGGCGTTGGGCACGAAGTGCCGCAGGAGCCAGGTGTCCGTGGTGAAGGGGACGATGTCGAACCGCTCGCCGGGGTCGAACTCATGGAGGCGGTACGCCTCGGCGAGCATGCTCGGTTAGTCGAGGGCGAGAACGGCATCGACCGCGCCGTGCGGGGCGTAGACGGGCAAGGCCGGCGGCGGATCGGCAAGCTGCCGGGCGGGAAGGCGGCCGTGATCGCGCGGGCAGCCCGGGCGGGAGGCGGCCGTGACCGCGCGGGCAGCCCGGGCGGGAGGCGGCCGTGACCGCGCGGGCAGCCCGGGCGGGAGGCGGCCGTGACCGCGCGGGCCGAGGAGTTCGGCCAGGACGGCCAGATGATCCTCACTGCGGCGTCGGCAGCCTGGGCCCCGCCCCACCTGCGGCGGCTGCCGCAGGTGGGGATCCTCCGCCAGGTCTGGGTCCACCACTACTACTGGGATGCGACCGGATTACTGTGCCGGCGGGACGGCCCACGGGCTGCCGCCCGCCTCGCTGCGGTACGACTCTCCCTACGACAGCGACGCGCACCACTGCGTGAAACGGGACACCGCTTCGAGCACCCGGACCACCCCCCGCATCCTCGCCGCCCTCAATACATCACCTCATGAACCCCCCGTTCAGAACACCTGTGGCGTTCCGGCCCATGCTGTCGTGTCCAGCCGGTCCGAAGGGGCCGGCCTCCCCCTGGCCGACCCCGCGGGACTCGTGGGTTACCGAGCCGCGTAGCCGAAGTCGACGCCCGCGGCCGGGAGTCCGCCCTGGCCGGGCTGGTACGTGGTCACCGCGGCGGCCGTTCCGCCCGCGGTCACGTTGGACATCGGCAGGGCGTGCAGGGCGCCGTAGGTGGACGGCCCGTTCGGCATGCCGACGTACAGCCTGGTACCGGTGAAGTGGATGCTCGAGCCCAGGGTCTGGTTGGCACCCGGCGTACCGGGGATACCGGCGGCGTTGCCCGCCTCGAGCCACTTGTGGTTGGCACCGGGAGCACCCAGGAGCGAGAAGACCGTGATCGCGCCCGACTTGGTAGCCGAACCGACGGCCTCGTCCGGGATGCCGACCGCCATCTTCAGCGTCGCCGCGGTGCTCACCGCACGCGGCGCGGTGTTCACGGCGGTCACCGTCGCACCGAAGCGGTCGCCGGCCTCGGAGGTGCCGGTCACATCGTCGGAGGCGGTGCCCGACATGTACTCGTTGGACTGGCTGTATGTGCCCGCCGCGGTGATGCGGAACGCGACGACACGACCGGTGTCGGCCTTGTTGGCGCCGTCGATGGCCAGGTCCTCACCCGGCGAACCGACCGCCAGGATCGACTCGGTGGCGGCCGCCGCGCCCGACGGGCGGTAGGGCACCAGAGCCAGGGACTTGCCGAACAGGTCACCGGCCTCGGCCTCGCCGGAGACGGTGTCCAGGTCCTGGTCCATGCCGAACAACGGGGTGGGCCTGCCCTCGGCGTTCAGCTTGTTGGGGTCGAAGACCGCCAGGTTGCCGGAGTTCGCGTCGGAGCCGATGGTCTCGGTGGGGGCGCCGACGGCGATGTGGTTGGCGTCGGCCGCGACGGAGCCGCCGAAGCCGTCGTTGGCCTCCACCGCGCCCGGAACATTCGTGCTGTCCTGGGAGATGGAGACATTTGTGGTGCCGTGCACATAGAACACCTGGCCCGCCTTGGCGACGGAACCGAGTGCCTCGCCGGGCACACCGATCACCACGAACGGCTCACCGGAGGCGGTGGTGCCGGCGGCGAGGGCGTGTCCCATACGGTCGCCGCTCTCACTGCCGGACGCCTTGATCGAACCCGAACCGACACCCTGCTCGAAGTGGGTGTCCTTCGTCGCGCCCGATCCCAGGCCGCCCGCAGCGCCGTGCAGGACCTCGACCATGCCGGCGTCGGCGGTGCTTCCGATGTCCTCGGAGGGGACGCCGACGACCAGGTCGGTGCAGCCGTCCTCGTCGTAGTCGACGGTCGCGAGGGTCTCACCGAACCAGTCGCCAGCCTCGGCGTTGCCCTCCACCCAGTCGAGGTCCTGGTTGATCTCGGCGGTGCCCTTGCCGCCGCCGTACACGACCCGGACGAGCCCCGCGGTCGTCTTGCCGCCGACCGTCGCCCTGGGGTCCGAGACGGCGATGTCCTCGACGCCGTCGCAGTTGAAGTCGGTGATACGGGTCGCGCCGACCTGGGAGTTCACCCAGGAAGCCAGGCCGTCGACCCGGGCGGCGATCCCGCCCGTGTCGGTCACAGTGGCGTCGATGCCGAAGCAACCACCCTGGTAGGAGCGGCTGTTGAGGGCCACCAACTGGGCCGTGCCGTTCACCACGCGCACCACGGGGCCACCGGTGTCACCCATGCACGCGGCCGTGCCGTCCTTGCCGGTGACCGTGGCGGTGGTGGCGTCCGAGGCACTCACGGAGTACGCGCCGGTGTGCAGTTGCAGCGGCGCCCACTCGGTCTTGGTGCGCCCGTACCCGGCGAACTTCAGCTCCTCGCCCGCGGTGGGCGCGGCGGAGGCCAGGGCGATGGGGGCGACGTTGGTGACGGGCCGGTTCAGGCGGGCCAGGACCACGTCGCGGTCGGCGCGCGGGACGAGTTCCACGACCGTGCGGACGGCGCCGCCGGTGCCGGTGAGGTCGCCGCGGCCGATGGTCGCGGTCGTCTTCTTGGCCGGCTTGCCTGCGGGCACCGCCAGACTCGCGGCCGGGTTCGCGGCGAAGCAACTGGCCGCGGTGAGCAGCCATTCCTTGTCGACCAGGACACCGGAGCAGCCCCGGTCCCAGTCACCGATCAGAAGCTGCGCGGTGTAGGCATAGGTGGTGTCGCCGGAGGCGACCGCGGGGCCGGTCACGGCGGACGCGGGCACGGCGGTGAGCACGACGGATCCCGCGATCAGGGATGCTGCCAGTGCGGCGAGGCGCACAGGTCTGATGGGTCGCATAAGTCGATTCCTTGCTGGCTGATCGGACAACGGGCGTTTTCCGGGGGCTATTTGGAGGTCCTGATCTCCACGAGCATGTGCTCCCGGCCCTGTTCGTCCGCGCTCTCACCCACCGCGGTCCAGGTGTTCTTGTCGATGTCGAAGGACTTCTCCTCGGTGCCGACGGTCATGTCGACCTGGGTCTCGTAGTCGTTGCCCTTGACGGCGTACACCGCGGGAATCTCCATGGTCAGCCATCCGGAGTTGCCGACGACGCGGAAGCAGACCGTCTCCGACTGCTTGCGGGCCATGATCTGGATGAGGCCGGTGCCGCTCGCGCAGTCGGCCAGCGTTATGTGGCCGTCGCCGCGCTTGAGGACGATGCTCTGCTCGGCGAGGATCTTGTCGGCTCCCGGGTAGTCGAAGTTCTCGACCGCGTAGCCGGGTGCGTCGTCCGCGACGACGGCCGCGGCGCCCGCCCCCGAGCGGGACCCGTCGGACCCGGCGGAACCCCCGGACCCACCGGTCCCGCCGGGGGCACCGGTCGCCAGTGCGGTCCACGCCAGAGCGCCGACCGCTGCCGCGCCCACCGTGCGCGCAATGAATCTCTTCAACTGCGGCTTGGCCGCAATTATGGTGCGTGCCTTCATCGAATTCCTAAGCTCTTTGCTTCCCGAGCGATGCACAAACGTGGTTCAAGTCAGGCGTGAAGGCGTCCGCAATTCGGATGGAACCCCCAGCCATCCGGGGGGAATAAGTCATTCCTCGAGTGTTTCCACATCGTCGTCCCCCGTGAAGAAAAGGGCTCTCCCAAGTCCGGGGAGCCGCTTCGCCGTTGGTATGCCACATCGCTTCTGCGTCTTTGTCCACTGCTCCAACTCCCTCAAAAAGGACGGGAAGTTGGGGATCGGACTGTGACCCTGAACACACCTGGGGGGCGGTTGTGCAGAATTCCATAAAGAAGCGATAACGAATGCGACCCGCACCCTCTCGCCCCGCCGCAGGTTTACCGGCGAACCTCCCCCGAGCGCCCCGTGCTGTTTTTCATTCACCGGGCCAAATTAATTGCCACATGGACGTGCGTTGGTATGGTCACGTCATTGCGCAGGTGACGCATACGCCTCTCTGGTGCCACCTATGACTGCCCGGGCATGCGGGGGAAGCCTGCCGTGTCAGTGAATCGCCGATCTGCCTTCACGGGCAGAGACCATGAGGACCACACGCATACGCAGACGATGTTCTGGAGCCGCAGACGCCTTCTCGGCACACTCGCAGCGGTCACCGCCGCCGCTTCCTCGCCGCTGGTGCTGACGCCCGTCGCCCGCGCCGCCGCCACCGGGGACACCGTGGCGACCGCGGCCGATCCGCTCCCGCGCCGGACACCGACCGGGCGAAGGTCGTCACGGCATGGATGACGGGCGGGAAGGCCACCAGGGCGGCGGCGGCGTACGCGCTCGCCGGCACCGACGCCGACATCCGGACCTTCCTCGACGAGACCCTGCCGAAGACGACCGTCGAGGACAACCGCGTCGCGATCGTCAGCTACCTCTCCCGTACGGGCAAGGGCCTGCGCCGCGACGCCGTCGCCGCCCTCGACAAAGGCGACAGCAGCATCGCCGACTTCCTCAAGGACGGCTTCAGGCCGGCTCTCCTGGAAGACCTGCGCGTGGCGACCGCCACCGTGTCGGCCACCGGCGACAAGGCGGTCCGGCGCAGTGCGTCCGCCGCCCTGGACACCGGCACGCAGGCGGCGCTGGAGGACTTTCTGACGAAGGGTCAGTTCACCGCCCGCCGGGAGGACGCCCGGGTCCAGGTCTCCGCCATGCTGTTCAACGCCGGGCCCGAGGTGCGCAAGTACGCCGACCGCGCGCTGGGCGGAACCGCAACGGACGTCCAGTGGTTCCTCGACACGGGCCAGCACATCGCCCGTGCCCGTGACCAGGAGTCGGCCACCATCGAGGAACTCGTCGCGGTGGTCGAACGGGAGGGCAAGCGGGCACAGGCCGAGACCGACCTGGCCGTGGAGGCCTCCGAGCGGGCCAAGGCCTCCGCGGCGAAGGCCAAGGAGGCGGCGGAGAAGGCCGCTGCCGAGGCCGAGGCCGCCAAGAACGACGTACAGAAGTCCGCGGCCGCGGCCCGCAAGGCGGCCAGTGCGGCCCAGGGTGCGGCGAACGCCGCCCGGACCGCCATCAACGCCTCCAACGCCGCGGTGGCCGCCTCCCGCCGCGCGTCCTGGGCGGCCACCGCCGCCTCGCAGGCCGCCTCGACCGCCGGCGGCGCCGCGTCCCGCGCCTACAACGCCGCCATCGCCGCGTCCAAGGACGCCACCAAGGCCGATGCCGCCAAGAACGCCGCGGTCGCCGCCCGCAACTCCGCCGCGAAGGCCCGTTCCGCGGCCAAGGCCGCCGACTACGCCGCGGCCGCCTCGGCTCAGGCCACCAGCGCCGGAGACGCGGCGGCCTCCGCCGCGCGCAACTCCGCCGCCGCCGCCACCGCCGCCGCCGCCACCGCCGCCGCCCAGGCCGCCGCCGCGGCCGGAGTGGCCCAGTCGCAGGCGGCGGAGGCCAAGCGGCAGGCGTCCATCGCGACCGCCGCCGCCAACCGCGCCACCAACGCCGCCTCCACCGCGCGGGCCCTGGCCAATACGGCCGCCACAGCGGCACGCGCGGCACGCGACGCCGCCAACTCCGCCGCGGAGCACGCCGAGAAGGCGGCCGACGCGGCCGATGAGGCGGTGAAGTTCGCCGGCCAGGCCATCGACTTCGCCAACAAGTCCACCGCCCACGCCGCCGCGGCGGTCAAGGCGGCCGACACCGCGACCAAGGCCGTGAACAACGCCATCGCGGTGGAGAAGGCGGCCCGGGAAGCGGAGCTCGCCCGGCTGGAACAGGAGAAGCAGCAGGGCCTGGAGGAGGCCCGACTGCTGTCCGAGGCCGAAGTGGAGGAGCGGGCCGAGTACGAGAACAAGCGCGCTCAGGAAGCCCAGATGGACCAGGCCACCAAGGACCTGATCCGCCAGGCCGAGAAGGCCCTGTGGGAGGACGGCGACCTGGAACTCGCCGCCACGCTGGGCCGCAGGGCCGCCACCAATCTGCTGAAGGCGAAGGGCGCGTGGACGCGGGACGCCGCACAGTTCGCACTGGCAGGCAGCGACGACGACGTTCTCTCCTGGGTCGACCTGGACCGGGGCATCGCCCAGCACCAGGACGACCGGGAGACCGTCCTGTACATCGCCCAGATATCCAGCCCCGCCATCGCGGCGGCGGCACAGAGCGCTCTGGCGAGCTCCAGTTCCCAGGCGGTGGGCGACTTCATCACCTCGGGAGTGATCCGGGCCGCAGCACCTGGACGGCTTTGGCGATCGCCGGTGTGGCCTCGCCGAGCAGATGGAGCAGCCAGAAGATGACGACGGCGTCCGCCCCGGCCGTTCCGACCCCGTCCCACGCGTTCGGCGCCGTTGACGTGGCCACGACCTTTTTTGCACGGCACGGCATCTCCTGGGTCGAAGCTGTCTCCCTCCGGGATCGTCGGTCTGGAATGGGCCGTTTTGGCCGTCGGCTACCCGCATAAGTTTGCAAACGCTATGGTGTGGCGCCATACCGGCGGATCGCTCCCCTGAGGTGGTGGGAATGAGGCTCACGGATGCGGACCACGCGCGGCTCGTGGTCGCGGCGCAGGCCGGTGACGATCGGGCGCGCGAGGAGCTGATCGCCGCGTACCTGCCGTTGCTCTACAACATCGTCGGGCGAAGCCTGAGCGGACATGCCGACGTCGACGACGTCGTCCAGGAAACCCTGCTGCGCGTGGTGCGCGACCTGCCTGCCCTGCGTGCCCCGGAGAGCTTCCGGTCCTGGCTGGTGTCGATCACGCTCCGCCAGATCAGTACCCACTGGCACCGGCAACGCGCCTTCGCCGGCCGGACCACGGTCATCGACGACGCACACCACATACCGGACGCCGACGCCAAACCTGAGGACATGGCGATCCTGCGTCTGCATGCTTCGGACGAGCGCCGTCAGGTTGTCGAAGCCGGCCGGTGGCTCGACCCGGACCATCGGGTGCTGCTGTCGCTGTGGTGGCAGGAACGCGCCGGCTCGCTGAGCCGTGACGACATCGCCGCCGCGACGGGGCTCACGGTCGCCCACGTCGGAGTGAGCCTGCAACGCATGCGCGAACAGCTGGAACTGAGCCGGACGATCGTCGCCGCGCTGGAGGCCGACCCGCGCTGTCCGCAGTTGGACGAGACCGTCGTCGGCTGGGACGGTCTTCGCACCTCGGTGTGGCGCAAGCGGATCGCGCGGCACACCCGCGGCTGCCCGGTCTGCATGGCGAGGACCACAGAACGGGTTCCGGCCGAACTACTGCTCCTCAGCCTCGCGCCGCTGGCCGTCCCGGCCGGGCTCCTCGCCGCGCTGGCCGCCAAGGGCCTGCTGTCGGGTACGGCCGCGAGCGCCGCCGGGCTGGCCACGGCACAGGTCGCCGTCGGCACGGCGGCGGCGTCGTCGGGAGCAGGCGGTCTGCACAGCTCGCTGATCGGCAAACTCTACGCGGTGACCGCTCATCCGCTGGTGGGTCTCACCACCGGCGCGGTGGTCATCGCCGGGACCGCCACCTACGCGACCTGGCCCGAACCGGCGCATCGGGTGCCCGGCGTCACCGCCGCTCCCACGGTCGGCAGTCCCACGCCGGCCCCGTCGCGCTCCACCACGTCGGCCGGACCGTCCCCGGTGAGTCCGTCCGCCGTCGCGGGCATGGTTCCGCTGGGCGCACAGTCGCTGGAGTCCGTGGACGAGCCCGGCCTGTACCTCACGTATGCCGGCGGCTTCGCGACGCTCGGCCGGGTCTCCGCGTCCAGCAGCGCGCAGACGCGGCAGCGGGTCACCTTCACGGTTGTCCGGGGGCTGGCCGATACACGGTGCGTCACCTTCCGCGCCGCCGACGGCCGCTATCTGCGCCATAGTTACCTGCGGCTACGGCTGAGCACCAACGACGGCAGCGAACTTTTCCGCGAAGACGCCACCTTCTGTCCGCGCACCGGGGCGGTCGCCGGGTCGGTGACCCTGCACGCGCACAACTATCCCGGATCGGTCATCCGCCACCGCGACGGTGGCATCTGGCTGGACGGCTCCGACGGCACGAGGGCCTTCGCCGGCCAGGCTTCCTTCGTCGTACGCAGGGCCTGGGCTTGAAAACCGCTCCTTGAGCTGCTTGAGCTGCTTGAGCTGCTTGAGCTGCTTGAGCTGCTTGAGCTGCTTGAGCTCACTCCAAATACCTTCACTGACGATCAGAGCGGCGCACCCTTTCCACAGGGACGGCCGGACGGCGGGGCTCGGCATAACGCTTTTTGCCCGCGAGATACATCACTGAGCAATCGTCGGGACGGCGCGACTTTTCTGTTACGAGGACGCGAGTTCGGAGGCCTCCACTTCGTGGGGCGCCTTTCCCGCCGCTCACCATGACGTGCCGACGTGGCAGGTTCCCCGACTTCCCCCGTTGACGTATCCCCTGAAGAAAGCCGCTCCAATGACGCGACACACCCACGAACCCCGGGCGACCGGTACGCAGAGACGGCCCCACGTCCTGCACCGCACCCACCCCGCGACGGATCAGGCCGTACCGGCCGATGCGCACACGATCACGGCACTCAGGGTGACCCGCGACCTTCGAGGAGAATCATGAAGGGCCTGCACCGGCTCGGCCGGCGTCGCCGAGCAGTGGTGATAGGACTGTCAGCCGCTGCGGCCGTGGCCGGTGCCGTGACGCTCCTCCCCAACTCCGCCGGAGCCGCCACCCTGGGTACGCAGGCGGCCCCCTCGGGCAGGTACTTCGGCACCGCCGTGGCCGCCGGAAGGCTCGGTGACTCGACGTACTCCACGATCTTGGACCGGGAATTCAACATGATCACCCCGGAGAACGAGATGAAGTGGGACGCCACGGAACCGTCCCGGGGATCGTTCAACTTCGGTCCGGCCGACCAGATCGTCAGCCACGCGGCCTCCCACGGGCAGCAGCTGCGCGGTCACACTCTGGTGTGGCACTCCCAGTTGCCCACCTGGGTCAGCGGCATCACCGACGCTGCCACGCTGCGCAGCGTGATGAACAACCACATCACCACCGCGATGACCCATTTCAAGGGCAAGATCCACTCCTGGGACGTGGTCAACGAGGCGTTCGCCGACGGATCCACCCAGCACCGCAGCTCGGTGTTCCAGAACGTGCTGGGCGACGGGTTCATCGAGGAGGCGTTCCGCACCGCCCGGGCGGCCGACCCGGCGGCCAAGCTCTGCTACAACGACTACAACATCGAGAACTGGACGGACGCCAAGACTCAAGGCGTTTACGCGATGGTGCGCGACTTCAAGTCCCGCGGCGTACCCATCGACTGTGTCGGGTTCCAGAGCCACTTCGGCACCGGCGGGCCGCCGGCCGGCTTCGGCACCACGCTGTCGAACTTCGCGGCGCTGGGCGTGGACGTGCAGATCACCGAGCTGGACATCGCCACCGCCCCGCCGACCGCGTACGCCAACACCGTCAAGGCGTGCCTGAACGTGTCGCGGTGCACCGGCATCACCGTGTGGGGCATCCGCGACAGCGACTCGTGGCGGAGCACGGACAACCCGCTCCTGTTCGACAGCGGCGGCAATCCGAAGCCGGCCTACGACGCCGTGATCAGCACCCTGGGCGCCGGCACCGGCTCGTCCGCCAGTCCGTCCGCCGGCCCGTCCACCAGCTCGTCGTCGACTGATCAGCCGCGCACCAAGACCCGACGAGTTCGCCCGACGGCCAGCGGGACCACCGCGTCCCCCTCCCCGTCCGCCAGCGGCTCCCTGCCGTCGACGTTCCAATGGAGTTCCAGCGGGGTGTTGATCGCGCCGAAGCCGGATGCGAGCCACAACGTCGCCGGGATCAAGGACCCGTCGGTGGTCTACTACAACGGCAAATACCACGTGTTCGCCAGCGTGGCCGACTCGTCCGGGTACAGCATGGTGTACCTGAGCTTCACCGACTGGTCGCAGGCGGGTTCGGCCACCCAGTACTACCTGGACCAATCGCCGATCGGCCGAGGGTACCGGGCCGCGCCGCAGGTGTTCTACTTCGCACCACAGAAGCTGTGGTACCTGGTGTACCAGACCGGTGACAACGCGTCGTACTCGACCAATGCGGATATCAGCAACCCGAACGGGTGGAGCGCCCCGAAGGGCTTCTACTCCTCAATGCCGACGATCATTTCGCAGAACATCGGCAATGGGTACTGGGTGGACATGTGGGTGATCTGCGACTCGGCGAACTGCTATCTGTTCTCCTCCGACGACAACGGCCAGCTGTACCGGTCGCAGACCACTCTGTCGCAGTTCCCCAACGGGATGACCAACACCGTCATCGCCGCGCAGGACGCCAACCGCAACAACCTCTTCGAGGCGGCCAACGTCTACAAGGTCCAGGGCAAGAACCAGTACCTGCTGATCGTGGAGGCGATCGGGTCGGACGGCCGACGCTACTTCCGATCCTGGACGTCGAACAGCATCGACGGCTCATGGACCGCACTGGCGGCCAGTGAGAGCAGCCCGTTCGCAGGGGCCGCCAACGTCACCTTCCCCGCGGGCGCCTGGACCAGGGACATCAGCCACGGGGAGATGATCCGCGCCGGGTACGACCAGACCCTGACCATCAGCCCCTGCGGGATGCAGTACCTGTACCAAGGCAGAGACCCCAACTCCAGCACCGACTACAACAGCCTGCCCTGGCGACTCGGGCTGTTGACTCAATCCAACTCCGCCTGCTGATACTCCGGTCCCACTTCGCCACCTTGCGTCGGCCCTTCTGGCCGGGCCGGGTACGGGAGCGGCCACCGCGCGATCGACAGGGGGTTGTGTGGAATCCCGAAGATCGTGCGGTGGCCGCGGGCCCCCGCTCCGGCGCTTCGTCATCCGCTCATGCAAAGACCCTCCGTGATCTTCACGGAGGGTCTTTGTTGGAACCGTTTTCCCTGATCAAAGGGTAGAGCCGCCTTCGGGATTCGAACCCGAGACCTACGCATTACGAGTGCGTTGCTCTGGCCATCTGAGCTAAGGCGGCTGGTCGTCCGACCATGGTGTCGTCGGCAACGGTGGAAATTCTACACAGTTTCCGGGGGTGCTCCGACCACGGGGCCCGGGCGGTGGGCTTCCGGGGCGGGTGGGGGCTCTCAGCAGCGCATTCCCGCGGTGGGCGGGGTTCCGTTCAGCAGGTAGCGGTTGATCGCCCGGTCCACGCAGTCGTTGCCCCGGCCGTAGGCGGTGTGTCCGTCGCCGTCGTAGGTGAGCAGCCGGGCCGAGGACAGCTGGGCGGCCAGGGACTTCGCCCACACGTAAGGGGTGGCCGGGTCTCGGGTGGTGCCCACCACCACGATCGGGGCCGCGCCCTTCGCCTCGATACGGTGCGGCACACCCGTGGCCCGCACCGGCCAGTACGCGCAGTTCAGCGACGCCCACGCCAGCGCCCGGCCGAAGACCGGCGAGGCCTTCTCGAAGGCCGGGAGCGACTCCTCCACCTCGGCGGGCGAGGCGAAGGCCGCGGGCAGGTCCAGACAGTTCACCGCCGCGTTCGCGAACATCAGGTTTCCGTACTGGCCGCGCTGGTCCCGTTCGTAGTAGCTGTCCGAGAAGCCCAGCAGACCCGTCCCGTCCTTCTTCCGCATCGCCGCGGTCAGCGCACCGCGCAGTCGGGGCCAGGACGCCTCGTCGTACATCGCCGCGATCACCCCCGTCGTGGCGAGCGCCTCCCCCAGCCTGCGGCCGTCCGCCGAGCCCGTGGGCAGCGGGGTCTCGTCCAGTTGCCGGAAGAACGCCTTCAAGGTGGCTGTCGCCCGGTCCGTGCGCGTGCCCAGCGGGCAGTCCGCGCGCCGCACACAGTCCTCGGTGAAGGACCGGAAGGCCGTCTCGAAGCCCGCCGTCTGGTCCAGGCTCAGCCGGCGCGAGGGCAGCGCGGGGTCCATCGCACCGTCCAGGACCAGCCGGCCCACCCGCCTGGGAAACAGCTCCGCGTAGGTCGCGCCGAGGAAGGTCCCGTACGAGGCGCCCACGTACGTCAGCGTCGGGTCCCCGAGCGCCGCGCGCAGCACGTCCATGTCACGGGCCGTCTCGACCGTGGAAACATGCCGCAGTACGCCCGCCGAGCGCCGCCCGCACCCCTCGGCGAACTCCTTGAACGCGGCGACCAGCCGATCGGCCTCCGAGCGGTCGTCCGGTGTGCTGTCGGTCTGGGTGTACGCGTCCATCCGCGGGCCGGTGAGGCATTCGACCGGCTCGCTGCGGGCGACACCGCGGGGGTCGACGGCGACCATGTCGTAGCGGGCCCGGACCTGGGCCGGGTAGCCGAGGGCGGCGTACGACTGGAGGTAGTCGACCGCCGAGCCGCCCGGCCCGCCGGGGTTGACCAGCAGCGAACCGAGCCGCTTCCCGGGGCCGGTCGCCTTCTTGCGGGCCACGGCCAGCCGGATATCACCCGCGGACGGCTTGTCGTAGTCGAGCGGTGCCCTGAACGTGGCGCACTCGAAACCGGCTTCCGGGCAACCGCGCCACTGCAGTTTCTGGCCGTAGAACGGTGCGAGCGCGGCAGGCGTGGGCGCGTACGGCCCGGCGGGCGCCGCGTCTCCCGTGACCGCCATCGTCGTCCGTGAACTGGCCGGGGAGTTGCCCGGCGAACAGGACGGGAGGGCCGTGAGGAGCAGTCCGGCCGCGGCCAGCAGCGTGCCGCAGCGGCGGAGGGAACGGTTGCCCCGGTTCCGGAGGTGGCGCCTGATGTGCATTGGGCGAGCGTAACCGTAAGCGATCACTGCATTGCTCAGGGTCGCCGATCTGGCTCGTACGAGTGACAGGGCGGGACCAGCGGTGACCGACCTGAGCCGGCCTGACCCGACCGGCCCGCCCCTGCCGGCTCACCCCTCCCGCAGGGCCACTGCCATGGCCTCCACCGCCAGCAACGGCGCCACGTTGCGGTCCAGGGCCTCTCGGCACGCCGAGATGGCCTCGATACGGCGGAGCGTGGCCTCCGGCGCCGATCCCCGGGCCAGCCGTTCCAGCACGTCCCGCGCCTCCGTGTTGGCGATGGCGACCTGCGAGCCGAACTGGAGGGCGAGGACGTCGCGGTAGAAGGCGGTGAGGTCGATGAGGGCCAGGTCGAGGCTGTCGCGCTGCGTACGTGTCCGGCGGCGCTTCTGCTTGTCCTCCAACTCCTTCATCACCCCCGCGGTGCCACGTGGCATGCGCCCGCCCTGCGCCGCGCCGAGCGCCGCCTTCAGCTCCTCCGTCTCCTTGACGTCAATCTCCTCGGCGACCTGCTTGGCCTCTTCCGACGCCGCGTCGATCAGCTCCTGGGCGGCCTTGAGGCAACCGCCGATCTCGTCGACGCGGAGCGGAAGCTTGAGTACGGCCGCGCGGCGCTCCCGGGCGCGCTGGTCCGTGGCCAGGCGGCGGGCACGACCGATGTGCCCCTGCGTGGCGCGGGCCGCCGCGGCGGCCACGTCCGGCTCGATGCCGTCGCGCCGGACGAGGACGTCCGCGACCGCGTCCACCGGCGGAGTGCGCAGGGTGAGGTGGCGGCAGCGGGAGCGGATGGTGGGCAGCACGTCCTCCAGCGAGGGCGCGCACAGCAGCCACACCGTACGCGGAGCGGGCTCCTCGACTGCCTTCAGCAGGACGTTGCCCGCGCCCTCGGTGAGCCGGTCGGCGTCCTCGAGGACGATGACCTGCCAGCGTCCGCCGGCCGGTGACAGCTGGGCCCGGCGCACCAGCTCGCGGGTCTCCTTGACGCCGATCGACAGCAGGTCCGTGCGGACGATCTCCACATCGGCGTGGGTGCCGACCAGGCTGGTGTGACAGCCGTCGCAGAACCCGCAGCCGGGGGCTCCGCCGAGCGCGCGGTCGGGGCTGACGCACTGGAGGGCGGCGGCGAAGGCGCGGGCGGCCGTGGAGCGGCCCGAGCCGGGCGGGCCGGTGAAGAGCCAGGCGTGCGTCATCTTGGACGCATCGGGCAGCGGGGCGTCCGTGCCGACGGCCGTCACCAGAGCGTCGGCGTCCCGGGCGGCGGCGTCGAGTTGGGCGCTGACCTTCTCCTGGCCCACCAGGTCGTCCCACACGGGCATGGAGTGCCGCCCTTCTGTCGCACACCGACTCGTCGGGTCCCATTGTGCGGGAGGGCACTGACAGCCGGGGCCACGGACTCCACCGACCACTGACTCAATGGACTCCATGGCTGCACGGACTCCATGACTCGTGGGACTCAATGGACTCCACGGACTCCACGGACTCCACGGACTCGCAACTACACCGGCTCCACGGACTCCGCGTCTGCGGGCCGCCTCACCGCTCGGAGGACTCACCGCCCCGGAAGACTCAGCGCCCGCGCACGACTCATTCGCCCGCCCATGGCTCAGCCCGCGGAAGACTCACGGTCCGCCGAGGACTCAGCGCCCGCGGCGTCCCCGCCGGCCGTTGCGGTCGTCCCGCTCGTCGTCCTGGTGCGGTCCGAGCAGTTCGTCGGCCAGCGTCGGCAGGTCGTCCAGCGGTGTCTCCTCCGCCCAGTCCGAGCGGGAGCGGCGACGCGGTCGGCCTTCCTCGTCGACCTGCGGAAGCGGCCGGGTCCGGTCCTCGGCTCCGGGCCGCTCGTCGCGGAAGTATCCCGGGGGCACGCGATCGTCCCGTACGGGGGGCAGCACTGCGGTCTCATCGGCGGAGTTGTCGGCCGGCACGGGGGGCAGCAGCGCAGTCTCGTCCGCGGAGTTGTCGGCGGGCACGGGAGGCAGCACGGCCGTCTCGTCCGCGGCTCCATGCGGTGGCTGCGGCAGCACGGCCGTCTCCTCCGCGTCGGGGCCCGAGGCCGGCTCGGGGCCCGACGCAGGCTCGGTGCCAACGGCCGGCTCAGGGCCCGCCGCCGGCGCCGGACCGGGCTCCGGGTGCCGCACCGGCCGCAGCACCTTCGTCTCCTCGGTGACCGGCCGCAACACCGTCGTCTCCTCGGTGACCTGCTGGTCCGTGGCGGCAGCACTGGAACCACCGGCCTCGGCACCGGAACCGACGGCCTCGGCCGCCGACGAGACCTCGGCCGCCGCTGCCGCGGCCGCTGCCACGCGCGCCTGCTCGGCCCGCAGCAGGGCCTCCTCCGCCTTGCGCTGCTTCTCCATGCGGCGTGCCTCGGCCTCGGCCCGCAGCCGGGCCTCCTCCTCGGCCTGCTTGCGCCGCCGTTCCGCCTCGGCGGCGGCGGCCTGCTCCTCGGCGAGACGCCGCGCCCGCTCCTCCTCGGCCAGGCGGCGGGCCTCCTCGGCACGCCGCCGGGCCTCCTCCGCCTGCCGCTCTGCCTCGCGCCGCTGGGCCTCCTCCAGCTCGCGCCGCTTGCGTTCCTCCTCCTCGGCCCGCAGCCGGGCGAGCTGTTCCTGGCGCTCGCGCTCCAGCCGCTCCTCCTCGGCCTTGCGCGCGGCCTCTTCCTCGGCCCTGCGGCGCGCCTCTTCCTCGGCCTTGCGCCGGGCCTCCTCCTGGGCCTTCACCTCGGCCTCGGAGAGCGGCAGCATCATGTCGAGCCGGTGCCGGATCACCGTGGTGACGGCCTCGGCCTCCTGGCCTGCGTCGACGACGAGGTAGCGGCCCGGGTCGGCCGCGGCGAGGGTGAGGAAACCGGACCGCACGCGCGTGTGGAACTCCGCGGGTTCGGACTCCAGCCGGTCCGGGGCCTCCGTGAACCGCTCCCGGGCGGTTTCCGGTGACACGTCCAGCAGAACCGTCAGATGCGGTACGAGCCCGGCGGTGGCCCACCGGGAGATCCGCGCGATCTCGGTCGGGGACAGGTCCCGCCCGGCCCCCTGATAGGCGACGGACGAGTCGATGTACCGGTCGGAGATGACGACCGCGCCCCGCTCGAGCGCGGGCCGTACCACCGTGTCGACGTGTTCCGCGCGGTCGGCGGCGTACAGCAGCGCCTCCGCCCGGTGCGAGAGCCCGGCCGAGGAGACGTCCAGCAGGATCGACCGCAGCCGCTTGCCGACCGGGGTCGCCCCGGGCTCCCGGGTCAGCACGACCTCGTGACCCTTGGCCCGGATCCACTCGGCGAGGGCCTCCGCCTGCGTCGACTTGCCGGCCCCGTCGCCGCCTTCCAGGGCGATGAAGAAGCCGGTGGCGGCGGGTGCCTGCGCCGGGTCGTCGCCGCCGCGCAGCGCATCCCGCAGGTCCTGCCGCAGCGGGACTCCGGAGCGGTCGTCCGCCTTCGCCAGGACCAGCGCCGCGACCGGCAGCAGCAGCGCGCCCACCAGCATGAGGGTGAAGGCGGCGCCGCCGTGCGCGAACACGAACTTGCCGTTCTCCAGGCGGTGCGGTCCGATCAGCGCGGCCACGCAGGGGCCCAGCAGCGCACCCAGCGCCAGGAAGACCCGCACGACCGCGTGCAGGTGCTCGGTGACGCGTGCCCGGCGCTGTTCCTCGGTCTCCTGGTCGAGGAGCGTGTGCCCGGTGTTCGCGGCGACGCCCGCGCAGAAGCCCGCGAACGCCTCGATCAGCAGCACGGTGGTGACGTCCGGGACGAGCCCGGCCGCGAGCAGCGCTATCCCCGTGCAGGCGATGGCCAGGGCGAGCAGACGCCGTCGGGAGAACGCGGGCAGCAGCCGCGGCGCCGTCCTGATGCCGATGACCGTTCCGCCGGTCAGCGTGAGGACGAGCAGCCCGTAGAGGACCGGCCCGCCGTCGAGGTCCTTGGCGTGCAGGACGGAGACGGAGACGGCGACGGCAACCGCTCCGGCCACGGCGGCGCAGGCGAGTACCAGCGGTGTCAGCGCGCCCGTGCGCCCCTTGTCGGCGCCGTTGCCGGACCTGGGCCGGCGCAGTCCTTCCAGGGGCGACCGCGCGCGGGGCGTGCGGGTGTCGGGCAGTTCGAGGAAGATCAGCACGGACAGCGACGCCGCGAACAGGCCGGCGGCCACGTACGAGGCGAGCGCCGCCTGGTGTGTGCCGAACCAGTCGAGTCCGGCGCCCAGCAGATTGTTGACGAGCGAGGCCACGACCAGCGTCGCGGCGGCGAGCGGGACGGCGACGAACCCCGTGCGCAGCGACAGCCGGCGCAGCGCGTCCAGATGGTCCGGCAGCGGGCGGACCGCCGCACCCTCCAGGGGCGGCGCGGGCAGCAACGCGGGCGCCGCGCTCTCCCGGCACACCGTCCACAGCCGCTCGGCGACACCGGTCACGAAGGCAGTGACCAGGAGGACGGCGAGTGCGTTGGCCGGAATCCAGTCGATCCACAGGGGGGCGATGATCAGCAGCACGACGCGCAGTCCGTCCGCGCCGACCATGGTCCAGCGTCGGTCGAGGGGCCCGTCCTTCGAGGTCAGCGAGGTGAGCGGGCCGAGCAGGACAGCTCCGAAGAGGAGTGTCGCCAGCGCGCGCACCGCGAACACCGCCGCCACGGCGAGTGCCGCGCCGCGGTAGCCGCCCCCGAACGACCCCTCGGCGATCGCCGCCTGGAGCGCGAGGACGACCAGGACGAGCACGCCGAGGACGTCCGCGACGCCGCCGACGAGCTGCGCGCTCCACAACCGCTTCAACTGAGGTGTGCGCAGCAGTGAACGGACGGCGCGCTCTCGGGAATCTTTCACGAGCGCGTCGTCAGGGTCGGAGGTGTGGGCCGTTGGCTGGTCGGCTCGCATCATCCTGACAGACTATCCAAGGCCACCGACAGCCTGGAAAGACCGTCCGAACATGCGCACGCCCCGACACCAAGTGGTGCCGGGGCGTTCGTTTTGCGAACCCTCGGTGAAGCGGCAAGCGGCACAACGGCCGGAAGGACCGAAGAGCCGGAAGGACCGGAGAAGCCGAACAGCCGGAGAAGCCGAAAGCGCCAGAACGCGGACGCGGCCACAAGCGGCACAGGCGGCAGCAGCCGCGAGAGCCGGAAGGGGGCCGGAGAGCCCGAGTGCCCGCCAGCCCGCGAGCCGGAGACTCAGTCCTCCGCGGCGGCCTTGGCGGCCGTCGCCTTCTTCGCGGCCGTCTTCGCAGCCGTCGTCTTCTTGGCCGTCGTCTTCTTCGCGGCGGTCTTCTTGGCCGCCGCCTTCTTCGCCGGAGCCGCCGCGGCGGTCTTGGCCGTCTTGGCGGTCTTCTTCGCGGGCGCCTTCTTCGCCGTCTTCTTGGCGGGCCCCTTGGCACGCTTCTCGGCGAGCAGCTCGTACCCCCGCTCCGGGGTGATCGTCTCGACGCTGTCGCCTGAGCGCAACGTCGCATTGGTCTCGCCGTCGGTCACGTACGGACCGAACCGGCCGTCCTTGACGACCACCGGCTTCTCGCTGACCGGGTCGGTGCCCAGCTCCTTCAGCGGGGGCTTGGCGGCGGCCCGCCCGCGCTGCTTGGGCTGGGCGTAGATCGCCAGAGCCTCGTCCAGGGTGATCGTGAAGAGCTGGTCCTCGGACTGCAGCGACCGCGAGTCCGTGCCCTTCTTCAGGTACGGGCCGTAGCGCCCGTTCTGCGCGGTGATCTCCACACCCTCCGCGTCCTTGCCGACGAGCCGCGGCAGGGACATCAGCCGGAGCGCGTCCTCCAGGGTCACGGTGTCCAGGGACATCGACTTGAAGAGGGAGGCGGTGCGCGGCTTGACGGCGTTCTTGCCCGTCTTCGGGGTGCCCTCCGGGAGCACCTCGGTGACGTACGGGCCGTAGCGGCCGTCCTTGGCGACGATCTGGTGGCCCGTGGCCGGGTCCGTCCCCAGCTCGAAGTCACCGCTCGGCTTGGCGAGCAGTTCCTCGGCGAGTTCGACGCTCAGCTCGTCCGGCGCCAGGTCATCGGGGATGTCCGCGCGCTGGTGGTTCTCGGAGTCCTTCTCGCCGCGCTCGATGTACGGGCCGTAGCGCCCGACGCGCAGCACGATGCCGCTGCCGACCGGGAAGGACGACACCTCGCGGGCGTCGATGGCACCCAGGTCGGTGACGAGTTCCTTGAGCCCGCCGAGGTGGTCCCCGTCGCCGTTGCCGGCTTCGGCGGCACTGCCCACGCCGTTGTCGGCGCCGGAGCCGGCGTCGGGCGCGGTCTCGCCGAAGTAGAACCGCTTCAGCCACGGCACGGCCTGCGCTTCGCCACGCGCGATGCGGTCGAGGTCGTCCTCCATCTTGGCGGTGAAGTCGTAGTCGACGAGCCGCCCGAAGTGCTTCTCCAGGAGGTTGACCACGGCGAAGCTCAGGAAGGACGGCACCAGGGCCGTGCCCTTCTTGAAGACGTAGCCGCGGTCGAGGATCGTGCCGATGATCGACGCGTACGTGGACGGGCGGCCGATCTCCCGCTCTTCCAGCTCCTTGACCAGCGAAGCCTCGGTGTAACGAGCAGGGGGCTTGGTCGCGTGGCCGTCGACCGAGATCCGCTCGGCGGTCAGCGCGTCGCCCTCGGCCACCTGCGGCAGCCGGCGCTCGCGGTCGTCGAGCTCGGCGTTCGGGTCGTCGGCGCCCTCGACGTAGGCCTTGAGGAAGCCGTGGAACGTGATCGTCTTGCCGGACGCGGTGAACTCGACGTCGCGGCCGTCGGCAGCCGTGCCGCCGATCTTCACCGTGACGCTGTTCCCGGTGGCGTCCTTCATCTGGGAGGCGACGGTCCGCTTCCAGATGAGCTCGTAGAGCTTGAACTGGTCGCCGGTCAGTCCCGTCTCGGCCGGGGTACGGAAGCGATCACCGGAGGGCCGGATCGCCTCGTGCGCCTCCTGCGCGTTCTTGACCTTGCCTGCGTACGTCCGCGGCTGCGGCGGCAGGTAGTCGGCGCCGTACAGCTGCGTGACCTGGGCACGGGCGGCGGCGACGGCCGTGTCGGACAGCGTCGTGGAGTCCGTACGCATGTACGTGATGAAGCCGTTCTCGTACAGCTTCTGCGCGATCTGCATCGTCGCCTTGGCGCCGAAGCCGAGCTTGCGGCTGGCCTCCTGCTGCAGCGTCGTCGTACGGAACGGCGCGTACGGGGAGCGGCGGTACGGCTTGGACTCGACCGAGCGCACCGCGAACCGGGTGTTCTCCAGCGCGGCGGCCAGCGCCCGGGCGTTCGCCTCGTCCAGGTGCAGCGTGTTCGCGGTCTTGAGCTGTCCGAGCGAGTCGAAGTCGCGGCCCTGGGCGACGCGCCTGCCGTCGACCGTGTTCAGCCGCGCGACCAGGGACGACGGGTCCGACGCGTCACCGGCGCGGCCGGTGGCGAAGGTGCCGGTGAGGTCCCAGTACTCGGCCGAGCGGAACGCGATGCGCTCCCGCTCCCGCTCCACCACCAGGCGGGTCGCGACGGACTGCACGCGGCCGGCCGACAGCCGGGGCATGACCTTCTTCCACAGCACCGGCGAGACCTCGTAGCCGTAGAGCCGGTCGAGGATACGGCGGGTCTCCTGGGCGTCGACCATGCGCTGGTTCAGACCGCGCGGATTGGCGACGGCCGCGCGGATCGCGTCCTTGGTGATCTCGTGGAAGACCATCCGGTGGACCGGGACCTTGGGCTTCAGCACCTCGAGGAGGTGCCAGGCGATGGCCTCGCCCTCGCGGTCCTCATCGGTGGCGAGGAAGAGTTCGTCGGAGTCGCGCAGCAGCTCCTTGAGCTTCCTGACCTGCGACTTCTTGTCGGCGTTGACCACGTAGACGGGCTGGAAGTCATGTTCGACGTCCACGCCGAGGCGGCGCACCTCGCCCGTGTACTCCTCGGGCACCTCCGCGGCGCCGTTGGGAAGGTCGCGGATGTGCCCGACGCTCGCCTCGACGGTGTAGCCGGGGCCGAGGTAGCCCTTGATCGTCTTCGCCTTGGCAGGCGACTCGACGATGACGAGTCGGCGGCCGCCTCGTGCGGTCTCGCTGGTCGGGGACAACTTCGCTCTTCTCTCCGGTCGACGCTGGGTCCTCCCCAGGGCCTTCGTCCCGGGGGTCGGGTCTGCCCCCAGGCCTTGAGTCCTGGGGCGGGGTCGTGCTGACGCTGCGGAGTGT
Organism: Streptomyces cavernae; assembly: GCF_004023625.1. Classification (GTDB taxonomy): domain Bacteria; phylum Actinomycetota; class Actinomycetes; order Streptomycetales; family Streptomycetaceae; genus Streptomyces; species Streptomyces cavernae. Next base: position 150,919 of record NZ_ML137711.1, on the reverse strand, counting down.
GACGGTACATCCCGCCCCCGTGTCAAACGGGAAAAGCCCACAACGGCCACTCGAACGGTAACCCGACTACCGGCATTCCTGCCGCCCGGAGTGCTCACCGGCACTTTCGGGCCCATCCGGAGGGTGCCCTCTCAGTTACCGGCCGTCCAGCCCGCGATTCCCGGAGGGAGACGCTCCACGCCGCCCGGAACGCCGTACTCGAATCGCCGTCGGAACGCCTTCAGATCGCCTTGAGGTAACCCTCAGATCACCTCAGATCACCTCAGATCACCTCAGATCGCCCTCAGGTCGCCTCCGGGTCACCGTCGGATCGCCTGCGGAATGCCGTCGGGATCGCCGTCGGATCACCGTCGCACCGCCTGCGGATGATCCCGGAGGCGTTGTCAGATCTGTGTGAAGCACCAGACACCGAGCAGCAGCGCCGCCACTCCCGTCACACTCGCGAGGGCCGCCGAAGCGATCTGGCTCACACCTCGGGCGACCGGCGCGCCCTGCCTAAGCCGAACCGTCGTCCACATCAGCAGACCGCCCCCGAACAGTGCGAACACCGTCCCCGCGAAGACCGCCGGTCCGCTCTCCATGACTGGTTCCTTCCGCCCCCTGGGTTCCCAGGACCGGGAGGCTCACACGCCCGGGCGACCGGGACGCGAACCCCGGATGAACACCGGGGGGACAGCGGCCCATGCGTACCTCATGGCCCTTGCCCGCGGCTGCCACAGCCCGGGGTCTCGGCGTGCCGGGCTTGGGCGTCTCTCCGGGTTCTCTCCGGGGGCTGATCCTTCCGTGCCGTGCGTCACCGTGCACACGACCGCGGTGGATCAGGCGTTCCGGTCGTCGTCGCCGCGGGTCCGGCCGAGGCCCCCGCGGCCCGATCCGGGCGCGCAAGTCGACTCGAATACGTCGCCCGGAGTTGGTCCCGCGCCGGCCGGAACCTTCTCGGGGCGCGGTTCGGCGCAGCCGGCCGGCGTCACGGAACCGGCCGACTTCGCCACCGATCGCGGCATGCCGGCCGAGTACGAGACCTGCCGTACGGTCACCGCCGCGCCGAACCCTCTTTCGTCGGCGTCAGGGCGTAGCCGAGGGCCCTGACACCGCAGGCCTCAGGCCGACGGCACCAGGAACCCCTGCTCGACCAGAACGCGGATCTGAGCGGGCGTCCGGTCGCGCAGCAGAACAGGGTCCTCGCCCATCAGTTGCGCGATCGCGTCCAGGATCCGGCCCGCGCTCAACGACCCGTCACACACCCCCGCGAAGCCGGCGCCCACCGTGTCGACCTTGGTGGCCCGTCGCATGCCGCGGTGCTGTCGCAGGACCACGTGCTCCGGGTCCTCGGCGCCGGGCAGCCCGACCTGCTCCTGCACGATCTCGGCCGCGAGCCGGAACCGGTCGGCGAGCAGTGCCGCGTCGTCGTGCGTACGGAGGTAGTCGACGCGCTCGAAGTGCGCGCGCACCGCGTCCCCGAGCGGTTGCTCGACCGAGTGCGGCCATTCCTCCACGGTGACCGACGGTTCGTCAGCGTCCGTCCTGCGCAGGGTGATCCAGCCGAAGCCGATCGCCCTCACCTTGCGTGCCTCGAACTCGTCGAGCCAGGCGTCGTAGTGCGCCTGGTACTCCGTCATGTCCCCGCGGTGGTCACCCGCGTCCCGCAGCCACAACTCCGCGTACTGCGTGACGTCCTGCACCTCGCGCTGCACGATCCACGCGTCGCAGCCGCGCGGCACCCAGGAGCGCAGCCGCTCCTGCCAGTCCTCCCCCTCCACGTGCTGCCAGTTGGCGAGAAACTGCGCGAACCCGCCCTCGTTCAGATGCTCGCCCGCCTGCTGAACGAGCGTCCGGCACAGATCGTCCCCGCTCATGCCCCCGTCCCGGTAGGTGAGCCGGGCGCCGGGCGAGATCACGAAGGGCGGGTTGGAGACGATGAGGTCGTACCTCTCCTCTCCCACCGGTTCGAACAACGATCCCTCGCGCAGATCCGCCGGCTGGGCTCCGGACAGGGCGAGGGTCAGCGCGGTGATGTGCAGCGCGCGGGGGTTGAGGTCGGTGGCGGTCACCCGGGTGGCGTGCTGGGCGGCGTGGAGGGCCTGGATCCCGGAGCCGGTGCCGAGATCGAGGGCGGCGGACACCGGTGTCCGGACGGTGATGCCGGCGAGCGTGGTGGACGCACCGCCCACACCGAGTACGACGTCCGCGTCCGCCTGACGGCCCCGGCTGCCGATGCCGCCCGCCCCGCCGACGGCGCACCCCAGGTCGGACACGACGAACCAGTCCTCGCCCCCGGGCCCGCCGTAGGGCCGGACATCGACGGTGGCCGCGACCTCGTCACCCACCCTGGAGAGCCATCCGGCGTCCAGACAGTCATCGACGGGCAGCACGCCCGCCACGCGCGCGTACGGCACGGGCTGTTGCAACAGGAACAGTCGTACGAGCGCCTCCAGCGGGGTGTCACCGCGGGTGGCCCGTAGCGCGGGCACGGTCTCACTCCGCGCGAGCGCCGCGTACGCGGGCGCACCGAGGAGTTCGAGCAACCCGTCAGCGGTGAAGGAGGCCTCGAGGAGGGCAGCCCGCAGCCGGTCGGCGACGTCGCGTCGGCCGGAGGAGGGCAGAGGGGGCAGAGGGGGCAGGCTGGAGGTACTCACGGCCCCATTGTGACGTTCCACGGCCCCGAGGGGACGCTCACCGACTCCGCCCCCGACGGTCGCCGAAGGGGCCGCATCCCCGCGGGACGGCCCCGCCACCGGCGTTCACCGACGCGACGGTGCCCGGACCGCACCGCAAACCGCGCGCACAGCACGCACCTCAAACCGCACGCAGGGCAAACCGCACGCGGCACAGACCCCATGCACCTGAAACCGCAGGCACCACAGACCGCACGCACCGCAAACCGCACGCACCGCAGACCCCACCCCCGACCGAGCGTGTTTGCCGTCGTGAAACGGAACCTCAGCTCTGCGTGGCGGGTGCCGTGGTCGCGGCCTGGCAGCTCTTCTGCTGGGTCATGGCCTTGGCCACGTCCCCCTCCTCCAGCTTCTTCAGGGCGTCGCTCCCGGTCTTGCTCAGCTGGTCGAGCTGGGTGGCGATGTCCTTGAGGCCCTCGGCGAACTTCGCCTGGTCCTTTGTCTCGAGCCCCTCCACCTTCTTCTGGAGGTCGGCGTAGGCGGAGGCGATGGAGTTGAGCTCCTCGACCGCGTTCTTCTGCTTGGCCTTGCCCTCTTCCACGTCCGGCGCTCCGGCCTTGGAAACGGCCGTGCCCATCGCCCGGTACGCATCGGACATGTCCTTGAACGCCTGCGAATCGGTCTTCTGGACGTCTTCCGGCGTGCTGTTGTCCGAGGTCTGCTTCTGGATCGCGGCGTTCGCGGCCTCGATCTTCTTGGCCTGCGGCTGCACCGCGTCGCAGACCTCCTTGGCCCAGGCGTTCAGTTTCTCGCTGCTGTCGTCGCTGCTACATCCGGACAGCGCCAGTACCAGTACCGCACCGCCGGACAGTGCGACCGCGAGCTTCTTGTTCACCGGATTGGTCCCTTCCATGGCTCTCGGCCCCGGAACATACACGCAGGAGGGACGACAGCCGCAGGCAGGATGACCGATATATATGCTTTGGTGAGTATTTGTCATGCACGAGAGAAGGCTCACGACATACACACGGGCGGGGGGGGGGGGGGCCTACAACCCCAGCCAACCCCCCCCCACGGCAAGAACAAAAAAAACAAGAA
>NZ_ML137711.1:0-147196 GCF_004023625.1 Streptomyces cavernae | reverse complement strand
ACCACCGCGCCCCCCCCCCCCGCCGCCCGCGGGGGGGGGGGGGGGGCCCCCCCCCCCCCCCCCCCCCCGCCCGCCCATTGGAATGAACCTGACCAGCAGTGAGGGCGAGCCGGAGGTGCCGTGATCTACGAAACCACCGCGGGATCCGCCGACTTGCTCGTCTGCTCCGAATTCTCCTCGTCGCCCACCGCGATACCGCGCCGCTTGGACACGTACACCGCGCCGACGATCACCACGAGCGCCAGCACCGCGATCAGGATCCGGATGCCGACGTTCTTGTCGTCGCCGTAACTGAACTGGACCACGGCCGGAGCGATCAGCAGTGCCACCAGGTTCATCACCTTCAGCAGCGGGTTGATCGCAGGGCCGGCCGTGTCCTTGAAGGGATCGCCCACGGTGTCGCCGATCACGGTCGCCGCGTGCGCTTCGCTGCCCTTGCCGCCGTGGTGACCGTCCTCGACGAGCTTCTTGGCGTTGTCCCAGGCACCGCCGGAGTTGGCCAGGAAGACCGCCATCAGCGTGCCGGTGCCGATCGCTCCCGCGAGGTACGCGCCAAGCGCTCCGACGCCCAGCGTGAACCCGATCGCGATGGGCGCCATCACGGCGAGCAGACCCGGCGTGGCCAGCTCGCGCAGCGCGTCCTTGGTGCAGATGTCGACGACCCTGCCGTACTCGGGCTTCTCCGTGTAGTCCATGATCCCGGGCTTCTCACGGAACTGCCGCCGCACCTCGTAGACCACGGCCCCGGCGGACCGGGACACCGCGTTGATCGCCAGCCCCGAGAACAGGAAGACGACCGCGGCGCCGGCGATCAAACCGACCAGGTTGTTGGGCTGTGAGATGTCCATGACCAGGTTCATCGGCCCGCCGTCCCCGACCTTCTCACCCACGTCCGCAGCGGCCGTGGTGATCGCGTCGCGGTACGAGCCGAAGAGCGCCGACGCCGCGAGTACGGCCGTGGCGATGGCGATGCCCTTGGTGATGGCCTTGGTGGTGTTGCCGACGGCGTCCAGGTCGGTGAGCACCTGCGCGCCCGCGCCCTGGACGTCACCGGACATCTCGGCGATGCCCTGCGCATTGTCGGAGACCGGACCGAAGGTGTCCATGGCGACGATCACACCGACCGTGGTGAGCAGACCGGTCCCGGCCAGCGCCACCGCGAACAACGCCAGCATGATCGACGTGCCGCCGAGCAGGAATGCCCCGTACACCCCGAGCCCGATGAGGATCGCGGTGTACACGGCCGATTCCAGACCGACGGAGATGCCGGCGAGGACGACGGTGGCAGGCCCGGTGAGCGAGGTCTTGCCGATGTCCCGCACCGGACGCCGGGTGGTCTCGGTGAAGTAGCCGGTGAGCTGCTGGATCAGCGCGGCCAGCAGGATGCCGATGGCCACCGCGACCAGTGCGAGGATCCGGGGATCGCCGCCCTTGCCCAGGATCGCCTCATCGGTGACGCCGTCCAGGTCGGCGTACGAGGACGGGAGGTAGACGAAGACGGCGATCGCCACGAGGACGAGCGAGATCACCGCGGAGATGAAGAATCCGCGGTTGATCGCCGTCATTCCGCTGCGGTCCGCACGCCGGGGGGCCACCGCGAAGATGCCGATCATCGCGGTGATCACTCCGATCGCCGGTACGAGCAGCGGGAACGCCAGCCCGGAGTCGCCGAACGCCACCTTGCCGAGGATCAGCGCGGCGACGAGCGTGACGGCGTAGGACTCGAAGAGGTCGGCCGCCATACCCGCGCAGTCGCCGACGTTGTCGCCCACGTTGTCGGCGATGGTCGCGGCATTGCGCGGATCGTCCTCCGGAATGCCCTGTTCGACCTTTCCGACCAGGTCGGCGCCGACGTCGGCGGCCTTGGTGAAGATGCCGCCGCCGACACGCATGAACATGGCGATCAGCGCGGCACCGAGTCCGAAGCCCTCCAGCACCTTCGGCGCGTCGGCCGCGTACACGAGGACCACACAGGACGCACCAAGGAGTCCGAGCCCCACCGTGAACATGCCGACCACGCCGCCGGTGCGGAAAGCGATCTTCATGGCTTTGTGCGAGACAGTGGTGAGATCCTTTTCCGGCTCACCCTCCGCCGGGGTCGCTTCCCGGGCCGCGGCGGCGACCCGCACATTGCTGCGGACGGCGAGCCACATGCCGATATAACCGGTGGCCGCCGAGAACGCCGCACCGATCAAGAAGAACACCGATCGTCCGGCGCGCTGATTCCAGTCGTCCGCGGGCAGCAGCATGAGCAGGAAGAACACCACGACGGCGAAAACACCGAGCGTGCGCAGCTGCCTGGCCAGATAGGCATTCGCGCCTTCCTGCACCGCCGCCGCGATCTTCTTCATGCTCTCGGTGCCCTCGTCGGCCGCGAGCACTTGTCGTACCAGCACCCCGGCGACCGCAAGGGCCGCCAGGGCGACGATCCCGATGACCACCACGAGGAGGCGGTTGCCATCGGTCAGTACGGCGGCTGCGAGGGCGGTGGGATGATCCAACTGATGAGGGGTAGAAAGCCCCGCCATTCGTCCTCCTTGACGCTTGGGCTGAGCTCAAGATGTGGACGGATTGTAGGTAGCGGAACCTGATCAAAACAGAGCACGGCAAACGGAATTGGTCTTCACATCCCGTTCAGCAAATGATCGCCGGGCGGTTATGGAACTCGAAAGCAGTAATGCCCCAAAACCATTGACGAGCGATGGAGTGATCAAATTCGTGATCAAATTATCGAGCGATTGATCGTGAATTCATTCACGATAAGCGGGGAGAGCAGACCGGGCAAGCGCGGGCCCACGGCGTACAGGGGTCTTGCCCAGGAGTACGAGAACACAAAAGGCCCTGCTGAGCAGGGCCTGAGTCCTGAGTACGGAGACTGGCACCAGGTCGGGGCCGCGGTCACCGATGGACGTGATCGGCGGAGGAGGCGTGTGTCGCCGAGCGGCGTGACCGCCGAGGGGCCTGTCTCCAACGGGGAGGCGTGACGGTCGAGGGGGCGTTGTCGCCGTACGCCTACGAGGCGGAGACTCGCGAAACGTCAGAACCGTTCCGTCTCAGAACCGCTCCGAAGATGACTGCTCCGAGGACCCGACTCACACGAGCGTCCCGGCTCGCACTGGACCAATTCACACGACGCATGCCCGCACGAGGCCGACTCGCACGACGCATGCCCGCACGAGGCCGACTCGCACGACGCATGCCCACATGAGGCCTGCGCACCCGACGCCGACTCGCCCGACTCACCCGAGGCGCCCCGGCGCACAGAGACTGCCGGGAAAGTCAGGGCATCGCGACCGGAGACGGCGTCGTGGGCCAGCGCATCCGGATCAGGCCGCCGTTCTCCCCGGCGCTGACCTCCACGTCGTCCACGAGGCCGCTGATGACCGCGAGGCCCATCTCGTCCTCCTCGGCCTCCACATCGTCGGCGCCGGCCTCCCGGTCACCCGGAGGCACGTGCGGCGCCTCATCGCCGACCTCGATGGAGAACTGTTTCTCCTCCTCGGTCAGCACCACCCGCACCGGCGCCGAGATACCGCCGCTCTGATGCAGTCCGACGGCACGGGTGCAGGCCTCGCCCACAGCCAGCCTGACCTCGTCGAGGACGGCCTCGTCCACTCCGGCCCTACGCGCCACCGCCGCCGCCACCAACCGGGCGGTCCTGACGTGCTCGGGCAGCGCGCTGAATCGGAGTTCAACGGTGGCCATGCATCCCCCTCGAAACTCGGGCGTGCTGTGCGGAGATCGGGCCCATACGGACCCGATCCCCCCGTCCTACCTCTTGCTTCTGCCGTCCGGGCACAGTGGCCCGGACGGCTCAGTCGGTGGCCGCGACCGCTTCGTCGACCGAGGTGTGGATGGGAAACACCTTGGTGAGGCCAGTGATGCGGAAGATCTTCAGAATCCGCTCCTGGTTGCACACCAGGCGCAGTGAGCCCTCATGGGCACGTACGCGCTTCAGGCCGCCCACCAGCACGCCGAGCCCGGTGGAGTCGAGGAAGTCCACGCCCTCCATGTCGACGACGAGGTGGAAGCTCCCGTCGTTGACCAGCTCGACCAGCTGCTCGCGCAGCTTGGGCGCGGTATATACATCGATTTCGCCACCGACCTCGACGACCGTACGATCGCCGACGGTACGGGTCGACAGGGACAGGTCCACGGATCCTCCAGCACCTTGCTATCGAGCGTTCGCCCCATAGGACACTTCGGCTTGAGCCCCCGGGACGGATCGCCAGCCGCGATGGCATTCAATCACTTACCGGCAGGCGTGCACGACGCCTTGGGCCCATTGTCCGTCACGCCAGTGACACACTCGGTGCCGATGGCCAAGAATCACCGATCCGATCGATCCTCGGCACAGACCGCCTCCCGTCTCGCGCCGGGCACGCTCCTGGACCGGCTCGCCTCGGGGCCGAGCCGGGCTTCGCGCATCACTCATACGGAGCACTTGCCCCCGCGCGGCGGTCGCCATGCCGTCTGGCCGGACCGGATCCGGGCCGAGGTGATCGCCGCCGTGCGGGCGGCGGGCATCGACGCCCCCTGGGCCCATCAGGCACTCGCCGCCGAGCACGCCCTGGACGGCGACTCCGTGATCGTCGCCACAGGGACCGCCTCCGGGAAGTCCCTCGCCTATCTCGTGCCGGTGCTCTCCCGCCTCCTGGACGGCGCCGAGGCCCCGAACGGCCGCGGCGCGACCGCCCTGTATCTCGCCCCGACGAAGGCCCTCGCGGCGGATCAGTGCCGCTCGGTGAAGGAACTCGCCGAGCCGCTGGGCACCGCCGTGCGACCCGCCGTGTACGACGGCGACACTCCCGTCGAGGAACGCGAATGGGTACGCCAGTACGCCAACTACGTCCTCACCAACCCCGACATGCTGCATCGCGGGATACTGCCCTCCCACCCCCGCTGGTCCTCCTTCCTGCGCTGCCTGCGCTATGTCGTCATCGACGAGTGCCACACCTACCGGGGCGTCTTCGGCTCCCACGTCGCCCAGGTCCTGCGCCGGCTGCGCCGCCTGTGTGCCCGCTACGGGTCCTCCCCCGTCTTCCTGCTGGCCTCGGCCACCGCCGCCGAGCCCTCGGTGGCCGCCGGCAAGCTGACCGGCTTGCCGGTCGTCGAGATCGCGGACGACGCCTCCCCCCGCGGTGAACTGGTGTTCGCCCTGTGGGAGCCTCCGCTCACGGAGCTGCAGGGCGAGAAGGGCGCACCCGTACGGCGTACCGCGACCGCGGAGACCGCCGACCTGCTCACCGATCTGGCCATCCAGGGCGTGCGCTCGGTCGCCTTCGTCCGCTCCCGACGCGGCGCCGAGCTGATCTCGGTGATCACCCAAGAGCGCCTCGGCGAGGTCGACCGCTCGCTCGCCCGGCGGGTGGCCGCCTACCGCGGCGGCTACCTCCCGGAGGAACGCCGCGCCCTGGAACGCGCACTGCACTCCGGCGAACTCCTCGGCCTGGCCGCCACCACAGCCCTCGAACTCGGTGTCGACATCTCCGGCCTGGACGCCGTGCTGATCGCCGGCTACCCGGGCACCCGGGCGTCCCTGTGGCAGCAGGCAGGCCGCGCCGGGCGCGCCGGCCAGGGCGCGCTGGCGGTCCTGGTGGCCCGCGACGACCCGCTGGACACCTTCCTCGTCCACCACCCCGAGGCCCTGTTCGACCAGCCCGTGGAGTCCACGGTCCTCGACCCCGACAACCCCTACGTCCTGGCCCCCCACCTGTGTGCGGCCGCGGCCGAACTCCCCCTGACGGACGAGGACCTGCCGCTGTTCGGCCCGGCCTGCGCGGAGCTTCTGCCGCAGCTGGAGGCCGCGAAGCTGTTGCGCCGCCGCACCCGAGCCTGGCACTGGACGCGCCGGGAGCGGGCCGCCGACCTCACCGACATCCGCGGCGGGAGCGGCAGCCCGGTCAGGGTCGTCGAGGCCGCCACCGGGCGACTGCTCGGCACCGTCGACGCCGGAGCGGCGCACACGACGGTCCACGAAGGCGCCGTCCACCTCCACCAGGGCCGTACCTATCTGGTCCGGGAGCTGGAACTGGAGGAGTCCGTCGCGCTGGTCGAGGAGGCCGCGCCGCCGTACTCGACGGTCGCCCGCGACACCACCTCGATCTCCGTACTGGAAACGGACATCGAGATTCCCTGGGGCGCCGGCCGGCTGTGCTACGGCTCCGTCGAGGTCACCAACCAGGTCGTCTCCTTCCTGCGTCGACGTCTCATCACCGGTGAGGTGCTGGGCGAGACGAAGCTCGACCTCCCCCCTCGCACGCTGCGCACCCGGGCCGTCTGGTGGACGGTCACCGAGGACCAGTTGGACGCCGCCCGGATCACTCCCGAGATCCTCGGCGGAGCGCTGCACGCCGCCGAACACGCCTCGATCGGCATGCTCCCGCTCTTCGCCACCTGCGACCGCTGGGACATCGGCGGAGTCTCCGTACCGCTCCACCCCGACACCCTCCTGCCCACGGTCTTCGTGTACGACGGCCATCCGGGCGGCGCCGGGTTCGCGGAACGTGCCTTCCACACGGCCCAGACCTGGCTCACCGCCACCCGCCAGGCCATCGCCTCCTGCGAGTGCGACTCCGGCTGTCCCTCCTGCATCCAGTCCCCCAAGTGCGGCAACGGCAACGACCCGCTGCACAAACGGGGCGCCGTCCGGCTGCTCACGGAGCTGCTGCGCGAGGCCCCCAAGGACTAGCTCGGCGCCGGACGCCCGCGCATCGAACCCCATGGTCCTCGCGGCATCGGCAGGGCGCGCGGGGCCGGCGCGAGCTCTGGCCTCAGTGGTGAACGGGCCGGTTTCCACCGCTGCCGTGACATCCGCGATCTCACCCCGGACCACGCACCGGACCAGCCTCGCTTCCTGGGCCCGGGCCACGCGCTCCGCCTTCCCACAGGCCGCCGCCCCCACCTCCCAGTGGTCCGCGGCCGCGAGCGCCGCCAGATCCGCCGCACCACCGGCCCGATGACGGGCGACCGTCGCCTGGGTCATGGCCAGCAGAGCCCCGAAGACGACACACAGAACGGCGATCGCCCCCACGGTCCACACGGTCGCGGACCCTCGGTCCCGTCCGGCCGGGCCGGGGACGCAGCAGGTCGAGCCCCTGGTACGGCAAACCACAGCCGCACCGCAGGAAGCCGCCCCCGACTCACCCGAAGCCAAACCCAGCTCACGGACACCAGCCCCCGACCCACCCGATGCCAAACCCAGCTCACGGACACCCGGCCCCGGACCACACGAAGCCGAACGGAGCTCACGAACAGCCGAGCCCAGACCACGCGACGCCAAACCCAGACCACAGACACCCGACCCCGGACCACCTGACGCCTGCCCCAGACCACGGACACCCGGCCCCAGGCCACGTGAAGTCGGCACGGGGTCCTGAGAAGCCGGCGCGGGGTCATGAAAAGGCCGCTCCCGGTCGTCGTCGTGGGGAGGAGCCGAGTCCCGCCCGGCGAAGAGGAAACCCCACCGCACGCCGCTCATCCCGCCCCCACCGTCTCCTCCGCCAGCGCCACCGCCTCATCGGTCACCGTGAAGGTCAGCGGGCCCGGTGCAGGGGCCACCACCCGGACCCGAACCAGGTCGCCCTCCCGGCTCACCGTGACGGCGGCGTCGTCGGGAGCCACCCGGCGGGCCGTCGCCAGGACCGCGTCCGGCGGGTCCTGCCGGGCGGCCGCCCGCGCGCCCGCCCGGGCGGCGTCCACGCACTGGATCTGCGCCGCCGCGGACAGCAACGCCCAGATCAGCCCCATTGCAACGAGCACCAGAGCCGGGAGCACCGCAGCCGCTTCGGCCGTCACGAAGCCCCGGTCCCGGCCGGGGCTGACCCCGCCCCGGCCGACGGCCCCGGGCCGGGCCCTAGCCATTGAGCGCCTTCTCCACGATGCCCTGGAGCTCCGCGCTGACCGCCCCGCTCGTCACCACTTTGTAGAGCACCGCTGCGAACGCCACCGCGGCGACGATCCCCACCGCGTACTCGGAGGTCACCATTCCGGCGTCCCTACGAGAGGCTCGCACCTCACGTACCAGCGCCCGTACCCGCACCCACACCTGCTTGACCACCTGAAGCTCCCAGAAGAATCGGTCTGTTGAACTCTCGCCACCCGTTGATCACCTGCCGCCGCGCTCGACGGCTCCCCTCACCGTCGTCGAACCGTCATCCACCACCCCCGCCCAGCACGCCGCCCGCCAGCCCGATCACCACCGGCACCACACCGACCGCGATGAACGCCGGCAGGAAGCACAGCCCGACCGGAGCCGTCACCATCACCGCCGCCCGCCGGGCCCGTGCGGTGGCCACGCGTCCCCACTCGGCGCGGGCCTCCGAGGCGATCCGGCCGACCGGAACCGCCGCCGGCACCCCGGAGTCCCCCGCCCGTTCCAACAGCCGCGCCAGCGCCCCGGCTCCCGGCACCGCGGCCAACCTCCGCCACGCCTCGGCCGGTTCGCCTCCCAGCCGCACTTCGGCCGCACCCCGCGCGAGCCGTTCCCCGACCGGGCCTCCCAGGGCCTCGCCCACGGCTTGCGCCGCCACCACGGGACTGGCCCCGGCCGCGATGCAGGCGGCCAGCAGATCGGCCGCCAAGGGCAGTTGCCGAGCCGCGCGGGCCGTGTCGAACTCCTCGGACGGAGCGGGCCGGAAGCGCGGCCATCGCCACACCGCGAAGGCACCCAGCAGCCCCACCAGCAGCCCGGGCAGACCGCCGACGAGCACCCATCCCGCGCACCCGGCCGCCAGTGCGGGACCCCACCGCCGCATCGGGCCGGCGATCCGGAACCGCCGCCGCCGAGGCTCCGGAACCAGCATCAGCACCGCGATCGCCCGACGGCGCGCCCTCCGCTCGCGCCGCACCGCAACGGCCGACCGCGCCATCCACCACACGGCGGGCAACCCACAGAGAATCCCCAGCCTGTGGATGACTTCCGCACTCATCCCGTCTCCGCTCCCCGGACGATTCGCAGCGCCCACCACAGCCCCGCGCCCTCCAGGACTCCGCCGAGCAGCAGACAGCCGAGTCCGGGCCCGGTGTGCAACAGCACCCGCAGCGGATCGGCGCCGAGCGCGGTGCCCAGCAGCAGCCCCAGCAGCGGCAGACCGGCGAGCATCACCGCCGTCGACCGAGCTCCCGCCAACTGGGCCCGCAGATCGGCACGTTGGTCCCGCTCGACCCGCAAAGCCCCTTCCAGCCGGTCGAGCCCGGCCGCGAGCCCGGCACCGCGGTCCACGGCGACCCGCCAGCACGCGGCGAGCCCGACCAGTCCGTCCGCTCCCGGCTGCCGTGCCGCGCCCGTGAGCGCCCCCGGCACGTCCCCGCCGAACCGGGCCGCCGCCAGCACCCCCGCCTGCGCCTCGCCGAGACCGAGCCCTCCGGATTCGCGCGCCGCGCACAACAGCGCCTCTCCCGGCTGACGTCCGGCGCGGACCTCACCCGCGAGCGTCCCGCACAGCGCGATCACTGCGGCGGCCCGCCGCTCACGCTCCCGCCTCGCCATCGCCGCCCGCCGAACCCGCGCCGCCAGCGGCACCCCGAGGGCTCCGGCGACCAGCGGCACCAGGGAGGCCCCCAGCAGCGCGACCACCAGCCCCGCCACGAGGCACCACCACTCGGGCCGCAGCCGATCACGCCCCCGCGCGACCATCCGCTGCCACCGCGGCGGCCCCGTCTCCGCGCCTGAGAACAGCGCCCGCGCCCGCGGGGTTCGCCCGCCCAGCAGCCAGGCGGCCGCCCCCGCGCACACCATCGCCACTCCCGGGCCGACGTCCGCCGCTCCGGTCACATCGACCGCACAGGCCCAGCTCACAGCGCCTCGCCCTCCCCGGACCCGTTGGCCGCGAACCAGGCCGTGCCGTCGGTTCCCGCGGCCTCGGTCCCCGTACGCAGCAGCACCTGCAGCCGCTCCCACCCGCGTTCGCGGACGAACGCCCGCGCACCCCACCGCAGTGCGGGCACGGTCACCACCAGCCCGGACGCATCCCGCTCGAGCACGTGCACTTGTGCGATCCTGCGCCGCCCGGCCCGGTCCCGTACCAGATGCAGAACCACCGACAGCGCCGCCGCCAACTGGCTGTGCAGAGCGGCCCGGTCGAGCCCCGCGGCCGTTCCCAGGGCTTCCAGGCGGACCGGCACGTCCGCCGCCGCGTTGGCGTGGACCGTGCCACAGCCGCCCTCATGACCCGTGTTCAGGGCGGCCAGCAGGGAGACGACTTCCGGTCCGCGCACTTCCCCGACCACCAGCCGGTCCGGCCGCATCCGCAGCGCCTGGCGCACCAGGTCCTGCAGGGTGACCAGCCCGGCGCCCTCCTGGTTGGCGGGCCGCCCTTCCAGACGCACCACATGGGGGTGGTCGGGCCGAAGCTCGGCGGAGTCCTCGGCCAGCACGATCCGCTCGCCGGGCCCGACCAAGCCCAGTAGCGCGCTCAGCAGCGTCGTCTTGCCGCTGCCCGTGCCGCCGCTGACGAGGAACGACAACCGGGCGTCCAGCAGCGCCCGCAGCACCCGGTCGCCGCCCGGCGGCACCGTCCCGGCCGCGACCAGTTCGGCCAGGGTGAAGGCCCGCGGTCGCGCCACCCGCAACGACAGACACGTCGAGCCCACCGCCACCGGTGGCAGCACGGCGTGCAGTCGGGTCCCGTCCGGAAGCCGTGCGTCCACCCATGGCCGGGCGTCGTCCAACCGCCGTCCGGCCACGGCCGACAGGCGCTGCGCGAGTCTGCGGACGGCGGCCGCGTCGGCGAAGGAGACGCCGGTCAGCTCCAGACCGCGGCCGCGGTCGACCCATACCCGGTCGGGGGCCGACACCAGGACATCGGTCACGGTGGGATCGGCGAGCAGTGGCTCCAGCGGGCCGGTGCCGACCAACTCGGAACGCACCTGCTCTGCCGCGCCGAGGACTTCGGCGTCCGAGAGCACCCGCCCCTGGACGCGGCCCTGTTCGCGTAGGGCCTGAGCCACGCGGGCCGGCGTCGGCTCCGCGCCGCTCTCCGCGAGCCACTGCCGCACCCCGTCCAGCAGGCCCGACTCCGCCAGACCTCCCACGAGGGGCCTGCCCGTCAAAAGCCTCCCTGTCACGGCCGACGCCACGGGTGAACCCGTCGCGAACGAACCGATCGTCGCGGAGGAACCGATGCTCATACGCCTCCTCCCGCGACCGGGACCCGCTCCCAGAAGGCCGCGCAGAACCGGGCGAGCGGCCCGCGCGCCGTTCCCCCGGGCGGTGTGCCGCCCTCCTGAGCCCCCAGCAGCCCCGTTTCCCTGGGCACTTCGCCGACCAGGGGCAGCCCGAGCAGCCGCGCCACCTCGTCGTCGTCCAGTCCGGGTGCGTAGGGGCCCCGGACCGCCACCCGAAGGTCCCGCAGCACCATGCCCACGGCGGATGCCACCCGTCCGGCCGCCGCGACGGCTCGCAGTTCGGCGGGGACCACCAGAATTCCGAGGTCGAGCTGGGCGAGTGCCTCGGCGACTCCTTCGTCGACACGGCGCGGCAGATCCACGACGACCGTGCCGCCGCGGCGCCGGGCCGCGGCCAGCACCGCCCGTACGGCCTGGGGCGGGATGCTCACCCAGTCCCCGCGGTCCCAGCTCAGGACGCGCAAGGCGTGCAGTTCGGGCAGCGACTCCTCCAGGGCGCCCCCGCCGACCCGGCCGCGGGAGGCGGCGAAGGCCGGCCAGCGCAGTCCGTCGGTCGTCTCGCCGCCGAGCAGGACGTCGATACCGCCGCCGAGTGGGTCGGCGTCCACCAGGAGGGTGCGTGTTCCGCGCCGTGCGGAGGTGACGGCCAGGGCACAGGCCAGGGTCGAGGCCCCGGCGCCGCCGCGGCCACCGATCACGCCGACGGTGAGGGCGGGTCTGCCTACTCCTTCGGCCACGTCGGCGATCCGGTCGACCAACCATTGTTCGCCATCCGGCAGTACCAGAACGTGGTCGGCACCGATCTCCACGGCCCTTCGCCACACCCCTGAGTCGTCCTGATCCCGCCCTACGAGGACGACTCCCCGTCTGCGCACGGCTCCCCGTAGTCGCCGGACGGCGTCGTCGCCGACCAGCACCAGTGGTGCCGCCTCCCAGGCGCCGCGGCGCTCGGGCAGGGAGGGGTGCACCTCGGGTCTGGCGCCCGCGGCGGCACACAGCCGCAGCAGGTCGTCCAGCAGATCCGCGTCCTCCGTGACGATCAGTGGTCCGTCCTGCCGCCCCTCGGCGGCGGACGCCCGGTCGTGTGTGATGGCTCCCGCCACGATCTCCAGCCCCCTTCGCTGCTTCTTTCGCGGAGCCCTCGTGGGGTCCCGTGAATCCCGTCCGCATGAAGAACCGGCAAGCGGTCCTCCAGATGAACCGCCGATACGAACCGGCCATAGGCGCGGACAAACCGAACCGGCCAAGAACTCGCCGCGAGCGGCCCGCGCTGGAATCACGGTGCAGCGATCCCGGAAATCGTGTGGATCTTGGTGAAAAACTGTGGACAACTCGATGGATGTGAATATCGCCGCCACCCATACAGGCGACTCACGAAGACCTTCCACAGGGCAGCCCAACGACTACGCACGGTTACGAATCAGGGGTAGCATGCGAACGTCGCCGCCAACGGCACAGTGAGCCGCGGGGCTGCGTGGAAAATGCGAAAAACCCACCCGGACATGCGACGACCCCCGCCGGGGGGGAGAGCGGGGGTCGTCCCCACGGCCGACTCGGGGGGGGAGGAGTCGGACCGGGTTAGCACGGTCGCGAACGATCCGTGACTTCCATGGTGTACCCGAGAGCCTTCTCAGGCAAACCCACACGCCCCAGCTTACGCCGAATGGTGGGCGCATATGCTCAGCCTCGTGGAAAACCACTCGTTGCCCCGGACAGCGGCCTTCTTTGACCTGGACAAGACGGTCATTGCGAAGTCGAGCACGCTCACCTTCAGCAAGTCGTTCTACCAAGGTGGGCTGATCAACCGCAGGGCGGTGCTGCGCACCGCCTATGCGCAGTTCGTGTTCCTCGCCGGCGGCGCGGACCACGACCAGATGGAGCGGATGCGGGAGTACCTGTCGGCGCTCTGCCGCGGATGGAACGTGCAACAGGTCAAGGAGCTCGTCGCCGAGACCCTGCACGACCTGATCGACCCGATCATCTACGACGAGGCCGCCTCCCTCATCGAGGAGCACCACGCGGCCGGACGCGACGTGGTCATCGTCTCCACGTCCGGGGCCGAGGTCGTCGAACCGATCGGCGAGCTGCTCGGCGCGGACCGGGTGGTGGCGACCCGGATGGTCGTGGGCGACGACGGCTGCTTCACCGGGGAGGTGGAGTACTACGCCTACGGCCCCACCAAGGCGGAGGCGATCAGGGAGCTCGCCGAGTCCGAGGGGTACGACCTCTCCCGCTGCTACGCCTACAGCGACTCGGCGACGGACGTTCCGATGCTCGAGGCCGTCGGCCGTCCGCATGCCGTCAACCCCGATCGCGCGCTGCGCCGGGAGGCTCTCGCGCGGGGCTGGCCCATCCTTGACTTCCACCGTCCGGTGCGGCTGAAGCAGCGGATCTCGGTGCCGCCGCGTCCGGCACTGGTGGCGATGGCGGCGGTCGGCGCGGCAGCGGCCACCGCCGGGCTCGTCTGGTACGCCAGCCGGCGCCGCACCGGCTCGGCCTGATCACCGTGCCCGGCCGAGAGGCCCGGTAGCCCGGAGAACCCGGCAACGGCAGGTCCGCGCGGTCTTTTGGCGCCCGTTTGAACCTAAAAGTAAAGAAGGACGGCGAGGGGTTCCACTTGCCCCGGCCTTGGAGTACAAAGGATTTACGGCCCGCGAGACCAAGGATCATCCGAAAGGATCACCTTAATAACGCAATTGGCCCACGGACCGAGCATGAACATCGGGCACCCACGCGACGTCGACCCGTCGATTACGGGCCAGCCGCACCAGGTGACGGGCAAAGTTCCCGACCTGATGGGCAATATATCGAGGACGCATGGTAACCCGGTGAACATGCCAGCGGCGGTACGAAATTCGTACCGCCGCAACTCTTTTGGGGCGCATCGCCCCTCCACCGCTGCCTCCCGGAACAACCGGCCACCCTCCCGGAACGACCGGCGCCCTCCGGAGCCATCGACACCTTCCCGCAGCACCCGGCCGCCGTCACGAGACCCGGCCCCTCCCGGAACACGCGGTCCAGCGGCTCAGGCGGCCCCCCGCTGCAGCGCCTCACACACCGCCGTCGACTCGCGGACGCCCAGTTCCGCCGCCCGGCCGCAGTGGGCGATCCACTGTGCCATCCCCTCCGGAGTGCCGGAGAGGTAGCCGTCGAACGCGGCCACGTACGCTGCCCGGCCCAGTTCGGCGTGACCGACCTCGGCCGGGCAGACGGACTTGGGGTCGAGACCGCTGCCGACCAGGACGATGCGCTCGGCGGCGCGGGCGACCAGGCCGTTGTGGGAGCCGAAGGGCCGCAGCGCCAGCAACTCGCCGTGCACCACCGCCGCGGTCACCAGCGCGGGGGCCGAACTGCCCGCGATGATCAGCTGCGAGAGCCCCTCGAGGCGGCCGGCGACCTCGTCCGCGTCCGGCAACTCCCGCTCGATCAGCGGCTCGTCGACGGGCTCGCCGTCCCGCCGCGGCCGCCCGATCTCCTCTCCCCGGCCCGCGGCGGCGAGCAGGTGCAGTCGCGCCAGCACCCTCAGCGGCGACTGCCGCCAGATGGAAAGGAGTTGGCCCGCCTCGGCGGTCAGTCGCAGAGCGGCGCCGACCGTCCGTGCCTCCTCGTCCCCGCTGAAGTCGGTGCGCCGGCGCACCTCTTCGAGGGCCCAGTCGGCGCCGGCCAGCGCCGCCGAACCGCGTGCGCCGCGCAACGCCGCCTCGGAGGTGACCTCGTTGCTGCGGCGCCGCATGACGCGGTGGCCGTAGACGCGGTCCACCGCCTTGCGCACGGACTCCACGGACTCGGCCACCCCGGGCAGCGCCCCGAGGGCCGCGAGGGGGTCGGCGGTCGCACCAGTCGTACTCATGAGTACGACAGTACGCGCCCGGCGACCGCCGCCCGCCGGACCCCCGGGTTTCCGCACCTAGCACGAAGGAGTGGTTTCCTCCGCATCCACGCGCATGTGATCAACGGGTTCACCTACGTTTCTGAACATGAAAATTGCTTTCGTCGGGAAGGGCGGCAGTGGCAAGACCACACTGTCGTCGCTGTTCGTGCGCCATCTCGTCGCCACCGGCGCGCCCGTCGTCGCGGTGGACGCCGACATCAACCAGCACCTGGGCAGCGCGCTCGGACTGGACGAGGCGGTGGCCGCGGAGCTGCCCGCGATGGGCGAGCGGCTGCCGCTGATCAAGGACTACCTGCGCGGTTCCAACCCCCGGATCGCCTCCGCCGAGGAAATGATCAAGACGACGCCACCGGGAGAGGGTTCCCGGCTGCTGCGGGTGTGCGAGGACAACCCGGTGTACGACGCCTGCGCGCGGCCCGTGGAGGTCGACGGCGGCACCGTCCGTTTGATGGTCACCGGCCCCTTCACCGAAGCCGACCTCGGGGTCGCCTGCTACCACTCCAAGACGGGAGCGGTGGAGCTGTACCTGAACCACTTGGTGGACGGCCCCGAAGAGTACGTGGTGGTCGACATGACGGCCGGTTCGGACTCCTTCGCCTCCGGCCTGTTCACCCGCTTCGACATCACCTTCCTCGTGGCCGAGCCGACCCGCAAGGGGGTCTCCGTCCATCGTCAGTACAGGGAGTACGCCCGCGACTTCGGCGTCACCCTGAAGGTCGTCGGCAACAAGGTGCAGAGCCAGGACGACATCGACTTCCTCCGTGCCGCAGTCGGGGACGACCTGCTGGTGACCGTCGGCCAGTCGGACTGGGTACGCGCCATGGAGAAGGGCCGCCCGCGCCCCTTCGAACTCCTCGAGGACGTCAACCACCGCTCCCTCCAAGTGCTTCGGTCCGCCGCCGACGCCACGTACGAGCTGCGCGACTGGGAGCGCTTCACACGCCAGATGGCGCACTTCCACCTGAAGAACGCGCATGCCTGGGGCAACGAGCGCACGGGGGCCGACCTGGCGGCGCAGATCGACCCCGGTTTCGTGCTGAACGAGAGCGTCTTGCCTACGGCCTGACCGTCGGTGAGCCGGGGGCACCCTTCGGGGCCGGAGCCGGGGAGGCCGCGAGGAACGCCCCCCAGCCCCGCTCCGGGGCCTGCCCGACCTTGAGCGTGCGCAACTTGCCCAGGACCTCGCGGTCCTGGGCGTCCAGCCAGTCCACGAGCTGGCGGAAGGAGACACAGCGCACCTCACGCTGGGTGCAGACCGCCTTGATGGTCTCCTCGACCGCGCGCATGTAGGTGCCGCCGTTCCAGGACTCGAAGTGGTTACCGATGATCAGGGGCGCGCGATTGCCGTGGTAGGCGCGGTGGAAGCCCCTGAGGAGCCCGTCCCTCATCTGATTGCCCCAGTACTGGTGCATCGCAGGGTTGCCCTGGGTCGTGGCGCCCGACTGGTTGACCATGAAGTTG
Source organism: Streptomyces cavernae (assembly GCF_004023625.1). Classification (GTDB taxonomy): domain Bacteria; phylum Actinomycetota; class Actinomycetes; order Streptomycetales; family Streptomycetaceae; genus Streptomyces; species Streptomyces cavernae. The sequence goes on along the minus strand of NZ_ML137711.1, from coordinate 130,716 downwards.
TAGTCCATGGTCAGCGTCTCGAAAGCCCGTCCCGGGACGGGGACGAGCTGCATGGAGAGGTCCCACAGTCCCCCCTTCTTCCCGGGCCACACCTGGTCGTTGACGCCGGAGGAGTCGTAGCGGAAACCCACTTCGCGAGCGGCCTTCAGGAACTCCTCCCGTCCCTCCAGGCAGGGCGTGCGGGCGCCGATGAGTTCCTTCTCGTAGTCGAACGGCAGCGGGGTGGCGTCCTTCAGGCCTGCGTTCGTCTTCCACGACCGTACGAAGGACTTGGCCTGGGCGATCTCGTCCTTCCACTCCTCGGCGGACCACGCGCCGACCCCGTTGGGGCCGCAGAAGTGGCCGTTGAAGTGAGTGCCGATCTCGTTGCCCTCCAGCCAGGCCGCGCGCAGCTGGCGCACGGTGTCCGCGATACCCCGGACACCGTTGAAGCCGATGTCGGAGCGGCCCGGTGAGTGCTGCGGCGGCCGGTAGAGACCGGCCTTTTCCTCGGGGAGCATGTACACGCCGCTGAGGAAGTACGTCATGGTGGCCCGGTTCTCCTTGGCCACCCTGCGGAAGTGCGAGAACAGCCGCTGGCTGTCCTCTCCCGCGCCGTCCCAGGAGAAGACCACGAACTGCGGCGGCTTCTGGCCCGGCTTCAGCCGCTCGGGCCGGGTCAGGCGAGGCTGCGCGCCGGTGTAGGCGGTGGATCCGTCGCCGATCAGACGGAGCACCTTGTTCGGCGCCCCCGCGCCCTGCCGCGGGCCTTCGGAGCCCTCCCGGTCACCGGTTCCCCTCCCCCGTGTGCCGGGGTCACCGTCGAGGCACCCGGCCAGCGCTGCCGCTCCGATGACGGCGGCGACGACCCCCACGGCGATTCTCTGGTTGGCGGCCATGTGCGCCCACCTACTTCCTTCGTCAGCACAGACACACAGACAGCACCGCCAAGATCACACAGGATTTCGAAGGAATAAGTACGACAAGCCGATAAAAGGACCGGTTCACTCTGTGGGGTGATTTATTGCCCCATTTGCGCCTATTGCCAGTCCGGTGTCTTTACCTTGCATTACGATCCATTTACTGATCGTTGAGAAATCCCGCCGTTTGTACGCCGTGACCCACGGCCGCGATCCGCCCCGCCACGCAGTGGGGCCCCCTGTTCCGCGACCGCGCAGCCCCGGAGGAGACGGGAATATGTCCGCCTGCGTCCACACCAGCGCCGCCGACCCGATGGCCACGAAGCCTCGGCAGCAACCTCCAAGCCCCCCGCCGGACCGGCCCCGCCGCTTTCGCGTGGACGGCGCCGACCTGTCGGCCTCGATCGCCGTCTTCCTGATCGCCCTGCCACTGTCCCTCGGTATCGCGTTGGCCACCGGAGCCCCCCTTCAGGCCGGGCTGGTGGCCGCGGCCGTCGGCGGGCTGGTCGTCGGTCGACTCGGCGGTTCTCCACTACAGGTGAGCGGGCCGGCCGCCGGTCTCACCGTCGTCACCGCCGAACTCATCCAGCGCTACGGATGGCGCACCACCTGCGCGATCACCGTGCTCGCCGGAGCCGCCCAACTCGGCTTGGGCTGCCTGCGCGTGGCCCGTACGGCGCTGGTCGTGAGCCCCGCGATCGTGCACGGCATGCTGGCGGGCATCGGCGTCACCATCGCCGTGGCGCAGCTTCACATCGTCCTGGGCGGCAGTCCGCAGAGTTCCGTGCTGGACAATCTGCGCGCACTGCCCGCCCAGCTCATCCATCTGCATCCCGCCGCAGTCGCCACCAGTGCGCTGACCCTGGCCATCCTGCTGGCCTGGTCGCGCATCCCCGGTCCGGTGGGCCGTGCCGTCAAGAAGGTGCCCGCCGCCCTCGTCGCGGTCGCCGGCGCCACCGCGGCCGCCGTGCTCGCCGGACTGCACCTGCCCAAGGTGGAACTGCCGTCCTGGCGCAGCCATGCGCTGGCCGGGCTGCCCGAGGGGCCGGCGCTCGGCCTGGTCGCGGCAGTCCTCACCACCACGCTGGTGTGCAGCGTGCAGTCGCTGCTCGGCGCGGTCGCCGTGGACCGGCTCGCGGCCGGCCGGCCGGGGCCGCGCGGGCACGTTGCACGGTCCGATCTCGACCGCGAACTGCTCGGCCAGGGCTCCGCGAACATCCTGTCCGGCGCGCTCGGCGGGCTGCCGGTCGCCGGAGTGGCTGTACGGAGTTCGGCCAACGTGCAGGCCGGCGCAGTCAGCCGGAACTCCACCATGCTGCACGGCGTTTGGGTGGTGGTCGCCGCACTGCTGATGGTTCCGGTCCTGGAGCTGATCCCGCTCGCCTCGCTCGCCGCCCTGGTGATGGCCGTCGGCATCCAGATGGTGTCCCTTCACCACATCCGCACCGTGACCCGCCACCGCGAGGTGCTGGTCTACGTCACGACCACGCTCGCCGTGATCTTCCTCGGCGTCCTGGAGGGCGTGGCCCTGGGCGTGGCCGTCGCCGTCGGTGTCGCCCTCCGCCGTCTCACCCGCACCCGCATCACCCACGAGGAGAGGGAAGGCGTCCATTACGTCCACGTACGAGGGCAGTTGACGTTCCTGGCAGTGCCCCGACTCAGCCGAGCCCTGCACCTGGTACCCCACGGCGCCGAAGCCGTCGTGGAGTTGGACGGCTCGTTCATGGACCATGCCGCCTACGAGACACTGCAGGATTGGCAGAACACACACCGCGTGTTCAACGGCTCTGTCGAGATCACCGGGCGCGGGGGGACGCGCATCACCGAGCCCGCCGGCGCGTCCGCCTCGGGCTGCCGCTGCCGGCCCTGGACCCCGTGGCGCAACCACCAGTGCGAGAGCCCGTCGCACGCACCGGCCGGCGCGCGGCCCGGGGACACCTGCGTCGGGCCGAGCGGGCACCAACTGGCGCGGGGCATCAGCGCGTTCCAGCGGAACACCGCACCACTGGTGCGCGGTGAGCTGGCCCGGCTCGCGCGCGAGGGACAGCGCCCCTCACAGCTCTTCCTGACCTGCGCGGACTCACGGCTGGTCACCTCGATGATCACCTCCAGCGGGCCCGGTGACCTCTTCGTCGTCCGCAACGTGGGCAACCTCGTACCGCCGCCCGGCGAGGAGAGCGGGGACGACTCGGTGGCAGCGGCCATCGAGTACGCGGTGGAGGTACTGAAGGTGCGGTCCATCACGGTGTGCGGCCACTCCGGGTGCGGGGCGATGCAGGCGCTGCTCAACAGCGAGCCGGGCGGGGCGCGGACACCGCTGAAGCGGTGGTTGCGGAACGGCCTGCCGAGTCTGGAGCGGATGGCCGTGACGGACCGGCCGGGGCCGCGGCTGGCCGGCCGGGAGCCCGCCGACGCGGTGGAGCAGTTGTGCCTGACCAATGTGGTGCAGCAACTGGAGCACCTGCGGGCGCATGACTCCGTCGCGCGCGCTTTGCGGCACGGCTCCCTCGAACTGCACGGCATGTACTTCCATGTCGGCGAGGCGCAGGCGTATCTACTGGCCGACTCGGAGGTGTTCGCCCATGTGGGTCAGGAGCTCCACAGTACGGGGTGAGCGACATGGCGCACGGGAGGAGCGGCGAAGACGTACGGGATGAGCAGGGAGGTCACGAGGGTGGGCGATCCGGCGATCGTGAGCATCGTCACCCTCGTGGCGGCCACCGGAATGAACCCGACCGCCACCGCGTACGTGACCCCCAATGCCCCCTCGTGGGAAAGTTCTCCGCCCTGCCGTACCCCTCCGCGAAGCGCCCCAATAGGTCTAAACCAATTTCCGGACGGCCCTTGTCACCAGGGGTCCCGGTCTGATGAGCTGTGGCCTGGGACACAACGGACACCCTGAGAAAGGGAGATGTCGTGAGCAACGAAAGCCTGGCCAACCTCTTGAAGGAGGAGCGTCGCTTCGCGCCGCCCGCTGACCTGGCCGCGAACGCCAACGTCACGGCGGAGGCGTACGAACAGGCCAAGGCTGACAGGCTCGGCTTCTGGGCCGCACAGGCCCGTCGGCTGACCTGGGCCACCGAGCCGACCGAGACGCTGGACTGGTCGAACCCGCCCTTCGCGAAATGGTTCAAGGACGGCAAGCTCAACGTCGCCTACAACTGCGTCGACCGGCATGTCGAGGCGGGCAACGGCGACCGCGTCGCCATCCACTTCGAGGGCGAACCGGGTGACAGCCGCGCCATCACCTACGCGGAACTCAAGGACGAGGTGTCGAAAGCCGCCAACGCCCTCACCGAGCTGGGAGTCGGGAAGGGCGACCGGGTCGCCGTCTACCTTCCGATGATCCCCGAGGCCGTCGTCGCGATGCTGGCGTGCGCCCGGATCGGCGCCGCGCACTCGGTCGTCTTCGGCGGGTTCTCGGCCGACGCCATCGCCGCGCGCATCCAGGACGCCGACGCCAAGCTGGTCATCACCTCCGACGGCGGCTACCGGCGCGGCAAGCCGTCCGCGCTGAAGCCCGCGGTCGACGACGCCGTCAGCCGGGTGGACGGCGTGGAGAAGGTCGTCGTCGTGCGCCGCACCGGCCAGGACGTCGCCTGGAAGGAGGGCCGCGACGTCTGGTGGCACGACATCACGGGCAAGCAGTCCACCGAGCACAACCCCGAGGCGTTCGAGGCCGAGCACCCCCTCTTCATCCTCTACACGTCCGGGACGACCGGTAAGCCCAAGGGCATCCTGCACACCTCCGGCGGCTACCTCACCCAGGCCTCCTACACCCACCACGCCGTCTTCGACCTCAAGCCGGAGACCGACGTCTACTGGTGCACCGCCGACATCGGCTGGGTGACCGGGCACTCGTACATCACATACGGCCCGCTCTCGAACGGCGTGACGCAGGTGATGTACGAGGGCACGCCGGACACCCCGCACCAGGGCCGGTTCTGGGAGATCGTGCAGAAGTACGGCGTCACGATCCTCTACACCGCGCCCACCGCGATCCGGACGTTCATGAAGTGGGGCGACGACATCCCCGCCAAGTTCGACCTCAGCAGCCTCCGTGTCCTGGGCTCGGTCGGCGAGCCGATCAACCCCGAGGCCTGGATCTGGTACCGCAAGAACATCGGCGGCGACCGCACCCCGATCGTCGACACCTGGTGGCAGACCGAGACCGGCGCGATGATGATCTCCCCGCTGCCGGGCGTGACGGAGACCAAGCCGGGCTCCGCGCAGACTCCGCTGCCGGGCATCTCGGCGACGGTCGTCGACGACGAGGCGAACGAGGTGCCGAACGGAGGCGGTGGCTATCTCGTCCTCACCGAGCCGTGGCCGTCGATGCTGCGCACCATCTGGGGCGACGACCAGCGGTTCATCGACACCTACTGGTCGCGCTTCAAGGGCAAGTACTTCGCGGGCGACGGTGCCAAGAAGGACGAGGACGGCGACATCTGGCTGCTCGGCCGCGTCGACGACGTGATGCTGGTGTCCGGCCACAACATCTCCACCACCGAGGTGGAGTCGGCGCTCGTCTCGCACCCGTCCGTCGCCGAGGCGGCGGTCGTGGGCGCGGCCGACGAGACGACCGGGCAGGCGATCGTGGCGTTCGTGATCCTGCGCGGTTCGGCTGCGGAGACCGAGGGCCTCGTGGGCGAGCTGCGCGACCACGTCGGCAAGACGCTCGGGCCGATCGCCAAGCCGAAGCGGGTCCTCCCGGTGGCCGAGCTGCCGAAGACCCGCTCGGGGAAGATCATGCGTCGGCTGCTCCGCGATGTCGCGGAGAACCGGCAGCTGGGTGACGTCACCACGCTCACCGACTCCACGGTGATGGACCTCATCCAGGCGAAGCTGCCCGCGGCGCCCAGCGAGGACTGAAAAGGACTGACTGAAGAGGGCTGAAGGCGACACCGCATCGGCAGGGGCACCCGGCAACGCGCCGGGTGCCCCTGCCGTCGGAAGCCGGATGCCACCTCGCCGGAAGCCGGGCGCTCCTTGCACCGGAAGCCGGGTGGCCTGCCGTCGGAAGCCGGGCGCCCCTTTCACCGGAAGCCGGGTGGCCTGCCGTCGGAAGCCCGGCGCCCCTTTCACCGGAAGCCGGGTGGCCTGCCGTCGGAAGCCCGGCGCCCCCTTCGCCGGAAGCCGGGTGCCCCTTTCGCCGGGAAAAGGCCGAAGCATACAAGTCATGATCCGGTAAACTGCCTAGCTCAGGGCGCGCCGGGAAGTCTGGTCGGCAACGCAGTCAGCGACCCCTCGCTGCGACAGTCGACAACGACCGGAGGTCCTCCCCGTGACCCGCCCCAGTCACCGCAAGGCATTCGGCCGACTCTCGCTCCCCGAGCGCAACTTCGTCGCGGATGCGCTGCGGACCGAGACCGTCGGCGGCGTACTGCTCCTGCTCGCCGCCGTCGCCGCACTGGTCTGGGCGAACACCCCGCTCAAGGAGAGCTACGAGACGGTCCGGGACTTCCACGTCGGCCCGGCCGCACTCGGCCTGGATCTCTCCGTCGAACACTGGGCCGCCGACGGGCTCCTCGCGATCTTCTTCTTCGTCGCCGGCATCGAACTCAAGCGCGAGCTCGTCGCCGGTGATCTCAGGGATCCGAGGGCAGCCGCGCTCCCGGTCGTCGCCGCGCTCTGCGGAATGGCCGCACCGGCGATCGTCTACACCCTCACCAACGTCACCGGCGGTGGCTCCCTGGCCGGCTGGGCCGTCCCCACCGCGACCGACATCGCCTTCGCACTCGCCGTCCTCGCCGTGATCGGCACATCGCTGCCGTCCGCCCTGCGTGCCTTCCTGCTCACCCTCGCCGTCGTCGACGACCTCTTCGCGATCCTGATCATCGCGATCTTCTTCACCTCCGATCTGAACTTCGCCGCGCTCGGCGGCGCCGCGGCGTGCCTCGCCGTCTTCTGGCTGCTGCTGCGCAAGGGCATCGGCGGCTGGTATCTGTACGTCCCGCTCGGACTGGTGATCTGGGGACTGATGTACAACAGCGGCATCCACGCCACCATCGCGGGCGTCGCCATGGGGCTGATGCTGCGCTGCCACCGGCACGAGGACGAGGAGCGCTCCCCCGGCGAGCGCATCGAACATCTCGTACGACCGCTGTCAGCGGGTCTGGCCGTTCCCCTGTTCGCGCTGTTCAGTGCAGGAGTCGCGATCTCCGGGGGCGCGCTCGCCGATGTGTTCCACCGGCCCGAGACCCTCGGGGTCGTCCTCGGCCTGGTCGTCGGCAAGACGGTCGGCATCTTCGGCGGGACCTGGCTGACCGCCCGCTTCACCAGGGCGTCGCTCAGCGAGGATCTCGCCTGGCCGGACGTCTTCGCGGTCGCCTCACTGGCCGGGATCGGCTTCACCGTCTCGCTGCTCATCGGTGAACTCGCCTTCGACGGCGACCCGGCCCTCACCGACCAGGTCAAGGCGGCCGTCCTGACCGGCTCCCTCCTCGCGGCCCTCGCGGCGAGCGTCCTGCTCAAGCTGCGCAACGGGAAGTACCGCAGGCTGTGGGAGGCCGAGGAGCGCGACGAGGACGAGGACGGCGTCCCGGACGTGTACGAGATGGACGACCCGGAGTACCACCTTCGGATGGCCCAGATCCACGAGCGCAAGGCTGCCGAACACCGCAGACTTGCCGAACAGAAGGCCGCCGCGAGCGAGAGGCTTGCCGAAGTGACGGGCGGGGCAAGCGACGAGGACGAGCGTCCGGCATGATCTGACCCATCCACAGAAGTGCAATTGAAGAACATTCAAGAACACATTCCAGAACAGGGAGAAGCGATGAGCGCACCCGACGGCGGCCCGGTCGGCGCCGAACGCAGCATCGGCCAGCTGTTCGCCACGGCGACCACCGAGATGTCCGCACTGGTGCACGACGAGATCGCACTGGCGAAGGCGCAGCTCAAGCAGGACGTCAAGCGGGGCGCGGTCAGCGGTGGCGCGTTCTCGGCCGCGGGTGCGGTGCTCATCTTCTCCCTGCCGATGCTGAGCTTCGCCCTGGCCTACGGAATCAGGACCTGGAGCGACTGGAACCTCGCGATCTGCTTCCTCCTCTCCTTCGCCGCCAATGTGCTGGTCGCCGGAGTGCTCGCGCTGATCGGCGTCGTCTTCGCCAAGAAGGCCAAGAAGAGCAAGGGCCCGCAGAAGGTCGCCTCCTCGATGAAGGAGACCGCGGGCGTACTGCAGAACGCCAAACCGCACCCCCGCCCCGTCGCCCCGCGGGACGAAGCGCCTGCCGCCATCGAAGCTGTGGCACGCTCGACCTCATGACGGACCCCGCCAGCCCCTCCGCGCAACCCGCTTCGGTCGTACGGCTCGACGTTCCTGGCGCCAAAGAGGTGATCCACCGCGACGTCGCCGCCAACGGCGCGCGCTTCCACATCGCGGAGACCGGCGACGGCCCGCTGGTACTGCTGCTGCACGGCTTCCCGCAGTTCTGGTGGACCTGGCGCCATCAGTTGGTGGCGCTGGCCGACGCGGGCTTCCGCGCGGTCGCCATGGACCTGCGCGGAGTGGGCGGCAGCGACCGCACCCCCCGCGGCTACGACCCCGCGAACCTCGCCCTCGACATCACTGGAGTCGTGCGGTCCCTCGGCGAGCCGGACGCCGCACTCGTCGGCCACGACCTGGGCGGCTACCTCGCCTGGACGGCGGCCGTGATGCGCCCCAAGCTGGTGCGCCGTCTCGTGGTCACGTCCATGCCGCATCCCCGGCGCTGGCGGTCCGCGATGCTCTCCGACGCCCGGCAGACCGCCGCGAGCTCCTACATCTGGGGCTTCCAGCGGCCGTGGCTGCCCGAGCGGCGCCTCGTCGCCGACGACGCGGCTCTGGTGGGGCGCCTGATGCGGGACTGGTCGGGGCCGCGGCTGCCCGACGACGAGGCCGTGGAGGCGTACCGGCGCGCGATGTGCATCCCGTCGACGGCGCACTGTTCGATCGAGCCGTACCGCTGGATGGTGCGCTCGCTCGCCCGGCCCGACGGCATCCAGTTCAACCGCCGGATGAAGCTGCCCGTACGCGTGCCCACACTGCATCTGCACGGCTCGCTCGACCCGGTGATGCGCACCCGCAGCTCCGCCGGCTCGGGCGAGTACGTCGAGGCGCCGTACCGCTGGCGGCTCTTCGACGGGCTCGGGCACTTCCCGCACGAAGAGGATCCGGTGGCCTTCTCCACCGAACTGGTGAATTGGCTGAAGGACCCGGAACCGGACAGGTGAGGCCGACCGGCCCGAAGGGTTCGCATCCGCTCGGTGACCGAATGAATGCGCCCGGTATTCGAACGTGAACACCTGTACTACGAACAGCCAATTGCCTGGCGCATAGGCCGATTGAGGGCCTTCGGGGCGGTTACCGACCTTGGGGCACGGGCAGACGTCGGGGTATGGGCTGGACGCACGACTACAACGACGTAGCACGCAATCGCCGCTCTGCTACAGGGCTGGGCTCCCACGAGAGGGGCGCCCCACAGATGCCGGGACAGGATCTCCGGCTGGGAATCCCGCATATTCTGCGCCGCCGGGCCCGCTGGGTCTCGGCGCGGCTCCGTCACCCGCGCCCCTGAACCGTCCGGCCCCACACAGCCATCGGGCCACACATCCCCGAGAGCCTCAAAGGGCGCAGCTGTCGCTGTCCACCTGCCGGGTCGCCGTGCGGCCCTTGGTGATGTCCTCCTGGATCTCGTCCGCGGTCAGCGCGTACCCGGTGTTGGCGTCGTCCAGTGACTTCGCGAACACCACGCCGTACACCCTGCCCTCGGGCGTGAGCAGCGGGCCTCCCGAGTTGCCCTGGCGGACGGTCGCGTACAGCGAGTAGACGTCACGGCGTACCGTGCCCCGGTGGTAGATGTCGGGTCCGTTGGCCGAGATGAGGCCGCGCACGCGCGCGGGACGGACGTCGTACCCGCCGTTCTCCGGGAAGCCGGCGACGATCGCACCGTCACCGGTGGACGCGTCCTTGGTGGTGAACTGCAGCACGGGCGCGTTCAGGTCCGGCACGTCGAGGACCGCGATGTCGCGCTCCCAGTCGTAGAGCACCACCGTGGCGTCGTACTTCTTGCCCACGCCACCTATCTGGACGGTGGGCTCGTCGACGCCGCCGACCACGTGTGCGTTGGTCATCACGCGCCGGTTGTCGAAGACGAAGCCGGTGCCTTCGAGGACCTTGCCGCAGCTCTGGGCCGTACCCATCACCTTGACGATGGAGCGCTTGGCACGCGTTACGACGGGGCTGCTGGCGAGGGCCGGGTCGGGCGGCTGGACGTTGGTGATCGGCTCGTCCGAGAACGGGCTGAAGACCTGCGGGAAGCCGTTCTGCGCGAGGACCGAGGTGAAGTCCTTGAACCAGGTGTCGGCCTGGTTGGGCAGTGCCTCCGCCACACCCAGCAGCACCTTGGAGCTGCGGACCTCCTTGCCCAGCGTCGGCAGCGTGGTCTGTGCGAGGGCGGAGCCGATCAGCCAGGCCACCAACAACATCGCGACGACGTTCACCAGGGCGCCGCCGGTGGCGTCCAGGGCGCGGGCCGGCGACCAGGTGATGTAGCGGCGCAGCTTGTTGCCGAGGTGGGTGGTCAGGGCCTGGCCGACCGAGGCACAGACGATCACGACGACGACCGCTACGACCGCGGCTGTCGTGCTGACCTCCGCGTTGTCGGTCAGGGCGTCCCAGACGACGGGCAATACGTAGACCGCCACGAGTCCGCCGCCCAGGAAACCGATCACCGACAGGATGCCGACGACGAAGCCCTGGCGATAGCCCACGATCGCGAACCACACAGCAGCGACCAACAACAGGATGTCCAGCACATTCACGGAGGCCACCCTGTCATGCGCGCCTGTCGAGCGGGACCTGCTTCGTACGGTCCCAGGGGCGCTCCCACCCCGCGTAGTGCAGGAGCCGGTCGATCACACCCGCGGTGAATCCCCACACCAGGGTGGATTCGACCAGGAATGCCGGACCTTTGTGACCGCTCGGGTGCAGGGCGGTGGCGCGGTTGGCCGGGTCCGTGAGATCCGCCACGGGGACGGTGAAGACCCTCGCCGTCTCGTTCGGATCCACCGCCCCCACCGGTGACGGGTCCCGCCACCAGCCCAGCACCGGGGTGACCACGAAGCCGCTCACCGGGATGTAGAGCTTGGGCAGGACACCGAAGAGCTGCACCCCGCCCGGTTCGAGACCCGTCTCCTCCTGGGCCTCGCGCAGGGCGGCGCGCAAGGGGCCGTCGGTGGCCGGATCACCGTCCTCGGGGTCCAGGGCACCGCCGGGGAACGCGGGCTGCCCGGCGTGCGACCGGAGGGAGCCGGCGCGCTCCATGAGCAGCAGCTCGGGGCCGTGTTCACCCTCTCCGAAGAGGATGAGCACGGCGGACTGCCGCCCGCCGCCGTCCGACGGCGGAAGGAAACGGCTGAGCTGCAGCGGCTCGACGGTCTCGGCGGCCCGCAGGACCGGTTCCAGCCAGCCGGGCAGACCCTCCGGACTGATGACCGGCCGGTCGTCGGGGGAGAGCTGCGTCTGTGCTTGTGGTCGTTCCTGTACCTGCGCCTCTGGTCGCGCCTGGGCCTGTGGTCGCGCCTGTGGCTGTGGTCGTTCCTGTGCCTGTGCCCGTTCCTGCGCTCCGTGGGCGGCACGTCCGCCGTTGTCGTAGGGCACTTGCCCGCCCTCCCCCGGGAATCCGGGCTGCTGTTCTCCGCCGTGTGGGGCCTGGGCGTCGGGCATGGCTCGTCCGTTGTCGTGCGGAGGGTGGCCGCCAGTGATACCAGGGCCGCCGGGCGGGGGGTTGTCGCCGCTTCTTCCACGGCCGCCGGGTGGGGGATGTCCGGCGATGGTTCCACGGCCGTCGTGCGAGGGGTGGTCCACCGCGGTGCCACGGCCGTCGTACGGCCCTCGTCCGTCGCGCGTGCCGCGGCCGTCGTTCCTGCGGTGCGTGTTGCTCGCGTTGGTCATCGCCACCCCCGTTCCTCTGAGCCCAACGCGTGCGGACCCGTCGATCGTTCCGGGCGACGCGATCCGCGGTGGCTCCTGACGGGGCCTCCGGGGCGCGCGGAACCGTGCCCGCGCTGGTCGGGCCGACGGCTCATGCGGCGCCCTGCGGGGGCACGCCCAGCGGCGGGGCCGGGATGCCGCCCGCGTCCAGATACGCCGTCGGGGGCTTCAGACGCTGTCCAGGAAAGCCGCCCTTTTCGTACTTGAGCAGCTTCCTGGCCTTCTCCGGGTCCGTCTCGCCCTCGCCGTACGCCGGACAGAGCGGGGCGATGGGGCAGGCGCCGCACGCGGGCTTGCGGGCGTGGCAGATGCGACGGCCGTGGAAGATCACATGGTGCGAGAGCATCGTCCAGTCGCTCTTCGGGAAGAGCGCGCCGATCTCCGCCTCGACCTTGTCCGGGTCGGTCTCCTCGGTCCACTGCCATCGGCGGACCAGCCGTCCGAAGTGGGTGTCCACGGTGATCCCGGGCCGCCCGAAGGCGTTGCCCAGCACCACGAAGGCGGTCTTGCGGCCGACACCGGGCAGCTTGCCCAAGTCCTCCAGCCTGCCCGGGACTTCACCGTCGAAGTCGTCCCGCAGGGCCCGCGAGAGGCCTATCACCGACTTGGTCTTGGCCCGGAAGAACCCGCACGGCCGGAGGATCTCCTCGACCTCTTCGGGGTTGGCCGCGGCCAGGTCCTCCGGGGTGGGGTACCTGGCGAAGAGCGCCGGAGTCGTCTGGTTCACCCGGAGGTCGGTGGTCTGCGCCGAGAGCACGGTGGCGATGAGGAGCTGGAAGGGGTTCTCGAAGTCCAGTTCGGGATGCGCGTAGGGATAGACCTCGGCGAGTTCGCGGTTGATCCGGCGGGCGCGACGCACCAGAGCGGCCCGGGACTCGGACTTCTTGGCGGGCGCCTGGGCGGACGTGGTCTTCTTCGCGGCGGTGGTCTTCTTGGCGGCGGTCGCGGCGGTCTTCTTCGCTGCGGCGGCTTTCTTGGCGGCGGTCGCTGCGACCCTCTTCGCTGCGGTGGTCTTCTTGCCGGCGGTCGCGGCGGTCTTCTTCGCAGTGGCGGCCTTCTTCGCGGCGGCAGCCGTCGCGGTCCCGGCGCCCGTCGTGTCAGCCGCGCCCGTCTCCCCCGCGCCCGTCTCCTCCGCCTCGCCCGTCTCCTCCGCCTCGCCTGTCTCCTCCGCCTCGCCCGCCTCCGCCGGAGCCTTGCTCGCCGACGAAGTGGACTCGGCGTTCTTCGCCGTCCTCTTCTTCACACCCACGGCCCTGTTCACACCCGCCGACTTTGTCGTCTTTGTCGTTTTCTTTGCTGCGGCAGAGGACTGTTCGCCCACAGCGGAATCGCGACGTACAACCACCCGCCCAGCCCCCTTGGCCTGTGCTCTCACCGGCGTTTTGGACACCCGGCCAGCCTAAAGCCCGCCACCGACATCCGCCCCGTACCCTGAAGATCGGCCTCCAATTGGCCCCCTGCGGCATCCAGAGGCACACCTGTGCGGCATCCTTGTGACAGATCACACTGTTTGACCCGTCCGGCATGATGGGGAACACGGTCCCCTGATGCAGGTCGACAAGGAGAGAACTCGTGGACGACGTTCTGCGGCGCGCCCCGCTCTTCGCGGCGCTCGATGACGAGCAGGCCGCGGAGCTCCGCGCCTCCATGAGTGAGGTCACCCTCGCGCGCGGCGACGCGCTGTTTCACGAGGGTGACCCGGGTGACCGCCTCTACGTGGTCACCGAAGGCAAGGTCAAGCTCCACCGCACGTCCCCCGATGGCCGCGAGAACATGTTGGCGGTGCTCGGTCCCGGCGAACTGATCGGCGAGCTGTCGCTGTTCGACCCGGGTCCGCGGACGGCCACGGCCACCGCGCTGACCGAGGTCAAGCTGCTGGGCCTGGGCCACGGCGACCTCCAGCCGTGGTTGAACGCCCGCCCCGAGGTGGCCGCCGCGCTGCTGCGCGCAGTCGCCCGGCGCCTGCGCAAGACCAACGACCAGATGTCCGACCTGGTCTTCTCGGACGTCCCCGGCCGTGTCGCACGCGCGCTGCTGGACCTCTCGCGACGCTTCGGTGTGCAGTCGGAGGAGGGCATCCACGTGGTGCACGACCTCACACAGGAGGAGCTGGCCCAGCTGGTCGGCGCGTCCCGTGAGACGGTCAACAAAGCTCTCGCGGACTTCGCCGGCCGTGGCTGGCTGCGTCTGGAGGCCCGCGCCGTGATCCTGCTGGACGTGGAGCGCCTCGCCAAGCGTTCGCGCTGACGTGAACCGCTCCCCGGCGTAAGGCACCTGACGCAAACCGCTGCCGGCGAGAATCGCCGGGGCAATCACAGACGGACACACGCGCGCATGGGGCCCGCCTCCCCGGAGGCAGGCCCCATCGCCATGAGCGGACGAGGCCCGCGGGCCTCGTCCGCGGTTGTGGAATGTATGTGCGGGTCACGTGATGAAATCGGCTCCCCGGGCCGTCTCTTTCACGGCACAGTTGGCACATGGCCACCACAGGGCAGCACAAAGGGCTCGACAGCCAGGGGTACATCGTCCCCGAGGGCTCACTGGGCAAGGTCCCGTACGCGTTCCGGCCGGTGGTGGCCGCCGCGCGGGACCGGCTGATCGATGTCTTCGGGGCGCGCATGACGAGCGGCTACCTCTACGGTTCCGTTCCGCGCGGCACCGCGCGCGTGGGCCGCAGCGGCCTCGATCTGCTCCTGGCACTGCGCGAGGAACCCACCGACGCCGACCGCGCCGAGGCGCGGACGCTCGGAGAGGCCCTCGACAAGGAGTTCCCGGAGATCGACGGAGTCGGGACGCTGCTCTACAGCCGGCGGCGGCTGCTGAGCGAGGCCGAGCGGTACGACCTGGGGTGGTTCGTGGCGTGCCTGTGCACGCCGCTGCTGGGCGAGGACCTGGCCGAGGACCTGCCGCGCTACCGCCCCGACACCCTGCTCGCCCGCGAGACGAACGGCGACCTGGCCCTGCTGCTGGCCCGCTGGCGGGAAGAGGCCTCCGTAGCGGCCACGGAGGACGCCCGGCGCGCCCTCGTCCGCCGTGTGGCCCGCCATCTCGTCCGTACCGGATTCACGCTCGTCATGCCCCGCTGGCACGGCTGGACCAGCGACCTCGCCGAGATGGCCGAGGCGTTCGCACGGTACTACCCGGAGCGGGCGCCCCAGATGCGGGCCGCGGTCGAGGTCTCGTACGAGCCGACGGACGATCCGGCCGTCCTGCGCTCCTACGTCGACGACCTGGCCCCGTGGCTCGCGGAGGAGTACGCGCGCGTGCACGGCGTCAAAGCGCCACGGCCCTGACGGGACGCCTCAGCGGGCTTTGACCGGTGCCACCGCGCCTCGCGCCGCCGGCGCCTCGGATCACCCTTGCTCCCGTGGATCAACCCGTGTTCCCGTAGATCACCCCGTATTCAGGTAGATCGATCCCTGTTCAGGGAGCGGATCAGCCGAGGTCCGTGTCTGTGTCAGATCAGCCCGTGCTCCCGTAGATAGTCCAGCTGCGCCCGCACGGACAGCTCGGCCGCCGGCCACAGCGAACGGTCGACGTCCGCGTAGACGTGGGCGACCACCTCGGCGGAGGTGCGGTAACCGTTCTCGACGGCCGTCTCGACCTGGGCGAGACGGTTGGCGCGATGGGCCAGATAGAACTCCACCGCCCCCTGGGCGTCCTCCAGGACGGGTCCGTGGCCGGGCAGCACGGTGTGGACCCCGTCGTCGACGCTGAGGGAGCGCAGTCGGCGCAGGGAGTCGAGGTAGTCGCCCAGCCGCCCGTCCGGGTGCGCCACGACCGTGGTGCCGCGCCCCAGGATCGTGTCCCCGGTCAGTACGGCTCCGTCGGCCGGCAGATGGAAGCAGAGCGAGTCCGCGGTGTGCCCGGGCGTCGGTACGACACGCAGCTCCAGGCCACCCGTCGTGATCACATCACCCGCGCCCAGTCCCTCGTCACCGAGCCGCAGCACCGGGTCGAGGGCCCGTACCTTCGTCCCCGTGAGCTCGGCGAACCGCACGGCGCCCTCGGCGTGGTCCGGATGCCCGTGTGTGAGGAGGGTCAGCGCGATCCGCCTGCCCGTCTTCTCGGCCGTCTCCACCACGTTGCGCAGATGGGCTTCGTCGAGCGGTCCGGGGTCGATCACCACGGCGAGTTCGGAGTCGGGCTCGGCGACGATCCAGGTGTTGGTGCCGTCGAGGGTCATCACCGACGGGTTGGGAGCCAGCACGTTCACGGCACGCACGGTGGCGGGGCCGGACAGGACCCCGCCACGGGGCTGGCCGGGCAGGGCGCTTGCGTCCGTCATGCGGGAGGACCTTCCGTCGAGGCGGTCGGCACGGCGGTCATGCGGATGCTCCGCCGGCCGGGATGTGCTTGGTGAACTCGTCGTGGCCGGGCCAGGTCAGCACCAGCTCACCGTCCTCGAAGCGGGCCTGGGCGAGAACCGGGGTCAGATCGCGGCCCGGCGCGGCGTCCAGGGCCTCGGCGGCGCTCCCGTACACCCGCAGCTGGCGCAGGGTCGCGATGGTGGGCGGCATCATCAGCAGCTCACCCTTGTCGTACGAGGCCGCCGCCTCGGCCGGACGGATCCACACCGTGCGGTCGGCCTCCGTGGAGACGTTGCGTGTGCGCTGCCCCTGGGGGAGGGCGGCGACGAAGAACCACGTGTCGTAGCGGCGGGGCTCGAACTCGGGTGTGATCCAGCGTGTCCAGGCGCCGAGCAGGTCGGAGCGCAGGACGAGGCCGCGACGGTCCAGGAACTCGGCGAAGGAGAGGTCGCGGGAGACGAGGGCCGTCCGGTCCGTCTCCCAGTCCTCACCGGTGGTGTCCGAGACGACGGAGTCCGGC
This sequence comes from Streptomyces cavernae, assembly GCF_004023625.1. GTDB lineage: Bacteria > Actinomycetota > Actinomycetes > Streptomycetales > Streptomycetaceae > Streptomyces > Streptomyces cavernae. The sequence continues at coordinate 114,015 of NZ_ML137711.1, read as the reverse complement.
GTGAGTCCCGCGAGCAGGACGCCGGACTCCTCGTACGTCTCGCGAACCGCCGCGCAGACGATCGCCTGGGCGGAGGTCTCGTCCACACCGAGCCGCTGCGCCCACCACGCGCGCGTGGGGCCCGCCCAGCGCACCTGGCGGTCGTCGTCGCGGGGGTCCACTCCGCCGCCCGGATAGGCGTACGCGCCTCCGGCGAAGGCCATGGAGGCGCGTCGGCGCAGCATGTGCACGACGGGGGTGTCGGCCGTGTCCTTGAGCAGCATCACGGTGGCCGCCCGCTTCGGTGCGACCGGTGTGAGGGTTCCCTCCGCGAGTGCGCGGATCCGGTTCGGCCACTCCGGTGGGTACCACTGCCCGTTTGCCATGGGCGGAGGCTATCCCGAGACGCGCGGATGTTCGAGGGCTCCCTGCCCGCGCTCCCGGCTGCGCGCTTCAGTCCGTCCTCCGTAGGGCGGACCGGAGGCCGTCCTCTTTGCCCCACGGGGCGGAGCCCTGGCGGAGCGGGACGGGCAGGGGCGGAGGAAGCCCACCGCGACCCCGCCCTCCGGCAGGCAGGCCCCTCAGCCCTCGTCGACCAACTCCACCTGAACCTCGACCTCGACCGGCGCGTCCAGGGGAAGCACCGCCACCCCCACCGCGCTGCGCGCGTGCACGCCCTTGTCACCCAGCACAGCCCCGAGGAGTTCGCTGGCACCGTTGAGGATGCCCGGCTGACCGGTGAAATCGGGTGCGGACGCCACGAACCCGACGACCTTCACCACCCGCGCGATCCGGTCCAGGTCACCGGCGACCGACTTGACCGCCGCCAACGCGTTCAGCGCGCACGTACGGGCGAGCTCCTTGGCCTCCTCCGCGGTGACCTCGGCGCCCACCTTGCCGGTGACGGGCAGCTTGCCGTCCACCATCGGCAGTTGTCCGGCCGTGTACACATACACCCCGCTGCGCACGGCGGGCTGGTACGCGGCCAGCGGCGGGACCACCTCGGGCAGCGTGAGCCCGAGCTCCGCCAGCTTGGCCTCGACGGCGCTCGCGCCCGCGCTCACGCCTGCTTCTCCCGCTTCAGATAGGCCACCAGCTGCTCGGGGTTGGGCCCGGGCACGACCTGGACGAGCTCCCAGCCGTCCTCGCCCCAGGTGTCCAGAATCTGCTTCGTGGCGTGGACGAGCAGTGGCACGGTTGCGTATTCCCACTTGGTCATGCGGCCGACTGTAGCCGCTGTTATCCACAGCCTCCCGCGTAGCCCGCACCGGGACTGGTTAGGCTCGAAGACGTGAGCAGGCTCCAGGTAGTCAGCGGTAAGGGCGGTACCGGCAAAACCACGGTGGCCGCCGCCCTCGCGCTCGCCCTCGCGACCGAGGGCAAGCGCGCCCTTCTGGTGGAGGTCGAGGGCAGGCAGGGGATCGCGCAGCTCTTCGAGACGGAAGCGCTGCCTTATGAGGAGCGGAAGATCGCCGTCGCTCCCGGGGGTGGGGAGGTGTATGCCCTGGCGATCGATCCCGAACTGGCCCTTCTGGACTACCTCCAGATGTTCTACAAGCTCGGCGGCGCGGGCCGGGCCCTGAAAAAGCTCGGCGCCATCGACTTCGCGACCACCGTCGCACCGGGGCTGAGGGACGTACTGCTCACCGGCAAGGCGTGCGAAGCGGTGCGCCGCAAGGACAAGACGGGGCGGTTCGCCTACGACTACGTCGTGATGGACGCGCCGCCCACCGGCCGCATCGCCCGCTTCCTGAACGTGAACGACGAGGTGGCGGGCCTGGCCAAGATCGGCCCGATACACAATCAGGCGCAGGCGGTGATGCGGGTCCTGAAGTCGAAGGAGACGGCCGTGCACCTGGTGACGCTCCTGGAGGAGATGCCCGTTCAGGAGACCGCCGACGGCATCGCGGAACTGCGTGCGGCCAAACTCCCGGTGGGCCGGGTGATGGTCAACATGGTCCGTCCGGCGCTGCTGGACGAGGCCGACCTGGAGCTGGTCCGGTCCATCCCCCGTACCGCGCTCGCGAAGTCCCTGTCGACGGCGGGGCTGGGCGGTGCCCGGCGTGGCGGCGGAGCCGACCGGCTCGTCGATCCGCTCCTGGAGCAGGCCGGGGAGTACGCAGAGCGGTACGCCCTGGAGCGTGAGCAGCGTTCCGTCCTGACCGGCCTGGGCCTTCCGCTGCACGAACTGCCGCTGCTCGCCGAGGGCATGGACCTGGCGGGCCTGTACGAACTCGCCACGGAACTGCGTCAGCAAGGGATCTCATGACCTCGGACCCGGCCCCCGCGCACACCCCGGCCGCCCCTCGTGACGGCGCCCGCGAAGGCACCCGCGGCCACGACTCCGCCCGCCGACTGGGCCCCACGCGCGTACTCGACATCGATCCGCTGCTGGACGACCCGAAGACCCGGATCGTGGTGTGTTGCGGCTCCGGCGGCGTCGGCAAGACGACGACGGCCGCGGCCCTGGGGCTACGGGCCGCCGAGCGAGGCCGCAAGGTGGTCGTGCTGACCATCGACCCCGCCCGCCGGCTCGCGCAGTCCATGGGCATCGACTCGCTCGACAACACCCCGCGCCGGGTGAAGGACGTCGACGGCGACGGCGAGCTGCACGCCATGATGCTGGACATGAAGCGCACCTTCGACGAGGTCGTCGAGGCGCACGCGGACCGCGAACGCGCGGCGGCGATCCTGAGCAACCCGTTCTACCAGTCGCTCTCGGCGGGCTTCGCGGGCACGCAGGAGTACATGGCGATGGAGAAGCTGGGACAGCTGCGGGCCCGCGACGAGTGGGACCTGATCGTCGTCGACACTCCTCCGTCGCGTTCGGCACTGGACTTCCTGGACGCGCCCAAGCGGCTCGGGTCCTTCCTCGACGGACGGCTGATCCGGCTGCTGACGGCCCCTGCCAAGCTCGGCGGACGGGCGGGGATGAAGTTCCTGAACGTGGGGATGTCGATGATGACCGGCACCCTCGGCAAGCTGCTCGGCGGGCAGCTCCTGAAGGACGTCCAGACGTTCGTGGCCGCGATGGACACCACCTTCGGCGGCTTCCGCACCCGCGCGGACGCCACCTACAAACTCCTCCAGGCCCCGGGGACCGCCTTTCTGGTGGTGGCGGCACCGGAGCGGGACGCCCTGCGCGAGGCCGCGTACTTCGTGGAGCGCCTGGCCGCAGAGGACATGCCGCTCGCGGGTCTGGTCCTCAACCGGGTGCACGGAAGCGGTGCCGGTGAGCTGTCGGCCGAGCGCGCCCTCGCCGCCGCGGAAAATCTTGATGACGCCGGCATTGTCGATCAGGAGACAGGGAAAGCTGCTTTTCGTAACTCTCCCGAAACGCAAGGCAGTTCAGAATCCCCAGCAGACAGCGACACCGCGACCGAGGCTCCCGCACCCGACGTAGGCTCCCCCGCCGCAGACCGGGCAAGCGCCGACGGAGCCGTAGGTCAGCTCACCGCGGGTCTGCTGAGGCTGCACGCCGACCGTATGCATCTGCTCGCCCGCGAGCAGCGCACCCGCGACCGTTTCACGGCGCTCCACCCCGAGGTGGCCGTCGTGGAAGTGGCCGCGCTGCCCGGCGATGTCCACGACCTGGCAGGTCTGCGGGACATCGGTGACCGGATGGCGAACGGTGGCCCGACCGGCACAGCATGAGCGCGCCGACGTGCCGTAGGCACGCGGTCGCGGCCGTACGCCGGCCTGCCTGGCACGCGCGCTCCATGCCTTGCAGGCACGCCCAGGTGCCGACGGCGCGCACGGCGGGCCTTGCCCATGACACCCCACGGCGCTCGTCCTGCCCTTGCGGGCGCCCACGGGGCACGCGGGTGCGTGCGCGTACGTCTTCGTACCGAGAGACATCACAGGCACCGGAGACGTGCACCACCGCGCTCACCACACGCACCGAGCCGCCTACTGACCCACCACGGCGCACACTTGGACTCCGAGGCCCACGGCGCGCACTTCGACGCCGAGGCGTTCTCACGGGCGTCCTCACGCACCGGAGCGCGTGGATAGGCGCGCCGAAGCGTGTACGTGCGACCGAGGCATGTCACCGTACCGAAGCGTGTACGTGCGCACCGAGGCGCTGGTCTTCCTTTGGCGCCTCTGCGCGCGTACCGCCGCTGCGGCTCAGCCCACCGCGGCGTAGTTCTCGTACACCTCTTCCTCATCAAGGGGCAGCAAGCCCGCGCCGCGCTCGTACTCCGTACGCGCGGTCTCGAGAAGCCGGCGCCATGAGGTGACTGTGGGACGCCTGCGCAACAGTGCGCGGCGCTCCCGCTCCGTCATGCCACCCCACACGCCGAACTCGACGCGGTTGTCCAGCGCGTCGGCCAGGCACTCCGTGCGCACCGGACATCCGGTGCACACCGCCTTGGCCCTGTTCTGCGCTGCTCCTTGAACGAACAGTTCATCCGGATCGGTAGTGCGGCAGGCCGCCTGCGCACTCCAGTCGGTTACCCAGCCCATACCGGCGCCGTCCTCTCCCGAATCGAGGCTCCCCCACGGCGGCAGCGGCATATTCACCGCCGCCAGTTGAGGACGTTACGGAAGGCGGGCACAGCGCAACACCCCCTTCGGGCCCAATCTTGAATGGCCCGAACGGACTATGGGTTTGCGGCAGATCACCCGGGGGAGTGAGCTGGTGACATACATGAGTTTCCCGGCAAACCGGGGCAGTTCAGCTGAGTCACAACGGACGTCGAATGACGCATGAGGCCAATTCGGACACCCACTCACCAAATTGATTAGAGAACGTCCGAACGATTCGGGTTCGCCGGACGTACTTGATACGTGGGCCTTCTGCTGTGACAGTTGAGAGCAGCTTAGGCCAAGGCCTAGACGTATGTCCGGCGAATGAGAACGTAGGCTGCCCTCATGCCAAAGAAGCGCTCGGGCGGTGGTCTGTCTCCCATCCAGCAGGCTGCCAAGTTCCTCGGTGTCAGCGTTCTCGCGGGGGCGGTGGCGGCGGGCATCGCGCTGCCCGCCGTGGGTGCGCTGGGACTCGCGGCCAAAGGGTCAGTCGAGGGATTCGACGAGATCCCCGCCAATCTGAAGCGTCCGCCGCTGAGCCAGCGCACGACGATCCTGGACAGCAAGGGCGACCAAATCGCCACGGTCTACTCGCGCGACCGGACGGTGGTGGACCTCAAGGACATCTCGCCGTACATGCAGAAGGCGATCGTCGCGATCGAGGACTCCCGGTTCTACCAGCACGGCGCCATCGACCTGAAGGGCGTCCTGCGCGCCCTGAACAAGAACGCGCAGAGCGGCGGCGTCACCCAGGGTGCCTCCACACTGACGCAGCAGTACGTGAAGAACGTCTTCGTCGAGGAGGCCGGCGACGACCCGACGAAGATCAGACAGGCCACCCAGCAGACCATCGGCCGCAAGGTGGAGGAGCTGAAGTACGCGATCCAGGTCGAGGAGGAGCTCGGCAAGAAGCGCATCCTCGAGAACTACCTGAACATCACGTTCTTCGGGCAACAGGCCTACGGCGTCGAGGCCGCGTCCCAGCGTTACTTCTCCAAGAAGGCCAAGGACCTCAACCTCCAGCAGGCGGCACTCCTCGCGGGCCTCGTCCAGTCGCCGAGCCGGTACGACCCGGTCAACGCCCCGGAGGAGGCGACCAAACGGCGCAACGTGGTGCTGCGGCGCATGGCCGAGGTCGGTGACATCTCCGCGGCGGAGGCCGAAAAGGCCAAGCAGACCCCGCTGGGCCTGAAGGTCCGTAAACCCAAGAACGGCTGCATCGCGGCGGTCAAGGACGCGAGTTTCTTCTGCTCCTATGTGCGCCAGGTGTTCCTGAACGACCCGGTCTTCGGCAAGAGCAGGGAGGCCCGGGCCAAGATCTGGAACCAGGGCGGTCTGACGATCCAGACGACGCTCGACCCTAAGGCGCAGAAATCGGTGCAGGCGTCGATCAAGAAGCACGTGCGGAAGTCCGACAAGGTCGCCACGGCGGTCACTCTGGTCGAGCCGGGCACCGGGAAGGTCCTCGGCATGGGCCAGTCGAAGCCCTACGGCTACGGCAAGAACGAGACCGAGATCAACTACTCGGTCGACCAGAGCCTCGGCGGCTCCAACTTCGGCTTCCCGACCGGTTCGACGTTCAAGCCGTTCGTGGCCGCGGCCGCCCTGGAGCAGGGCCGGCCGGCGACGCAGGAGTACCCGTCGCCGTACGAGATGGACTACCCGAGCCCCGTCCAGACCTGCAGCGGCAAGCAGTGGGTCAACCAGGACGGCGCCACCGTGGAGAACGAGAACGAGTCGGAGCGCGGCCCGTACCGGCTGCAGCGGGCGATGGCCCTGTCGGTCAACACGTTCTTCGTGCAGATGATTTCGGACATCGGCCTCTGCCCGGTGATGAAGGTTCTCGACCAGCTGAATGTGACGCAGGGCGACGGCAAGAAGCTGCCCGAGGTGCCCGCGATCGCGCTGGGCTCGAAGGGCATCTCCCCGCTGACGATGGCGTCGGCGTACGCGGCCTTCGCCTCCCGGGGCACCTACTGCACGCCGGTCGCCATCGAGTCGATCACCCAGAAGGTGGGCAACTCGCAGAAGCCACTGGCGGTTCCGAAGACCAAGTGCACGCGTGCGATGTCGGAGAAGACCGCCGACACGATCAACACCCTGCTCAGCGGCGTGATCGACTCCGGTACGGGTCAGGCGGCCGGCCTCAGCGACCGCGACAACGCCGGTAAGACGGGTACGACGGACGAGCGTCGGAACGCCTGGTTCGTCGGCTACACGCCGAACCTCTCCGGTGCGGTCTGGGTCGGCAGCGCCACGCAGAAGGTGAAGATGACCAACATCACCATCGGTGGTGTCTGGCACAGCCTGGTCTTCGGCGGCAAGGTCCCCGGTCCCATCTGGAAGGACGCGATGACAGGCGCCCTGGAGGGCAAGGAATCGCCGCAGTTCACCACCGTCTTCATACCTCGGGACGACCCGAGTCAGGACAGGGACCGCGGTGACGGTGACGAGGACGATGACCAGAACGGCAACAACGGGCAGGGCAACAACGGCGGCGGCGACGGCGGCGATGGCGGCAACTTCCCCGTCCCGACGATCTCGATCCCGGAGAACCTGTTCCGGGGGACCACCAACGGCGGCGACAACGGCGGCGACAACGGCAACGGGAACGGCGGTCAGTGGCCGTGAGGCCTGACTGATCCAGGGGCGCTCCTCTTATGGGGGGCGCCCCTGATTTCTTGCCGGCACCACTGGTCGGCCTTTGATGGGGATGGGCGGAGTGGGGCCTGGTGCTGGTCGGCCTTTGACGGGGCTGAGTGGAGTGGGGCCTGGTGCTGGGCGGAGTGGGGCTGGGCGAGTGGTGCCTCGTGCGGAGGCGAGTGGTGCTGGGCGAGTGTGCCTCGTGCTGGGCCTAACGGTGCTGGGCGGGCGGGGGCGTCCATGGCCCAGTTCGGGGACGGCGTCCTGCCTGGAGGCTTCGGCTGTGTGTGTGGGGCGGGTCCGCCAGGGAGGGTCGGCCGCCTAAGAGGATCAGGTCCGCCCAGGAGAGTCGCCTACGCCTGGGGGGTCCGCGCGTGGGCGCCCTCATCCTGGTGGACGTCCTCCCGTACAAGGAGGACGTCCACCGCTGTCTGGGGTCCGCCAGGGAGGGTCGGCCGCGCCTGGGATGGGTCGACTCTGCCTCCGCAGGATCGACCGCCTGGGGAAGGCGATCGGGCTGAGCCACCCCGGGGTGAGCCACCCGGAGCGAGCCACCCGGGGTGAGATCGGCCTCCGCAGGATCGACGCCTGGGGAAGGCGACTCGGCCCCGGAGGTCGGCTCCGCCTCGGAGCATCGACTCCGGCCCGGAGACCGGCTGCGCCGCGCGCATTGGAGGAGCGCCCGCCTGGGCAAGGCGGCTCCGCCCGGAGGTTGGCTCCGCCTCCGAGGGGCGAGCCCTTGGGGACGGCGACTCCGCCCCGGAGCATCGGCTGCGCCTCCGAGGAGCGACCGCCTGAGGAAAAGACGACCCCGCCTTCGGGTCGGCTCCGCCTCGGAAGTCGGCTGCGGCTCCGGAGGAGTGACTCCGGTTGGGACGGGTCGGCTTCAGCCGCTCGCGAGCAGCTGCTTCACCACGGCCGCCACCCGGCCGCCCTCCGCCTGACCCGCCACCTTCGGGTTCACGATCTTCATGACCTGACCCATGGCACGGGGCCCCTCGGCACCCGCCGCCTTGGCCTCCTCGACGGCCTGGGCCACGATCTCGCGCAGCTCGTCGTCGGACAGCTGCTTGGGCAGATAGTCGGCGAGCACCCTGCCCTCCGCCTGCTCTCGCTCGGCCTGCTCGGTCCGACCGCCCTGTGCGAAGGCCTCCGCCGCCTCACGGCGCTTCTTCGCCTCGCGGGCGATCACCTTCTGCACCTCGTCGTCGGAGAGCTCACGCGCCTGCTTGCCCGCGACCTCTTCCTTGGTGATCGCGGAGAGGGTCAGCCGGAGCGTCGAGGAGCGCAGCTCGTCGCGCGCCTTGATCGCGGCGGTGAGGTCATCCTGCAGCTTGGACTTGAGCGTGGTCATGCGTCGATTGTCGCAGGTGTGACGACACGGGCGCCCTTTGTTTTCCACAGGCCTGTGGCAATCCCACGAAGGCGCAAGCCTGCCCTGGTTCCTGCGTTGTCACAGGCCGTACCTGCCCCGATACCCACGCTTCGCCTCCAGGCACTGCCTCCCCCCTTGGCCGCGGGCTGGACCGGGACCCACCGCGGGTCCCACTCGCCCGCCCCGGCCCCCGGGGCAACTTCCCAGCCTCTGGGCGCAAACATTCGCCAGCCCTCTGGGGGCCAACTTCCCCAGGCAGGCCCCCGGTCCCCCGGCCCCGGGGCCCTTCCGGTCCCCCGGCCCTCCCCCGGCCCCCGGGGCCCTTCCGGTCCCCCGGGGACCTCACTGACGTTCCACCACGCGTGGGGGTTTTCCACAGGCGGTCGGGGACGGCGCTCGGCCGTCCTCGCGGTCTGACACGATGGACACATGCGCGCGCGATACGGAGTGCCCCTGGGAATCACGGCGGTTGGCGCCGCCGGACTGTTGTATGCGGCCGGCTTCGAGGCCCGGTCGTTCCGGCTCCGCCGGGTCATCGTGCCGGTGCTGCCGCCGGGCATGCGCCCCCTGCGCGTCCTCCAGATCTCCGACATCCACATGGTCGGCGGCCAGCGCAAGAAGCAGCGCTGGCTGCGCTCGTTGGCCGGCCTGCGCCCGGACTTCGTCATCAACACCGGTGACAACCTCTCCGACCCGGAGGGCGTCCCCGAGGTCCTGGACGCCCTCGGTCCGCTGATGGACTTCCCCGGGGCGTATGTCTTCGGGTCGAACGACTACTACGGTCCGAAGCTGCGCAATCCGGCCCTCTACCTGATCGAAAAGGCCCAGGGCCGACACGGCCTCAACGGCAACGCCCCTGCGGTCGGCGCGATCCACAACCCCTGGGAGGACCTGCGGGACGCCTTCGACGGGGCGGGCTGGCTGAACCTCACGAACACGCGCGGGAGGCTGAAGCTGGACGGAGTCACCGTCGAGCTGACCGGCCTGGACGACCCGCACATCAAGCGCGATCGGTACGCACATGTGGCGGGCGGCCCGGACAGCGAGGCCGACTTCTCGATGGGCGTGGTGCACGCGCCGTACCTCCGCGTGCTGGACGCGTTCACGGCGGACGGCTACCCGCTGATCCTCGCGGGCCACACCCACGGCGGCCAGCTGTGCATCCCGGGCTACGGCGCGCTCGTCACCAACTGCGACCTGGACACGGACCGCGTTAAGGGTCTCTCGACCCATACGGCCGAGGGCCGGACGTCATACCTGCACGTCTCGGCAGGCTGCGGAACAAACAAGTACACGCCGGTGCGCTTCGCCTGCCCGCCGGAGGCGACTCTGCTGACGCTGATGGCCCGGGAGTAGTAGGAGTAGTAACGGAGTCGGGACGCCGAGGCGAGGTGGCGTCGCCGCGCGGCGACGACCTCCCCGAGGGCGCGGCCCTGCACGACCTGACCACGGCCGGCGGCGGCAGCCCCCCGGCCGGCCGACGCGGCCGACCGACGCGGCCGAATGGCCCACCCACTTAGCCGGAACTCGACCCTCCGCTTAGCGTGGGACCACGATCGCGCCCATGCCCAAGGACATGCCGGACATCCCCGCGGTCCCGGTCCCGGCGGCCTTCACCACCACGATCTCGTACGCCCCGGCAGCGGCAGTGGTCCCCTTGGTGCGGCGCCCACGGACGGCGGCCTTACGAGCTCTCACCGCACTGACCGCGGCGACGGGCGTCATCCTGGCGGCAACCCTGGGCAGCCGGGCAAGGCGTTCAGCTCCTTCACGGTCCAGTGCGCCGCCCTGGTCGCAGCGGTCCTCACCGTGTCGGCACACCGAGCCTGGACGGCGGCGCGCCCACTTCCACCACTCCTCACGGGCGGGGCACTGCTCTACTCCACGGCAACGGCACTCCTGCACCACGCCCTGACGCCCCCGGAGCCGGTGCCGACCCCCGCCGCCCTGCTCCTGCACACCGTGACCCCGGTCGCGGTTGCCCTGGACTGGCTCTTCCTCACCCGCCCCGGCACCCTGCGCCTCCACCACGCGGCCCTCTGGCTCGCCTACCCCGTGGCCTACACGACCTGCGTCCTGACCGTGGCCTTCCCGGCACCGGCGCCCTACGCCGTCCTGAACGCCACCCACCACGACAACACGAGCGCACCCACCGACTCGGCCATCCTGCTTCTCGCGCTCTACGCCCTGGCTCTGTCCTTCATCCTGCTGGACCGTCTGCGCACCACCACCCCCAAAAGCGGATTTCGTCTCCGGCCACCCGTGGGCTAAAGTAAACGACGTCGCCGCGACGAGCAGCGACATCGGGGTGTAGCGCAGCTTGGCAGCGCGCTTCGTTCGGGACGAAGAGGTCGTGGGTTCAAATCCCGCCACCCCGACAGTGAAGTACCAGGTCAGGGGCTTGATCCGCTTAGCGGGTCGGGCCCCTGAGTGGTTCGGGGGCCTTTTTGGGAGCCGTTTGGGAGCCGACTCCATATCCCGGCTCCCAAACGGCTCCCATCACCCCATCGCCAAGGCCGCTCGATCACACCAAGCGCGGCGGGTGGGAAGCCGTGCTCTTCCTCCCTCACAACCGTCCGAGCGTGTGCGAGCATCGGCGCGCCGCACGGGGTAGACCTCTCACACCCCCGCATCCGGCCACTGCCACACGGCCGCGTCGGCATCCGCGTCACGTACGCCCTTCAGCTTCACGTCAGCCATGGATTCGACCTCGAAGAAGCACAACGGATCGGTGATGATCCGCAGTGTCGGAGTCCCTCTGCCCTCTTCCAGGTTCGAGGCGATGACGAGCGAGTAGTTGCTTCCCTCTGCAAGCGCACGCGTGAGTTCGGCGCTGGTGAGAGAGACGTCGGCGGGCTCTGGTCCGCCATGAGCCTTGATCTCGTAGAAATGGCCTGTTGAGTCGACGGCATCCGCCCCCAGTCGTTGAAGACCTCGCTGATCTTCCAGTGTCCGACCACTCGCGCTAAGAATTTCGGCAAGCAGTGCCAGGACGGTCTTCTCCTTGTCCCGGTCCTGATAGCCGAGCAGTCCGGAACGCTCGTTGGGCGCGGCCCCGCCCTGACGCGGTTGCGGCAGTGAGGCGGCACGTCGGCTTCTCGAGGAGGACGCAGAGCGAGACTGCGACGAGGAACCAATACGGGTGGCCTGTGGGGTACGCGCCTGTAGTTCGGCCAAGGAGACCAGCTTGCGAGGCTCAGCCGACGGCGGGGTGGGTGTGGGTCCGACGCCGGACGGCGTGGGCGTCGACGGAGGAGCAGGGATCGACGGAGGTGACGGGACTCCGGTGGGTGAGTTCACCGGGCCGCTCGGCTGAGCCGGCACAGTGGAGCCCGAAGGCCGCGACAATTGCCGCTCCCGCAGCTGCGAGGCCAAACGCTCGCGCTCCTCATGATCCTGCTGACCAGATGGGACGAGGGGAGTGGTGGGAGCGTCCTCCGGCCAGTCCGTCTCCCAAAGATCGCGCCAACGGTGGCCGACGTGCGCGCGCTCCGCTGCAAAGAGGGAAGCGACGGCCACCCCTCCTCCCCGCGTGGTTTTCAGAGCCTCGGGGCTACTGACGAAGAGCGCCTTGGCTTCCCGATCGACATGCGCGTCGACCGGGACGTCGATCATGTCTTGGTCCTCGCCCGGGTTCAGCAGGATTCGCAGCCCCGGCAAGACCCGTACCTCAAGCCCCATCAGCCAGGCCCAGTCCGTGAAAGCCTTGGCGGCAGCTGGCTCATCCCGTACGAGGATGTCCTGCAGGCTGGCCACGGCCCACCGGTAGTCCTCGGTCAGCTGCCGATCAGGACGTGCGCGGTCCGGGGCGACGACACACGCTTCCGAAGCCTCCAGTTTGTGCACCTTGAGGACACCCAACAGGCCGGCGAATTGCTGCAGATCTCCGCCTGGCTGCCAAACATGCAGACGCTCGCCGAGCGTCCGCGCGATGGCGGGGTGGTCTACCGCGTAGACGGGCCGCCCCTTCGTCCAGCCGAGGGTGGTGCGCAGCGGCAGCCAGCGCAGCTTGGAGCGCAGGCCAGGAGAGATGGGGCCATCAGCCGACGTGACCGTGTTGGTGAGGGACCTCAGCGCCTCCAGCATCACACGCTGTTGGTCCGCGTGGAGCTGGATGCCGGACTGCGCTATCTCCTTTACCACATCAGCGAGGTCCTCGGGCCTCGGCTCCTCGATCCAGAGAGCGTCCCAGAGCGGGTTCAACTCAGGGTCAGGGATGGTGAAGGGCCGGAAGCCGCGAAGGATTGTGGGACCGCGGAAGCAGTCGCGCGCCCTCTGCCATCCCTGGTCGGTGAGCACGAAGTCGGTGCCACTGAAGGCATCCCGCACCTTCTTTCGCAGCTCGCTGTGGGCCGTTCCCGCCGCCTCACTCCTCAGCCGCCCCGCCAGAGCCTGATAGACGAGATAGACCTCGGCCTTGAGACGGTCGTCCACCGAGCCGGGACCCGTGGAACGTTTCCGAAGATCCCGCAATCGATTGATCAGCTGAGGAACGTCGGGGTCTCCGTTCACTCCGAGAGCTGCCAGGACATCGATACGATTGGACGTGGTCTGTTGGATCGCAGGGTGCAGATACCCAGGGTCATCCTGGCCGTAGAGCGCCTGCGCGTCGCGCGTGCACAAATGCACTTGCCGCGGAGTGCGAAGTTTGCCGCTGCTGTCCTCCAACCAGGCCGTCTCCCGGATCCGCCAGACCCAGAGGGCTGCCGTCTGGCCACGCACGTTCCATCGGTGGTACGCCTCCGCCGCCTGTACGTCCGCGTGTTCGGAGGAGGTGATCATGCCGGGTCTGCCAAGCGTCTGCAGCAAGGCCGCCGTACGACGTCTGCGATCCTGCGGGTTGTGCTCGGCGACAATGTGCTGGACCACGGCGTCCAAGTCCGGGCTGCTGCGGTCGTCTAGCGTGTAGTCGGCGCCCAATCGGCGCAGCTCCCTCGTGCGCGCAGTTGGCGACAGCCAGCAGTCGCGCGACAGACCGATGCGGGAGTCCGCCTCGTACCCCTTGGTCTCCCGGCCTGGCTGAAGCTCCTTAAGCCGGGGTGCGTCCGCCACCCCCAGCAGACGCAGGAAGGCTGTACGGCTCAGCCCGCACTGAGCTTGGGACAGAAGGGTGCGGGTATAGGAGCGATGCACCCACTTGATGCCAGGAGTCTTTCCCGCGGCGACGGCGAAACGATCTCCTTCTGTGCTTTGGAGCGCTTGGGGAAGGTAAGCGTCTACCGGCTGCACCTTGCACGGCTTTTCGTTGCCGTCGGAGTCGTACTCGTAGCCGTCGAGGAGGACGGCCCGTCCGATTCCGGGACCGAGTCGCTCCCGCACCTTCTTCGAGACTTCTCCCAAGGCCGTCTGGATGGCCACGAGTTGCTCGACTCCGCATCCCGTGTCACCTCCGACTGGTCTGCCCGCGCGTCCCATCCGTTCGATTCGGCGCAGTACAGCTGCGGTGTCGTCGCGCCGTACGAGACAGTCCTGTTTCCGCAGCCAGTCGAGGACACGTCGGGACCACTGCGAGTTCTCCGCGTAACTGGCATGGAGGTTCACGACGATACCCAGGGCGTCCAGCGGGCTGGTACCGCGTGGTTCGGCGTCCTGGGGCTCCGCGAACGCCACGCCGGGTGCCGTCAGCCGCAGACGCTGACCATCGACTGCAATGACACACGGCCGACTGCACAGCAGGAAGTCGAGGTCCGCCTCGATGGCGACTGCTGTGAGACGCATGGTCTGCCCGATGTCGTATTCCGTGTCGTCGAGCGAGATGAGCGCGTCACGCACCCGCACCTCATCAGCGAGTTCCGCGGTGCCTGCAGAGCGCCAGTCCGTCAGGACTTCGCGCCACTGGTGGGCACCGTCGCGGGCGCGTCGCGGAAACGTACTCGGCAGCCCGGCCAGCCGGGCGATGTCCTCGTCATCCAACACCCCCGACAGCTGCGGCTCCTCGACTGCGAGCGCCGACAGTGGCTTCGAGGTCCCGTCCGGGCAAGGCAGGGAGATCTGGGATGCCAACCACGTGCGGGAACGGTCGACCAGCGCCGCACGGATACTGTCCTGGAGCCGGGAGGGCGACGACGGGTCGGAGGGCGAAGGCAGCGGGATGAGGTGCCAAGCCGACGGTTCGACAACGCTGAGTACGTCGAGGGCAGAAGCGGCCCAGAGGTCCGCGACAAGCGGGACCAGATCCTCGTTCCATCGGCTGGCGGCGAATCCTTCACGGCTGACGACGGGGTCGAACTGGGCGTGCACGCGAGCTGCGGCTCTCAACTCGGCCACCGGTAGCCCAGCGTGCACACTCCCCAGTTCCGGTCCGTGCACCGGCAGCGCGACAGCGACCGGCATGGAGGCTCCCACCGCCTTGTGCCGACGGGTACTTGTGCCGTGCGGTGCGACGTGAGCGTCGTAGACCCGCCACCGTGCCCCACTGGTCGTCCGGGCCTCACGGACCCGGACATCCGCTTCCTCACCGTCGATACGAAGCCTTCGCCGGTCGATCTCCGTCCAGCTCAGCCTGAGCATCACGGGTGGTGTCTCGTCATCAGCTCCCTGCTCCCGCTGGCAGTCGCTGAGTGCTTCGACCCGCCTTACGTGCCGGAGAAAGAGCAAGGAGCTGTCGTTCCACGTCTCGAACCACTCGAAGAGCTCCGGGGCGGAGAGTGCGTCGCGGGCAAGAGGGATTCGGAAGACCGTCCACTCGGGCCCCGCGACTTGCTCCGGCACCACCAGCGGCTCGACCGCCCGAATGGACAGGTCGGCGAACCGCACGTGGAAGGGGTGACAGTGCACCTCCCAAGTGGTCGCGAGGGCCCGCAAGGTCGCCAGGCCGATGCCGAATCGCCCTGTGGCCTCCGCGTCGGAGGTCTTCCCGCTGAGCCATGGCAGGCCGAGCAGCAGGATGTCGGCCAGTCGTACGCCCTTGCCATCATGGGCGATCAACAACTCTTCGGGGCGCCAGATGAACCGGACTTGGGTAGCCCCCATGTCATCGGCGTTCTGCACCATCTCAGACAGGACTTGCAGACGGTCCGATGACAGCGTTTCGGCGCCCCTCTGCCCTCCCTCGGCCATCAGCCGGAAGACACCGGGCCCATTCTGAAGTCCCTCATCGAGGAGCCCCACCGCGCGAGCGGCTTGTTCAGCGGTCTCGACATCGATGCCCGGATCCGTACGCGGATCCGACAGCAGCGCTTCCACCGCCGCGATGAGCTCCTCGCCCTCGTTCACCCGGATCTCCTCCCCATGGGCTGTTTTCAAGAGCGCCCCCGCGCCCTGGCAAAGCCTCAGGGCAGATGACGCTCTGTCTGGCTACGACCGGCGAAATTGCGCCAAAGGCCGGCAGCACAGCGCGCGAGTCACCCCTTGAGCCACAGCGCAGACCGTGCGCTGCGGTCCGCACAAGCACACGGGTATCAGCTCACGCCGCGGCGGGTGAACGACCGAAATCACCTGATCCTGGGGCCTGATTGTCAGACCAGCATGCTAAGGGCGCCGGCCGCTGACGCACTCGTACCCCTTGAACTCGTGGGTCACCAAGACGAATAGCCTGTACGGCTTGTGCCGAGGTGACCACAGACGGTACGACGATCGCCATGCACCCTTGGTCTCCGTTAAACGACCGGCAGCTCGCGCTCCTCACCCGCATCGGGGCCGGAACCGACCCCGTCACGTCGGACAGCCCCGAGCTCGCCATCACCGCCCGCGCGCTCAAGGACCGGGGCCTGATCACTATGCCTAGGAAGAACGGGAGGTGGCAGGCGGAGATCACCGACGCGGGATGCTTCTACCTTGAGCATGGGCATCATCCCGACCGCCCCGAGCCAGTCCCACGCAAACCTCGTTCGGCGGCCCCTGGAGCCGAGGCGCCGGTTGCTCTTCGCCCTCAGCAGGACGCCGCTCCCCCGCCAGAGAAGAAGCCGACCCCGCAGCGTGCCGTGAAACCCGCACGCCCGTCACCAGCGGAAGTGGGGGCGGCGCTGATCGCGCAGGTGCAAGAAGCCGGACGATTCCTTCGGGTCCCGGACCCCAGCGACGCGGAACGGGCACGGTATCGGAGAGCTTTCGACGCGGCGCGGCAGTGCGCTCCGGAGGGGTACCACCTGAAGTACAGCGGGCGAGCGAAGGGAGATTTCTTCCTCGGCCTGCTCCGGGTGACCGGTGAGGACGACACCGAGTGGAACCGTATCCGCCTGGCACGCAGCCGTGTGATCACCGACGTCGAGGACGTGGTCACCGCGGTCACCGCGGACCACAGCGCCTTCGAGATCTCCGAGGAGGTACTGCCGAGAGTGCTCGCGCTGCTCCGGCTGCTCGCCGAGCAGGCTCTCGCGCGGTACGGCGAGATCGCGGTATCCAAGAAGCGCAAGCAGCCGAGGCCGCTGCTCACCGTCCACGGCAGAACGTACGAGATCAGCTTCCGCGAGCGGCAGAAGCAGGTCCGGTACGTGCCCAAACAGCCCGGCCGCCGTACGTACGACTGGCAGCGGGTCACCCCGGCGCACAAGTTCGAGCCGTGCGGCGAGCTGGAGCTGGTGGTTGGCCAGCACTCGGGCTACGGCTACGGCCACAGCTACGGCTGGAAGAAGGAGTGGGCCGACACCGCCAAAAAACCCTTGGAGGAACAGATCGGCTCAGTCTTCCGGGCGTTGAAGGCGCGCGCGGAGGAGCAGGAGCGAGCTCGGCTGGAACGTGAGGCGGAGCAGCGGCGTCTGCGAGAGGAACGAGAGCGGCAGGAGGCAGAGCGCCGGCGGCTGGAAGCGGAGCAGGAGGAACGCGAGCGACGGGAATGGGAGGCCGCTGTCAGTGTCGCTTCGATCAAGGCGGTTCACGCGGTGCGTGCCGAGCACTTCGGCACGGCCCTTGAGCAGTGGCAGGCCGCAGGGGAGATCCGGACGTTCTGTGCCGCTCTCGACGAAGCCGCCGCCGCATCGGAAGACGCCCTCGAAGGCGAGCGGCTGCGGGAGTGGTCGGCTTGGGGCAAGGCAGAGGCCGACCGGCTCGACCCCACCCTGAGCGGCGAGGGCCTGGCTTCTCTCAACTTCCACGCGGCCCCGACGGGAGATCAACTGCGGCCATTCCTCGACGGCTGGCACCCACACCGGCCGGAGAAGGAGAAGAAGCCCGCTACTCAGCCGACGCCACCCAAGGCGGAGCCAGATCCATGGCGCGGTCTCATCGACGCACATCAGGATCAAGGCTGGAGATATGGACGCCAAGGTCGCGCTCAAGGGTGGAGGCGATAACGCCGTGGCCGCGGTCGCGTAGGGCCTTAACCGCTTTCTCGACCAGCTCCCCGAGCCGGATGACCTCGGCGCGTAGGGCAACCAACTCGTCGTAGCGGTCGGCCTTGTCTTGGCCGCACCACACCCGGACGGTTCGCAGGACGGCCGCCTCCGCGTCCAACTTGCGCTCGTCCCGCCGACTGTAGGAGTACCAGGAGGGCTGGGCGCGCTCCTGCTCGATGTCCTGTTGCTTGCGGTCGACCTCCGGAAGGATCTCGTCGGCGAGGCGGCCGGCGACCTGGCGGGCGATGCGCTCGGTGACCTGCCACCCGGCCAGGCACATGCCGTGGCGGTTCTCGTACACCATGGCGTCGCCACGGAGTTCGGCAGCGTCGATGCCGATGAGTGGTGCCGTCTCGTCGAGGCGGCTCAGCTCCAGAACTCCCGCGTCCGCCACGGTTCGGCGTAGGCGCAGCCTGTTCTTCGGGCGGACGAACCCGAGGATCATGCGCGTGGCCTCGAACTCCGTGGTGCCCCGGACATGGCGGGATGCCTCGACCAGTGCCAACTCGGCCGCGTCATCCGCGCGGAACGTATCGACATCCGCCCACGGTGCTACGAGAGAGTCGGGACTGACCCATTCCTGCAGACCGGCGTCGTCGCCTCCGAGAAACCGCACGTGGATCCAACCAGACCTGCCAGGGCCGCCCACTCGAACGACCTCCACCTGGCGAACCGCGCCGCCCAGTTCCTTCGGCCGTGCGCGGTATGCCCAGTGCTCGCCAATCTCCATGTGCCTATTGAGCCAGGTCTGTTGGCCCCGTCACCGGGTGTTTGCCATAACTACCGGCGCGAGCTCCTCACCAGGCTGGCGCCCGCCCGGCGAAGCATCGCGGGAGATAGCTGTGCCCCCGGCAGCGACCGCCAGGGGCACAGCAGCGACTTTGTCGCGTTCGACATGGAACCCGTGTCCCTCCTTCAGAGAAGCCCTCACGCACGGCCACAGGACGGTTACGAAGTGGAATACGCGGGTGATCGGGTGGCTGATCACCAAGAAAATGTCACTCTATGTTTGCCGGAATTGTCCGGCGCCCTGTGTGCTGGGGAGCCACAGGGGCGAGGGGGTGGGGAATGAGTACTTACCGTTTCAATCCGCCGCCGGGTTGGCCTGTGCCACCCGCGGGATGGACGCCGCCACCGGACTGGCGACCCGACCCCTCGTGGCCCCCGCTGCCGACGGGATGGCAGCTGTGGGTTCCTGAGGGCGACTCCGCCACCGGCGCTCTCGCAGTCGGTCCTGCCGCAGGCTCTGCGGTGCCAGCCGCGGCCGCTCCCGGGAGCACGACGGCGGTGCCATCGCAACGGAAGGGCGGGCTGTTCGGGCGGCGTCGTGCGGATGCCGTGTCCGAGGCCGAAGAGCTGCGGGCGTGGATCGCAAGGACACAGGGGCTGGATGCCGCGCGGGTCGCTGGCCTCGTACGGCAGGTCGAGGCGGAGGCCGCCGCGCTGCGTGAAAAGGCGTCCGCCGAAGCCGCCGAGGAGGCCGACGGGATCCTCAAAGACGCACGCGAGACGGCGAAGGAGATCCTCGACGACGCGCGCCGGACGGCGAAAGAGACCGAGCGGGTCCGCAAGGAGGCCGACCGGCACCGCAAGGACGTATTCGACGCCGAGCGACGGCTCGCCGAACTGCAGGCCCGGATCGTCAACGCCGACGAGACCGCCATGCTGCAGGAGGCCGGGATCTATGCCTACCGGCATGCGCTGCACGACGCGATCGCCTACCGCAGCCGGCTCGACACACTGCAGAACGAGATCAAGACGCTCGCCCGTGCGGGCCGCGCCGTCCAGGCGGCCACTGACTGGACGGTCAACGGCTCCAAGCGCGAAGGCCAGAAGATGGTCCGCGACTTCTCGAAGCTCATGCTGCGTGCCTACAACGCCGAAGCCGATTACGCCGTGCGGTCGATGCGGCCGCACCGGCTGAGCTCCCTGGTGGACCGGCTCTTCAAGAGCCGCGAGACGATCGCCAAGCTGGGCGCCACCATGCACATCCGGATCGCCGACGAGTACCACAACGCGCGCGTACGGGAGTTGGAACTCACCGCCGACTTCCTGCAGAAGAAGGAAGAGGAGAAGGAGGCCCAGCGCGAGGTGCGCGCACGGGAGCGCGAGGAGGCCGCTGTCCAGCGGGAACTCGACCGGCAGCGCGAGAAGCTGAACAAAGAACTCGGCCACTATCAGGCGGCGCTTGAACGCCTGCGCGAGCGCGGCGACGAGGCGGGTGTGGCGGAGATGCAGGCCAAACTGGCCGAGATCGAGAACGCTCTGCAGGACGTCGAGTCCCGCGCAGCGAACGTCCGCGCCGGCTATGTGTACGTCATCTCGAACATCGGTGCCTTCGGCGATCGTATGGTGAAGATCGGCATGACGCGTCGGCTCGAACCTTTGGAACGCGTCTACGAGTTGAGCGGCGCGGCCGTGCCCTTCCGCTTCGACGTCCATGCGTTGATCTTCAGCAAGGACGCGGTCGGCCTGGAGACGGAACTTCACCGGCAGTTCGCCTCGCAGCGGGTCAACCAGGTCAACAGCCGGAAGGAGTTCTTCTATGCCACCCCGGCGGAGGTGCGCGATGCGCTGCAACGGTTCGCCGGACAGCATCTGATCGAGTTCACCGAGGAACCACAGGCGTTGGAATGGCGGGCCGGCAGGCGCATGGGCGAAGCCGGTGCGCCTGCCGCAGGCGCAGGAGGAGTTGCAGCCCGGACAGCGTGATGTGCGGCGAAGCATCACTACGATCACGGTCATGGATTGGCTGGAGCGTGCCGCGAAGCTGAGGCAGTGGAGCCGGGACGGGGTGCGGGCGCCGCACAAGCCGTTGCTGCTGCTGTACGCGCTGGGCCGTTTTCAGGCGGATGCCGCGGACGAGTTGCCGTACAGCGCAGTGGAGTCGGATCTGAAGCAGCTGCTGGTGGAGTACGGTCCGCCGCGTGGGACCACGCCCGCCTATCCCTTCCACCATCTGGTCAGCGACGGGGTGTGGGAAGTGCGGACCGAGCACGGCGTCGGCAGCCCAGGCACCGGGGTGCGGGAACTGCGGGCCAGCCGGGCCACTGGGCGGCTGGCCCCGGACCTTCAGGTGGCGCTCCGGCGGGAACCGTCGCTGCTGGGCCGCATGGCCAGGGTGCTGCTGGATCTGCACTTCCCAGCGTCACTGCACCAGGACCTGTGCGACGCGGTGAGCCTAGAACTGGAGCTGGCGGAGACCGACGTTCTGGCAGCGCCCGGAAGGCGGCAGCGGGACCGCCGGATGCGGGAGATGGTGCTGACCGCGTACGAGTACCAGTGCGC
The DNA here is from genome assembly GCF_004023625.1 of Streptomyces cavernae. Taxonomy (GTDB): domain Bacteria; phylum Actinomycetota; class Actinomycetes; order Streptomycetales; family Streptomycetaceae; genus Streptomyces; species Streptomyces cavernae. The sequence continues at coordinate 92,928 of NZ_ML137711.1, read as the reverse complement.
CTTCTGCGGCTACGACGGCATGATCGGCACGGCGCCCGTCGGACTGGAGGCCGCGCACGTGCGCTGGTGGGCGTTCGATGGCCCGGACGACGTCGACAACGGGCTGTGCTTGTGCTCGCTGCACCACAAGCTCTTCGACAAGGGCGTCCTCGGCATAGGCGACGGCCACCGCATCCTGGTCTCGCAGCAATTCATCGGCCGCAGCCAGGCTGCCCGAGAGCATGTCACAGCACTCGCGGGCCGTCCGCTCATCGGCCCCCAACCCGGCGCCCGGCCCATCGCGGCGGCCCACCGCTCCTGGCACACCAGCCAGGTCTTCCACGGCAGCCCACGCCCCACCGCCGCCTGACCCGGTGTGCTCAGGAGGCAACCCACGCGTGACAGGGCCTCGACCGTGTTCCGGTCGAGGCCCTGTCGCCGCATCGTATGCATCCTCATCTCCCGCTATTCCACCTCTTCACGGCGCGCTCGCAATAGCGTGTCGAGGACACTCACCGGCGAGTGAGGGCTCATCGCCAGGCGGGCGTCGAGCGCCGACTCCCACTGCTGGGTCAGTCCGAGCATGAGGCGCTTGCGCATGCCGGGGGTGACGTGGGCGTAGCGCGCCGAGACCGAGCCGTCGATGTGGCCCATGCGGTCGTCCATAAGGACCTTCGCGGTGCCGAGGTCCTCCATCACGGTCCGGTGGGTGTGGCGAAGGCCATGGGGTGTGAGGCCCTTGGCGATCGGGAGCCAGCAGGCGTCGGCCCGGTCGCCAGCACCGCGTCCTCGGGCCGGGACGCCTGGCCATGGCTCGCCGAGCAGCGGTACAGGGCGGGCCGGTTGCGGTGCCTTCTTCGGGTACCAGCCGGAGACCGCCGGGGTGAACAGCCACGTCGCGAAGCCGTTTCGGCGCCAGTGGGCAGCATGCTCCGAGACCGGGCCGCCGCGCACGAACCCCAGGTCCGCGATGGCCTGCTCCACCCTCAACCGTTTGGCTTCGGTGACTCGGTCGGGGTGGTTGAGGACGTTGGACACCGTGCCCGTCGAGACGCCGGCGCGGCGCGCGACGTCGACGAGCTTCGCGCCCTGGTGGCCGCCGGGGCGAGCCGCGCCCTGCCCGCGGAAGACGTACGTCTTGCCGTGACACGGGCAGGGGATCGGCTTCGTGCGGGCGACGTGGTTGGCGACCAGGGCCGACAGCCAGTCCATCGCGTCGATCTTGCGGTAGCTGTCGTCCTTGGGCGGGCAGCGCACCAGCTCGCCGGTGTCGAGTTCGTACAGCTGCCACTCGACGCGGATCGAGCCGGGGCGGGCGAACTCCGCCTCCAAGCCGACGATCTCGCCCCATCGCATGCCGGTGTAGCCCTTGAGGACCACGGCGACGAACTCGTCGTCGCGGCCCGAGAGCAGGGCGGCCCGTTCGGCGGTCAGCAGGATGCCGAGCGCGTCGGTGACAACCTTCTCCGGGCCGCGGTCGCGGGAGCGGCCAGCGCGCTTGCCGCGTCCGCGCCGTCGGGCGGCCGGGTTGGACGTGATCAAGCCCTCGTCGATCGCGTCCTCGAAGATCAGGTGGAGCGTCGAGCGCCAGGTCTTGACGCTGGAGGCCGCGTAGACGGCCTTCTCCTTCTTCTCCCACAGGTCGACGTCCGTGCGGAGGATGCCGGCGAGCGCCTTGTCCTCGAAGTCGGGGAGCAGGTGCTCCTCGATGTGGCGCTTGTAGTTCTGCATGGTCGAGGCGGCCAGGTCCTGGGCCTCGTACCAGCGGTTCGCGTACTCGCCGAAGGTCTCCTGGCCGAGTGCCGGGTCGCGCCACTCACCGCGCCGGTACTTGTTCTCGGCCTCGCTCGCGGCGCGCTGGGCCTCGCCCTTGGTGGCGAAACGGATCGCTTTGCCGTTGTCGTCGACGACCGTGTTGTGCTTGCCGGGCGCGGTCTTGTATCGGCCGCGCCAGTAGTTTCCGCGCTTCTCCGCGAAGCCCAACTTCCGTCTTCCTCTCCTGCTCTTGGCCTGTGGCTGGGCGCGGGACCGCTACGCGACGGTCTCGTACTGGATACGGCGTGGCGGCCGGGCTCGCAGACGCCCTGTCGTCGGTGCCGTGGTCGGCCGAGGAGACTGGGTGGCACGAGTTCGTGCAGCGGGAGGCGTTGTCGGTGCGGGACCGGCCGGCGCCCTGCTAACGGATCGGTTCGGGCGCTCTTCGTGGAGGCGGACGATCTCGGCGAGGTGTTCGGCGGTGAAGCGGTAGGCGCGGCCGACTCGGGTGTGCGGGATGAGGCCGCGGCGGGCGCGGTCCTTGACCCACCAGGCGGAACAGCCGAGGGCTTCGGCGATCTCTTCGGGGCGGTAGAGACAGGGCAAGGGGACTCGGCCCTCGGCGCTGGGAAGGCGGCGTGCGAAGACAGGGGGTATCTCGGAGTGGTGCAAGAAGGGCGGGTCCTAACTCGGTGGGGAGCGTGCTCGGTCAGCGGTGCTTGACGGATCTCGTCACGTGTCGGTCGGCTCCTGCAGCACCACGAGGGGCGAGACGAGGAGGGCCTCGGCGATCGCGATGAGGTCGTCGATGTCGCATCGGCGCTGGGCGCGTTCGATGCGGGACAGCATCGTGTTGGACATCGGGTGGCCGAGCGCGGTCACGCGGCCGGCGAGCTGGCGTTGCGACAAGCCGCGTGCGGTGCGGAGGATTTCGATGATGCGGGCCGCCCGTATCCCTGCGGTCCCGATTTCCAATGAGCGTGCGGGCATGACTCCAATTGAAGCGTCCATTCGCCGGTTTGGTTAACCGGCGATCCCGGTCTATATTGCGCTCGCTCGGTTCGCCGTGCGGCGGATTGCCGGGGTCGGGAACGGTCGCGGACCGGCATGCCGATCGGGCTCTGCGACCGCTCTGACGTGGTGTGTTGTGTTGTAGCTTCCTCGTCAACGCCACGTCAACGGATTCCCGGCGTGATCCTTCTGGCTCGGCGTCCGGGACAACTATTTCGTCAACCGGCGATCGTGGCTTACTGTTTTGGGACCGCCCTTCACCACCTGCTTTTCGGCAGCCTTTCTGCCGTGAGAGATTGCGCGGGATTGGGCTGGACTTGCGCGGCCGGGGTGTGGCTATGTTGACGACACCCCCGGACAGCGCGAGCGGCCATCGGCGCGCCCCGCGCCACCGGTCGGCCGACTCCCCACCCCTGACGCCCTACCGCCACGATCGACGGTGAGCCGTGGGCGCCCGCCCACCTGCAACCGAGTGAGAACCCGCCCCTCTTGGCCCGAATCCGCATGCACCAGGGCGAGGAGGTCGGCCCCGGCACCTGGCCCACGATCATCGACGCGGGCGTGTGGGCGGAGGTGCGGACGCGGCGCGAGTACCGGTCGGCGGTGTACCGGGAGGCGCTCAGCAAGCCCGCGCAGCGCTACTACCTGCTGCGTGGCTGGTGATGTGCGGACGCTGCGGGACGTTGATGTCCGGTACGCCCAAGGGCACCGGGCCGGTCTACCAGTGCCACCGCCGGGGCCGGAACGACGAGAAGAAGTGCACCCGGTCGATCAGGGCCCAGACGCTTGAGCACTTCGTCGTCGACGCCGCGGTCGAACTGCTCGGCAAGCTGCGCGTCGACGATCGGCTCGCCAGTAGCAACCTCTCGGAAAGTGTGACCCAGGAGTTGGAGGACGACCAGCGGCAGCTCGGCGAACCGAACCAGATGTGGACCGCGAAGGAGATCTCCACGGCGGAGTACCGCAAGATGCGCAAGGAGATCACCGACCGGATCGCCAAGGCGCAACGCAAGGTCGTCGTCCGGCCTATGGTGCTCCCTCGACGGCCTCACGGGCGCGGGCGCACGGGCCGCCTGGGACGCCGAGGACATGACGGACGAGCGGCACAACGCGGTACTGCGGTTCCTGTTCTCCGGGGTGGTCATCGACGAGCCAAAGAAGTTCGGCCGGTACATGGACTGGGACCGGATCAGCATCGAGCAGAACCCACTGTAGCGGGGCGAGGCCGGTGGAATTCGCCCTGCCGACCGAGGCGACGAAGGGCGCAACATAGCCGACGATCGCCGGTTAGCCTAACCGGCGATTCTCCGGAGCATGGACCTCCCCAGCCAACCCGTCGGCCCTCACCACACACCGGTGGGCCGCCGACCGAACGCCGCCCTGAGGACGTCCATGCCCAAACGCCAGACCGAACCCGCCGTCACCCAGCCCGTCACCGCCCCCGAAGGAGCCCGCGCCGTCCGTCAGACGGTGGACTCGGCAAGGGACGCCGCTCTCCAGCGCGTATGCGCGGGGTTCACGACGACGATCAGCCCACAGAGCGCCGCACGGCTCGCGGACCTGCTCTCTACCTCGACCTACGTCCAGGCGGCCTGACCGGAGCCGGAGGAACGGTCCCGCCTCGTCGCGGGTCCGAGGGCGGCCGGCACTGGCTCGCAGGGCGGCTCTGCAGCCGCTAGTAACCGGCATCAGCGCACCGGCTAGCAGCTTCGGATACGCAGCCAAGGACGCGTTCGCCGTGAGCTGTGTGGTTTCTCGGCCGAACGCTGGATCTTCGCGCGCGGGTGTGGCTGTCTTGTGTTCCGCCTGGAGCGCTGGCCCGCAGGAACAGCGACCCCAGCGCGCCCTGGGCCAAGGAATCGCCTATGGCCGGGTCTCATCCCCCCGCGCCCTCGCGACCCTCACCGACACGTCGGCACCGGGACCGTGCCCCACCCCCACCCTGTGCACCGCCCGAAGAGGGCCCGTCGCACCCGCCTGCCCTGATGAAGGAGCCACCACCCGATGAGCTACGACGCCCGCGAATGGGTTTGGGACCACAGCAACAGCAAGGGCACCGCCCGCATGGTCCTCGCCCTGATCGCCGACCGGTGCCGCGATCGCCGCTGCATCGCGTACGCGTCCGTGCCCACCCTCATGAAGCGCTCGAACGCCTCCCGTACGGCCGTGCGCGACGCCCTCACGAAGCTGATCGCCAGCGGGGAGCTGACGCAGCTCGCGGGCCGCAAGGGGCCGCGCGGAGAGACGTACTACCACCTCCCGATCGCCGCCTCCTTCCTCGCCGACCAAGTAGACGAGGGGGACCGGAATTCGGCCCCTCCGGGGGGTCGGATTCCGACCCTCGGAAGGCCGGAATCCGACCCTGCCGACGTCTTCGAAGGGGAGCGGGATAACGGCCCCGGGGACCGGATTCCGACCCCTGGTGGGACCGGATTCCAGCCCTCCGGGGGCGCGGATTCCGACCCCCAGAACGGTAGTGAACCGAAGGTGAACGGTAAGAGCAGCAGCTCTGCCTCCCCCATCACCGCCGCCCAGTGGGAGATCGACGACGCCACCTGGACCTGGCTGCGGCACGACGGGCACCTCGCCCGACTCGGCGAGCACGGCCTGCGGGCGGCCGACGAGAAGTGGCGCACCTACCGGGCGACGTGGGCGCCCCGCCCAGCCGCCGCGTGGGGCGCCGACTGGCGCACATGGATCGCCCGGGAACGCACTCCCACCCCGGAACGGCCGAACCTGCGCGCCCTGCCCGGTGGTGCCACCCCACTCGCAGGCGGCATGACCCGCGCCGAAGCACACACCGCCGCCCTCCTCGCCGCCCTCGACGAACCGACAGGAATGGAGTAACCCACCCCCTTGGAACGCCGCGAAGTCGCCGCCGTCCTCGCCTACATCGGCCGCCTGGACCCCCGCACGATCCGTACCGACCCAGGCGAGGCCCGCGACCAGCTCGCCCAGTGGCACGAACTGCTCCACGACGTCCCCTTCGCCACGAACTACGGCTGGGATGTCCGCGAGGCGATTCAGGCGCACGTCCTCGACTCGCCCTACCCGATCCTGCCCGTGGACGTCGCCCGCGCGTGGCGCACGTACCGCCGCGACCGTCTCGACCGGCACACCGACCCCGCGCCGGCCGCCGACCCCGACGACCCGACCGCATGGCGGGCCGAACTGCTAGGCACCCGGCAGGCCGTGGCCACCGGAACGGCTGCGCCCTCGACGCACCGACAGCTCACCAACGGTGGCCCGCACCCCGACGTGGAGGCCCGCGTGCGCGCCATCGGATCGTGCGTCCCACCGACAATCCGCGCGGCGCTCGCCCCCTATCGTCCGGCCCGTGCCGCACGCGAGGCCGCCGTGGCCGAAGGGCTCCCGGACGCCCTTGGCGTCCGGTGCCCGTGGTGCCATGCCCGCGAGGGCGAACCCTGCCGCAGTCGACGCGTGGGCCCCGACGGCCGCGCCCGAGGCAATGCGCCCCGCACCACGCCTCACCCGACGCGCCTCGACCTCGCCGCCGAGGAAATCACCCGACAGGGAGCTGCGTGACCTACCCCTTCGAACTCTCGTCCCTGCTCGCGATCGGCGCGCCGTTCCTCGTCGTCACCTTGCTCGCTGGATGGCTGCTGCGCCGACGCGCCCAGAAGCCCGGTGTCGGGCAGCGACGTGGCACCGCCGCCATCCCGGTTGCCGCTGTCGCCGCGATCGGCTGCACCGCTTACAGCGCGGACACCAGCTGGCGCTTCGCCGCCGACTACCTCGACATGGGCAGCACCGTCGAGCGCGCCTTCATGTTCGCCACCGCTGAACTGGCTTTGTTCGCAATGGCCTTGATGGCGCGCCAGAACCTGAAGGGTCCCAGGCAGGCGCCGGGTCCGCCTGGCGTCCTGGTATGGGTGATCACCGGAGGCCAGATCATCCCCGCCTACGCCGAGTCCGGTCCCGTCGGCGGCACGGTCCGCGCCCTGATCGGCCCGGTGATGGCCGCAGTCCTCTGGCACCTGGCCATGGGAATCGAGCTACGCCACCACACCCCCGAGGCCGCCTCACGCAGCCTGCTCGCGATCCTCGGCCGGCAGGCACGCGAGCGACTCCTGGCGCGCCTGGGCATCCACGACCAGGACGCCGATGCCGCACGACTCATCCGCGAGCGCGCCCTGAGCCGGGCCGTCACGCTGATCCTCCGCATCGAAGCGATGCCCGAGACGAAGCGCAACAAGAGGCGTGGCCGACGTGCGACTCGGCGCCTGCACGAAGCGCTGGAGAGGGCCGACGTCGACGGTGATCCTCGCCAGGACGAGCTGCTGCTGCGGAAGCTCGGGACCCGGCAGCAGGCCACCCGGTTGGCCTCGCTCCCACTGCCCGAACGGTGGGAGACGCCCGGAGACCGAGTCAGTCGGCCCCGCACTGCCGCGGCGAAGCGGGCAAGGCCCGAGTGCCCGGAGGCCGTACCGAATCCGGGCGACGAAGGCGTACACCGGTCGGACCGCCCGGAATCCATCGTCCGCCCTCAATCCGCTACTGATGCGGGCGCGGAGGTGAGTACGGCCAGAGACGCGGATGCCGAGCCTGGCGAGAAGCCGGAGCCGAAACGCCCGGGTCGCAGGCCCGACCTGCCGCGGGATGCCCTCATCGCGTACGCGGAGCGCATCTACCGCGAGACGGGTCGCCTCTCGCGTGACTCCCTCAAGGCAGCCGTCCGTGCCGACGGCCACCAGGTCGGCACCGACCTGGCCCAGAGCATCGTCAACGCGGTCAAGGCCGAGCACCAGGCCCCCGCCCGTACAGGCCACCCCCACTGAACGTTCCCCCCGCACTTCCAACCACCCCTCGCTGAAAGGCCCACCTGCCATGCCCCGTTCGACCGTGTCCGCCTGGACCTGCGACTACGACGCCTGCCCGATCTGCACCGCTCCGGAACGCGACGAGATGAGCATGCTGCGTTGCGCCATCCTCACCCTGCTCGACCAGGGCCGTTGGATGGCCGGCGACGACATCCCCCTGCCCGACATCCTGTCCGCCGGCGGCGACTACCTGAACCGTCTCAGGGGCGCCGGTGACGGGATCCCGGTGCCCGCCACCGAGCACTGGGCCTGGCTCGAGGCCGAGCTGCGCCTGGTTGTCGCCCGCGCCGCCGGACTGGATGCCGTCAGCACCCTCGACCCTCGCATCGACGACGCCCTGACCACCGCCGCTCGCCTCCCGGAGCGGCGCCTGGTGGATCTGCTCGACCTCGCCGCCGAGCAGTTCGCCGAGCTCAACAAACAACCGCGCGCCGCCTGAACCCGCCACCCCCGCAACCCCGACACAAGGACACCTCGTCGTGCGCGACCAGTACCGCGAACTCCCCATCCCCCAAAAGCAGATGGTCACCACTCCCGTCACACGCGCAGCAAGCAATAGCGATGGACCGTCCATAGGCCGGTCCATCGCGAACACCTCCGCCCCGGGGGTGGCGGAGGAGCAGCTCCGGCACGAGGGCGTGCCAGAGCAGGAGCGGGTGAGCGCCGGCGAACAGCCGACCGCTCTCGTCACAGGGGCCAAGCAGCGTACGCCGCACCGCCGCGCGAACCTCGACGCGCAGCGTTCCGAGCACGTCACCGCCCGCTTTGCGCCGCATGAGAAGCACGACATCCAGTCGGCGGCGAAAGCCGAGCACGTGACCATGGCGCGCTACATCGCCGACGCCACCATGGCCCGCGTCCGCGGTGAGATCACCGTCTCCGCTCCTCGCACGGTCTACGACGATGCGGTCGACGAGCTCGCCACCCAGCGGGCGCAGATCGCCCGGATCGGCAACAACGTCAACCAGATCGCCCGCCGCCTCAACTCGGGCGGCGATCCACACCCTGTGGACGCCGCGATCCTTCAGCGGGCGCAGCGCCTGCTCGCCACCGCCCACGACACGGTCCGGGCGATCGACGACGCGGCCTTCCGGGCAGCCGGGCAGAAGGCGGGCGGCCTGAGTTGATCGCGAACATCGTCAAGCCGGGCAACAACACCTACGGCGTCCTGGCGTACCTCTTCGACAAGGGCCGCGCCAACGAACACACCGACCAGCACATCGTCGCCTCCTGGGACGACTTCATTCCTGACCCAGGCCCGTATGACAGCCCTGGGCACAAGCAGCGGCTCGGCCAGCTCACCAAGGCCCTGGACCTGCGGGTCGAGCAGGCCGGCGACAAGGCACCCGAGGGGCACGTGTGGCACTGCTCGGTGCGCGCCGCGCCCGAGGACCGCATCCTGACCGATGCCGACTGGGCGACGATCGCCAAGCGCATGGTCCATGCGACCGGCATCGCACCGGAGGGCGATCCGGACGGCTGCCGGTGGGTCGCCGTGCGCCACGCGGACGACCACATCCACATCGTCGCCACCAAAGTCCGCGGCGATCTGCGCCCTCCGCGGAACTGGAACGACTACCACCGCGCCATGACCGAACTCGCCACAATCGAGAAGGACTTCGGCCTCACCCAGGTTCCGCGCGGCCCCGAAGCCGCCACCGGTACCCCGGCGGCGAAGCGCCCCACCCGCGCCGAGCAGGAGAAGGCCAAACGGCTGGGCCACCACAAGACAGCGCGCGAGCAACTGCGCCACACCGTGCGCACCGCGCTCTCCCACGCGAAGGACCTGGACGAGTTCTTCAACCTGCTCGCCGACGCCGGCCTTCAAGTCGAAACGCGCACTCTGCCCTCCGGCGACCTCGGCGGCTACAAGGTCGCCCTGCCTGACGACGGCACACCCATCTGGTACTCCGGCTCCAGCCTCGCCACCGACCTGTCCCTCCCGCAGATCCAGCAGCGCCTGGCCGCCACCGAAGCGCACACCGCCACTGCAGCCTCACCAGCCGGCCACTACCGCCGCAGCCCTTGGCACCAGGCCACCGCGGCCGCAGAACGTATCCCCCACCACCTTGATCACGCCGACGACAGCGCTGCACAAGCCCACCTGACCGTCTTCAGCGAAGTCCTCTACGCCTTGCCCGCCCACGCCCCCGGCCATCTCAAGGCCGAACTCCACCGCGCCGCCGTCGCCTTCGAGCGCGCCGCCCACACCCGTGCCCGCGCCGACCACCAGCACGCCCGCGCCCTGCGCGGCGCTCTGAAAGCCATGCGCTACCAGCCCGCGGACCACACCGGCCTTGCCATGCTCCTGGACGCCGCCATCCTCGTCGTCCTCGCAGCCCAGCGCCGCAGCGCGCTGCACCACCACGACCGGCAGGTGGCCGCCGCCCGGCAAACGCTCATCCATCTCCAGGCCGCCTACGACCAGATCGCCCCGACCAGCCTCGCCGTACTCGCCGGGCGCCGCCCTTCCGACAGCACCGTCCACCGGTACGCCCGCACCCTGCACGAGGTCCTGCCCTCCCACTCCGGGCAGATCCTCACCGAGGCTGCCTGGCCCGCACTGACCGCCGCCCTCGCCGCCGCCGAAGCCGCCGGCCACAACCCCGCAGCCGTCCTCCGGCAGGCAGCCCAGCAACGCTCCTTGAGCGACGCCAAATCGGCGTCCGAAGTTCTCGTCTGGCGCATCCAACGCCTCGGCGACCGGCACGCCCCCGGCCCAGGTGCACGAGCCGCACAAGCCCGTAGCCCTCACATCCCCCACGTCCTGTCCACAGCCCGGGCCACCGCCGCGACACCCCCCACATCCGCGCCACCGCCATCCCGCACTCACCGGCCGCGGTGAGCACCAGCCCCCTCACGCAGCGGCCGCGCACGCCTCGCACCCGCTACCGAGAACCACCGAAGTCACGATGACAACCGATCAACGACAACAGCCCTGCCCCCGGCCTTACGACGCCGCAGGACATCTGCGGCGCGCCACCGGCACCCCACCCGACAAGGAGCCCATCATCCAGACCCACCCCACCGCCGGCATGTTCCCGATACTCAGCGCCGACGAGCTGCACGACCTGGCCGAGTCCATCAAGACCGAGGGCCAGCACGAGGCCATCGTCCTGAGCGCCGACGGCGTCCTCCTCGACGGACGTAACCGTCTGGCCGCCTGCGAGATTGCCGGCGTCGAGCCGCGCTTCACGACGTACACCGGCAGCGACCCCAAAGGGCTGATCCTCGCCCACAACCTGCGCCGCCGGCACATCAGCAAGGGCCAGCAGGCGATGATCGTCGCGATGGCCCGTTCCTTTTCGGAACACTCCCTGCGCCACCAGGCCAAGGTCCACAGCATCAGCCTGACCCGCCTCTCCAACGCGGCCACGGTCCTCAAGCGCAACCCCCACCTCGCCGAGCAGGTCCGCAGCGGCAAGCTCAGCCTCGATGCCGCCTACAGCACCGTCCGCGAACACCAGGCCCGCGCCGCCGAGGTCCAGGCCCAGCACGGCCGCCTGCGCGAGCACGCCCCCGATCTCGCAGAACAGGTCAGCGAGGGCCTCCTCGCCCTCGATGACGCCATAGCGGCACTCGACCAGCGGCAGCACGAAGCACAGCTCCGGCAGTCCGTGCAGCACACGGACGCCCTCCGCCTCTCCGACGGAGACCCCGCCCCGCCCCTGTCCCAGCTCGTCGAGCGGGGAGAAATCACCTGGGAGCAGGCCCACCAGCGCGCTGAAGAGTTCCTCGTCCACCGACGGAATGCCGTCCAGCAAGCACAGCAGGCTCTCCGGGTGGTCGCCGAGAACTGGGCTACGGTCCAAGACCTCGCTGCCCGACCCGACACCCCCTACAGGCGGGACATCCTTGACGGCCTCACGCCCGAAGTCCGCTCCCTCGTGCAGAACCTGACCGCCCTGGCCTGACACGGCGGCGCCCCTGGCGGCCGACCTTGTTGGCTCCGGCCTCCAGGGGCGAGGGAGGTGAAGCCCGCCCATGTCACGGGGCTTACACCGTGGGGAACGTCAGGCACCTCCGCGACCAGGGCGGGGATCTGGCGCTCTAGGAACCGGCCTTGACCCTGGGACCTGCGGCGCCGTCCGTGCCTGCCGATCCCGCCTCATCACCCCGTGAGCCTGCCCGCTGTGACCTTGGCGATCGCCTTGCGCACGTGGGCATCAACAAGGCCGGGGCTACCCGAGACCACGACGACCACCGTCCCGGTGCGGACGGCCGTCTGCTTGACGATGCTGCTGCGCCCGCCGGCTGTGAAGGTCAGCAGCTGGCTCCACTGCTCGTCGCCCAGCCGGCGGGCGACGAGCACCTTCTGAGTCGTGACCGTGACGGGGGTACCGCTGGCGAGGACCTGGTAGGTGGGGCAGGAGGTCATCGCCTCGAAGATCCGGCCTACCTCTCGGGAGAGCTTGTCCTCAGTGTCGCTGTACAACTCCTCGGCTACCTCGGAACCGGGGCCGCCTGCATAGGTGAAGGACGCCTTCGCGTTGCGCGGGAAATCGAGGCTGCCACCGGCCGCTGCATCGCCAGCGAGTTCCCCCAGCCTGGAACAGCCGATCACGGTCACGTCGTCGTGCGCCGCAGTGCGCTGTGGCATGCGGGTGTAGCCCTCGCCGAGGTCGCTCTCGTCCAGGAGCCGCTTGGCCAGTGCGGTCGAGGACAGGGGAGTGGGCGCCGGGGCACTCTGGCCGTCCGGGTGCACCGGGACGGTCGTGGACGACCTCGGGCCGGAGGAGGTGGCGTTGCCATGGGAACAGCCCGCCAGGGCCAGGACGGCGAGGGCGCTGAGGCTGAGGACGGTCGTGGTGTGAAGGCGCATAGGAAACCCCTTTTGTGGCCTGCGAAACGGACGGTCTGACCAGGCCGGCCCTCCGGGCGCCGGCAGTACGAAGGGGAGCGGGGGTTTCGGGAGGTCAATGGCCGAGGTGGCGCAGGCCCTCTTCGAGAGTGGGGTGGAATCGGTCGACGGGACCGGAGTGGCGGTTGAACCAGGCCGCATCCAGGCCGGGCTCCTTCGTCTCGTGGCCAGCCCGACAACGCAGCCACACCGAGTCGTCGCGCATGCAGAAGACGATCCAGTCCCGGTACGCACCGCACCCGGGACACGTACGGACCTCGCCGTCGACGACGAGCGGCTGCAGCCAGCGCATCATCACCCCGGCCACCTCATGGCGCGACGGCACCCGCAACTCCGGCGGCAGGAAATGAGGCACCACCGTTTCCTCCACGGCAGGGGCCTGTGTGATCGGCTCGGGGCAGTCGGGCCACGGCCGTGCGGACTGCAGCCGCAGGAGCAACTCGTGGCCCGCACGCTGGGCTTCACGGAACGCGCGGTCCTCGCGAGTGCGTCGAAAGAACAAGACTCTCTCCTTCTCTGTCATAGGGCAGGCGCAGGGGACGCTCCTCATACGTCTGGACGGCTGCAACTCGGGGAGATTCGGTGACGGGCCGCACAACAGCAGCTCCTCTGCGGCAGGTGTTGTCAGCTGCGGCGGACGATGGTGAGCCGCCCCTCCGCGATCTCGGGCACAGTGTGGCGAGGCACCGGCACCGGGGAGGCGAGCGAGGAGGCGAACGCGGCGACCAGGTCATGGGGGACGCTGGCGCTGAAGCTGGCGCACCACAGGTACGGCGCGCCGGGCACGGGCTCCGCCCACGCCTGCCAGCCCACCAGGTCAGGACGCGGGTCGGCGTCCTCGATGAGCGGCGGCAGCATCTCCAGGGAGACGCAGGAGGAGAACCCGGGGTCCGTGGCGGTGGTGTGGGGCCGGTCCACGTCGCGGATCCAGCCCCGGGCACTGAGCGCGTCGAGGACCGTCTCGGGCTCTTTGAAGGCGACGTCGGGCGCCTCACGGGCGTCGAGCGCCATGTGGAGATCGGCGAGCGCCTCGTAGGGGATGCCGGTGGTGAAGTACGCGTTCCACTCCGCCATCGCGGTAGTGGTATGCGGGCGGGCGCTCAGCTGCCAGGCGACGGGCAGACCGCCCAGCTCGAACGGGTAGGCCGCGAGGATCCACTCGGCGCCACGCAGCCCGTCCGGGCTTACGTACAGAAGGGTGTGGCGGGAGGTGGGCCACATGCGCCAGCCGAGGTCGGACAGGGTGTCGCCGATCCGTTCGGCGAGCGCACCGTCGTCGCCGGCCAGATGACGCGGGGTGACCCAGTACACCGGGTCCGGCAAGTCCGGTCGGGAGCGGTCGCTGGAGTGGTGCGGGAGCAGGGGCGCCTCCATGGGCTCGTAGGGTGGAACACTGGCTCCAGGATCACTGGCATCACCTCGTTGACCAGGTCCTCCGGCAAGGTGTTGCAGGTTGACATAGCTGCGCAGCTGCTCACCAGTCGTTTCGGGATCTTTCCTGTCTGCCGGCGACGAACTGCTGGATAGATGGACATATAGGGCTTCAAGTTTCGCGTCGGAATCTCACGCCTGGTGCCGGATGGAAGTCGGATTCGACCTGGCGCTGAGACGTGCAGCCGCGCCGGGAACAGCGGGTCCGGCCGGCACTGTTGCATCGACCGAGGGATCGGCGCTGCACGGGCGGGGAACTCGGAGATCACAAGGTCATCTGCCCCGACAGGATCCGGGCCCCAGGATCGCGGTACGCCCGCCGCGCACTCGAACCAAGACGTATTTCTGCAGGAGGACTGCTTGATGACTGACCGGCCCTTGACGCTCATGGCGGTGCACGCCCACCCCGACGACGAGGCCACCGGAACCGGAGGGGTCCTCGCGCGGTACGCGGCGGAAGGCATCCGCACGGTTCTCGTGACGTGTACCGACGGCGGTTGCGGTGACGGACCGGGGGGGGTGTCAAACCGGGCGATCCCGGGCATGATCCGACGGCCGTCGCCTTGATGCGCCGTCAAGAACTCAAGGCGAGCTGTGACGTCCTGAAGGTCAGCGATCTGGAAATGCTGGACTATGCCGACTCCGGGATGATGGGCTGGCCGAGCAACGACGCCCCCGGATCCTTCTGGCAGACCCCCGTGGAGGAAGGCGCGGCCCGACTCGCGGAACTCATGCGGCACTACCGCCCTGATGTGGTCGTCACCTACGACGAGAACGGCTTCTACGGTCACCTCGACCACATCCAGGCCCACCGCATCACGATGGCGGCACTGGAGATGACCGCGCTGACACCGAAGGTGTACTGGACCACGATGCCCCGCTCGGGGATGCAGCGGTTCGGCGAGATCATGCGCGAGTTTCATCCGGACATGCCGGAGCCGGATCCTGCGGAGGCCGCCGCGTTGGCCGAGATCGGCCTCCCCGACAATGAGATCACCACGTGGGTGGACACCACCGCGTTCAGCGGCCAGAAGTTCGACGCGTTGGCCGCGCACGCCAGTCAGGGCGAGAACATCTTCTTCCTCAAAATGGGCAAGGAGAGATTCGGTGAGTTGATGGGCATGGAGACCTTCGTACGTGTCCAGGACGCCACCGGCGCGTCCATACCCGAGAACGATCTCTTCGCCGGACTGCGCTGATCCACTCATCCGGGGCGGAGCCCTGGAGAGCTCAGCTGGCACCAGCCAGTGCGGCATCAGCCCGGCGGATTCCGGCTGAACCGCAGGGCGTTGAGCCGTAGACTTCGGCAGTCAACGCCGATGAGGTCCCGCCGTTGCGCGCGCCCGCGGGGGAGGAGATCGCATGCAGGACCCTTCGGACTCGATGGAGATCGCCGCGCCTGAGGAGAACGGCCGGAGCAATACCGCCGACTCACCTGCTGTGGACGATCCGACGTCCAACTCGGACATCGACTCGACGACGGCGTCGACGGTCCTGGTGGAGGTGCTCCCAGGGGTGGCTGTCGTCGCCGGTGAGGTCCCGCCGGAGCTGAAGCCCGATCTGATCGACTTCGGGATCGTGCCGGCTGCCGACCGCAAGCAGATCTCAGCGATCCTCGCCTCGATCGGGAACGCGGCGACCGTGGTCGGCAATCTCGGAAACGCGTTCGCCAGCGTGCAGGGGCTCTACAGGATCGGCGACACGGCACAGGCCCTGCTGAAGAGCGGCGCGACGCTCGCCGTCAAGGACGGCGGGAACCTCGGAGCGGTGATGGTTCCTGGCCGCATCCTGCATCAGGCCCGCTTCTACTCCGTGAATGCGGTGAGCAAGGCGCAGACCGCGGCCTCGATCGGGCCAGCGCTGGCCATGGTCGGCCTTCAGATGATGCTGAGTGAGGTCTCGGGTCTCGTCAGGACCAACCTCGCGGTGACAAGTCAGGTCCTCACCACCATCCGCAAGGATCAGTGGGCCGAACTGACGGGGCTCGTCGCCGCCATCGATCGCGCTGTCGACCAGGCGCGAGAGATCGAATCGGTCCCGACGTCCTTGTGGGAGGACGTCGCTGGTAGTGGAGCGCTGCTGCAGAAGCAGCTTGAGCTCTACCGAGGGAACGTTGGCGACCACGTCAGTCAGATCGGTCGGCCCGAGGCACGCAGCCACCGCGAGTATCTGCAGACGAACGCCGAGGCGATCGCCTTCGACGCCTACGCCCTCCTGTCCTCCCTCAAGGCATGGACCGGGTATCACGCGCTCCGCGCTGCGAGGGCGAGAGCCGCTGGACGCGAAGACGCCGCCGAGGGACAGTACGCCGAGGTCATCGCGCGCGACACCCGCGCGGAGTTCGACTCCGCTCTCGCCGAGACGACGAGCCTCGTCGACGCGCTGACGCGGGAGCTGCGGATCATCGCCGAGCTCCCCGGACCCGACGCATGGCCGCTGCCGGGGAAGCGGAAGGACGTGAAGGCAGCCCGCGAAATGTCCGCCCGTCTTCTGGAGGCGATCGAGCCTCTTGCCGATGCTCTCCATCCGTCGGCCCCTCCGCTCGAGGCTCCGGGCGTCGTCTGCACACCCAAACCGCTGGATCTCGAGCCGTACCTTCGCATCCTGCGATGGCTCCTCGACGACGATGAGACCCTACGTGTCCTCGGCTTCCCCGACCAGCTCGATGCCCTCGGTCCGATTTCTGCGATCGTCGGCGGAGCGAAGGAGAAGTTGGCGGCAGCGAGGGACAAGGCTGCGGCAAAGACACTGGTCGCCGTCACGGATCGCCGCATCATCACGGCCAAGACGAACGCATTCCTTGAGCAAGCCGAGATCCGTCAAGACATCCCGATTGACCAAGTGCGATACGTCCGAGCAACGACCGCACAGGACAGAAGCGCGCGCTTGGCGATCGACCTCATCACGCGCGACGAGAACATCCGGTGGATCTTCCACGCTGACGTAGACAACACTCAAGTGGACGCGCTCGCCGCCGTGCTTGCCGAGTCGATGACGATCCCGGACGTTGAACGCGATGAGCTGCAACGGCGGCGCTACCCCATCGAGGCGGGCAAGAAGAGCGAGAGTACTGGCATGAGGTCTACCGAACCGACTGGATCCGAGGCCACGACCTGCGGTACCGAGTAGGCCCCGAGCCGATTGACCAGTTCGTGGCTGGGGCCGATAGGGAAAGCGGCCACCGCGTGATCACCAGAGGTCGCGTGGACTTCTGAGAGGCGGTGGCCGTGGGCCAGCGCGCCTTGCGGCAGCTGGCGCACGCCGTGGCTCAGACGCGCCCTTGACCAAGGTCTACGAGGACTGTTCCGTTAGGGAAGTTGGGGCGTTCTACTCGGGGGTTGCCTTCGTGACCAGGTCGGTTGGCAGTGCGTGGTGTCTCATCAGCGGCGCCAGGGGGGAATCGGCCGCTCCCCTGGCGGCTGCTGGGGCCTCCGTATGAGACTCCGGCGCGGGATCGCGATCGCCGTCGTCGCCGGAGGCGGCGCTGTGACCACCATGCTGGTCGGGCTCGTCACGAACGCCGTGTCCGACGAGTCGCGGTGGCCCGGTTGGCTGGGGTGGTTACAGGAGCACGCCTGGTTCTCGTTCGTCGTGCTGGGTGTGACGTTGGCGGGGCTGACGGCCCTGCTCGCCGGGCTCTCCGAGACGCGGCCTCCCACCCCTCCGGGTCGACCGGAGGATGGAGCAGGGCCAGGGGCCGCCCAGGTGCTGCGCTCGTTGCCGCGCGACACCGCCGCGTTCACCGACCGTGCCGCGGAGCTGGAGCGGCTGGTGCGCTCGGTGCGGTCCTCACAGGAGCGTGGCGAGGGGCTGCCCGTTCACGTGATCGACGGCATGCCCGGCGTCGGGAAGACCACCTTCGCCGTGCACGCCGGCCACCTGCTCTCCGAGCGGTTCCCCGACGGACAGCTCTTCGTGAACCTCAACGGGCACACGCCGGGGCGTACTCCGGTGCAGGCCGGCGAGGCGCTCGCCTCGCTTCTCGCGGCCGCCGGCGTGCCGACGCAGCAGATTCCCGTCGGTGACGACGTCGGAGCGGTCACGGAGGCTCGGGCCGTCATGTGGCGGAGCAGGCTCGCGGGCAAGAAGGCGCTGCTGATTCTCGACAACGCGGCCAGCTACCGACAGTTGGAGCCACTGCTCCCCGGTGGGAGCGGATGTCTGGTGTTGGTGACCAGTCGCAAGCGGCTGGTGGCGAACGAGGAGGTGGTCATGTCGGTGAACGCACTGCCGCCGGATCACGCGGTCGAACTCTTCGTGCGGCTCAGCGGTCGGCCGGCCGACGCTCTCGACCGGGATGTGGTGGACGAGTTGGTGCGGCTGTGCGGGTGCCTGCCGCTGGGGGTGTCGCTTCTCGCGGCACGGCTGCGGCACCATCCGTCCTGGACCGCCGAGGACCTGCGCGGGCGGCTGGTGGCGGCACGGGACTGCCTGGGAGAGCTGCGCGCCGGGGAACGCGCCGTCACCGCGACGTTCGATCTGTCCTATCGGGATCTCGCGCCGGAGCGGCAGCGCTTCTTCCGGCGGCTCGGGTTCTTCCCCGGCACGGATCTCGACCCGTACGTCGGTGCGGCACTGGGCGAGGACTCGGTCGTGGTGGCCCGTCGGCACCTTGAGGCGCTCTACGACGACCACCTGATCGACGAGCAACCGGGGAGTCGCTACCGGCTGCACGATCTCTTGCGCGACTACGCTCGCGGTCTCGCCGCCGAGGGGGACAGCATGGACCACGTACAGGCCGTCCAGCGTGTGTGCACCTACTATCTGGCCGCTCTCGCCGTCGCGAACGGGCACATCGTGCGCAGCGGAGCCACGGTGCCACCGGCGCCGGACGACACCTCGCGGGTGGAAACCCCGATCCTGGAGTCGCGGGCGGATGCCCTGAGCTGGCTGGAGACCGAGCGGGCCAACATCCTGGCGTGCGTCCGGCGGGCGAACGGCCTCGCCCTGTACGACCTCGTGGTCCGGCTCGCCGCGGCCATGGCGCCCTTCCTGCGCCAGGCCGGCCCCTGGGACCAGGCTGTCGCGCTCCATCGGACCGCCGCCGAGGCCGCCCGCCATACCGGCGACCAGCGGGCGCGGGGTGATGCCCTCGCCGAGCTGGGTGTCGTACGCCGCTTCATGGCCGCCTACCCACAGGCGATCGAGGCCCTCAACGACGCCGTGACGGCGTACGAAGCGGTCGGCGACCGGCGTGGCAAGGCCGAGGCACTGAACCAGCTTGGCATCGTCTGGTACCTGACCGCGGACAACGAGGACGCGGCCCGCGCCCAGACCGAGGCCCTCGCCCTTTACCGAGAGTTGGGGTACCGGCTCGGGCAGGCGAACGCGCTCGCGGATCTCGGCATGACACACCGGCAGATGAGCCGGTTCGACGCGGCGGTGGAGGCCCAGAGCGAGGCCCTGGCGATCTACCGAGAACTCGGTGACCGGTACGGGGAGGCGAACTCCCTGCGGGACCTGGGTGTCGTGCACAGCCTCATGGGCGCGTACGACATCGCCGCACGGCATCACCAGGAAGCGTTCGACATCTACCTGGAGCTGGACGACCGTGTGCACCAGGCTTACGCGCTGAACGAGTTGGGCGTCGTCCGACGGCTGACCGGAGACATCGAGGCAGCGCGGACGGCACACAGCCAGGCCCTGACGCACTTCACTGAGCTCGGTGAACGGTTCGGCCGCGCGAACAGCGTCCGTCACCTTGGCGTCGTGGAGCGTGTGACCGGGGATGCGGCAGAGGCGATCCGGCTTCTGGAGGAGGCCCTGGGTGCCTATCGCGAGCTCGGCAGCCGCGGGGGTGAGGCCGCCTCGCTGAGCGAGCTGGGCGTGGCGCGCGGCATCGTCGGTGAGCGCGATGGCGCGATCGAGGCGTTCCAGCGCGGTTTGGAGATCCTGCGGGGCCTGGGCGACCGGTGCGGCGAGGCGGAGGCACTGAACCACTGGGGGATGCTGCTGTTCACCTCCGATGAACCGACAGCCGCCCGTCGGCACTTTGGTCAGGCGCTCACGCTCGCGCGGGACATCCGCTGCCCGCTGGAGGAGGCGCGGGCGCTGGAGGGCATCGGCCGCTGCGACTGGACGGTTGACGGGCCTGGTCACGGTGTGGACTCACTGCGAGCCGCCGTGACCGTGTACCGGCGGTTGGGAGTGAGCGCGTCCGTGGACGACATCGAACGGTTGCTGGTGTAGCGGTCCGGCTGACGCCGACCATGTGGCCGAATTTCCTGTGCCAGGTGGGTGGTTGAGGATGCTAGGTTTCCGGCTGATCTGTCGCTTCAACCCCGTCGCACCGTGCCACCTCCGGCACGTACTCCACGAGGAGCGTTGAATGCCGTCACCCACGTCCGTCACCGAGCCACGCACCATCACGCCCGTCGGCCCGGCGTTCGCGGAGCCGACGTTGGTCGGCACCGCCGTCCTGGACCGAGTGGCCGCCCGCGTTCGGCAGCGGCTGGAGGCCGAGGAGGGCGCGACGGGCCGGGTGGGCGACGGTGCCCACGCGGCCTCGCTTATCTGGCCCTGGCCGCTGTGAGCACGTCCGCTCGATGACAGAACCCGAAGGCCCCTTTCCTTTCCGGACGTTCATCCTCAAGGTCGCCAACCGCTGCAACATCGACTGCGACTACTGCTTCGTCTTCAACTCCACGGACCAGGCGGCGCGGCGCCTGCCCGCCCGAATGGACCTCGCTGTGGCCCGGGCCGCGGCCCGGCGGATAGGTGAGCACGCCGCCGCACACCGCCTCCGGACCATCCACGTCGTATTGCACGGCGGGGAGCCGCTTCTCGTCGGCGTCGGACACATGGCCGGTCTGCTGGAGGCCGTCCGGGACGCCGCGCCGGCCGGGACCCGGGTCCTCTTCGAGCTCCAGACCAACGGGACTCTTCTGTCCGATGCGTGGCTGGACCTCTTCGAACGGTACGAGGTCGCGGTGGGCGTCAGCCTCGACGGGCCGCCGCGTGCAAACGACCGGCACCGGCTGACGCACGTCGGGCAGTCGAGTGCTGCCTCCGCCGTGCGCGGCATCGAACTCCTGCGGTCGCGGCCACACCTGTTCGCGGGACTTCTCGCCGTCGTGGACCTGGCCAACGACCCCGTGGAGGTCCACGACTACCTGGCGGCGTTCGAACCGCCCTTGATCGACTTCGGCCTGCCGCACGCGACCCACGACGACCCGCCGCACCGCTCCGACCCGAGCGTGCCCGAGTACGGGCTGTGGATGAGCAGGGTTTACGACGCCTGGCTCGCCCGGCCTGAGTACCGGCACAGCGTCCGGATGCTGGAGGACATCGTGGCCCTCAGCTCTGGCGTGCGCGGCTCGGTGGAGACGCTCGGCCTGGCCCCGCCGACGAGCGTCGTGATCGAGTCCGACGGCTCCATCGAGGCCGTGGACACCCTGCGGTCGGTCGAGGAGGGTGCCACCTGGCTCGGGCTCGACGTCCTCCGCCACTCCTTCGACGAAGCACTGTCGCACCCGAAGCTGCTGCACCGGCAGCACGGCAAGGAAGCGCTCGCCGAGCAGTGCCGCGCCTGCCCACTCGTGGACGTGTGCGGCGGTGGCTACCTCCCGCACCGCTTCAGCGAAGCCCAGGGCTATCGGAACCCATCTGTCTACTGCGCGGACCTGGAGCACATCATCCGACACGTCCAGAACTCCCTCCGGCAGCACGGCTGGAACCCCTACGCGCAGGCCGCCTCGTCGCCGTAGACGCGTGTGCCGTACCGCCAGGAGGGGATCACGCGTTGGAACGAACGAGTGCAGCAGCGACCGAAGCAATCGAGGAAGGACAGGAGGCGCCGATGACCGTGACGATCCGTCCCGCGGAGAAGCGGGACGTCCCGGCCGTGGCCGAGCTGATCGAGGAGATCGAGCGGTTCTACGGGGCGACTGACACAGATATCCAGCCGATCGAGGAGCGCCGCGTCCAGGTGGAAGAAGCCCTCTTCGGCGTGCCACCGCTGGCTTCCGCCCTGCTCGTCGAGGACGAGACCGGCGGCATTGTGGGCCTCGCCGCGTATTCCTTCCTCTGGCCGGCCGCCGGTTCCTCGCACTCCCTGTTCCTGAAGGAGCTCTACGTCCGCGACACCCTGCGTCGGCAGGGCATCGGTGCTCGCCTCATGGACGAACTCCGCGCCTTGGCCGCCGCGCGCCCCGGCTGCAGCCGGGTGGAATGGATGGCCGACCGCGACAACCCAGGCGCACGGGCCTTCTACGAGTCGCGCGGGTTCACCGAGTCCGACGGGAAGATCGTCTACCGGGTCGACTCCAGCAAGGCGTGAGGGTGGTACGAGGCCAGTGGAAGTAGATCGCTGCGACGAGTGCGGCGGCAAGATCGTCATCGGGCTCGGATGTGAGTGTCCGC
The DNA here is from genome assembly GCF_004023625.1 of Streptomyces cavernae. GTDB lineage: Bacteria > Actinomycetota > Actinomycetes > Streptomycetales > Streptomycetaceae > Streptomyces > Streptomyces cavernae. The sequence continues at coordinate 70,689 of NZ_ML137711.1, read as the reverse complement.
CGGGCTCGTCGGCGTCGGCGCCCACGCGTTCCGTAGGCACGTTCGTGAAGAGGGAGTGGCGTACTCACCCGGATGACACGATCCTGATCTCCCCGAAGCAGGTCGCGCACAGGCCCGGTTGGTGCGACCACATGACCGAGGACGACGTACGGCCCCCGCGGTGGGGGTGGATCCCGCATCCTCCACCTGGGCTCTGGGAGCGGTTGAGCAGTGCTTCTCCGGCGACCGCCACCGCGGGCAATCCGAGGCGACGGGCCGTGCGACGGTGCACCGACTGTGAGGCGAACCTCGCCCAGGGCTGACCACCGTGCTCCGATGCCGCCCTGTTCCCGTTGCGGTGGGCACGGCCTGCCAACGGCCACGCCCACCGGGGTGAGGATCAGTAGGCGATGACGAGCCGCACGGAGGGCCGGTCGATCACGGCTCCGTCGGCGAGGTCGCTGTCCGGTGTGTCCGCGGGGTAGGCCGTCACCACGGGCTCGGCGGTCCGGGCCGGGCTCCAGGCGCGGATCTGCGCGCAGATCCGCTCGGCGAGATCGGCGCCGGCCGGGCCATAGCCGACGGCTCCCAGCCGGAACCGGGGTTCTGTCTCGGAGTCTTCGGCGGTCCGCTCCAGAGTGAGGTACGCGATGGAGTCCCTCTCGACGAGGGCGGGGCTCAGGGCGGGTGAGGCGGGGCGGTGGTGGCCGGCCTCCACCGCGGGGGGGTTGGCAGTGATGCGGCAGGTCGCTCGCTCGGTGGCGCTCAGCCGCAGCCAGACGCCGTCGAACGACTCGACGGGCCCGACCGTCACACCGGTCCAGACGACCGACTTCGGTCGGGTGAGCGCGTCGCGAAGGAGTTCCGGGGCGATGGACTGGTCCTCGTCCCAGTAGAGCCTGACGAGCCGGTCGTCGTCGATGTAGTCGTTCCGCTCCCCGTCCTGGCCGATTACCGGGAGGAAGCCGCACATCTTGACGGATTCGGACCGCATCCGCTCTTCCTCACGCTCGAAGGCCACGGCCCTGGAGAGCCCGCGCCATCGCAGCGGGACCACGAGGCGTCCGCCGACGGCGAGCTGGCCCCACCAGGCACCGGGGAGGTCCCACATGCCGACCGTGGCGATCATTCGGTCGTAGGGGCTGAACTCCGGGGCACCGAGGGCGCCGTCCCTCGTGACCACGCGAACGTCTTCGTATCCGTTGGCGTCCAGCGTCCGACGGGCGTAGTCGGTCACGTCGGGGTCGATGTCGCATGTGGTGACCTGTCCGGACTTCCCGGTGAGGTGCTTGAGCAGGGCAGCGTTGTAGCCGGTGCCGGCCCCGATCTCGAAGACGTTGTCGCCTTCGCGGACGGCGAGCTGGACCAGCATGAAGTGCACGACGTCGGGCTGGGAGGCACAGCTCAGCGGGAGTGCGTCCTCGTCGGGGTTCTCCTTGATCGTCACGCTCTTGTTGGCGTACGCCTCCTCGAGGGGCGCGTCGGGGAGAAAAGCGTGGCGGGGCACGGTCCGCATGGCGGTTTCGACGCGTGCGTCGCGGAGGCCGGAGAGGTCCTCTTTCAGGATGGCGTCGACCAGGCGGTTGCGCAGGTCCTCGGGGGAGGCGCCAGTGGTGGTGTTCATCGCGTCCTTTCGGAAGGTGCCCGGCTGTGCGTACGGCAGGGGCAGATCGTTCTCATCTGTTCTGGTGTGCGGATGCGGTTCGCGGCGTCACCCTGTCAGGAGCAGGCAGCGGTCCCAGGGGGCGGTGATCGCCGTGTTGACGGGGTCGGTGAGACGGACCAGATGGATGCCTGCCGTGCCGTCCATCAGGCCGGCGCCGTCCGGTAGTCCATGGTGGTCCAGGTGCTTGTTGAGCCGGACGTTCAGGCGGGATAGATGCGATGCGAGTTCGTCGTCGAGGGCGTCGGCGGCGGCGCGGGAGACGGTCTGTATGAGCCCCGCCCAACCGTGGCAGACGGAGGCGTCGGTGAGCTGGGCGAGTTGCTGGTCGTCGGCCAGACATCCGGCCAGGGCCTGCTCTGCTTGCCGTTGCCGGTCACGGTCGCCGAGGGCGAGGCCGGCGAGTTGCTGGGCGCGGGCGATGCCGGGGGTGCCGTAGCACCAGGACGGGCGTCTCGGTCCTGGGCGCTGGAGTTCGCCGCATCGGTGTTCGGCTCGGGTGATCAGGTCCGGCCACCAGGCGTGCGAGCCGGTGCCGTTGCGCCACCGGTCGAGCCAGTCGCAGATTCGGGTGATGGCTTGCGCCTGTCCGGGCACCGTGTGGCCGTGGCGCAGGGCTGTGGCCAGCAGCGCCAGCGGTCCGGTGATGCCGTGGGCGAGGCCGAAGTTGCCGTGTCCGCCGGGCCATCGCGGCGTCGGTCGCAGATCGGGGCTGTCTCCCGTCCACCAGCCGGGCAGATGTTGCGCTTCGATGGTGATCGGATCTGTCAGCCGCACCAGGTAGGCGAGGACGTCCTGAAGCTCCGTCTTGTGGCCGCGGTGCAGGTGGTACACGCCCAGCCCGGTCAGTCCGCTGATGAGGTCGTACTCGCCCAGGGTGGGCAACGCGCCGCGATCGATGCGGGTGTGTGCCCGCTTGAGTCGTTGGCGTGTGACGTCGGCGAGGTGTGTGTCCAGGGTCGCCAGGGCGCGCGTGGCGGTGTTCGTGTGCGTGAAGCTGAGGACGTACGCGACGGCCGGAGCACCCTCGTACAGACCGCATGCTTCGGGGGCGGCCTGGATCGGGCCCTTGAGCATGGCGGCGGCCCATGGCCGGAGCGCGTCCCGGTCGTCTTCGCCGGTGTGGGCCCTGACGGCGTGCAGCAGCGCGACTCCCGCCGCGCCGGAGTACAGCGACTGCCCCCAGCCGGGCCCGGTGGGTGTGGGCGGCGCGTCGTAGTTCATCAGCGGCTCTCCCCCGGCCAGGCGGCCCACGCGACGGCGGACTGACGGGCAAGGCGGCGGCAGATCCTCTCGTCCTCCCGGTCCAGGCCACGCAGACGGTTGTGGTGCATGTGCAGCAAGGATTCCAGGACGGAGTCGAGGTCCATGCTCTCGGCGAGGCCCTCGCGATACAGCGCCAGGGCCACGGCGCGACGGTGCCACGCTTGGGCGAGCTCTTCGCCCCAGCCCCGGGCATGAGGCGTAGTGCGGCGAACGAGTTCGATGGTCTGGTCGCTGACGCCTCGCTCGACGCGAGCCGGAGGCGCGGGCCGGTTCGCCAGCCACCGCATGCCCTCGTCGGGGCCGAGCAAGCCGCAGGCGGTGTCCACCATGCCGGCGGCGGCCAGCGCACGTCCGTCGACGCCGTCGACTTCGGGGCCCTGCAGGGCGGCGAGGGCGTAGGCCGAGTCGGCCGTGAACACCGCCTCGGCACAGCGCAGGGCGACGCCTGGGCCGTAACGGCCGATCTCGGGGGTGTACGTGTCGAACACGAGCTTGCTGCTGAGCCCCTCGCGGCGCAGCCCGGTGGCCCATCCGGCGACGAGTTCAGTGCAGGTGGCGTACTGTCCGGGACTGCGGGTGCGGATGCGCACGCGCAGGTGGTCGAGGTCGTGCGGGGTGCGGTAACGGACGAACCACCACTCGGGTGTACCTGGGAGTTGGGTCACGAGCCTCGCGAGGTGGGTGCCGATCAGCTCATCGAGCTGTTCGGGGTGGCTGTAGATCTTGGCGTTCAGCCAGGGTGCCTGTACCGCCCCCGGTACGGGCCCGAGGGTGCTGTTGGTGAGCACGGGGAGGAAGCCGGAGAGCGGGTCGGGTATCGGCCGGCGGGTGCTGGTCATCGGCAGGGCGATCTCGTGGACGTGGCCGCCGATCCAGCCGTAGGTCTCCTCGGTCGGCGCCTCCGTCAGCACGGTATGGCCTTCCCTGTCCAGGTGGGCGCGCAGGACGGTGGCGTGGGCGGGCACGTCGAGTTGGAGCCGACGTGTCCGGTCGTCCTCCCGCAGCTCGACGGCACCGTGGCACTGCCACCGCTTCCGCCACCGGCCGAGGGCGTCGGTCCACTCCCGCATGTCCGCGCCGCGGCTCGGAAGGTCGTCAGCGGTCAGGTCCCAGCGACTGGGAGAGAGGATCACGCGCCCGTAGCGGACGCGCGGCAGGAACGGCAGCCGTGCGCCGTGCGGCCCCCAGTCGAAGCTGGTCCAGGCAGGGCCGAAGGAACGGGTCAGGTGCGCCAGGAACCGGGCCAGGGGCGGGGGTTGCTTGTCCAGGGCCATGGCGTGGAAGACCTGCGGGTCCACCAGACGACGGCGAGAGATGCTGACCAGGTACAGCCGGGTGTGCGTGGCTGTGACCGCGAGGTCGTCTACGTCGATGAGCGTCGTCGAGGTGTCGTCGGGGCTTCGGTGCTCGCCCAACGGGATCACGTGTGGGAGATAAGCGGGGATGCGGGCGACGTTCTCTGTGTGCGGGTACAGCGGCGGGAAGGAGAGCTGCGCGGTCAGCGCGTTCTCGACGCCCGTGGGAACTTGGCGGTAGACCTCGTCGAGTCCCGTGCCGGTGGCGACCGGAGTGAACCGGGAGGTGAGCGTTCCCGCGGCGCGGGCCGGTGTCACCGTGAGCGTGAAGTCCCCGCGTTCCAGGGCGGACAGGCTGTCGGCGTGCAGACGCGCGCACATCTCCACGTGGGGCGGTGCCTCCTGCCCGGCCGGCGCATCGCCGGCCAGGCGGTCGATCAGGTCGTCGGTGAGGACGATCTCCCTGCTGCCGTCGGCCAGTGCCTGCCAGGCCAGGGCCAGCAGCCGCTCGTCACGCTCGGAGACTGTCGGGGGCGGTGCGGTCATGCGGCTGCCGGGGTACTCGGCTGGATAGCCGAGCCCGGACGCCGGGTCGACGACCTCCTTCACCGGCACGAGCGTGCCGGTGCCATACCGCTCCCAGAACGCGACCTGGTACTCCTTCCACACACCCTGGCCCGCCGGTCTGCGCGTGAGCCGCAGTAGAGCGTCGGCAGCCCTCTCCATCTCCTGCGCGACCCTCTCGGGGATCCGTACCTCGGCGTCCAGCCTCAGGTCGACGGCCAAGGGGCTTCGGCCCGCGTCGGAAAGCCCTCGCAGTCGACCCGTGAGTTCCTCCCGAGCCAGCCCTTGCGCGCTCGCGGGGCGCCGGTTGTGCTCGTGTACGGCGCGTTGCACCGCTTCCAGCTCGTGCAGAACCTGCGCGACCTGCGGCACCGTGCCTGCGTCCGCGCCGTGCAGCCGGTCAATCAGGTGGGACAGCGGATCGGTGTTGGTCATCGGCGCGCGCAAACTGGTGATCAGGAACTTCTCGCGCACCAGCGCGCCGAGCAGCGTGCGGATGTTCTGCGGCTTGGTTCGGGGGAAGGAGGCGGCCAACTGCTCGGCGAGGGCGGCGAAGTGGACCGGCCGGCGTGCCATGTCCTCGATCACGCGTACCGCACTGGTGCGCCGGACGGTGGCGCCCATCGGTCCGTCGTGCGGGACGTGAAGGCGTCCGCCGCGGCGCGCCGCCAGGTTGTTGAGGACGACGTCCAGGCGCTCCAGCAGGATCGGGCACGCCTCCAGGCGGACGATGACGTCGTCCAGCCACTCGGTATCCACCCGCGCCACGGCCTGGTGTGCATCTCCCCACCTCACGTGTGGCGTCGAACCCACGCTGGTCGCGGTGACTCCTGCGAAGAGGCCGAAAGGGGTCGGTCGCCCGGTGGCGCGCAACAAGTAGCGGACGGTGGCCATGGCGGCGCGCCGGACCTGCTTGGAGCGTGTCGGCTGCCCAGCGCAGATCGCGTCGACCCGCGTGGCGAGATCGCCGCTTGCCTGCCGGACGGCGTCGGCGAACCGCGCATCGGCCCACAATTGCTTCAGCCACCTGCCACACGCCTCCGTGTCGGACGGGTCAGGCCACCATGTCGGCAGACCCGTCAGTGGCATCGCGGCGGCCCGCAGCAGCGCCGCGCCCGTGTGCTGGTAGAGCTTTCCGTCGCTTCCCATCCCCATGCCTCCGCCATCAGTGCTGTGAACGAGCGGGGTCGGGAGCAGCACCGCCCCCGACCCCGAGCACGAGCCGCCGTCAGACGGCGCTCGCGCAGGACGAGGCACAGGACGGCGCACACCCGTCACCGGTACCGCACGCCTTGGGGAGCAGGTCGGCACCGACCTCCGTGACGATGGTCAGGTCGACGTCGAACGGGTCGGCGGTTGCCTCGGGGACGGTCGTCACAGCGGATGCCCCGGTGGTGGCCGTCGTGATCGGGCTGAGCATGGTTGCGGTCATCGCACTTCCTCTTCTGTCGGAAGGATCCGAACGGTTCGTCGTGCTGCCCGGCCCGCATGTGGATTGCCGCAGGGCCGGATTTCTGCCTTCGCACCTTGGGTGCGGCCCCTCTCCGGTAGACCGGATTCCGTGGGGGACATGGATTCGGAGCATCCGGAGAGGGGGGTCGAGGACACGGGCCGGAGCTACCGGGACTGGCCCGCGTAGAGCGTGGCCAAGGTTGTGCCGGTCACCAGGACGGGCAGGAACAGCACCTGGAAGGTGCCGAAGCCGAACCGACCGACGTACGTCGCCGGATGCCGCAGCGCCCATCCGACCTGGTCGAGCAGTTGCAGGAGCGACCGTTGCCGCATCCGGGCCATCACGCCGCCGACCGCCGTGCGACCGTGGCGCCTGCGGCATCGACGACCGCCCACGGGGTCGTGATCAGCGCTCCGATCCGAGCCTGCCAGGCAGCGAGGTTCGCCCTGTCCCCCTCCAGATGCCCCAGCATCACGAGCAGAGGGGTGACGATCCCGGCCGCCTTCCCCTGCTCGACCGCGGCCAAAGCGTTGTGCGAGCCCTCGCACAGGGCGCGGCTCTCGAACGGTGCCGCCCGGTCGACGTACGTCTCGATCGCCTCCCAGCCGGCATCGGCCACGTACCGCCGTGCGCTGGCCATGCTGTGGTCGGCGGCCTCACCGAGCGACGCGGGTAGGCAGGCGTACACCACCAGGCGCGTGCCCGGGGGCACCTCGTGTGGTGCGGTCTGCCTCGCACTGCCGCTCATTCCGCGTTACCTCCAACCAGGTGAGCCGAGACGCCAAGGACCGGCGTCTCGACGAAGAGCCTCGCCGGGGGCAGTCGGCGGCGGTACGCCGTCAGCACGCCGTTCGTCCGCCGTCCGGCGGCGCGCGAAGAGGCGGAGGCGCGGCGTACCGCTGCGGCTCAGGCGCAGCGAGGCTGATCGGTCCAGTGCCAAGCGGGAACGAGAAGCGGCGATGGACGCGGTGGACGAAGAGCGCCTCTGCAGGCGGACGCCAGTACGGCGTCATTGGGTGAAGCTGGCCGATTGCACCGAGCCTTCGGGCCTCGCGCGCAGACACGTGCGAGAGTTCCTCGATGGACGTGCCGCGCCGGAGCGGGTCGACGACGCCGTTCTGATCGCCTCGGAGCTCGTGGGCAACGCGCTCAGGCACACAGCCGGCGGACCGGACTGCATGTGTGTGGAGGTCTACCGGGACGTGGCGGTACTGCGGGTCCATGACGCGGGACGGGATGTCTCCAGGGTCCGGGCACGCTCTGCGGAGGAGCCGGTGGATCAGCTGACGGACAATGGCCTCGGACTGCTGATCGTCGGGGAGTTGGCCTCCGCGTGGACCGTCCAGCCGACCGCGATCGGCAAGGAAGTGGTCGTAATTCTCGCCCTGGACGCCGGTGGGCTACCCGAGCGTGACGCTCTTCCGCACATCCCAGCGGTACGTCCGCCCCTCACGGCGGAGCTCCACCAACTGGACAGCGGGCACGGAGAGTTCGACAGCCGGTAGAGCGCGAAGCCGTGAGACCGTCTCCACAACGGGCGCGGCGGGGCGCCGGCGGTTGTTGTACGCGAGGCTCAGGTGCGGCCGGAAAGCGGACGTCGGCTTCTTCGGGGCCAGACCGACGCTGTTCCCTGCCTTGGCCAGCGCGTGGTGCAGCCGGAGCAGGGGTTCCCAGGGGCCGAGGGACAGCCGGACGGCGCCACGGGAGCCGGCCAGCGGCATGGCGCGTACGGCGAACGCGGAGAGCAGCAGCGCCTCGGCGTCCCGCGCCAGGCTGTCCAGCTGGCCCGGGGTGACGACGCCCGGCGTTCCGACTCGGGCGAGGGTAATGTGCAATCCGTCCGTCGGCACCGGGTCGAGGCCGAGGGGTGCCAGCTCCTCCTGGCAGTGCCCGGCGAGCGTCGCGAGCCGCTGATCATCCGGGAAGGTCAGCATCCAGTAGTACGCGCGACTGCCGTCCGACCAGCCGGGGCGTGCCCAGTGGTCGGTCATCTCGTCGAGTGCGCTGAACGCCGCCCAGTCGTGGGCCGCAGTGACCGCCGGATTGCGCGTGTCGGCGGGAGGCTCGGCGGGGAACGCGGCGGGATCGGCGCTGAGCAGGGGCACCCGACGTACTCCTTCGGCAACACTGCCCCGGAGCGCGACGACACCCTCGGCGCCTACGACGCGGATGACGCCATGGCCAGGGCCGCTGGCTGCGAGCTCCAGGTCCGGAACTCGTCGCCATAATCGCGTACCGCCGGGTGATCACGCCACGGCCCGGCCTGCTCATGCAGGTCACGGGAGCGTTGGTAGACGGAGCTGATCGGTGTGTCTCCGCACAGCCGCAGGGCCTCACGGCCCAGCGCCATCGCGTGGTCGATGTCGGGCGTGCGCTGCTGCAGCAGCGCGGTGGCGACGTCGAGGCGTACGAGCGAACGGCTCCAGGAGGAGGTCGAGTGCTCCACCAGATCGTCGATGTGCTCGGCGTCGCGCAGGACCTGGGCCGTGTTGCGCAGCGCCACGTGTGACGTGACGGCGTTGGCCAGCGTCCGGGCCCGTCCGTACGGCTCGAAGGAGATGCAGGAGGTCAACCCGACGGGTACCTCGTGGAGGTCGGAGAGGCGGAGCGCCTGTCCGATGGCCTGCTCGACGGCACGCCGGTCGCCGGTCTTGCCGAGGGCCCGGGCCCGGCCGTTGGCGAGCAGGCGGATGCACTGGGCGTGACGCGGGGCTCGCTCGACGGCCGCAGCCGCGCAGGCGTCCGCTTCGTCGTACCGGCCGGCGTAGTAGAGGCTGAAGGAGAGCGTGCCGCACGCCCAGAGGTCGGTGTCCAGGTCGCCGATCTCACGGCTGAGATCCCGGGCCTCGGTGCAGTACGCCTCCGAGAGCGCGAAGTCGCCCGTGTTCACCGCCATGTAGCCGAGCAGGCTGGAGGCGCGGGCGGCGAGGCGGAAGAGCTCCCGGCGCGTGCGTGGGGGCTGGCGGCCGTCGAGGAGGGTGTGGGCGAGCTGCCGTACCTGGCGGGCCTGGGGGCGGAGGACGTACGGCCCGTCCTGTTCGTACCGGCTGGCGATGCCCTCCAGCGAGGAGTCGAGGAAGGCGAGCGTCGCGTCGTCGGCGTTGCTGGCCGTGAGCTGGCGGGTCCGGGTGACGATGTCCAGTGGGTTCTCGTCGTCCTCGCGTGGCGGAGGCGCACTCGTCCCCTGCTGGCCCGTGCTCGACTCCTCGTCGCGGCCATGTCCGGAGTCGCCGTCGTACGCCGTCGAGAAGAGCTCGGACACGGGTCTGCCCAGCATGTGCTCCAGAACTCGGCAGGCGTCAGGACGGGGCAGAGTCAGCAACTCCCCGCCGTACCAGCGGTCGAACTGGCGTGGAGAGACCTGGAGGGAGGCAAGGCGGGGGTCGCGGTCGAGCTCTGCCAACCGGGCGGCGGCCCGCTCGTACTGGGCGGCGAAAGCCTCGTGTGTCGTCAGGTGCCGTTGCTGGAGCAGCTGCCGGAGCAGCGTTGTCCGTGGCATGGCCCACCCCTCCTGGTGCGGCGTGCAGGACCGACGCGGAGGCGCGTGCCGGTAGCGAGGTCGTGGCCATGCTCGCCCATCGGTCGGCTGCGGCGCACGCCCGTGCCCACGCGCGCCGCGACTCCTGACAGCATGCCGACGCAACTACCAACTAGGCAATATGTCTGGTGAAGTTGACCCGTATGGGTTGTAGAGGTGTCGCCGGTACGGAGAGACTTCCGGCATGGCCTTGAAGAGAAGCCTGGTCCCGCAGTCGGTGTACCGGCGACAGCTCGCGGCACGGCTGAAGGAACTGCGTGACGCGACCGGGCTCACCCTCACCGAGGTCGCCGACCAACTGGAGGTTAATCAGGGGTCGCTGAGCCGGATCGAGAACGGCGAACGCGGTACGACGCCGGTCCTCGTCCGGGCTCTGCTGGACCTGTACGGCGTCAAGGACGAGGACCGGCGCGCCGACGTGCTCGATCTCGTACGGGCGGACAAGGAGCAGCAGAAGCCCTGGTGGCGGAAGTACTCGACAGTGCTCACCCCGACCCGCTACGACGGATACCTCGCGCTGGAGGCCGGCGCGACACACCTCGCCAGCTACCAGCCGATGCTCGTGCCGGGACTGCTCCAGACCGAGGACTACGCCCGCGCTGTGATCTCCCAGATGAGGAAGGACCTGTCCCCGCCGCAGGTCGAGGCTCTGGTCAGGGTCCGCATGGAGCGGCAGAACGGCCGCTTGGGTGGTGAGGCCCCCGCCAGACTCTGGGCGATCCTCGACGAAGCCGTGCTGCGCAGGACGGTCGGCTCCGTCGAAGTGATGCGCGACCAGATGCGGAAGCTGGTAGAGGCGAGCGAGCGTCCGAACGTCACCGTGCAACTGCTGCCGTTCTTGCTCGGCGCGCATCCCGGGCTGTACGGCCCGTTCGTCATCCTGACCTTCCCGCCCCCCACGCCGGACCTGGTGTGGCTGGAGAATCCCAAGAACTCCGTGTATCTCGAATCCACGGAAGACGTGGATAACTATACGGACATCTTCGGCCAGTTGAGAAGCTCCGCCCTCGACCCGTCGGAGACCCGCACCCGCATCGCACGCATCAGCAAGGAGCTCGAAGAGTGAGCACGCTCAGCATGGCCGCCCCGCACGACGCCACGGCAGCTCCACACGACGTCGATCTCACGCACGCGTGGTGGCGGAAGAGCTCGTACAGCGGGGGTGCGAACGACTGCTTGGAAGTCGCGGAACTGGGCGGACACGCAGCAGTGCGCGACTCTAAGGACATCGGCCGTCGTCCGTTGCTGTTCTCGAAAGCGGCGATGCGCGCGCTGGTTGGCGGAATCGCCAGCGGGGCAATCGGCGAGCGTCGGGGCTGAGCAGAGAGCTGGGGCGTGAGGAGAGAGCCGTGGCGGTCGTCGTCGTGGACGTAGGCGTCTCGGGTCTCACGACCGGCGTGGCGCTAACTGAGGCCGCGCTGCGAAACGTCCGACATGACCGGACTCGCGCACCCCCGAGGCCGGTCATCTCCCGTACGCGCGCTTCCAGCGTGCTCGGTGACGGGAGTCGCCCTGCCCTTCGCCGTTCACCTCTGTCAGGGAGAGCAGGGAGGCCCCGTTGTTCCACACGCCGAGGTGATCCCGGTGCACGGCGAGGATTCCGTGCTGCAGCGCGAACTTCTCGGAAGGGCGGCTGAACCGCGTGGTCGTGACGAACACGGCCAGGTCGGCCCCGAAGTGCACCTTGGCGCCCAGCAGATCGCGAAGTTCGCGGCTCGCGATGGTGCTGCTGGGCGCATAGCGCTTGCATTGGATCACCACGCTCCGGCCATCCGGAAGGCGGCCGACGACGTCGGCGCCGTTGTCGTTGGCACCACCCACCCGCCGGACGTCACTGCACCCGTCCCGTCGGCACAGGCGGGCCACCAGCTCCTCGAACTCGGTGCCGGTCATCCCGTCCGCCTCGGCGAGTGTCCGGTGGCCGGCCTTCACCGCCTCTTCCTGCCGCCAGAGACGGTCCTGCCCACGCACCAGCCGGTCCGTACGCCACAGCCGCCATCCCGCCGCCGCGACGCCGCCAAACAGCACAGCCCCAGTGACGTACGGCCACACGACCGACCAGAAGACCACGAGTAGAACCAGCACCAGGACACCGCCGACCGCCACCGCCTTCAGACGCGCCATTCGCCGCCTGCGAGCAGCCGCACCCTGTCCACGCCTAGTCACGATCGAAGCCCTCCCCCGCAGGTCCATGTACGGCAGTCTGAGCAGCCCGAGGCGGCACGAGAAGGGCGGGAGTCGGCCATGGCTGGATCGGGCTGTCAGGGAAGGTGCCGTGGACCTGATGATGGCGCGTGATCCGCAACGCCCCCTGCTGGCGCCTCCGAGCCACCCCGGCCCTGGAAGCACCATCAGGGACATAGCGAAGCCGATCGACGTGGCCCTCGACAGAACGGTCGGCTCGGCCGGGGCGGTCACAGCACACAGTTGTGCCGTGGCCAATGAATGTTGCGCTGGGCGCTGACGCAGTCAGACCGAGGGTGAACGGAAGGCAGCGGCAGCCCTCACTTGGTGACTGCAGAACTTGGAGCCGAACTGAGTTGTTTTGTGTGGTTGCGGTTCGACTCCGTGGCGTACTGGAGCGGCCCTTCCAGGGCTCGGACTAGCCGAAGCCGAAACTCTTCTAGGGGCCGTGGCCTTACGGCGGGGTCTGCGCCAGCACTGGCGATCAACGCGTTTGTAAGATCCTGTGCCTTGCGGAAGAGGTTGAGTTCCCTCGCCAGGGCACCCAGCGCCTTCTTGGGGTCAACCAAGACGAACCGGTCACGCTCCCAGCGTTCCCTTACTTGCGCGGACACCTCCTGGTGGACGGCATCTACGGCCTCGCTCCGTGCCTTCATGGCACGCGCGGAGGCCGCATATTGCTCTTTGAGACCTCGGATGCCGTCCCTCTTGTCCGGACGCGGCAATGGGAAGCGGTTGGCCAGCTCACCCGCGAGCATGTCGGTGACGACATCGTCCGCTAGTGGGTCTACTGCGGCGCGGAGCAGAGCCTCAGCCTCGTCGAGCGAGGTCGGGCGGCCGAGGGATCCCAGCACCGCTGCGACAAGGGGAGGGTCCAGAAGCATGCTCTCCAGTGCCCGACGGGGCCAGATATGAAGGTTGGGGTAGTCCCGCTGGTGCTTCTGAACCTGGGTGTCGCTCATCAGGTCGCGGTCGATGAGGCACATCCAGGGCAGTGAACTCAGGTCGTCGGTCAGCATCCGGTGACGGGCAAGCACCTGGCCGGAGCTGCCTGCCTTGATCACATGCACGTTCTCCAGTTCCTCGGGGAACAGACGCTCCAGATAGTCCTCGTCCCTGTCGCCCTCCACGACCAGGCGTCCGCCCTTGAGGAGCAGGTCGGCCTCGTCGACGCCCATGTCGGCAATCACACCTGCCAGCGAAGAGACACTGGCGGCTCGTCGGGCTTGGTCGGTGGCTTCGCCACCGAGCATCTGGTAGACCTGCGACGGATGTGCAGCAGCGACGATCTTCACCGAGTGGGTGACGATCATCGTCTGGGTCCGGCGGGCGCGGGATCGCACCGCACGCAGAAACGCCATCTGCAGGGCCGGATGCAAGTGCTGCTCGGGCTCATCGAGCAGCAGCACACTTCCGTCGTGAGCTGATTGATGGAGTGCGCACAACAGTCCGAGCAGGCCAGCCTCTCCACTGGAAAGCTCGCTGACGGGGTGCCGACCATCCACCGTCGCAACTTCGATGCGGGTAGCCCCGAAGCCGCCGATCGGTTGCGGGCGTAGCAGCGTTTTACCCGTTGCCTCGCGGAACGTCGCTGCCAGTTGCTCGTAGGCGTCGTCGAGACCCCCGCTGTGCCGAGCTTTCACCAGCGAGCAGTAATCCAACGCTGTGAGACGGCGCGTCAGATCATCGGCAGCCGGGGAGCCGGGTGGAAACCCGCCCGGCAGGACACCGGCACTCCCATAGGCGGACGTGGCTCCTACCCGACCGTCTTCGGCGGCACCGAGGAGAGTGATGTCCGGGAAGCTATTACCGGCTCGGAAGACGGGATCGAAGAAAGTGGCGACAACGGACGAGTCCGAGAAGGATACTTTTCCTGCTTTATCCACTTGTGCGACCCGGCGGTACCGGTCCATCCGTTCGGCAGACCTGCCGAACACGGATCGATGATGCAGATTCACACGATGGAACTCTTCGTCGCTAAGCGAGAAGGACAGTTCGATCTCGGCTCTGTCCTGGCCCAGCCGTACCAACTCTGGACGCGGCTGCAGCTGCCCTGCGCGCGTGATCAGGTGCAGGGCTTGGAACATCGCGGTCTTACCAGCACCGTTCTGCCCGGTAATTAGCGTGTACGGCTGCGTGTCCAGCTCCGTCAGCTTCGCGTGGCGGATCGCCTTGAAGTCGGTGACCACGATCTCGGAGATACGCACAAGGGCCTCAACGATGCACTGGGAGCAGCAGGCGGCGCCGCTCTCTGAAGTGGCAAAGGGGCGGCGCAAACCCGACAATAGTGCAACACGGTTAGGTCGTAGAAATGATTAAACGGACGTCGAGCGACGCCTGTGCCGTGTACGACGTCCCAGCTTGTGTCTCGTCGCCGGAGTTCGGGAGTCCGTCGGCCGAGACACCTCCGAGAGGGTGGTGCACAGCGCCTGAGAGACAGCCTCGTCGTCCCGCTGAACACTGCTCACGTTGCCTGCCGACGAACGCTTCCGCCCACCACATCACGCATATTGGGGACCGCCACGGTACTTCTCCCCCGGAGCCCGTCCAGGTGCGACACTTTGAAGCTCGGGGGTTTTGGGGGAGCCTGACTTGGCTCAAGAGTCGGTGTCACGGCAGGAACTAATCCGTCGGCGGCGCAGCAGCGGGTTCGTCGGGCACCCGGCGCACTGTGCCCGTCAACGCGCAGCGGCTAGCCATGGTCCTCGCCCGGCTCCAGGAGGAGCTGGAGCCGGGCTGACCGCTTTAACCGACCAGCGCCATCACGTTCTCCAGCAACGAGTACAGGAGCTTCGGCTCTCCCCCGGCAGTACGAGCAGCCTCGGCATACGTCGGGGCGTGCTTACAGTCGGCGACGTAACCATCGCCCTGCTTCGCCAGCTCCTTGCGCCGCTCAGTCCACGCCGGCCAGTGCTCGGCGAGGTACGCCTCCAGGTCATCCTCGAACACCGTATGAGTCGCCTCGCACGCGGTGACCGGCCGAGCGTTGGCCGAAGCACCCAGGTAGCCAAGAATGTTCATGTTCTTCTCACCCGCCGCACGGACAGCCTCAGCCTTGCCGGCCAATGCCTTTGGCCCTGCGTCACCGTCGAAGACAACGTAGCACTTGACACCGAAGCCACTCAGGATGGCGTGGGCGAGGATGAGGTTGTCCTTGCCTTCCACATTGATCACGCTGATGCCGTTCGCGCCAAGGCTTAGACCCTGCTGCTCCGCAAAACCAAGGATGACCGCCTCGTCCGCCTCTCCTTCAACGAGCACAGCAGCCGGGACGAAGAGCCCCTCTGCCAAGTCCTTCACGTAGCGCGTAGTCGCATGACGCCGGATGGACTTTTCCGACACTCGGCCGTTGAGAGACTGGGCGAGCTCCTGTTCGGACAGCTGCCGCACCGTGACCTCGGGGTGTTCCCCGCTGCCCACCCTGGCCAGCCGACGGATCTGCTCGTAGCTCCGGGGGTCAATGAACACCGGGCTATGAGTCGCGTACATCACCTGCGTTCGGTCCACTGCCGAAGCGACGAGGCCGCGCAGAACCTGGGCAAAGACCCTTGTCTGCGCGGGGTGCTGAAAGAGCTCCGGCTCTTCGATCGCAAGGCACAGCGACCGGGTCCCGTCCTCAGGCCGACGAGTCTCCGCAAGGTACTTCAACGCGGCGATGATCAGCGCTCGCTGGAAGCCGTGCCCCTGGCGACGCACCGAGGTCATGGCCGCGCCGTCCTTAATACTGACCGCAAAAGTCGTTTTGGCCGGCTTCGGAGTCTGAGCCACAGGCTTCACGACGATGTGCCGCCCCGTGCTGAATTTGGCGACTTCGTCGGACAGCGAACCCGACAGCCTCTTCAGCATCGGCCCGTAGATCTCCTCGTGCACCTTCTCGCGAGCCATCTGCGCGTCGTCCTCGATCGAGGTGAACCGAGCGTCGGCCTCAGAACGGTCCACCGCGTGCTCAAGGATGCGGCCCACCGCCGTGGCCTTGTTGTCGTCCGCCTCCTCGTATGCGCGCAGGTCGGCGGAGATGAACACGAAGTCGATCAGTTTGGCCAGCAGCCCCTGGCCGGCGAACCCGAAGAACTGCGTGCCCTCGACGTCCGTTTCGGCGAGCCGATCGCGGTTCTTCGACTCCCAGATGCGCATGGCGGCCTCTGCATCGTCCCAGCCCTTTGTGGCAGGCAGGTCCAGCCCGGGGACGCTCTCCCGCAGCGCCTTGTACGCGGTGTGCTTCTCGCGTTTCCCCTCAAGCCGCCTGATTTCGTCGAACGGCGGGTACGCCAGGGCCTTCCCGGTGATCCGATCGTCCCCGTCCTCCCAGGTACGCCAGATCCGCACCGTCTCAACCCCGTCGGGCGCGTAGTAGCCCAACGCGGTGCGGTCGGAAGCCGTCAGCCCGTCGAATTCCACTTCCACACGGATCCGCTTGCCCTGCGCCGCCGAGTGAACGTCCTCTTCTCCGACTCCTCCGCCCTTGTCCCCGTTGAAGAACCAGTCAAGGGCGCGCAGCACGGTGGACTTGCCGACGCCCGTGGGGCCGATGAGGGAGGTGATGCCATCGAAGGAGACATCCAGCGTGCGCAAGCAGCAGAAGTTCTCGATACATACGCGCTTGATCTTCACGAGCGTCCAGGGATGCAAAGGTACGGGGCTGTTAGGCCCACAGGGACATCTGTGACGCTAGCGCCGGACGTGGTGTGTGGTCAGTTTCTTTTCATAATTGGATACATGAGACATCCCACCAAGTCCCGGCGACACCGGGGCAGATATCCATACAGGTGCGCGGGCATCCTTCCCGTCTCGGCGAGCCGCCCGTCCCACCCACTGGGGCCAATGGCAGGGCCCCCGCTTGCTCCGAGGCCAATCAACACGCATCGGGGTGCGTCCTCCGCGGGTCCCCTAGCGGCAGCGGAACGTCAACAGGGCCTGTGACTGGGTCTAACGTCGACCACTCTGGTCTCAGTTTTGGTCTCATTCCCCCCGTCCGGCGGCGTCCGAAACTCCCACCAGCACCCGCTCCACCGCAGGTCAGGACGCCTCCGTCCCTCGCCGAACAGCCGGGCAAATATTTGGAAAGCGTGTTGGTGGCAACCCTTTACAGGAGTGGGGCGAGGCGGAGTGGGGCGACGCGGGCATTGGAGTCCACTGCGCCACCACCCGCGTCCCCAACCTCTCAGGGCAATACACCTAGCTCTTCTACTCCGTGGCTTCTCCCTCTGCTGCTTCGTCCCCACTCCCTGGCTCCGCATCGGCCACCTCGCGCCGGTATTGCGGGTGGTCGAGGTCCATTTGCCGTGCCGCGTGCAGCGGCACCGGGTAGCGGGCCCGGTCGGACCAGAAGAGGGTCTGGTGGCAGAGGCGGGCGGTCATGGCCGCCAGCGCCTCACGCGCCGCGTCGGACGGTCCCCCGATGGGGAGGATCTCCGTGGCAGTCATGGCGTAGAAGTTCTGCGGCATCTCGCCCTTGCGACGCTCCGACCGGTCTTCTGACTGCACCGACTTCTCCGCCTCCCACCGGGTGCGCTTGGAACCCAGCCGGCCAGCACCACTGCCGTCAAAGGCGCGGGGCACGTTGCATAGCAGCCATACGGGCGTACCGAAGTCCGTAGCGACTTCGAAGAGCAGCGTCGAGGTGTCCCTCTCGACCGGCTCGGCACCTTCCTTCTTGCCCATGTGGGTGACGCTGACGGGCTGCGGTACCTCCTCGTCTTCCGTGTTGAGACGGATAACGGCAAGCGGTGCGTGCCCACCGAGCCGTTCCCCAGGGAGCTGATACCGGCTGCGGTTGCTGTCAGTTCCTGTCTTTGCGTGTTGCTCACCAAGGCGCACGTTCTGCAGGCCGTCCCACATCCGTCGCGCGGACTGCGCGTCCACAGTGACCGTGTACGGAACGCCGTCCAATTCGTCGACGAGGTCGCCAAGGGCGCGTTCCACCATGTCGGCGGCACCGTCCCATTTCTGCCGATAGCTCGTCATCTCTGCAGAGGGTTCGGGATACGGGTGGGCGTGGAAGGCGTTCTGAGCTGAGCGGTACGGCCGCCACACCGGGGCCGTGGAGCTCCAGCCGAGAAGGGACCATGCCCCCTCCGAAGCCTGTGGCGGGACCAGTGCGGTGGCCGTGATGACGATTTTGGGCTCGCCCTTCTCGCCGTAGCGACGGTTCTGCTGTCGCACGTGCACGCCGACATGCGCGATCTGTTCGACCGGATATCCGCCCTTGCTCTGAAGGGCGTTAGAGATCCGTTCGTCGGTGACGCCGAGCGAGCGGTACAGGTCGAGCAGCGCCATCTGTGCCGGGTGATCCTCGCCGCCCGGCTCGATGACCCCGTCCTTCCCACGGCCCATCAGGTACTGCGACGGGACGTCGAGGCGAGCCAGGACAGCCTTCGTCTGCGGTTTGGCATCGAAATCGTCAAAATCGCGGGCATCGATGCTGGGGAAGTCGTCTGCGTGCGGGAGTTCGGTCTCACACCAAGAGCCGACCAGGATTCCGTCGCGGGGCCTGAGCGAAGCGACAAGAGGCTCCAGGGCCTCTGCGCGGTCCCTCCCGCGCCCCGGCCGCAGGAAGCCCGGCGCGTAGTAGAACACGGCCGTGATGCGGCCCTGGTAGAGATCGACCTCGACGCCTTCCTGGGTGTCCAGGCCGACAGGGTCAAGCCCGAACGCGCGACAGAACGTCTGCAGCATGCGCTGCCGGGTCTCGTCCCTGTACCAAAGGCAGGCGATGCGAAGCTTCTTGAAGCCAGCCTCGTCCACGGAGATACAGAGCGATTCTGCTGACGGGAAGAGGCTGCCGCGGGAGCGCAGCGGTTCCTTACTACCGGTCCGCTCCCGCTCTTCCTTGCGACGCTTCAGTTCCTGGGCCGTGACCGTCTCGAGAGCAGTAGGGCGGCGCGGCAGAGTCATCGCAGACTGGCGCAAGGGCAGGCGCTGGGCTTCCTCTCCGAAGACAGCATCCGCGTGGGCGCGCAGGAGCCGCAGGTGGTGCATGCCGACGCCGGTTCCGATGGGGTGCTTGTAGTTCTTCGCAGGAATGGGCCAAATCTGGCCGGGGTGTACACGTGGGAACTGCAGCTTCTCCTTGAAGGCTCGGGCCCGTTCGCGAAGTTTCTGCTCATGTTCGGAACGCTTCTTGATGGACTGGAGAATCGAGTAGTCCATCTCCAATCGGCCAAGCGCCTCCAGTGCCTGCCGGGGGATCGTCTTCGCCCCGCCGCGCCCATTGAGCTTGACCTCCAGTACCGGTCGTCCCTCGCCGGGCTGGACGGCCAGAGCTGTGGAGCTGAAGATCAGCGAGGATGAGATGCGAGAGACGCGCGAGTCCAGGAGCAGCACGGGATGCTGGACGTTCGGCAGAGTCTTCAGACGCACCGCAGTGCGGCACACGGCGTAGCGCCCGCCACCCTCGTTCTCCCAGGCGTCGTCCAACGCGACCAGTCCGCCAGTGGTATCGGGACGTAGAGTGATCTCTCGACCATTGGAGAGTTGGAAGGGAACGGCCGCGAGGCGCTCGACCAGACCCCAACTCACGCTCCTGTAAAGCCAGTTCGGAGCGTCCGGCTGGACTCCCTCCGCCCCCTCCAGATGCTCGTGCAGGGCGATCTCCTGCTCAGGCGTCTGCGCGATACGCCGTGCAAGCTCGGGCGGCTGCCGCAGGTCGATCATCTCGACCTGCTCGCCGAGGGCGAGGCCGTGGGTCAGGGCGAAGGCTTTGCGCAGGAGATCGCTATCGATCGACCGCCGAGACACCAGGAACGGCGACGCGCCCTTGGGTTCGAAGAACACGTACCCGCCGGTGATCACCTGGAGCACGGTAGTGGCGATGGTGTATGGCGCCTGGGCCTCCTCCTTGCCGAAGCGTTTTCGGCACTGAGCAGTGAATGTGCTCCACAGCTTGGCAGTCTCCGCGTCGAGTCGGCGCACGTGAACCGTCGCATCCCCCACCAGCCCGGGAGTACAGCGGTAGGCCAGAGTGTGCAGGTACTTTCCCGGCTCGAGGATCTGGTCGTTCACTCGTCTCTATCTCTTTCAGTGGGTGAGGGTCGGGTCGATGCCTGCGTAGGAGAGGAAAGCGTTCAGAGCTTCCCCATACAGGTCGTTCATCTGTCGCTTCACTGCGGGCGGCCACTGGTCGTGGATGCGGCGCAGGACGGTTTCCAGGTCGGAACTCCAGGTGTCCTCGTGGAAGGCGTAGTCGACCAGGTGAAGGACAGCCTCGGTGCCACCCCGTCGAGCCCGTCCAGCCAGCTGAATCAGGTCGACGACGACGCCCGCGACCACCTCCTCTTGGAGCGACTTGGGCATGGATGTGAACTGGGGTGCCGCACGCAGGATCAGTTCGAGCCGCTGCCACGCGGCGGCGCGTGCCTCCTCCAGCGCGTCGTCGGGATCGGCGGTGCCACCCGCCGAGAGCGCGTGTAGCCCGGCGGCGTTGACGCTGGCGTACATCTCCGCGGGTTCAGCGAACAGCGCCAGAGGTCGGACACAGAGGTAGACCGAGCGCACGGCGGAGCGGATGCCGACGACGATGTTCAGACCGCGGGCGATCAGGGACAGGGGAACAACCAGGACATTGCCGTGCTGGGGGAAGTCCTCGAACTGCTCGGCAGTGAGGCGCGTAGCGATGTTTTCGCGCGGCAGGTCCGGGTCTGGGCTGTGCCGGTCGCCGTCCCTTACTGCAACGCAGAGCCCTTCTCGGTATACGCCGGCCTGGGCGATTCCTCGGGCGAGCCAGGCGCACTGCTGATAGGAGTTGGCCACGACCAGGACGTGCGCGCGGTCCTTGTCCTTGGCGCGCTGCCGCTCCAGCTCCCGGTGGATGTACTGGTCGTAAAGCTGTGTGCCGAGTTCGATCAGGGCGCCCTTCTTGCGGCTGGGATGCTGGCCGGAGATCTTGATCGGCTCGCCGTACAGGGGGTGGCCCTCGCCGTACTCGATGCGGTGGCGCCGGGCGCGGATGGAGCGGGCCTGGGCGTCAGTCATCCACCAGCGCACGGGCGCGTGGACGTGCTCGCGGACCGCTTGGGGGAAGTACGCGGTGGCGGACAGTCCCATGACGGGACGCTCGACATCGGCCAGGCAAAGCGAGACGAGGCCGCCCAGCTCGGCGGTGAAGGTGTGCGGGTCGCCAGCGATGCTCTGCGCGACGAGTTCGGCGCTGCGCTCCCGGTCGTCAAGGCCGGTCACTCGGTATCCCGTGAGAGAGCGGCCCAGCAGGCCGAGCGGCAGGACGGCCGTGACGGCGCTCGGGCTGAGCGTCTCCGCGATCCGCTGGGCGGAGCGGAGCCCGGAGGAGCGGTAGTGCTGAGCGCAGGCACGCAGTTCGGAGAGCGCTTCATCCAGCTCGGTCATGGTCGCCCGGGTGACGAGGAGGTTGACCGCTTGAGCGCGTCGGTGCGGGTCCTTCACCCGTGATTCCAGCAGCCGGTGCAGATCGAGCTTGACCGCGTCCAGCAGCTGTTGGCCGCGCGGGGCCACCAACGCTTCCAGGGCCCGGCGTACTTCGTCCCAGCCCACCTCTGTCGGGTCGGCTTCTGCGATACGTGGCTGCAGGTAGCGAGCGGGCATGAGGTCCTGGAGACGCAGAGCGAGGTCGGCCGGTAGATCCGCGTCCGCGGAAGCGTCCAGGTCGGGCCAGAGCAGGCGGACCAACTGCCGGTCCCGCCCACGAGCCAGGTGCCACCGCAGCCCGGTCCGGTCCGGGACACGGTTCTGGGCGCGCTCGTCGTCCATGACGTCCAGGCGCAGTGCGCTGCTGCACACGGCAAGCAGCAGGAACTCCGCCATCAGCCGCACCTGGCCGACCGACGGCAGCAGGTCCGCCTCGTCCGAGACCGGCAGCCGCTTCGCATCCGTGTCCATCTCCTGCGGAGCCGCTGTCCAGTGCCGTCGCGAGTGCAGGACGGCTTCGCCGGCGCATCGGTCCACTGCCCTCGACTGGAACTGGTCGACCTCGTCGACGAGGACGGCGTGGCAGGTGCGCAACGCGAACTCGGCGACACTCACCCCACTGACGGGCCGTCCGTCGAGGTTCACGCCGATACGCAAGTTGCCCTGGAGGAAGGCGAAGTGATTCGTCACTACCACGTGCGCCGAGCACGCCTCGTATACAGGAGCGAACTTGCCGCAGGTGGGAATCCAGGGACAAGCGGACGCGCCCACGCCCTGCCGGAACAGGGACAGACAGGGCTCGCGGCCAGGCGGATAGTCGGCGCTGGACTCCAGCAGCGGTCGCTGGGCGCATCCGTAGGAGAGCGGGTCCACGTCCCGTTCGCCGTTCTCGCCCCATTCTCCCGGCGACTGCGGGTCCTCGTCGATGAGACGGGCCAGCTTGTGCGCACGCTCGTGCATGCCCGAGGACGACATCAGGTGCGCGCAACCAGTCTCGTGCTTGATGACGTCGAGGTCCTGTAGGACGCGCAAGTCGAACTGGATCTTGCGGGTCATGGCCAGACACGCCTTGATGTCGGGCAGAACAATGGTGACCCGGTACTGCTGCTTGGCGAACCATGCGGCCAGGACGCGCACGAGGACGCTCTTTCCCGTCCCGGTCGGAGCGTGGAAGATCTCCAGGCCGCCCGCTGTCATCCGCAGCGCTTCCTGCGGGCTGATGATGTCGGACGTCTGCAGGACGAAGAACAGTCCCTTGAGCGTGGCGTGGAGGTAGCGCTTCTCCTGCGGCTCGCCGCTCTCGATCTGCGCGGCCAGCTCAAGCAGGTCCTCCGTGGGGATATGGAGGTCGTCCAGTGGGGGTGCGGAGTCGATGTGCGGTAGGTGGTCGTGGCCGAATGCCTCGGTGAATCCGGGATAGGTGGGGATCGTCAGCTGGCCGTGAACCTGCCCGACCTGGGGGACGTAGATCTCGCCCGTCTTCCAGGTTCCGGGGCCGGCGAACTCGGGAGGCTTCGGCCTGGCGCTGGGCCGGCGGAACCGGGCGATCTGGCGGTCGACGAAGGCAAGCAGGTCACCGCCGACCCTGGGGATGGCCGCCTCGGCGGTGAGCGGGTCGCCGCCCGCCGGTTCGAAGGTGAGCAGTTTCTGGGACTCACCCAGGTGCTCGTCGTCGAAAGCCGCGAGCAGTGCGCGGGCTGCCAGAGTGAAGGTTCGTACGTCGCCGAGCCTGCCGGGGGCGTTGCTGAACACGTCGACGATGCGGCGGCGTTCTTCGCTCGTCAGCTCCGGCCACCGGTCCCAGGCCCGGAACTGCCCGGACAGCAGAAATGCCGCCTTACGGAAAGGGGCTGCGGGCGCGTCGCCACCCACCGACGTGTCAGGGAAGTAGTGGGCGGCCAGTGCGAGCGTGGCGCATAGGACTGTTTTCTCCACGGATGACTTGCTCACGCCCAGGCCACCCCCGAACGCTCGCAGACCTTCTCGCCGAACTCGGACGCGGTGGTCACCTTCAGTCCGTACCTCTCCCCCACTCCCGACAGCAGGGGCACCTGGATGGCCCGGTGGTCTGGAACCACCAGCCACTCCGCTCCCCCGCTGTCGCCTTCCTGCGCGTGAATCAGCTGTGCGAGCGCGGTGCCCGAGGTGTAGTCCTTCACGTCGACGCGCAGTTGCTCCTTCTTCCGTGCCCGCTTACGCCCGACGTGCACACAAAGGTCGTAGGCATCCAGGGCCGGCCACAGATCCACCTTGAGGCCGCGCTCTACCAGCCGGTCTCGCAGCGCCAGCTCCGCCAGCCCGGGGACGCAGGTGTACCGCCACACTCCCCGTACCAGGGCCTTATGTCCCTCGACCGGTTTCGCCTCCGGCACGTCCTCCAGCTCGGGTCTGAGGACGGCTTCCCGATCACTCGGGGGTGGTGGCGGCGGTTCCGGCAGTAGTTCGGGCGGAACTATCCCGTCACCGGGACGGAAGCGGTAAGCAGCGCCCATCTCCTGGTGCGGCTTGTGCCAGCAGGCGACCACACCAATCTCCTGGCCCGCCTTGCGGCGCAGCGCGATGTGCATCGGCCATCGGCATACCGGGCAGGCGAACCACCAACCCCGGTACGTCGAGGCGTAGGGGATGTCCTCGTACAAGTCCGCGACCAGAGGCGGCAGCCGCAGTTCACTCAACTCGCTTACCGGGCCTGCAGGGTAGCGAATCAGATCGGTACGTCCGGTCTCGTAGACCTTCTGGTTACCCGCCTTGCACAGCTGGGCGAAGGCCGTCTCCTGCGCGACCTCGTCGTCCAAGTCCCGCGCGCTGATCAGACCTGTGCCCCGCCTGCTCTTCTGCAGAACGCGGAGCACCAGGCGCTGCTCTGCATCGATATCGAAAGCATCCTCCGTGACGTGCCCGTCAGGATCGACCGCGCGCAGTTCGTCTACATCCCACCCTGGGATCCCTTCGGGCAAGAGCTGGGAAGGATCACCGCGCACCTGGCGCCGAAAGTCAGCGAACGACAATGCGCTTCCCGGACCACGCGCGGCCAACAACGCGCCGTGACACTCCATCAAAGTCCCGAGGCGGGCGGAGGGCGTCACCCCGGGAGCCGTCATCGCGTCAGCTGCACGCAGCACCGAGCGCGCCACTAGGGACTTCACCCAGAGCTCATCGACCGGCCGAACGTCATCGCTCGTCGCGTTCTCCATGAACCCAGAGGGTAAGAGCCGCCACTGACAATTGGTCTGGCCTCGTGTGCAACAGACGCATTATGAGTGTTCGTCAGCGAGCGCCGCGACGACCGTGGTATCGACCCGTGGGTACCGCCGACGGTACTCGGCCAGGTACTCAGCTGCGTGCCGCAGGCCGACCGGGGTCAGCTTCCACCGGTAGCCGACGACGTGACTCCCGTCGGCAGCAAGTACTGGCACCTCATCGATGAATCCGCGGCTCGGCCGCCCAGCGGACCTGCTCTTGTAGCCGACGCCCAGGTAAAATGGAGCCCGGCCGGACAACGCGTCCCGCTCCAAACCATCCGGGCCTGCCGCGGCCACCCGGGCCATGACACCCCACAGCCACTCGGACAGCAGTGGCATGTCAGGCTGCTGCTCTGCGGGTTCACCCAGCCCAGCGCGGGCGACTGCCCTACCCTGCTTCGTCATCTCGACCCGAACTCGGGTCACTTCACCCGCTGCTGGGTGCTGCACCACGTCAGTGCTGGTGATCAACAGTTCGCGGCGTTCCAAGGCATGCACCGTCGCACCGGCTCCGGGGTCGTGGACGCCATTGCTCCGTAGCCGTTCCTGCAGCCGCGTGTAGCCCACGACTCGTGCAGGTGCATGCAGAGCGAGGGGCAACTTGCGCCACTCAGCAGGCCGCGGGACGGGGAGATGATGGACCCGGCGCATCCACATTTCCGTCTCCGTCATGCGCTCGTCCCGCAGGACCTCCCCGAGGTAGACCCTCTGCCGCTCGTTCAATGACCGCCAGGCAGCCTCGGCCGGGCCACTCGCGCCCTTGCGCGGCCGGCGGCTCGGGCGCACCGGCGCCGACTCATTAGGACGGGTACGCATCCAGGCGTCCACGACCATAC
This sequence comes from Streptomyces cavernae, assembly GCF_004023625.1. GTDB lineage: Bacteria > Actinomycetota > Actinomycetes > Streptomycetales > Streptomycetaceae > Streptomyces > Streptomyces cavernae. The sequence continues at coordinate 45,291 of NZ_ML137711.1, read as the reverse complement.
GCGCGGGGACGCCGTAGACTTTGGCCAGCGCGGCGGGAAGCAGTCCCACCACATCGTGATCGCCCCAGTTCCGACCAAGGACAGGACGCCCCTGCTCCAAGGCAGAAAGCCGCGGCGCTGACAGGTAAAGGTCACGCCCGACGGTCGTGCGGCGTAGCAGCTCCACGGCTTGGTCGAGTGTCAGGCCAGCAGCGAACCGTAGGTCGACGAGTCCTTCCTCTCCGCGACGGACTCCGGTGAGCTCCTCCACATCGCAGCGCAACGCCTCCGCCATCTTCTGCAGCCGCTGCGGGGTCGGGGTGTGCCTGCCCTCCTCGTAGAAAAACATCATGCGCGTCGACACCCCGATTCGCCGGGCGAGTTCGGCCTTCGACAGCCCTGCCCGCTCCCTCAGCGTCGCTAGGCGACCTGGAGCTATCACACGCATAGGCAATGGCATGCCTCCATAGAACTGCAATGAAGACTTCATGGCAATAGCGCTCACCAAGATCCGCAGTCCGTACAGCTTGAAGTCGACCAGGACCGATCCGCTGACTAGGGCAAATGCATGGGTTCGTGCTTGCAGTCAACGGCGTACAGCGCCGTCCGGAAGCCCCTTCCGCGCCAGCCACACCGTAGGTCAGGACGTCCCTGTACGCCCCAGCGCCGCCAGACGAAGGCCCGAGTTGGGCCAAGTTAGTGCGCACCGGCTCTGCGGTGGATCTTGTCGAGGGTCGCTTGGACGTCGTCGGGTAGCGGTGACGGTGTGCGGGCCGGCCTGGATTTCGATGGTGCGGTAGCGGCGCAGGGTGGTGACGAACTTCTTGATCGACCAGCCGGTGGTGTCCTCGATCCAGCGGGAGACGGCCAGGGCGGCGAACACGATGGTCAGGTGGGCTTCGATCGAGTCGCGCGTGCGGTGGTATATCGGCCGGGCGGCCAGATCGCTCTTGCTCATCCGGAAGGACTTTTCGATCTGGAAGAGCCGGTGGTAGGCGCCGATCACGAACTCCGGTGTGGGGTCGGGGAGGTTGGTGACGTAGCCCTTGATCCCGGCCAGGGCGCGGGCCTTGGCCTCCAGGGTCCGGTTGACGGTGCGGGTACCGCCGGAGAGCCGGACGAACCGGTTGCGCTTGACGGCCGTCTTGCCCGCCACTGCTTTCTCCGCCTTGGCGACCTGCTCGTCGATGCCGCGCAGGGTGCGGCGGGCCCTCTCGGCCCGGTATTGGTAGTAGAAGACCTGGTCACGCCGCCCGCCCGCTGGCCCGGCGGGCCAGGGCTGGGTGAAGACGTGCCCGTCGGGTATGGGCTGGTCCAGGTGGGCGGTGCGCCACCGTTCGATGACGTAGGGAACGTCCGGGATCCTCGCCCCGAGGATGAACGACAGCCCCTCGGCCTCGATTTCCTTCATGTTGGCCTCGGAGACGATGCCGGCGTCGGCGACGATCGTCACGTCCGGCAGCTGGTGGGCGGTCATGAACGCGCGGATCGACGGCAGCATCATTGGTCTCCGCGCGGTTGCCCTCGAACGCGTTGACCATCAGCGGGAACCCGGCCGCGTCGGTGAGCAGGCCGATCGTGATCTGTGGCTCCAGCCGCCGTTCCTTGGAGAAGCCCGGCTCGCGAACCCCGTCCCCGGCGTCGGTCTCGAAGTACAGGGTCGACACGTCGTAGAGCACTAGCGAGGCGGGCCCCAGCCCGGCCTGGCGTGCGCATGCCGCGGCCAGCGCCTCCCGCCAGCACTCGGCCGCGTAGACCGGGAGCCGACGCTTGACCGTGCGATACGAAGCCGACTGGACGCCTGCTTCTTCCAGCACCCGCAGCGAGTCGAGCTTGCTGGTCGGCTCGATGATCCGCGCCAGCACCAGATGGCGGAACACCTCATCCCCGCCCGCGGCGTCGTCGAACCCCAGACGGTCGTAAGCGCAGGCGAGGGCATTCCACAGGTGGCCCATCCGTGCCGAGGTGATCGGCAGCGGCCCGCCCGCTTCCGGCGCGGGGTCCAGGCCCAGGTCCAACTCGCCCTGCCCGGCCGCCATCCGCTGCCGGGCCACGGTCTTCAGCAGTTCGAGCTCGAGGTCGTCGTGCGCGGACCCGATGTGCTCGATGTCCCGTGACCCACGGCGCGAGGAGTGCACGATCTGCACCGCCCGAGCACCCGAGGCGGTCTTCACAGTGCGAATGTACGGGGCCACCCACACACCTTAGGGCCACGATTTAGTGCGCAACTTCGCCCCCGCCTCGCCACGAACCTGCAGCTCAGCAGCCTACGTCCTCACTCACCCACGAAACGTGGCCCAAGTCGGGGAAGACATGGAGAGCGTGTCGGGGCACGAAGGCTGTCATGCCCCGCAGCTGTCCGCCCGAGTTCCGCCGCCGCGCCCTCGTTCTGGTCGAGTCCGGCCGGAAGGTCGCCGGGCCAGCTGATCCTGCATCCGCCGAGGACCGGGAAAAACCTCGCGGGCTCCGCCGTTCAGTTCGGGGCAGACTGCGACGCCCACAGTCCTCAAACCGCGAAGCTGCCGAGTTTCATGCAGCGCTCTTGGGTCGCGCCGCCATCTCGTCCAGAACCCGAGAACCGCGAGCACTGCAAGCACCCCAACGATCAGGAGTGTGGTGGACTGGGTGAAAACGCACGGCCTGTGAGATGACCGCCTCATGTTCGTCTTTGACGGCGGAACCCTCAACTCGCCTGATTGGGACCAGATCCGCCTACAGGGTGACGAGCTGCATAAGTTCGTGCAACCTCCTCGAAGTGCGCGTGCAAACGAAGCAGCACCTCGGCGTCAAGAGCGGCGTAGGTCACCTGGCTCTGGGTGAGAGGTCGCCGGGTCCAATCCCCGGCCTGCTCCCTCTTATCGAGTTCCATGCCGAGCTCACGGGCGCAGACTTCGCGAAGGCTGTGGCCCCTGGCGGCGCAGCGGAGCTGCCTCGACACGTCACGCGTATCCAGCACGGCATCCATGGTGAAACCGTGCCGACCGAGCACCTCACGCTCGAATGAAGCGTAGTGGATCAGCTTCGTCGTTTCAGCGCTCGAGAGCAGCCGGCCGAGAGGCTCCAGATCGGGAAGCTCTAGCGCGTCGATGAGGTAGGTCGCCTCGCGACCCGCCACCTGAATCAGGCAAAGCGTGCGATTCGCGAGCGTGGTTTCGACGTCGAGACCGACAACGGATTCGGCCATCAACGCGTCGACTGCCGCCTTGAGTTGCGGCAGCGTGCGTACCCAGATTAGCGGTCGATCACTCTCACGACGCAGAAGGGGCAGCTCCTCTAGCGCCCCCTCGAGCTGGGCGACACGCTCCGCATCACTTCGCGTCAAAGCCCGAACGCCATCGGGCAAGCGGGGTCGACTGGCTTCGACTCCCGAAAGCCATCGCCAGGCACCGCCGACGTCGAGCAGGTAGCCGGCGACCACCTCGCGCTCGACCCACGGCGGCATCAGCGGTTGGAACTTGCTGAGGCGGTAGCTCGGGAGCGATTCGGCGACCTCTGCCCAGAGACGATCATTCTCCCAGAACTCGGGCTCTGCCAGCTTGGTGAGCGCGTCGCGGAAGCGGTGCCTGTCAATGTCCTCACCCCGCACCTTGATCAAGAAATTGTCAGGGATGACCTTCCAATCTCCCGCGACTGCTTCGAGCGCGTACCGAAGCGTCGCATTGATGCGTCCTCCCGCGAAGGTCCACCAGCGGATCTCCCCATCGTCGAACTCCATGCCTCCGCGCTGGGAGCTGATGATCCCGCGCATGGAAGCGCGATGCTCGGCGAGTACCGCCCATGCCGCATCGTCGAGGTATGGATAGCGCTCATCGCTCAGGAGCACCGACAGAATGCGCTGGCAGACGTCAGAGCCGAGAAACTGCGGGAGAAAGCCTCCCCACGTGGGCTGCCGTCCACGTGGAGCCGCTTCGACGACCACGCGGCGGTCGTCGTGCCGTACTTGAAGGACAGCCCAAGCGCGTCCTCCGAGCAGGAAGCTACTGACTCCATCGACGAGTCGGTCGACGAAGGCTTGGTTCAACGAGCCCAGGGGCTGGCCATCGGCGGTTTGTACCGTGTAGGTCTGCGGGCTCGAGAAGACCGCGAAAATCTCCACGAAGTTCTTGCGCCCGAAACGACGTTCCGTTTTGGGTCCGAGGACTAGCCGGCCCCCTACGAGCCGCAACGCGCCATCTCGTACCATCCACTTCAACAGACGGTCGTATTCGGCCCGGTGAATGCCTTGGAAATCTGGTACGCGCGCCAGGTGTTCCCAGGCGTCGTCAGCGGCGATCCCGTCGCTCGCCAGCGCCATGGCGAGCAGCTGGTGGATGAGCACTGGCCAGCAACGGCGCTCTACCTCGACCGCTTCGACCCAGCCGGCCTTGGCCAGCTCGACCAAGGCGATGGCCTGCAGTACGCCCTCGGTCGTCTCACAGAAAAATGTGGTGTTGGCTGCTTGCCCCGTTCGCCGCCCCGTTCGCCCCATGCGCTGCAGGAACGAACTCACGGTGTCCGGCGCTTCCGCCTGCAGGACCCTATCGAGGTCGCCGACGTCGATGCCCAGCTCCAGTGTGGAGGTGCACACGATGCAGGCGTCGCTGCCGTGGTGAAAACGCTCTTCAGCGAGTTGACGCTCCTCTCGAGACACTGCGCTGTGGTGGACGAACACGGCGGTGCCGGAGCGCCTCATGTATTCGGCGACCGCCTCCGTCGTTGAGCGGGACTGGCAGAAGAAGAGGCTCTTCTGCCCCGTCGCGACGCCCGCCGCGTCGCGGGAGAGCTCTGCGAGATCTTGGCGATGGGCAACCAGGAGCTGCCGACGCCCAGGTTGCTTTGGAGGGTTGACCACGCGTCCCGGCCGATTCGATGTGCCTTGGACCCAGGTGAGAATCGCCTCTGGGTTGCCCACGGTCGCGGACAGCCCCACTCGCTGGACGTCATGCTTGGAGATGTGTGCCAGGCGTTCGAGCACGCTCATCAAGTGGGCGCCCCGGTCGGAACCGGCCAACGCATGGACCTCATCGATGACCACGGTTCGTAGATCGGCGAAGAGCTTGTTCTCATCCACTCGCGGCGACACCAACATCACTTCGAGCGATTCCGGCGTCGTCATCAGGAGCTCTGCAGGCTCTCTGAGAAACTGACGGCGGGGGTGGTCGGGCGTGTCGCCATGCCACACGAAGCGCCGTAGACCGACCATCTCTGTGTATAGCCCGAGGCGGTCAGCCTGGTTGTTCAGCAGCGCCTTGATGGGCGCGATGTAGAGGGCGCCGACTCCTTCCGGCTCGTTATCGACCATTTGAGAAAGGGTCGGGAAGATCGACGCTTCCGTCTTGCCACCGGCGGTGGGTGCCAAGATGATCGCGTTGTCGCCAGCAAGCAGCACCTCGCCCGCCTCTTCCTGCACCGGGCGCAGGCTCGACCAACCGAGCTGGGAAACGATCGCCTGTTGTAGGCGCGGTGCGAAGCGGGCGAAGACACTCACCACACGTCCTCGGCCGGCACGAGCCCTTCCACCTGGTCGTCGAGGTCGACGAGCGAGGCGCCGGAGAGGACATGCTGCTCCTCAGGGCTGAGCTCCTTGGCCTGAAACCCATACTCGGACATGGGCTCGTATTCCGCATGTTCCTCGACCAGGTCGAGCTGGGTGATGAACTCACGCAGGAACTGGCGCGGCACCACGCCGACGTCACCCTTGAAGCCCGCGGTCACCTCCGCCACCAGTCTCTCCACGAAGGACGTGCTGATCTTCTGGTCGAGGCGGCCACGGTCCGATGTGGGGAACAGCTCGCGGAGACGAAGGGCGACCGACCGAAGCCGATCGGCGTCGAAGGGGACGAGCTCAAGCTGGGCTTGTCTCAAGCTAGCGAAGCGGCCCTGCTTCAGGAACCTGATCCGGTCGTTGAGCGGCGCGAGGCCAGCAACGCCGTGCCGCGTGTCGAAGAACTCCGGCGTGCCCGTGAAGACCCACAACATGCCCGGATAGGAGCCTGATGCGTCGGCGATCTGCCGAATCCCATTGAGCGACTTGTGCCGTGAGTCCGAACGCATGCGGAGGATGGTCTCGGCCTCGTCGATGATGACGATGAGCCCCGCATACCCTGCAGCCTTTACGATCTCAAGCACGCCCCGCAGGTAGTCGAGGGCATCGCGGCTCCCAATGTCCCCCTTGATGCCTGCCGCCTTCTTGGCCGATGCGGCGACGTTGCCGCTGCCGCACAACCAAGAGATGAGAGCTCCTGCCTCCGCAACCTCTCCCCTCTGCTTCAGCTCGAAGATGGTCTGAATGACGCGAACGAAGTCCTGAGGCGCTTGACCGCCCGTCATGGCCGCGAGGTCTTCGTCGAGACGCTTCTGCACCTTGGCGTCGAAGGCGGGGTCCGCGTCGTCCTCTCCGGCCGCGACGAGGCTCTCTTCCACGCGGCCAATCCACCGGTCAAGTACGTCGCCCAGGGCTCCTCGTGAGCACGACGCGGTCCCGAGCTCGGTCAGCACCTTGCGATACACATCGTCGAATCGGTGGAACTTGAGATCATTATCGGAGACCACGACGAAGCTGGTCGCGAACCCCCGAGCCTGCGCATCCAGCAGCGCGAGGCGCGCCATGAACGTCTTGCCGCAACCGTAGCCGCCGCGAAGGAACTTGACAGTTCCCTCGCCACTCCTCGCCAGGTCGAGCTGTCGATGCAGCTCTCCGCGTTGCTTCTCGATGCCGACAGCGAACGCGTCGATTCCCCGCTCGGGCACCAGGCCTTTACGCAGCGACTCGAAGACGTGTTCGACGTCCTTCTGGGTCAGGGTGCTCATCCGCTTCCCTCACGTACGTATCGCTTCACTCCGGCCACGACGTCGATGCGCACACCGAAGGGGACCTTCTGAGCATATGCCTCGAACTGGAGGGCAAAGCGCCGCAGGCCACGCGGGCCGCCCAGCATCGCGGCGGCCTCGTTCTCCGTGACCGTGCCATGCGCCGCCAGGTGCTCGAACACCTGCCGGACCCCCGACTCGGGGAGCTGCTCCAGCCAGCTCGCATGGCCCGCCCCGAAGCCCGCTGCTGGTGTGGATGGTGGTGCGGCCGGCCCCCGCGTCGCCGTGACCGCGAAGCGAGCATCCGGTACGCACGGCACCACGTCCGCCACAGCGCTCGGGTGGTGGATCTCGATAAGCGCACGCGCGTCGACAGCTCCGGAGAGCCGGAAGAAGAGCTCGAAGCGTTCACCGACGGTCGCGACGACCAAGCCGCCCGCGATCCGCGCCTTGCCGCGTGTCTGGCAAAGCTCGACCTGTACGCCCTCGGCGTCAGGGACCCGCAGCGCGAGCTCGATATCCTTTGGGCTTCCGAAGTCCAACGACCGCTGCGCAAGGACTTCGACTTTGGCTTCGATGCAGTGCATCCCAGCCACGCCCTCGCTGGCCTCGGCCTTTATGCCATACTCCACGCTGCTCCCGCCAGCCGCCGTGCGATGCACCACGGTCAGAACCGGGATGACGCGCTCCTGCAAGCTGTTGCCGCCATGGACAAAGCTCATGGACCGTCGGCCGGTATCGAAGACCGCCGTGGTCTCCGGGAACATCAAGTGCCCGTTCACTCCCTCGTAGCCGAGGTCCGCCAGCGCGACCCTGACCTCTCCCGCGTGATCCGCCGCCACTGGAGAGAAGACATGCCTTCGTTGCGGATCGATGCGACGACCGTGGGCTTGGGCGGATGCGACACTGTCCTCCAGCAAGAGGAAGCCGTGGTCGCTGGTGAAGACGAACCGACGCACGCCCGCGTCTCGAAGCAGATGCCATGCAGCACGCAGCTTCTGCATGACGTGGTCGAACACGGCGGGGCCGACACCTTTTTCGCCGGCGTTGTCGATCTCCTGGCTGTGTACGACGACCAGTCGTGCCTGCGCGACCGAGCGCTTAAGCGAGGTGCTGTCGCGGCTGACCACTTCTTCGAGGGTGAGCCATGGACACGTCCCACCGCCGACCCGGTCGTGCATGGCCCGCTTGCGCGTTTCAGGGTCAGACACACGAAACTCACCCGTCTGAAAGCCCTGAACCTTTCCGGTGTCGCTCGCCATCGAAACGTGCAGACGACCGTTCTTCTCGACGGGCGCAAGCACGTTCATGCCCACCTCGGTCACGGTGGGGAGTTCGGCAAGCCGGGGTTTGAGCAGCACAGTGGTGGCCGGGGTGCCTTCCATCTGGCGGTAGAGCTCCTCGCCCATCTCAAATCGCAGGGCGTCGACGACGAAGTATGCAGTTGTGCCGGCTTCCTGGGTCAGCGGCTTGACCACCTCATCAAAGAGCATCCGCTGTTGTTGCGAAGCACCTGCGAGGAAACCCTGTGCCTTGCAGAGCGCATTGAACTCGCGCGCCCAGGCATCGGCCCACACTCGCCAGGCGCGGCGCATCCCGTCGAGGCGCGTCCGCAGGGTCTCGAACTCGGGAAGCTGCGGGTAGAGCAAGGCCATCCGCCGTTGCTCGAGCTGCCGATGCGCTTGATCGACGGCGGCACCACGCTCGACGTAGGCGTTCACGGCGGCTTCGAGGCCACCGCCGTCGCGCGTGTCGACCCCGATTCGCTCACCCGCACGCGCGATCGTCTGGCCGAGACGGGCCGCGTCGCGGACGAGCTGCCAGGCGGACTGCCTCGTGGGATCGTCTCGAAGCCAGAACGACGTACTCGCCGACTTGAGGTCCACCCGCATGTCGGACCAGTCGGCGGCGAGGTCGTAAGCCGCGCGATCGAGGGCAGCCAGCGCCGCCTTGAGAACCTTGTCCTCCTCGAACCGGAACGTGTCGACCTTGCCGAGGTCTTCGGCCCGGGCCGCGTCGGCCTCATCGGCGAGCAATGCCTCGGTCTCGTCTGCCGTCCGCTGGTAGAAGCCTGGGTGGCGCTCCCGGAGATGGGCCGCAACGGCGCGGCAGGTTTCGATGACCGGGCGCGGCAGGTCGGCGACGCGCGCCAGGTGTTTACTGACCGGCGCACGCTTCAGGTCGTCCACGTACTCCACGCAGAGCGCCCAACTCGCGGCTACGAACGCCACATCCTCGGCGCGCGGCCGCGAGGGTGGAAGCGTGGTATCGCGCCAGGAGTCAGGGAGGCCGACCCAGACGCCGAAGCGTTCCCAGAGCGCATCCTCGTCGTCAAGCTTGCCAATTCGTCCGGCGACGAATCCCCGCGTGAGCAGGTCGTCGAACACGACCGTCGGTTTCATGGCCTGGAGTTGCGCCGCGATGCCCCCTTCGGCGTCATCCAGGAGTGCACTCAGCCAGGCGTCGGCCCCCGCGAGCGTCATGTCGGGCTGCGCCTTGAAGGAGGCGATCTGATCAGGGCGTACCCGTCCCGCGGCGGCCTCGGTGACGAGGGTGTCAAGCGCCTTCCGGTACCGCACACCGGCCGCGTAGAGCTCGAAGAGCGGCGTTTGCCGCACGGTCTCCTCGGTGAAGCCTGGCAGGTAGATGACTAGCGGTACCTTTTCCGTTCCGGCAGCCACCCCGTCGAGTGCCATCATCAGCGCCAGGTGACTCCCTCGGAACGCGCGGACCTCGTAAGGCACCGCACCGGCGTCACACAACACCTGGAGGCGGTCGACGAACCCTCCATAGTGCCCGGCTTGGTCGAGCCACACGACAACGCCCTGCCGGCGCACCCATGAGCGCAGGTCCGCCTCAAGGCTCGCGGACACAGGGCCGCCGAGCCCCACCGTCGATAGCTGGGGTGCTGCTGTCGTCGTCACCTGTCGTCCCCCTCGCTCTCCTCAGCGTCGTCGTAGGCGTCCTCGTTCTCAAAGAGGTCGGGCGGGACGAGAGTGGCAAGGAAGTCCTTGCGCGCGCGAACCTTCTCGGGGTACCGCGATTCGAACGCCGCGCGGGCCTCGGGCTCATCAGGGGCGAGGATGCGGAGCTCGGCGCCCTGCTTCTCGGCCAGGCGTAGCTCCATCTCCCAGAGGGCCTCGGCGTGGGCCGACCAAAGACCCGTCTCGAGGATGCGCATTTCGGGTACGAGCTTTCGGCTCTTGCCACGTCCCATGCGCCGTGCAGCCTCCTTCTCGATGGCGGCGAGGGCCTTGGCCGGGTGGTCGCGCAGGAAGGCGTCGCGGTGGGGGCGGTCGCCGCCGTCACCAAGGTCGCGTCCACCGAGTCGGTAGGGCGCCTCCTCGATCTTGAAGTCGGGGCCTACCTCCTCCTGGAGTCGCAGCTCCCAGCCCCAGGCTCGCTCGGGGTGATAGCGCCAGAAGCAGCCGTGGGCGACGGCAAGGCTCGGGTCCTGCTGGCACTTCTGGTCAACCCGAGTCGGCCAATAGCGCATCGCCAGGTGAGACCAGTCATAGTCCTTGCGGCCCTGCGCAGTGGCGAGTTCCTTCCACCACTTCTTGGGGTCCTTCCACTGCGGGTCGAGCAGCGGCCACAGCGCGGCGGAGTTGATCATCACGCCATCGTCGAGGCTAGGCGCGTAACGGGCGTCCTGCTCGCGCTGCAGACACTTGTTGTCGGTCGGCGGCGCGCCCCTGTCGGCGCACTGCTCGACGTCGGTGATGAAGGCTTGCAGTTCGTCCCTAGTTTTGAGCACCCGGTTGTATTGCCGCTCGGCGGTGCGGGAGGCCTTCCTGTCGGCGCTGTCGCGGGCGGAGCGCAGGTCGGAGAGCTCTCCGTCGAGGCGGGCGAGCGTCGGCACGAGGTGGTCGGCGAGCAGCACCCGCAGGGTTTGCTCATTCATTCGGTGGATGTTTACCCAGGCGACGAAGGTCTTGTCTGACGAGGAGAGCGGCCAGTGGATGGGCCGGTTCTCGTACATGCCCTTGTGGACGTCCTTGAAGAAGTCGATGGCCAGCCAATCGCGCAGACCTCGCTTCGTGCCGATGGCCAGGCCGTACTCGCTCCAAGCGGCGTGCAAGGGCGCTGCGGCGGGGTGGCCGAGGCTGTCACGGCGGTCCTCGGCGTCCAGGGTCCCGTCGAGGAAGAGGACGCCGTGCGGCAGGGTCTGGGAGACGTCAGCGGTAGTCGGGTCCAGCACCCCCTTTCCCTCGGGATCAAAGCGCCCGAGGGCCACGCCGAAGGCGAAGCTCAGGTGGTCGACGGGGGACTCGCGGTCGAGCTGTTCGATGTAATCGGGAAGCGGCTCGCTCTCAGGGCGGTCCACGGCGGTCTGGGCCCACTCCTGGGCGTGGCGCCAGGGGGAGGGGCCGGGGTATTTGAACTCGACAGAGGCCTCGCGGTGGGACTCGTGGGTGGCGAATGCCGCCTCGACCTGCGCGAAAATTGCGCCAGCGTCGTCCATGGGGAATAGAGGGAGCCGATTCACATCCCCAACAAGGAAATGCACTCCTGGGTTGAGTGACGAAAGTATGGATCGAGCGAGCGATGAGTTCAAAAGACAGACGGTTGAAGCAAGATTTTGCTCACCTGGAAACACTGATGCACCCATGTGTCCAAAGATCGAGCGGTACCGATGAGCTCTTGCGGTGAACCCGCTACCAATGAGCGCAAACGCGACGCCTTTTTCGAAGTAGTGGACTTCGTTCTTGACTGACCGAGAGTATGACCCGTACAGCTCCTCATTGAAGATCTTCACTTCCATGCCGAAGCGCGAGAAGCGCACTATATCCCTGGCGTCTTCAAGCCACGCCCGCCCTTCTGCTCCCTTGATGTACAGGGCCCAAGTCGTGCGAGGGCTAGGGTCCAAGGCGCCCATCCCAAGATGGAGATGAGACGGCAACACTTCCCACACCAGACGAAGAAAGCGGGTGTTGTTCTGTGTGGACAGCCCATTCCGCACTGGTGCAGCATCAGCTAGCTTGGCAAAACTTGCGTATTGCCTTATAAAGTCGCTTTCCCACCAATAAACCAGAGGCCAATCTGGCACGACCTTCAGCGCGGCTGGGTCGAAGGTACAGCGGCCCTCATGACAGAGGATGGCGGCGCGCTTACGGTGCAAAGCTGAAATTGACCTATCGCGTTGTTCGTCCCGCGGTGTCGGAACGAGGCCCCCAGACTGGGTGCCTTCCGCCGTTCCCCGCATCAGGCAGTACATCGCTACGGTGTAATCGCGCATCTGCTCGAAGGCGCCCCAGAGGAGGTCGACCATAGACCGGACAGAGTGTTCGGTCAGCACGGCCTTCCGCAGTCCGGTGTACTGCTTGAGGAACATCCACCCGTTCATGGATACTTGCGCGACAATCCCACCATCGCGTACCAATTCCAGCCCCCGCAAGAGAAACGCCGCATACAGGTCGGCCTTGCCGAGCGGATACGTCTTCTCGACGTACTTCGTGTCGGTCATCTTGCTCGTGCCCTGGTACGGCGGGTTTGCCACCACCAGGTCGTAGGCTCCCTTGCGCACTAGCCGCACGAAGCGCACGCCCGCCGCGAGCTGCTCACCGCGCAGGCGCAGGCCGAGGTCATCGCCGCCGGTGTGCTTCGCCAGGAAGCCCTCGATCAGGTCGAGCAGGGTGGCCTTGGCCTCGTCGCGACCGAGGGCGACGCGCTGGCGTTGTGGTTTGAAGCCGGTGAACAGGTCGCCCTGCTCGGCAATCGCCCGTCCCAACACTGCCTCGTGTCGCTCCAGTGCCTCATCGACCGCCGCGTCCACTTTGAGTAGGCTGCCCAGATGGTCGGCGCCGCGCAGGGCGTGGATCAGCGTGTCGGTCAGTCCGCCTGGGATGCCCGTCTCGCGCTCCACCTCGCCTCGCAGCTCGACTAGCGCTGGATCGTCGTCGGCCAAGCTCGCGAGGCGTAGGTTCGACGCGACCAGGTTCAGCCGCTCAGGCCGGGCGTCGGGGGCCACTTGTCGGGCTTTGAGCCACAGGGCCGCCGCCGCGATCTGTGCCGCTCGCGGGTCCAGGTCAATGCCGTGCAGGTTGTGAGACAAGATGCGTTCGACGATGGCCCGGTCGGACCAACGCTCCTCACCTGCCTCACTCCGATGCCGGGCTTCCTCGCGGTAAAGCGCCACCAGCAGGTCGAGCGCCACGACCAGGAAGTGCCCAGAGCCGACCGCGGGGTCGAGTAGCTTCAGCTCGCGCACGGTCTCGGGCGCCTGTGCCACGGCGTCCTCGGGGATCGGCTGCGGCACATAGTAGGCCCAGCGGCGTTCAGCGTCGGTGTGCAGCGGCATCAGGTCGGTGAGCGCGACCTCGCGCGACGCGCGCTTGGCCCGCCACTCGGCCCTCCGCTCTTCAAGGCGGTCGAGCGTGCCGTCGGCCTGAACCTCGGGCGTCCACCCGTGCTTCTGGCACATGGCCAGCCACATCGGCCCAAGGCTGTTCTGGAGCAGCCAGTCCACCATGTAGCGCTCGGTGAACATCTGCGTTTTGCTCGCGATCTCGTGCGGTTCGACTTTGCCGCCGCCGTTGAGCTTGTCGTCGAGCGCCAGACGTTCGGGATCGTTCCAGTACTGGTAGACCCAGCCGAGCGTCATGTCGTCGGTCCAGCATGTCTCGAGCGCCTCGGTGTTGAGGGCGTCGATGACATGTCGGAGCGTCGCCGCCGGGATTGGAACAAGGTCGGCCACCCCTGCTGGCCCGTAGAGACCGGGCAGCTCGGTGGCGAGATCCTCGAAGGTCAGGTGCAACAGAAAGGCGTAGCCCTCGGTCTCATCGCCACGCACGAGCTCCGGCGCGAGCTGCCGGAAGTCCCTGTAGGCGCGGCTTTCCCAGCCTCCGGTCACCACGGCGGGCGCGCGAAGCGGTTCGCCCGAGGGCCCCGGCGCTTCCATGAGCCGCAGCATCACTAGCCGGTTCAGCAGTGTGTAGGCGGCCTGCTTTTCGGCCTCGCGGCGGAAGTCATCCGCGGACCGGTCTCCCTTGGCCTTGGCGGCGCCCTGTGCTCGCAGCTGCTCGGCTACCCACGCCTCCAGGCGGTCTCGCCGGGCGCGCGCAGCCTCGTCCAGCCCTGCGTCGCGGGCGTGCACCGAGAGCCGGTAGGCCGTCTCGGTGGCGGCGTGGAGGTCCTCGAGCAAGCGAGCATGCAGGGACTGGATGGTTGACGAGAGCGCGCGCTTGGCGTCGGAAGTCATGGGCATGGTCGTCGTCCTCCAGTCACAGCAGCCGCACGCGCGCGCCTGCGCGGACCTGCTCGAGCAGGCGTTCCTTGATCTCGTCGACGAGCGCCTGCACGTCGGTCTCCGTCGCCACCTCTCGATTGCGCAGTTGCAGGTCGACCCGCGTGATGAGCGGCTTCTCACCCTCGCTCAAGATCTCATCGAGGAGGTCGTTCGCCTGGTCCTCGGCACGCTGCAGCGCGAGCACGAACGGGTCCTTCAGAGAGACGAGTGGTGGTGCAATTGCCTCGGCGGTGGTGTCGGTCACCGCTAGCGCGAAGGGTCGGAGCACGCGGTGCGCTTGCTCGCCCGTGAGAGTGCTGAAGCCGTCCCGCGCCTTCACTCGCGTACGGGCCGTCTCTGCCTCCTGCTCTTGCCACTGGAGCAGCCGCTGCCTCTCAGCAAGGTAGCAATTGTGAATCTCGGCGAGATCCCCATCAAGTGCACCTATGTCGCGCCAAGGCCGCTCGGCCTCGAGCTGGTCAGCGACGCGCGTCGCGGCTGCCTCGACCTTGGTGGACTCGACGCCGAGGTCCTTAAGCTGAGTTGCCTGGTACGTCAGCACACCATGGGCGGATGTGACGGCCCGAATAGCGTCGTCCGTCAGCTCTGCGTCGTAGAGCTGCAGGAGCTGGACGCCGTCTTGCAGCGTGTCAAGGTGCTTCTTGACCAGCTTCACGGTCGGCTTGGTCTGCCGGCAGGTGCGGATGCACTGCTCGAGCGCATCGCCGAGCTTGCCGAACACAGCCGGCCCCTCAGGCGAGCCTGGGAGCTGGTTGAGCTGGCCCTGTACGCTGCGGAGCTTCTGCGCGAGTTGCGGGAAGTGCTGGGCGACCGCGTCGGCGATGGCGTGATCTTCGCGATCCATGCGGTGCCTGAGGCGTTCTTCGAAGAACTTGCAGATACGCGCCCGTGCCTGGAAGCCGATGTCGTCTTCGCCGGCAGGGAAGATCGTTGTGCGTCGGAAGGCGCGGTCCTTGTCGAAGAGGTCGCGCACTCCCGCATCGCGAATGGCGGTGATTTCATTGCCACCATCGGGCTGCAGACGCACCTTGCCGGCGCGGAGCAGGCCCGCGACACAGGCCCTCACGACGTTCGCCGTGTAGCCGTAGGGTGGGCCTCCGAAGTGGGCGAGGAGTGTCGTCCCGCCGAGGCCCCCCTCGGATTCGATGTGCTCCTGGATGCGGCGTGCCACGACCCCGCTGCACGAGGGGACGTAGCGTCCGGAGTCGAGCTCGAGGATGCCGAGGTCGCCTGTGAGGAACTTGGGTGACGGGCCGGAAAGCTCGGCCTCGACGAGCTGAAGTAGTTCGGAGGGCTGGACCTGCGTGGCGGTGAAGTGCGGGAACAGGTCTGGCAGCACCCGGGTGGCCGTTGCGTGGAGCGCTACGGCGAACGACGCGCCTTGCTCCTGTGGCGAGATGATCCGACATCGGAAGTACATCTTTCCGGCCATCCACGCCGCCGCGATATCGTCCCGCGCGAGCTTCTCGAGGTCCTCGGCACGGTTCTCCTCCTGCTGGAGCAGGAGCTTGCGGGCGGGATTCAACGACTCGCGGCGCGGCTTGTACTTCTTGACCATGGCCCGCGAGCGGTAGAGCTCACGCGCACGGTGGTCCACGTTGTCGCTGTCGCCGCACAGCCAGACGAGACGGTCGTGAAGTACGGTCTCGCCGCTCTTCTTCACCCAGATGCTCTCGCTGCCCTCCTCGCGGGCTAGGAAGCGAAAGTCGACACGGGCGGCAGCGTCGTCGCGCGGGTCGACGAGGTTGACGTCGTCCGCGCGGCGGCCGTCGGAGAACTGCCCAGCCCAAGGGAAGGGCCGTCCTTGAAGTCGCGGGCGGTCCGGAGTGGCAAGGAGAAAGGCGAGCCCCTCCTGCACGATCTCGCTGATGGCTTCACGCGCGACGCCGATGTCGCGGCGCTCACGCTCCCACTCTTCGCCGGCTGAGGACTGGATTTTGTAGCCGTGCTTTTCCGAGTACCCGAGGAGGTTCCTGCTGCGCAGCTCCTCGAGCGCCTCGGTCACGGCAGCTACATGGTTGCCGCGGTCGACTCGGTCGTAGAGGCACTGCGCCACGAGTTTCGCATCGGTGGCCTGGGTGTCCTGAATAAGCTCGAGCAGTGCCACAGCCTTGGCCGCGCGCACCAGGAGCTCGTCCGCATCATTGGCGCACTGGCTCAGCACGCGGGCCATCGATGCTTGCACGTCGGAGTCGAGCGCAGTGTGCTGAACTTCGTAGACCTGGTCCAGGGTTACGAGTGCGCCCACTGGCTGTTCGGCGAAATTCTGGTCGCGGAACAGCTCACCGAGAAGCTGGAGCAGGCCGCGGATGGCCTGGTCATCGCCCTGGGCTCGGGCCGAGCGTGTGCGCAGGGCGCTGGTGATCTGCAGGATCAGGTCGATCTGCCCGGGCAGCATCGGGTAGACCTCGACGAACTCCTCGGGGGTCACCGACTCACAACCGTAGGCATACAGCTTGAGGTCGGGCCGGTGGCTCTCGAAGAGCGCGCGCAGCTGTCCTTCGGCGTCGGGTCGCTTCTGGAGGAGTCGCTTGTGGACGACGTCCCGGATGTTCGTGGCCGCCAGATGGACGCGGAGCTTGGGAGGAAAGCGGTCTTTCGCCCACACCAGGAAGGAGTCGTCCGCCTCCTCGTCGAGCTTCTGCTGCCCGAGTGCCAGCAGCCAGGCTTTGCCGCGGAGCGTGGAGCCGATGGCGGTCGCGAAGGCACGCAGCCGATCCACGCGGTCTTTGTTGGATAGGACGTATTGGGAGACCTCGTCAACAACGAGGAACAGCGTCGCACTCGGGCGGCGGAACTTGAGCATGTCCCGAATGGCCGCCACGGCCTCCTCGGGCGACTCCGAGCGCGCATGAGTGCCGCCGCGGCTGGTGAACCAGCTCATGGGGTCGGTGTACCGGTCGGGATACATCACGCTCATGACGAGCGAGAACTCCTCCTCGGCCAGCGCCTTGTCCTTCACGTCGGCCCATGGCGTGCCGAGTGTCTCCTGGGCCGTCTCCTCAAAGCGGGACCACTCGCCGTCACGCTCGAGGCCCAGCTCGAAGTCCGCTACGAGCGGCTCGGTGCTGCAGTAGCCGAGCCGTCGTTGGACCTGCCGAACGGTCGCGGCGTGGATGTGCTCGTCGTCGCGCGCGATGCCGCCGATATCGAACACGACGGCCAGCGGATCGATCTTCTGGCGAAGAACACGCCATGCCTCGCGCAGCTCGGCAGACTTCGGCGACGTGTCTCGCTGTAGCCACGCCTCCGCGAGCGATCCTCCATCCGGCAAGGCGACGCCATCGAGAGAGAGCCCGAGCAGCTTGGCGAAGCTCGACTTACCGGAGCCGTAGAAACCTGAGATCCATGCGTTGGGGAGTTCGGGCCCACCTGCTTTATCGAGCTCCGCGGCGATGTTCGTAAGCAGTCGGACGTACTGCTCGTGGATGCCGCTCGGCACACGACGATGGTTCGGGTGGTCCTCGGGCCAGCCGCCCGTGATGATGTACTCGGAAACCTCAGCGGCGAGCTTGTCCGCGCCCTGCTCGTGAAAATAGACGACCGGCGGGATATCCCGCGTGGCGTCAGAGAGAAAGAGGTCGCGAATCAGCATGTCGTCCCTCATGGATAGATCCGAGGCCGGTAGTCGTTGTCCGGATTGAGAATGCCCATAAACGAGAGCCCTGCCACTCCTCGTCGTTCGCCCGGATAGAGCAGGACCACCGGAACATTTCGAGTCCTGCCGTCGAGGTGGCGAAGAAGAGCCGATGATCGAATGAATGGATACAGCGCGCCCGCGCGCCCGATGAAGGTCACCGTCCGGTCAACGGTGTCCGGGTGCCTATCGGCGTACTCGCTGATCAGGCGGCTGCAGTCCGCCGCGATCCCGTCCGGCCCTTCGATAAGTGGCCAGAGCTTCGACTTCAGATAGTTCAACCCGCGCTCTGGTTCGATGCCGGCCATGCGCTCTTCCATCTGCACGACGCGGTCGACCCACTCCAGGCCCTGCGCTCTGACACGGTCGAGAAGAAGCTTTTGAAGGCTGATCGAAAGGACCATCCAGCCGTTCGCGACGAGGTCCGCGGTCAAGCGCTGCACTTCGCCACGGAGATCGAACTCATCGGACGGGTCGTACTGCATAATCGCGAAGCGGTAGTTGCGCATCGTGCTTATGTGAGGGCCATCCTCGTGGATGAGATCTCGGCGCAGCGCGACGAACGCCTCTTGCAAAGGGTTCTGTTGAAACAGATGTAGGCTCATAGGGCAGCTCCAGCCAGACGCCGCTCCTCGCTTCGGAGGTTGGCATCGGCCCACATCCGCAAGTCGTGATGCCTCCAGCCGAAGTCGATGAGGTCACCCTGCCGCCTGAAAGCAAGACCAGGGAGCCCACGCAAGCGCTCCTCAAGGATGGCACCCTCCAGGCCGACCGAACTCGCGTACGGGTTGTCGAGGAGACTTCCCTCGAACTCCGTCTCTCGTAGCAAGTACATGAGGTACTCAAGCGCTTCGTCCGGTACATGCGGCATACCGATAGGGCGAGGGTCGCGGTTCGAGGTGACCAAAGCTGCCGAGTACGCCGCGGAGAGGAGCTTGCTGGCGAACTGGATTCGCATCGACATCATCCAGCGGCTGGGCCCCTGCTGCCCGACCCACCCGACGACAAGATCGCGAGTCACCTCGGGCCTAGGCCCAGAGTGACGCGCGACCAGATAGTCTCCCGTGAAGCGCCGATAGAGCGGGTCGGTGAGTTGCAGATGCCAGTGGCAGATGGCTCTGCGTGTTTCCGGTGACATGTGTTGCCAGCTGTGGAGCACGGCGAGAGCTGACGGAAACGTACTGAATCGGGCACGCATATTGGTGAGAAGCACCTCCACGCGCGCCAGACTGCGAGCGCCAAACCAGTACTCGTCGAAGGCCCGCTGGGCGTTCACGTCAGTGGTCTCGTCGGCGCGGGCCCAGAAGGCGCGTGAGTTATCCACCTCGAGGGCACACTTCGAGAGGCGCGTGTGCGTTTCTGTCACCTCCCGCGGGCGGCCCGTCATGATGCTCTCCTGTAGTGGGGAAGCGGGTAGGTCTCGGTCGCTGGGGTGAGCCCCGCGACGAGCTTCCGCACCCGTTGATCCAAGGCGATCGGAGGGCTCCCTTTAAGTCGCCGTCCAACCGGTGAAGCTGCCGCCTCAGCCTCACCGTGGCCGATGACCCAGTCCCAGAAATGATCCCGGTGCCAGCCGGCACTGATAACTGCCAGGCCCGGTAGCGCCTCGTCCGGCGCGCGACCCGAACGCTTCAGATCCTGGAAGCGCTCCTCGATTCGCTCGTCCAGCTCAAAACCCAGATTGAAGAGCGAGACGATTCGGTCAGGGTCGTGGTCCTGGCGCCGGCGCTCCGCGTCCATCCGTCGGGCAGCCTCTCTCGCGCCCTGAAGCACAGCCCAGCGCCAGGTGCCCGGCAACAGCCGACGGAACAGATCCTCACCGCCGTACTCGGAAACGAGGTCGGAGCGCCACCAACCAAGCCCGCGTTCTTCCCCTGTCTCGCCCGCCCACGCCACCACAAGCTGCGAGGTGAGCGCGGTGTCGATGTCCGACATCGGAATCGGCGCTCGTTCACTCCCAGTCGGTACGTTCTTGACATCGAACATGCTCATGGCTCGACCTTCTCGCTGTTCAACGCCGCTGCTCCGCCCGCCT
This sequence comes from Streptomyces cavernae, assembly GCF_004023625.1. Taxonomy (GTDB): domain Bacteria; phylum Actinomycetota; class Actinomycetes; order Streptomycetales; family Streptomycetaceae; genus Streptomyces; species Streptomyces cavernae. Next base: position 25,602 of record NZ_ML137711.1, on the reverse strand, counting down.
CAATCCAAGCGTCGACCTGTGAGAGCTTGAAGTTCCACAACCGGCTCACCCGGTGCGCGGGTAGGGCAAGGAGCTGCTTGCGGGTTGACTCCAGTCCCCGCTTCTCGTGTCGGAACTCAGACTCGGTGACGGTCGCCCACCGACCCTTTTCCATCACTCCTCGCCATCTTCGCCACCCTCCCCGGTGCGATCACGCCGATGACCGCGGTACATCGTATCCTCTCCTCGCCGACGCAGGAGTGGGCGTGCGGGCGCTGAAGGCGCAGCGCGAGTGATCTGCTGCCCCGTGTGACCGCGGGGCTATGACCTGGGGTTTCTCCGCTGGAGGCTGTGGCTCGTCTGTCACTGTAGGTCGCTGTTGGTCTGCCTCGGGGGCCTCGGACAGCCCAGGGACGGTCCGGGAACGATCACTCGGCAGACTTCAGGAAACGTCTTGATTCCGGCGCGCCAGGTTGCAAGGAGGGAGCCTAAACGGAACTTCCCTCAACTTGTCGGCGGCAACGAGCGCCCCGTCCGGCTGCGTAAATTGGAGCTACCCTTCCGCTTAGGCGGCCGTTGATCTTGGATGCTTGTCGGACAAGCAACATGTACTGGCGTCCGCCTGTGCACCGGCTGTGGCCTGAGGAACCGCTACAGAGTGACGCATCCGAAAGAATCCGCAGACAGTTCGTTGCCGCCATCGTCGCTAACGTCGTACAACAACGTGCAGCGGGTAGGAACCGGAGGCGGAGGAGGCTCAAGCTCATGAGCGTCCAACAGCGCCTGCACATGCTCAGGAAGCACCTGCGGGCCGTCCTCCAGGACGGCGTCAGCAGCCTCGGACGTATCCTCGTACGGCACCTGAGCGAAGGCGTCTTCACCCCATCTCATGTGGCTGGGCGTCACCCGCCGAGAGGGAGCGGAGCGCCCACCGCTGGACCGAGCGTAAGTAGTGCTCTGAGGCGTGGCCGCGTCGCGGGCCGAGGAACTTGCCCGGCCAGTAGCGTGCGTGCGCTGTTCGCCGGGAAGTGTGTCAGCCACCGCCTCTCGCCCAGAAGCATCCAGATGCTGCACGGCCGCGAAGATGCCCCGAAGCGCTGCGTCGCCACGTCGCTGTGCCCGTGGCAGCCTTTCGTCACACAGGACACGATTCCAAGGCAGGGAACTCTCCCACAGCCGTTTATGGCGTATGTTCCGGTTCTTCTGCCTTCTGTACAGCTCAGCCTGTACGTCGTGCGCGGACACGAGGGTGCAGCCGTGGTGCGAGCCGTCCTTGGCTTTATGGCCGCAGAGAAGCCCCGCATCCGCAGCCTTTTCTTGCGCGCCGCCCTGCCAGGCCCAGTGGTTGTAGAGCAAGTAGACCGGCACGCACGCCACGGCAGCAGCGTGCTGGATCAACTGGTCACACTGGTAGGCCCGCTGCCTCCTCACTTCGTGGTCGAAGAGGTAACGGCCGCCCCTGTCTGCCTTCTTCGCCTGAATCCGCAGCCCAATGCCATGGGAGCGGTTGTGGATCCACATCTCCCAGTCGGCGCCGTTCACGCGCTCCGTGGACTTGTCGAACTGGATCACCTTGACACGACGGTCGAGGAAGTCACGGAAATGGCGCACATTCATGTCGGTGAAACTCTCCTCGTTGGCGGCGGGAGGGTTTCTATATCCGCTCTCCAGCCAACGGAAGGTGTCGCTGGCCATCCACAACAGCACGCTGCACAAGGACGATCGGTTGCCTGGGAGAGGTCTGGAAGGAGCGGCGGCGTCGAGCGTCATCACTTGGCCAAGCTAACCAGACGACACTGACAGCTCGGCACGAGTCCGGCTGAATGCCGTCCATGACCACCAAGACGGACTGGTGCGAGCTGGATCTCGCCTACGCCGCGTCAGCCGCCTCGGCCGCATCCGCGATCTGAAGCAGCCGGGCCAGCTCCTCCCGCCCGCGCCTGATCAAATCGAACGCCGCCGCCGGGTCCGTGTCCGGCGGCAGCGGCGTATCGGTGAGGACGTCCGTAAGGGTGTACCGGCCGAGCAGCCACCGCTGCAGTGCACGCCAGTCGGTGCCCCGGTCGAGCGGTAGGTCGTCTGCCCATGGCAATGCCTCGTACCGGGTGCCGTCGGTGCCGTTTGCGTGGAGTAGCCCGGAGCGGCGCACCAGACACGGGAAGCAAACGCCGCAGTTGGCAATGCGAGGGCCGCCGCTGCGGCGGGCGGGCGGCTTGCCGCAGCTCAGGGTGGATTCCAGGTCGGACGGTGTAAGCCCCGCATCGCGTCCGGCCTTGCACACCTCGCCTTTCGTCAGCCTTGCCAAGGGGTTGACCACCCGTACCGCAGTTCCGGCGTCACCCACGGCGGTTAGCAAGGCGTTCAGGCGGCCCAGCGTCCATGGGTGCACGGAACGGGTGGAGCAGGCCGCCGAACGCGCAGGCGTCAGGGGCGGGTTGAGAGCGAGCTGGCCGTTTTCGGGGATGTGGACGGTGGTCACTCCGTGGGCGGTAGCGGCGCGGATCGCGCCCGCCGCGTACAGCAGACCGCGGGTGCGGGAGGAGGTTTCCAGCCGCAGCCCGGAGCCGTCGCCCGCCGGAGTTTGGCTCATCGGTAGCAGCATCACCGGCCGTGATCCATCCAGTCGCTCGACGGCCTTGTATACCCGCTGCTGGAGACGCAGCAGGCCGATCTCGCGGAACATCACGAGCAGCAGCGGTCCGGGGTCGTCGGCGCGCGAGCGGGTGGCGGCCCAGCTGAGGGAATCCAGTCCGCCGGAGAACAGCGCTACTTCCGAGGCACGCGGGTCGTCGGGGAAGATCATCGCCTCCTCGACCTGGTGACCGGTGAGAGGCCGAAAGTCCACATTCCAGAGGTCCCCGGTGAGGATCTGGAGGAGTGCGGTGAGGTGGGTACGGACGGCTGCGCTCTGCCACCGCTCGTGTTCCGTGACGGGCACGGCAAGGCTGATGCGGCGGGTCCACCGGTCCCGGACGCCGGTCCGGCGTACGTACTTGTCGGCGATGAACGCGGCCCTGGCGACGCGGAATAGGTCCTCGGCCCAGTCGGGGACAGGGCCGGGCAGATGGTGCCGGCCGGTGATGCGGCGCTCGTTTTCTTGGAAGGCTTCCTCGCCGATCTCCGTCCAGCGGTCATCACGAGGCCGGTCTCCGCGGTGGCCGCGCCACCACAGGAAGTGGTCGGAACCGGTCATGCCGCAGCTCCCTCTTCCCCAGTGGTCTCCTCAGTGATCAGGCCGAGTACCTTTCCGACCGCTCGCGGTACCAGCGACTCAGCGATCTTGGGCAGCGCGACAGACGGCTCCTGCGCAGCGCTCACCACCGACTGCGTGGTGTCCACGGCCTGCGCGAGATCCGTCGCTTCGGCGGACTCCTCGCAAGGATTCGGCACCAGGTCCACCACCTTCTCCGCGACCCAATCGGCGATCCTGCCTTCCGGATCGCTCGCGATGAGCACCGGCACGGCCAGCTTGACGTGCTCGGCGACAACGGACCGGAGGAACTCCCCCACCATGTCGGCAAAGAACACCTGGTAGAGATCACACAGGATGTCCCAGGCAAAGCCGCCGCCCGCGCCACCCCCGTTCATGGCGTCGTCCATCTCGGGATGCCTGTCCCGGACATCGCGGACCGCCGCGGCCACCCCCCTGCGCACCGCGGCGTCGGCGAGTGTGCCGCCGTCTCCGCCGACCTCCGAGACGAGACGTGCGACGAGCGCGTCCGACGACTCGGCGCCCTCGGCGGCCAGCGAGCCCAGGGCCCCGGCGAGCCGTTCACCGGCCGCACAGGCCGTGTCGTACAACCCGAAGGCCGATCGATCGGCACGCAGCGTCTCGTGCAGGGCACGCAGATGGTCTCCGGCGATCTCCTCCAGCCGCTGATCCGCGTTGCGCGAGTCCTCTCGCCAACGCGCCAGCCGCCTCGCAGCGGAGCTCCACCGGTCGCCGCTCGGCCCCTTCCATCGCGTGGATGTCCCCACAGCACCCCCAACCCGATGGTGTCCCGACCCGGTCTCCCAGCCATGGCATCAGACCGGACGATCCCCAGGTAGGGCGCGACTCGGCCAGGGCGACGCGGACCAGTCCGGCGGTCAACTGGCCAGGAATATCACTTACTGTGACATCTACGCCTCGGAACGTGAGCAGTCGTGGCGTTGGGTTACGGGCATCGCGCCAAGCCCCGGTCAGGGGCTGGCAAGATTGGGCTTGCGCCGGGTGTCGCGTGGACCGCGCCTGCCGCGGAGCGCTAGGCAACTCCGCGCGGCTCAGCGGAGTGTCGAACTGCTCGCCGCAGTCAGCCTCCGTGGACACGGCGCGAAGGGCGGATTCAGCGGCCGCTGGCTAACGTCCCACTGGGAGCCATCTGGGAGCCAACCCGCTCCCCAAGCCCCTTCCAGGCCACCCGACACCACCGCACCCCAACGCTCTGACCAGTCAAAACAGCATACAAACCGGTGATGATCACAACCGAACCTCATTCGGGACGAAGAGGTCGTGGGTTCAAATCCCGCCACCCCGACAGTGAGACAGCAGGTGAGGCACCTACCAGTTCTGGTAGGTGCCTCACCTGTTTCGTCTGCGCGTCTATCTGCGTGACTACCGCTCCAGGTCCCGAGCGAAGATGCCATCCATGACCACTGCGCCGGTCTGGATCACGGGCCGGATCTGCTTCCGGTAGACCTCCTCGGTCACGGCCGCGCCGGAGTGGCCGACGAGCCGGGCGATCTCCTCCAGCGATACACCACCGTCGGAAAGCAACGACACAAAGCTGTGCCGCAGCTCCCTTGGCGTCCACTCGTCGGTGTTAATCCCTTCGGAGTCCTTGAAGCGCCTGGCGGAATGCTCGCCGGACGTTGGTCGCGTCGAGCGGCCTGCCGACGGCCGAGGAGAAGACGAGGCCGTCTTCCTCCCACTTGTCGCCAGCAGCGAGCCGATCCCAGCCCTGATCCTCCACCGCGCCGGACCGAGCGCCTTCATGGGCGCATTGTCGCAGGCGAGGTCAGCGCCCGATGTGGCAGTGACGGCAACCCTGACGGCCACGACGATGGACGGCAGCGGTACCCGGCAGCTCTGGGCGGCACCGGCAAGGCCGCGTCAGGGCCGCCGACCACGGCGTGCCCGCATCTTCTGCTACTGAATGTATGCGTCCAGCTTGCGCTCATCCCATCGCGTAGCCATCTCCCGTCTGAACTTGGCGCGTTCAGCCATGGCCGTCGCCAGGAACGAAGCAAGGGCACCGATGAGGACTCCGATCAGGGTGATGATCTGAGTGACCATGGTCGTCAAGCTATCGCCGACCGCCAACGGCGACTTACCCACTGCGCCTTCGTCAACCTCTTCTCCACCAGCGCCCCCGGGCAGTCATGCCCTGGGTGATGGGGGCTTGGTGTCGTGCGCCGGACCGGGCAGCGCCGGGCGCACGTGTTCGGGTACTTGTGCGCGAGCCATGCTGACCTGTCGATCGGTTCCTGGGTATCGCGATCACCTCGACAAGCGCGCTCGTTCGGCTGGAACGCTGCCGATGGGAGCACTCGGCGTACTCGAAGATCGGCGAGGACCGACCTCCGCCGTTTGGTGCGTGGTGCCGGCCCTCGGCTTGATGTGCGCGGTGGGTAGGCCTGAACGGGACCGCGGGGGCTTGGCTACGCTTGGCGTAAGCGTTCATTGCGGGGCAAAATCGGACAGATTTTTAAGGAACCGGAGATGGGTCTCGGTGCCAGCCTTCCGGCCGTGCGGTGTAGAGCCCTCGGCCGCGTGTCTGTAGCCGTCACGGTTGCCGCCGGCCTGGCACTGACGGGGGCGTGCGGCGGGGGTGAGGACGGCGGGGACAGCCTCACCGTCGGCTTGCTGCTTCCGGGCGGTGGGGCCTCTCGCTTCGGACAGTTCGACAGGCCCCTGATCGAGAAGAGGCTGGAGGAGCTGTGCCCGGACTGCCCGACCGCGACCGTCGCCGCCACGCCTGAGTCGGCGGTCCAGCGGCAGCAGCTCGATTCCATGATCACCAGAGGTGTGGACGTCCTGATCGTCGCCGCCGTCGACCCCAAGGGGCTGCGCTCGTCGGTCGAGGCCGCGGACCGGGCCGGTATCCCGGTCGTCGCCTACGACCGGCTCGCGGAAGGCCCGATCTCCGGCTACGTCACCTTCGACGGTGCGGTCGTCGGAAGGCTTCAGGGCGAGGCGCTTCTGAAGGCCATGGGAGCGAAGGCCGACGGCGGCCAGATCGTCATGATGAACGGCGCCACGATCGATCCCAATGCCGGCTGGTTCAAGCGTGGATCGCTCTCCGTCCTCAAGGACAAGGTGAAGATCGGCAAGTCGTACGACACCGTCGGATGGCGGCCGGAGAACGCCTACGTCAACATGACCGGCGCCATCGCCGCCCTTGGCGGGGGCAACATCGACGGCGTGCTGGCCGCCAACGACAGTCTCGCCGGCGCCGCGGTCTCCGCCCTCAACGCCGCCGAGGTCAGGCCGCTGCCCCCGATCACCGGCCAGGACGCCGACCTGGCGGCCGTCCGCCGCATCGTCAGGGGCGACCAGTACATGACCGTCTACAAGCCGTTCAAGCCCGCGGCCGACGCCGCCGTCGAGATGGCCGTCGCCCTCGGGCGCGGCAACTCGGTCGAGTCGATCGCCACCGGCACCGTCGACAGCGCCACCACGAAGGACATCCCGGCGGTCCTGCTCCCGTCGGTCTCGGTGACCGCCGGCAACATCAAGGACACTCTCGTCAAGGACGGTATGTACACAATCGATCAGATCTGTACTCCGAGGCTCCGGTCCGCCTGCGACGAGGCCGGACTCACCCCATGAGCTTTCCTCGCAGGCGGAAGGAGTGGGCGGCCCCGTGGAGAGCATGGCGCCGCCCCCGGTCTCCCTCGCATCGGGCCGAGGCCGGCGCCGGACCGCCGTCCCCGGGACGCCCAGATCCGTCCGAACCGCCCGACCCACCCGGAGGAGGCATGGCCGTGAGGAGAAGGCGGACCCGGGCGCGCGCCGCCGATACCGGGACCGCCGCCGATACCGGGACCGCCACCGATACCGGGACCGCCGCCGATACCGGGACCGCCACCGATACCGGGACCGCCGCCGACACCGCTCCCGTCGGTGGCCGGCGCCGCGACGAACGCCGGTGGTCCGAGGGACGTCTCGGCCGGTGGTCCGAGGGACGTCTCAGCCAGTGGTACGGCGGACGTTCCAGGGCGTACGGCGGCGCCGTGCGGCGCAGACTGCGCAAGGGTGAACTCGGCCCGGCCCCGATCCTGCTCGCTCTCGCCGTGACCTGGATCGTCTTCCAGAGCCTCAACGACAACTTCCTCTCGCCACGCAATCTGTCCGTTCTCAGCGTGGAGATCGTCGGGGTCGGCATGGTCGCCGTAGGCATCGTCTTCGTGCTGTTGATCGGCGAGATCGACCTGTCCGTCGGCTCGCTCGCCGGCCTGGCGGGCGCCCTGTTCGCGGCCCTGAACGTAAACCTCGGGATGCCGGAATGGCTCGCCGTGGTCATCGCCGTGATCTGCGGTGCGGCCGCCGGGGCCCTCCACGGGTTCTTCTTCGCCAAGATCGGCGTACCCGCCTTCGTCGTCACCCTCGCGGGCCTGCTGGCCTGGAACGGCCTGATGCTCTACCTGCTGGCGCCGGAGGGCACCATCAACTTCAGCGAGGAGGGGCTGGTCGCCGAGCTGACCAGCCGCTACTTCAGCGCCGCCGTCGCCACCTACGGCCTGGCGGCGCTCGGCACGGCCGCCTACCTCCTCGTCTCCTACCAAGACCGCAGGCGCCGCAGCGCCGCCGGGATGCCGTACCGGCCGATGGGCGAGATCTGGGCCCGTACGGCGCTCCTCGCGGTGGTCGCGTTCACCGCCGTCCACGTCCTGAACCAGTTCGAGGGCCTGCCGCTGGCGCTCGTGGTCTTCCTCGTGGTCATCGTCGCCTCGGACCTCTTCCTGCGCCGCACTCGCTACGGCCGGCAGGTCCTCGCGCTGGGCACCGGTGTGGAGGCGGCCCGGCGCGCCGGCATCGATGTGACGCGCGTGCGCATCGCGCTGTTCATGGTGTCCGGGACCCTGGCCGCGGTCGGCGGCCTTTTCGTCGCGTCGCGGCTCACCTCGGCGAGCCAGGTCCCTGGCTCCGGCATGCTGCTGATCAGCGCCATCGCCGCTGCCGCCATCGGTGGCACCAGCGTATTCGGCGGACGTGGTTCGACCTGGTCCGCGCTGCTGGGGGTGCTCGTCATCCAGTCGATCGCGTCGGGCATGGCGCTGCTGGGAGTCGAACCACCGGTCCAATTCATGATCACCGGCGGGGTGCTGCTCACCGCGGTGACCTTCGACGCATTGGCGCGGCGCGCCGCGCTGTCGCGCTGGCGGTCCTGAGGGCAACTGAGGGCGAGGGACCGGTGTCCGCGCCGGCTGTCGCGTCGGCGGTCCTGAGAGCGAGGGACCGGTGTCCGCGCCGGCTGTCGCATCGGCGGTCCTGAGAGCGAGGGACCGGTGTCCGCGCCGGCTGTCGCATCGGCGGTCCTGAGAGCGAGGGACCGGTGTCCGCGCCGGCTGTCGCATCGGCGGTCCTGAGAGCGAGCGACCGGTGTCCGCGCCGGCTGTCGCATCGGCGGTCCTGAGAGCGAGCGACCGGTGTCCGCGCCGGCTGTCGCGTCGGCGGTCCTGAGAGCGAGGGACCGGTGTCCGCGCCGGCTGTCGCGTCGGCGGTCCTGAGAGCGAGGGACCGGTGTCCGCGTCGGCGGTCCTGAGGGAATTCGGACGGCGAGGGCGGGTTGTCCTACGGGCGGGTGCCGCCCTCGGTTGCGGCGAGCTCGTCGGTCGGGGCCGAGGTGGAGCCCTCCTCCTGTATCGGGGTCGGTGCCGCCGACTGCCCGCTGGTGGGGACTTCGCTGCTCGGGGGGCGGGGCTCCTCGGTCCCGGGGGTCGTCGAGGTGGGGCGGGGGGTGACCAGCTCCGTCGGCACAGACGTTTCGTCCACCACCGATGGCGACGGTGCGTCCGACACCGATGGGTCGGGCAGCGACGGCGTGGGTGACACCGGTGGGGTGGCGGGCGCCGAAGTACGACCGCTCGCGGGTGGCGGCGCCATGGGGACCGTCGGGGACCGCGGTGCCTCGGGTTTCGCCAGGTGGATCGGCAGCGTGACGATGGCCGCGACGACGCAGGACAGGCCGACGCCGGCCGCGACGCGAAGCAGCCGGCGGCGGGCCGCGCTGCGGCGGATCGCCTCGAAGCGGCCCGGCGGCGGGCCGAGGTGGAGGGGGTCGGCGGGGCGCAGGATCACCGCGAGGGGGTCGTCGGGTTCGAACTCCGGGCCGTCGTCAAGGCGTGTGGTCAAGGCTTCTCCTCAGGTGGACGCGGAGCAGTTCTCGGGCCGCGTGGAGGTCGGCCTTGACGGTTCCTTCCTTGCGCCCGGTCAGCGCGGACACTTCCCGGATCGGCATGTCAGCGTAGTAGTGCAGCAGGATCGGGACACGCAGTCGTTCCGGCAGCGACTGTACGAGCAGTCGTACCGAGGGGTCGGCCTGCTCGGTGTGGGGGTGGACGGCGGCCTCGGCGGTGGCACGGTGCATCGCCTTGCGCTCGCGCTCCAGTTTGCGCCAGTGGTCCCGGACGACATTGGCCGCGGTGACGTAGAGGAAGCCACGGGGCTCCTCCACGGACGTCCAGCGGGCCCAGAGCCGGGTGAACGCCTCGGAGGCGATTTCGTGGGCCGTCTCGTCGTCGTCGACGAGACGGCGGCACCATCCGGCGAGGCGCGGGTAGAGGGCGGCGAACAGCTCGGACGCCGCCTCGTCACGGGACCGTTTCAACGCTCTCCATGGTCGTGATGCACTCGGGAGTGCCGGTGGTGGCACTCGGGTTTTCCTGCTGCGCCTGGGGATGCCTGGCGCAGTCGGGCGTGCCTGGTGCACCTTCCGGGTGCCTGGCGCACCTTCCGGGTGCCTGGCGCACCTTCCGGGTGCCTGGCGCACCTTCCGGGTGCCTGGCGCACCTTCCGGGTGCCTGGCGCAGTCGGGCCTGCCTGGTGCACTTCGGGTGCCTGGCGCACCGTCCGGGTGCCTGGTGCGGTCGGGGGTGCCTGGTGCACCCGGGGTGGGGAAGATGCCGGGCCGTCGGCGTACGTTCCATGGGCCCGGCGTCTGTGTCGACCGGTCAGGATCTCGAGGAGCTCAGCGCGGCGAAAGCGATCACGTTGTTGAGGTAGCCGTCGGCGGTACGGGGACCGCCGCAGGTGATCAGCCGCAGCTCCGGACGGTCCACGTCCCCGTAGACGTCGTCCACCGGGAAGTTCGCCTTGGCGACGTTCCGCAGGGAGCCGACGGCGAACTCCGCCGTCGTTCCGTTCTCCAGGCGCACCTCGATCCGGTCACCCCGGCGCAGCCGCTCCAGGTGACGGAAGACCCCGTCCCCGTAGGGGTCGACCGTGACATGGCCGAGGATGACGGACGGGCCGACCTGACCCGGCGTCGGCGAGTGCCGGTACCAGCCCGCGCGGTCGTCCGCCGCGACCGGGGGTACCTGCACGGTGCCGTCCGGCGCCAACCCCAGCCGCATCACCGGGGTGTCGACGTCGATCGCCGGGATCCGCAGCCCGACCGGGACCGAACGGCCCAGGGGGCGGGCCGGCTTCCCGGAGGCGGAGGACGACGACGATGGCGCGCTGCTCCCCCGTGCGGTGGTCGTCCGGTTTTCCCGGTCGCCGGTGCAGCCCGCGAGCAGCGAGGCGGTCGCCGCGGCGACGAACGCGCGCCTGGAGAGCGGGGTCATGCCCCGGTCGCCCGCCGACGGCGTACGACGAAGACGGCCACGCCGCCCGCGACGAGCACCGCGGCAGCGCCGCCGCCGATCAGTCCGCCCTCTCCCCCGGACTGCGAGGACCCTGCGGTCACTCCGGTGTCGGGCGCGCCCGACGGTACGACGGAGACCTGACCGTCGGACGGCATCTCGGTCGGTTCGGCGATCGGGGTCGGGACCGTGGACTCCGACGGGCGGGTCGATTCGTCGATCGGGCTCGGGACCGCGCTCTGCGACGGGCTGGTCGGCTCCTCGCTCGGAGCCGGGACGGCGGTGGCGGTGGCGGGGACGGTGGGAGACGGGGTCGCCCCGTCGGCGAACGCGGGCACGGTGCCCGCCAGCACGGCGGTGCACGCAAGTGCCATGGCGCTGAGGACGGTTCGGCGCATGTGAATCGCTCCCTTGGGTCGGCCCGCCCGGTACCGGGCGGGCTGTTGTGACTGATCGAGCGGAGAGACGAGGCAGCGGCGGACCGGGTTGTAAAGAGATGGCAAAGCCCGTTCGTCGTGGTTCTCCGACGGGTCATTGGGCGCACGGTTGACGGCACCTCAGCGGAAACCGTGCGTGCGCACTCTCGCCGCACCGGCCCCGGAACCACCACACATCTGCCGCCTGCCACGCCGGACCGCGGCGTCGCCGGCGCACATCTGACCAGGACTCAGGACGAGCGGCCCTCAGCGCCGGGGCCGGCCCCGGCGCTACCCCGTTCGCCGTCCTCCCCGCTTTCCTTGGACGGTCCCGTATCCGGAGCTATGACCTGCGGAAACGTCACGAATGGCGGCGGTGGCTGCGGCTGGCCGGGGGACACGGGAGCCGACACCTCGTGTTGCGGGGGTGACGGAGTGTCGGTTGCCTCGGGGGTGGAGCACAGCAGAGGCGCCGTGCGGACAGGCCGGACACTGCTCCGTTGGAGGATTCACATGCTCAAAGCACGCGTTGCCGTAGGTATCGGCCTGGTCGTCGGTGCCGTTGGTCTACAGGTTCCCACCGCTGTCGCCGCCGGCGACTCGAACATCGAGATCCACCCGTTGAACGCGTCCCCGGGCTCCACGGTCACCGTCAGCACCACCGCCTGTGGTTCGGACGTGACGTACGGAAAGGGGGAGTCGGCGGTAGGAGGATCGTTCCACCTCTTCAAGGGTGACCGTGAGGGTGAGCTCAGCGGAGAGTTCAAGATCCCTGAGGGCACCGAACCCAGCACGGACACGGTCACCCTCAAGTGCCCGCCGAGGGTCAAGGTCACGGACACGTACCGGATCCTCGGCAGTCAACCGAGCGGCGCCGTCAATGCCGGCTTCGGGAGCGACGAGGGCGACGGTGCGCAGCTCGCCCTGGGCGGCGCGCTGGTCGCCGGAGCCGCCGCGGGAGGGCTGGTGAGGATGCGCCGCCGGTCGGCCGACGCCCACTCCACCTTCTCCGCCCGGAGCTGACGAAAGCTGACGACAGCTGACCAAAGCTGACGAGAAGCAGACGGAGCCCACTGAAGCCGATGAAAGCAGATGGAACGGACTGAAGCTGACGGAAGCTGCCCGGAGCCGACCGTCCGGCTCTCCTCCTCGCGGCCCCCGGACCGCACACCGGTCCGGGGGCCGCGACGCCGGCACCCGACACGACGGCCGGGAATCCCACCCCGCCATGAGCAAGAGGCTCGACCGATGGAACCAGGGCACAAGAGCAGTGCTTCCCCGCAGCCGTTCATCCCCTCGGTCAAGCTCCTGGCCTGGGCTCTGGTGGCCGGCAGCGTGCTGGTGATCAGCGCGCTGCACGACGAGCAGCCGCCACAGCCCTCGGCGGCCCAGGCCTTCTCCGCCCCCGGTATCGGGACGGCCCCCGGTCTCGGGACTGCCCCCGGTCAAGTCGACGCCGCGGGATCCTCCCCGACGGACTCCCTGGCAGGTACCGGAGCGGCGGGTATCGGGGCGGCAGGTAGCGGGGCGGCGGGCGCCTCCACCGCCATCCAGCCACTGCCCCACGCGGACCCGGTCCGCCTGCGCATCCCCGCCATCCGCGTCGACGCTCCGATGACACGGCTGGGGCTCGACGCCACGGGGGCGCTGCAGCCACCGACCGCCGACACACCCGAGCTCGCCGGCTGGTACGGCGACGGTACGGCGCCCGGTTCGGCGGGGACGGCCGTCACCGCGGGCCATGTGGACACGCGCACCGGCCGCCCGGGCGTCTTCCACCGCCTCGGCGCCCTGACCAAGGGCGCCACGATCGAGGTCGACCGGGCGGACCGGCGCACGGCCGTGTTCACCGTCGGCGCCGTGGAGCTCTACACCAAGGACGGGTTCCCCGACGAGAAGGTCTACGGCACCACCGGTCTGCCCGAACTGCGGGTGATCACCTGCGGTGGCGGCTATGCCAGGAAGACCGGGTACCGGGGCAACGTCGTCGTCTACGCCACGCTCACCGCGGTGCGATGAGCGGGTGGCCGGGCCCAGGGCGCGTGCCGTCGGCGTGGAGACCGGGGGTGGCCGGGCCCAAGGCGCCGGCCGTCGGCGTGGCGAACGGGTGGGCGCCCGGTCCCGGTCTCTCGGCCCGAGGGCGGCCGGAATGCCGCACCGCCTCCGCTCAGAGTCCGTAACGGCCCTTCAGATGACGCCAGAAGTCCCGGAGCATCCAGGTGTCGAACTGCGTGATCTGTGCGGCGCTGCCCGCCTTCATCAGGAAGCAGCACTGGCCGGTCGGTGTCCAGTCGTAGAAGTCGTCGAGGCCGAAGGTGTGGCCGACCTCGTGCAGGTAGATGCGGATGTTCTCCTGGTTCAGGGCGCCGGTGAAGTACTCCTGGCCCATGCGCTGGCCCCAGTCCCCGCCGGCGCCGCCATGGAACCCCTTGGTCAGCCACAGGGACTGGTCGTAGTGACGGGCCGCGCCGCCCGGGCAGCGCGAGTAGTTGCCGTCCTGGTGGAAGAAGCGGCCGCAGTCCGGCGAGCACCGCGGGGCGCCGCCTCCGTCGAGGTTCCCGGTGTGGATGTCGATGGAGTTGTCGGTCCACTGCAGTGTCGAGCGGTTCCTCACCGCCCAGCCGACGATGTTGACCGGCACGGTGGTGCACGGCCAGGCGTTGTGGCCTTGCCGTTCTCCACCATGGCCGCCGTCCACTTGCCGAACTGCTTCTTCAGGGCCGCGTGGATCCGGTCCCGCAGGCCGCGCCGACGGGGGCGTCGGACTCCCAGCGAACGCAGTAGTTGATGCTTCCCCGGTTGGCCATGACCTGGTCCCAGCCGTAGTTGCGGAAGCCGTAGAGGTTCGGGTAGGTCGACTCGACGTGGTTCCACACCTCGCCGAGCGGCTCTACGAGGTTCGCGGGCGGGTTCCACTCGTCGGCGGCCCGCGCCGCGGAGGCGGTGGTGCCGGGCGCGGCGACCAGTGCCACCAGCGCGGCGAGAACGGTGACCAGGCGCGCGAGTTGGGTGCGCATGGTGAACTCCCTGGGTGGGGGACGGGATTTCACCTCCAGGTCGCCGTGACCACCCGCACTGGTTGCCCCTTTGGCCCAGCCGACTCCGGCGGAGGCGGAGCCGGTCGCCCGCCCCGCGCAGTACTCCTGTGGCGGCGAGCCACCACGCGGGCCGTCCGTGGCGGATGGGCTCCGTCACGGATGCATCCGCGCCCCCTTCAGCACCTTGTCCACCCCGTTCCGCGGCCCGTACACCGCCAGGCCCACCAGGTCCAACTGGGCCGTCGGCACGGCGCGTACCGCCGCGCGGTTGTCGCGGTCGTTGCCCGTCGTGAAGAGGTCCGCCGTGAACAGGGAGCGCGGGAGGGCCCGGGACAGGGCCCGGGTGTGGGCCGCCGTCAGGGTCTCCTTCGTGCCCTCGAAGATCAGTACCGGCTGGCGGAACATCGGGAGGTAGGAGACGCCGTCCGCGTCCTCGTAGGGCTCGCCGACCACCTCGGGGAGCGTCGATCCCAGGCCGCTGACCAGGAACGCGGTCACATTGAGCCGCTGCCAGGGCTCCAGGTCCTCGCGCAGCAGGACGGCGATCTTGGTGTCGAAGCGGATGGGTTCGTTGCCGGTCGGTTCGTCGCCCGTGACGGGTTGGTTGTTCGTACCACTCATGGGACGAGACTGGCCGCCGGTGCACAGCGGAGTCTTGTACGTTCCTTGCATGGTGTCCCGGCAGGAGGTCTCCGCATGGCGCCCGCGGGTGCCGGGCGTCGTCGAGGTCTTCCACGCGCGCTTCACCGAGCACGCCTACCCCATGCACGTGCACGAGGCGTGGACGCTGCTGATCGTCGACGACGGCGCCGTCCGCTACGACCTCGAGCGGCATGAACACGGCACCCCGCACGACACGGTCACGCTCCTGCCGCCGCACGTCCCGCACAACGGTTCCGCGGCCACCCCGGACGGCTTCCGCAAGCGGGTCGTCTACCTCGACACATCGCGGCTCGACGAGAGCCTCATCGGGGCCGCCGTGGACGGGCCCGACCTGCGCGATCCCGTACTGCGCCGGCGCGTGGGCCAGTTGCACGGTGCCCTCGCCCACCCCGGCGACGAACTCGAGGCGGAGAGCCGGCTGACGCTCATCGGTGAGCGGCTGCGCGGCCATCTGCGGCCGCGGCGCGCCGAGGAACCCGCGCGGGACGGCCCCGGTGTCGCCCACCGGTTGCGCGAACTGCTCGACGCGCGTCTCGTCGAGGGGGTGGGGCTGGACGAGGCGGCCCGGCTCGTGCACGCCCATCCCGCCCATCTCGTAAGGGCGTTCAGCGGCACCTTCGGGATCGCCCCGCACCAGTACCTGATGTCACGACGGGTGGAACGAGCCCGCCGGCTGCTGCTGGAGGGCCTCCGGCCGGCCGCGGTCGCCACCGCCACCGGCTTCTACGACCAGGCCCATCTGACCCGTCACTTCAAACGGCTGGTGGGGGTGGCCCCCGGCCGCTACCGGGTGAGTTCGCGCTGTGCGTCGTAGAGGTTGCGCGGCCGTACGACGTCCGTCGTCGGGTACAGCTCCAGGCGCGAGTGGAGGTCGCCGGTGAAGTCGGGCACGTCGATCTGGTCGAACTCGGTGCAGGCGTTGAGGCCGACGGTGGCGCTGTAGGGAGCGAGCCCGTCGATCTTCACCAGTCCCGCGCGGCCGTTGGTGGCGCGGATGTTCCAGTGGGTGAAGCGGGCGCCGAAGAGCGGGCCGGAGACGGCGTCGCCGCCGTGGCGGCCGTTGTTGTCGACGGTGATGTCGGTGCGGACGTTGGCGAAGGGCAGGCCGCGGTGGCTGTCGAAGGTGCCCATCCGCATGTCGCCGCGGGTCCAGACGTTGTACGAGGACAGGCCCTCGACGTTGATGCCGTGGAGCTGGGTGCCCGCGGGGGCCGGGACCGTGCGTTCCTCGATCGTGAAACCGTCGATGAGGTTGTCGTGCGAGCCCTCGCGGCAGAAGTACGGGTGGTGCTCGCCACGGCCGGTCACCCGGGTGCGGCGCAGGGTGCAGGCGGAGGCGGCGACCAGTCCGAACCCGTTGTCGACGTTCCGTACGACGACGTCGTCGGCCCAGCAGTCGTAAGCGCACTGGAAGGTGACGCCGTTGTAGCCGAGGTCGAGCAGGTGCGGCTGCTGCGGGCTCAGCACGGCTTCGAGAGTGAGGCCTTCGACGCCGGAGCCCGTGAGCGCCTCCACATGGGTGGTGAGCTGCGGGTTCCACTCGGGGCGCAGATCGAGCGGGAGCGGGCGCTCGAAGGTGACCGTGCGGCCCTGCACGTGTGTGATGCGCACCGGCCACTCGTAGGGGACGTAACTGAGCAGCTTGGTGTGCTTCTTCCAGGGGTAGGCCGCCGGGCCCGGTCCGCCGCCCGACATGTGCT
Organism: Streptomyces cavernae; assembly: GCF_004023625.1. Lineage (GTDB taxonomy): Bacteria > Actinomycetota > Actinomycetes > Streptomycetales > Streptomycetaceae > Streptomyces > Streptomyces cavernae. The sequence continues at coordinate 9,018 of NZ_ML137711.1, read as the reverse complement.
GGAGCAGCGTGTGACTCGTGTCATCGGAAAGGCGCAGGAGGACAAGGGCGCCCGGTCGCAGACGGCGGCTCGACGCCACCCGCACCGACCAGGACCCCCGCGTCGCCGGCCCGACGGCGGTGAGGGTCTCCCACTCGTCGCGCCTGTTGCCCGTCCATCCCTCGAAGGGCCAGTCCTGCGCCTTGATGGCGGCGACCAGTGAGTTCCAGCGGGCCGTCGGCGCCAGCCAGATCAGGCCGCCCGACCAGGACCAGGACGACTTGGTGCCGCCGTAGCGGGAGCCGTAGGGGCCGATCAGTTCGGTGAGGTGCTTGGTCGCGTACAGCTTCGTACGGCCGCTGCCTGCGCCCTTGAGGACAACGTTGGAGTGGCCGACACGGATCACGCCGTCGATGCGGAACGTGCCCGGGGGGATGAGCACCGTGCCACCGCCGGCCCTTCCGGCAGCGGCGATGGCACGGTTGATCAGGGGGGCGGTGTCGGCCGAGCCGTCCGGTCTGGCGCCGTAGGAGGCGAGGTCGATCACTGCGGGGCGGCGGGGGAAGCGCGTCGCTCCGCCGCGGCAGCCGGCGCGGCCGACGTACGGGATCTGCGGGTGGGTGAACGGGGTGCGGCTGAACTCCCGCCACAGGGCGGGGACCCGACCGGCGCCCGCGCCGGATGCGGCGCCGGTCGCGACGGTGGTGGTCGCGTCGGTGGTGGTCGTGGCCGTCGTGGTCGTGGCCGCGGTGGTGGCCGGGGTGCGCGATCCCGCGACCGCCGCCCCGTCGGTCATGGCCACGGCCGCGGCGGCCAGGGAGGCACCGAGCAGACCCCGCCTGGAGAAGCCGGGGACATCGCAGTTCCGTCCGTCGATCATGACCGACCGCCTTCCATGAAGCAGTACATGGATGTGAACGATGTTCATGTGGGGGACGGCGGGGAGCATGCCACGGAGACCCCGCGCACGGAAGAGGTCGCGCAGAGGTCGACGTCAGGAAATGGTCACCCGGGAGTCGGCCAGTCGGTCAGTCAGTCGACGGAACGTTGAGTCAGATGTGTGAACGCGTCGAGGTTTCGGGTCGATTCACCGCGGGAGACCCGCCAGGCGTACTCCCTGCGAATCGCAGTCGCGAATCCGAGCTCGAGGAGCGTGTTGAAACTGCCGTCGGCGGCCTCCAGGACCGAACCGAGCAGCCGGTCGACCTCCTCGGGGGTGACGGCGGCGAGCGGCAGCTTGCCGACCAGATACACGTCTCCCAGGGTGTCGACGGCGTAACTGACGCCGTAGAGCTTGAGATTGCGCTCCAGGAGCCAGCGGTGGACAGCCTCGGCGTTCTCGTCCGGACGGCGGATCACGAAGGCGTTCAGCGACAGCGAGTGGTTGCCGACGATCAGCGAGACGGTCGTCGAGAGCTTGCGCGTACCGGGGAGCTTCACCACGTACGAGCCGCTCCGCGGGCTCTCCCACTCCAGTTCGGCCTCGTTCAGTACCTGCTCGATGATCGACGCTGCGTCAGCCATGGTGGGAGCGTACGCGACAGCCGACGCCCCGGCCGGGCGCGGCTCCGTCGGCGGCGGGGACGGTGGAGGGCCGACGGCGAAGCCGGGGTGCGGCCGCGCCAGCGTGGCCCGGCCACCGACTGGCGGGGCCGGGGCATGTTGGCCGCCGGAGACGACGGAGGGCCGACGGAGAGACGACGGAGGGCCGACCGCGGAGTCAGCCGTGGTGGGAGCGGATGCGGCGGCGACGCTCCTGGATCGCCGCCGTGTAGACGTCCGCCGTGGTCGAGGCTGCGGTGTCCCAGCCGAAGGACTCGGCGTGCCGGGCTGCCGCCGCGCCCATCCGCGCCGGCAGCTCCGGCCGGTCGGCGAAATCGCGCAGCACGCGCGCGTAGGCGGCCGGATCATGGCCCTGGACGAGGAACCCGGTCTCCCCGTCGCGCACGGCCACCGGCAGTCCGCCGACGGCGGCCGCCAGCACCGGTGTGCCCGCCGCCTGAGCCTCGATCGCCACCAGTCCGAACGACTCGCTGTACGACGGCATCACCAGCACGGACGCGGCCCGGAACCAGTCCGCGAGCCGCTCCTGCCCGACGGGCGGACGGAACCGTACGACGTCGGCGATCCCCAGCCGCGCGGCGAGCTTCTGCAGCCCCTCCGGCTTGGCGAGCCCACTGCCGCTCGGGCCGCCCACCACGGGGACCACGATCCTGGTGCGGAGTTCGGGGCGCTCCTGAAGAAGCACGGCTACCGCGCGCAGCAGCACGTCGGGGGCCTTCAGGGGCTGGATGCGGCCCGCGAACAGCGGGATCAGGGCGTCCTGCGGCAGACCGAGTCGGGCACGGGCGGCGGCGCGGCCGTCGGCCGGGCGGAAGCGGTCCAGGTTGACGCCGGGATGCACGACGGCGACCTTCGCCGGGTCGGCCTCGTAGTGGCGTACGAGTTCGTCGGCCTCTTCGGAGGTGTTGGCGATGAGCCGGTCGGCGGCGCGCACTATCTGGGTCTCGCCGATGACGCGCGCCACGGGTTCGGGATTGTCGCCCTCGGCCAGTGCGGCGTTCTTGACCTTGGCCATGGTGTGCATCGCGTGCACCAGGGGCGCACCCCAGCGTTCGGCGGCCAGCCAGCCGACGTGGCCGGAGAGCCAGTAGTGCGAGTGCACCAGGTCGTAGTAGCCGGGGCGGTGGCCGGCCCAGGCCTGCATCACGCCGTGCGTGAAGGCGCACAGCTGGGCGGGAAGATCCTCCTTGGCGAGGCCCTCGTAGGGGCCGGCGTCCACGTGCCGCACCAACACTCCGGGGGCCAGCTCCACCGCCGGGGGCAACGATCCCGTGGTTGCGCGTGTGAAGATCTCTACCTCTATGTTGATCGCGGCGAGGCGCTGGGCGAGCTCCACTATGTAGACGTTCATACCGCCGGCGTCGCCCGTGCCGGGCTGGTGCAGCGGCGAGGTGTGCACGGAGAGCATCGCGACGCGGCGCGGCTTGCGGTGGTGCAGCCTGAGGCGTGAGGGCGCTGCCGACGAGCGACGCCCGAGCCTGCTCACGTACTGGCTCACGTGGCGTTCCTCCTTGCTGCGGGCATGCCTGGAGGAGGACGTGGAACGCCCTCCACGAGGGAGGAACATCGGAGCGGGCCACTCCATTTCCTTTTTGCCGAATCATTACCAGAGATCGCTCAACCGTTCGAGGTCATCCCGCGTGCTGAGGCGGCCCCGGCGGCGGGTCCGGAGCGCCGCGGACCACCCCATACCCTCATACGCATGACATCCCGCGCCTCCCGCCCCGTGGGAACGGTGACGCGCGGGACCACCAACCCGAACCGCCTGCGCCGCATGGACCGCTGGATCGCCGCTGTCCACGGCGGTGCGCTGCGCCGCGCCGCAGACCCCGTGGCCGTCGACCTCGGGTACGGGGCGGCACCCTGGACGGCCCTGGAGCTGCTCACGCGGCTCCGTACGGTCGCGCCCCGGACGCGTGTGGTCGGGGTGGAGATCGAACCGGCCCGGGTCGCGGCGGCGAAGCCCTACGAACGGGAGGGGCTCGCCTTCCGGCACGGCGGCTTCGAGATACCGCTGCCGGGACGGCCCCAGTTGATCCGCGCCGCGAACGTGCTGCGCCAGTACGACGAGGACGAGGTCGCGGACGTCTGGGAGCGGTTGTGCGCACGGCTCGCACCGGCAGGGGACGGCTCACCGGGCGGACTGCTGGTCGAGGGCACCTGCGACGAGATCGGGCGCCGGCACGTGTGGGTGGCGCTCGGACCCGAGGGTCCGCGGACCGTCACCTTCGCCACCCGGCTCGGCTCCCTGGAGCGCCCGTCCGACCTCGCCGAGCGCCTGCCGAAGGCGCTGATCCACCGCAATGTCCCCGGCGAACCGGTGCACGCCTTCCTGCGCGACTTCGACCGCGCCTGGGCCGCCGCAGCGCCGTACGCCTCCTACGGGGCGCGACAGCGGTGGATACGTGCGGTGCGGGCGCTGACGCGGGACTGGCCCGTGGTGGACGGGACCGGGCGGTGGCGACAGGGCGAGGTGAGCGTGGCCTGGGGGGCGTTGGCGCCGCGTGGAGCCTGACCCTCGCGCGAGGCCGAGGCCGAGGCCGAGGCTGAAGCTGAAACCGAGGCCGAGCCGAAGCCGAGGCCGAGTCAAAGTCGAAGTCGAGGCCGAGCCGAAGCCGAGGCCGAGCCGAAGCCGAGCCGAGGCCGAGCCGAGGCCGAGGGCTTGGGCGCAGGTGGAGCGGTCGGAGGCAGACGGGGCGAAAGTCAACCCCCGTAACCCGGAACGCTCGGCGTGAGTCCTTCGTCACACAGGCGGGAGATCGTGATCACGTGTGACGAGGAAGGGGCAGTGAGCTCAGGGCGCGAGGCGGGGAAGTCCGCATCCGCTCCTGTCGGTCAGCGCCCGGACATGACCCGATCCCCCGGCAGTCGAAGGTAACTGACGGCAAATCAGACAGAGGGGGCAAGTGTATGGGCACCGGACGGCGGAGCCTCACGACGGCGGCCCTGGCCCTGGCCTGCGCGGTGACCGTGCTGGCCACGTCCGGCGCCGCCCACGCGAGCGTCACCGCACCGACGCCACCCCCCGCTCCCTTACCAGCGTCAACGCCCCAGAGTCTCAAGGAACTTGAGGAGATCCGCGAAAAGCTGGACGAGCTCTACCACGACGCCGCGGTGGCCACCGACGCGTACAACGCCGCGGAGGAGAAGTCTGAGCGACAGTCGGCCGAGATCGTCGAGTTGGCCCGCGAGATCGTCGAGGGCCGGGCGAAGCTGGAACGACTGAAGGACCGCGCCGGCGCCGCCGCCCGCGCCCAGTACCGCACGGGCGGCCTCCCGCCCGAGGCCCGGCTGTGGCTGAGCGACGACCCGGAGGCGTTCCTCGAGGGCGCGGGCCGGGTCCGCCAGGGCGAGCAGGCGACCCAGGGCCTGCTCGGCGAGCTGACCCGCACCCAGCAGGACTTGGAGCAGTACTCCGCGGACGCCTCCGCGCAGTGGAAGCAACTGGAGGCCAACCGCAAGGCCAAGGCCGAGGCCAAGAAGAAGGTCACGAAACAGATCGCCGCCGCGCAGAAGCTCGAGTCGCAACTGGAGAAGGACGAGCGGGAGCGGCTGGCGGAACTCGAGGAGGAGGCGGCCCGCAAGGCGCAGACGGCGTGGCTCGGCTCCGGCGTCCTCGACGACGCCAAGGGGCAGGCCACCACCGGCGGGAAGAAGGCGGTGGCGTTCGCGACGGCGCAGACGGGCAAGCCGTACCAATGGGGCGCCGAGGGGCCCAAGGCGTACGACTGCTCCGGGCTGACCTCGCAGGCCTGGCTCGCGGCGGGGCGCACCATCCCGCGCACCTCCCAGGAGCAGTGGAGGCAGTTGCCTCGCGTCGACGTGGAGGACATGCGGCCCGGCGACCTGATCATCTACTTCGATGACGCCAGCCATGTGGCGATGTACATCGGCGACGGGGCGATGGTGCACTCACCGCGCCCGGGGCGGACCGTCACGGTCGCGGGCGCGGGTTCGATGCCGATCCTGGGGGTCGTACGGCCGGACAAGTAAGCACCGAACATGGAATATTGGGGCATTTACCCTCTTACGTATGCAGTGCATCACAGGTGATGCACCGCCCGACAGGTGCCGCACAAACCCGTTCGCGGCTGCCGACGCGACCGCCCAAAACGTGACCCACAGCATGTTCCGGGCACCCGGTAAGGTCCGGCGACGTGATGTTCGTCATCCGGAGCGGGGCCCGAGGCACCAATTGCGGTGCGGCGGACGGCACATGACCAGGGGCTGTCCAGGGTCCGCCATTCCGTTGTGGCGGGGCCTACCGCTAGGGTCCCCCTCTGGTGGGCCGAGGCCCTTCGTCCCACCGTGCTCTGGGGGGAGTGAAGGAACCGAGACGATGCCCGTACCCGTACCGCGGCAACGAGCGATCCCGGCCGTGGAGAGTTGCCCGGCTCGGGACGTGCCCGGCCCCAGTTCCGGCCGGGTCACGGCCGAGGCGACGCCCGCCAGGGGCGCCGCCGGATCCGGCACGTCCGGCTCCGGGTCCGACGCGTCCGCCCCCGGCGACGCGGGCGACCTCGACGAAGCCCGACCCGCCGCCGTGGACAGCCCCACCAACCTCACCCTGCTGGTGATCGAGGAGGACCCGGCGGGCGTGCTGAGCGTGCCGCGGATGCTGGACAGCGCGGGCAAACCGATCCGCATCCGCACCGCCCGCAACCTCACCGAGGCCGAACGGCTGCTCACGGACGACGTGCACTGCATCCTGCTCGACCTCGCGCTGCCGGCACCCGGTACCGCGCAGGCGAAGGCCTCCGGCTCCGCGCGGGCGGCGGGCAGGACCGGTGGCGACCGGGGCGACGAGCTGGCGACGCTCCGGCACGTACTGCGGCTCGCCCCCCGGCACGCCGTCCTCGCGCTGACCGCGTCCGGCGACGCCGAACGCGGCGCCGAGGCCGTACGGGTGGGCGCCCAGGACTATCTCCTCCGCGACGAGCTGGACGGCCGGCTGCTGAGCCGTGCCATCCGGTACGCGGTGGAGCGGAAGCGTTCGGAGACGGCCGAGCGGCGGCTGACCGAGTCCCGGCTGCGGGCCCAGGAGAACTCCCGTCTGGAGCGCGGTCTGCTGCCGACGCCGCTCCTGGAGGGCTCGGCGCTGCGCTTCGCGGCCCACTACCGCCCCGGCCGCTCCCGGGCCCTGCTGGGCGGAGACTTCTACGACACCGTCCGCACGCCCGACGGCACGGTGCACGCCATGATCGGCGACGTCTGCGGCCACGGTCCCGACGAGGCCGCGCTCGGTGTGGAGCTGCGCATCGCATGGCGGGCGCTGACCTTCGCGGGGCTCTGCGGGGACCAGCTGCTCTCCACGCTTCAGCGGGTGCTGGAGCACGAGCGCGAGAGCGATGAGATCTTCGCGACGCTGTGCACGGTGGACATAGCCCCGGACGGCCGGAGTGCGGGACTGTGCCTGGCCGGGCATCCTTCCCCGCTGGTCGCGCGCCCCGGTCGGCCGGCCGAGCTGCTGCCGTACGAGAGCGGCGGCCCGGCCCTCGGGCTGCTCCCGGACGCGCGCTGGCCCCGCATCCAGGTGCAGCTGGGCGGGGCCTGGAGTCTGATGCTCTACACGGACGGCCTGATCGAGGGCCGGATCGGCCGGGGCAAGGAGCGTCTCGGTCAGGACGGCATGGTGGACCTCATCCGCCGCCAACTGGCACACGGCCGCCGCGGCGAGGAACTGCTCGAGGCGGCGGTAACGGAAGTCCGCGAACTCAACGGCGGCGAACTGACGGACGACGTGGCCGTAGTGCTGCTCGACCGCGCGTAAGAGAGCGCGCCCGGGTGTAACGGGGCGCGCTGGACCGGGCAAGGCGTAACGGGGCGCGCTGGACCGGGCCTAACAGGGCGCGCTGGCGCGCTGTGCCGGATCGACGGGGCGCGCTGGATCGGGCGTAGCAGCGCGCGGCGGCCTCACGAACGAGTCCGCCGCGCTGCGCCGCCACCGCTGCCAGTGGCCGCTGCCGCTGCCGCTGCCGGGTCAGCGTCCTCCGTTGTACGGGCCGTACGGTCCGTCGCTGCTGGAGCCGCGGTGGCCGCGGCCGCCGCCCGGGAGTGCGCGCACCGCCGGCCGGACGTCGACCATGTACACGATCGTCGCGATCAGACCGATGATCGGCAGGAAGGACAGGATCGGGAAGAGCAGGTTCACCACGAAGGCGAGCCCGAGAATGATCAGCCAGAACGGCTTGGTCTTCTTGTCTGCCGCGCGGTAGGCGTCCTCACGGCGAATGGCGGCGTCGAAGAGCGCGAAGCCGCTGAAAACGATCAGGGCCATGCTCAGCAGCCACATGACCCCCGCGAAACCCTGCATCAGCACAACGTCCACCACCAGACTCGGTTCGTCCGCTACGCGGCCACGGTACCCGTTACCCACGAAACGGGCCGGGCACTCGTCGAGTGCCCGGCCCGTCGGTCCTGCCGGTCGCCGATCCCGCGGCGGTACCAGCCGCGGGCTCAGCGCGGGCTCAGCGCCGACTCAGCAGGCTCAGCGGCCTCAGATGGTCGTGGCCTCAGCGGCCTCAGCCGAGGTGAGCCCGCCGCGGTCGGGCTGCCGGATTCACTTCCCGGGCGGCGTGGTCTTCTTGGCCGGGGCCTTCTTCGCGGCCGGCGCCGGGGCCTTCTTCGCGGCCGGGGCGGGGGTCGAGGCGGGCGCCGGGGTGGGCTTCTTGGCGGGGGCCGGGGTGACCTTGACCTCGGCCGGCTCCTCCTTGACCGCGACCGGCTCGGGGCCCGTCTTCGGCTCCACGGCCTCGGCGACATCGAGGAGTTCCTCGGCGGCCTCGCCGCGCCAGGTCTTGACGGCCTGCTCACCGTGCTCGGCGACCTTCTCGTAGGTCTCCCGGGCCTTCACGGCGTACTCCGCCGCGACGCCGACTCCGCGCAGAGCCAGGTCCTGGGCGGACTCACCGAGCTTCTTCAGGTCGGTGTCGAGGGTGGTGATGAGGCCCTGCACCCGGGCCTGGATGGTCTCCTGGGCCTCCTTGGCGCGAGCGGCCGCCTTCTCCTGGACGGCCTTCGGGTCGGCGTTGCGCACGGCCTCGATACGGGCCGGGGCCTCGGCGCGCACCTGGTCGACCAGACCGGGCAGCTTCTTGGCCTGCTGGAGGGCCAGGTCCGCGGTGCCTGCGGCGAAGTAGAGCGGGGTCGGGTCGCTGAAGGTCTTACGCAGGTCTTCGGTGATCGCCATGGCGATGGTCCTTCCGGAATCGCTGTTGAGCATGAGGGTTTGTGGTCTGCGGCCGACCGGCGTGCCGGTCGGAGGGTGCGATCGGCGGATGCCGGTCGGCGGATGCCGGTCGGCGGATGCCGGTCGGCGGATGCCGGTCGGCGGATGCCGGTCGGCGGATGCCGGTCGGCGGATGCCGGTCGGCGGATGCCGGTCGGCGGATGCCGGTCGGCGGATGACGGTCGGCGGATGCCGGTCGGCGGATGCCGGTCGGCGGATGACGGTCGGCGGATGCCGGTCGGCGGATG
>NZ_RPDJ01000017.1 GCF_004023625.1 Streptomyces cavernae | reverse complement strand
GGTACCGAGTCCGCTTCGCCGGTACCGAGTCCGTCTTGCCGGTACCGAGTCCGCTTCGCCGGTACCGAGTCCGTCTTGCCGGTACCGAGTCCGCTTCGCCGGCACCGAGTCCGTCTTGCCGGTACCGAGTCCCCTCCCGGTAGCGAGCCCCCTGAGTACCGAATCTGAGTACCTGTACGGATGCCAGGCCCCGGCGGTGGTCGGCAGGCTGTGACGTATGACGACACACCGTGCCCCCAGGACCGCCGCCGACACCGCCCCGCCCGTCGAGCGCGCCGTCATGATCGGCCTCGTGCTCGGCGTGCTCGCCGGGTTCGCCTGGATAGGCGGGATGCTCTACACGGTCTTCGGGTGACGGTCTTTCGCCTGACCCTCAGGCCCCGGCCACGACCCGGAAGGTGATCCCCGCCCGGCGCAGCCGTTCGATCAGCGCGTCGCCCATGGCGACCGCCGTCGTGAGCTGACCGGCCCGTGCCGGAAGGTCGTCGAAGGCCAGGGACAACGCGGACTCGGCGAGCATCTTGGCCGTCTCGCCGTACCCGGGGTCGCCGCCCGTGACCTCCGTGAAGACCCTGCGGCCACCGCCCTCACCCACGAATCGCACCGTGAACCAGCTCTTGGCGCGCTTGGCCGCGTCCGGCCCCTCACCAGGCTTGAGCCGGTTGGAGAGCAGGCGCCGGGTTGCCGGCAACTGGGCCGCGGCGAAGACCGTACCCGCGAAGGCCACCCCGCCGAGGACGAACGGCAGCCGTTTGACGGCCGCGTAGTGGCGGTAGCGGAAGTCGGGCCCGTACCGGTCGAGAGCGCGGGCCGAGCGAGCCACGATCTGCGGGTCGATGGTGGGCAGCGGCACCACCCACGCACCCACCTCCTTGGCGAACCGCGGCACACCGGGTCCGGCGGAGGCACGCCGCCCCAGCAGTCGCGGCTCGTGCCTTCTGCGCTCCCGCCCCGCGGCCGCCATCTGCGGACCGCGCGAGAACTGGTTGAGCGCGGAGGCGAACGTCCCGCCGGAGAACATCCCCTGGACTCGCACGAATCCCTCCACGGTGAGGGGCACTCCCTCGGGGAGCTGCCGGACCGTGAAGTACGCCCCCAGGTCGTGCGGAACGGAGTCGAAGCCGCAGGCGTGCACCAGCCGTGCTCCGGTCTCACGCGCGCGTGCGTCGTACCGCACGTACATCAGGTCGACGAACTCCGGCTCTCCGGTCAGGTCCACGTAGTCGGTCCCCGCCTCCGCGCAGGCGGCGACCAGTTCCTCGCCGTGGTGCACGTACGGGCCGACGGTGGTGGCCACCACGCGCGCGTGCCCGGCCAGTTCGCGCATCGACTCCGCGTCGCCCGCGTCGGCGCGCAGCAGACCCAGGGTCGCGCACGCCGGGTCGATCTCCGCCAGCCGGTTCCTCAGCCGCTCCAGCTTGCCTGCGTCGCGCCCCGCGACCGCCCAGCGCAGCCCGTCCGGCGCATGCCGGGCGAGGTACTCCGCGGTGAGTTCGCCGACGAATCCCGTGGCTCCGAAGAGCACGATGTCGTACGTGCGCTCGGTGTCGTTCCGCCTGCCCATACCACCCCTTTGTCGTCTGCCAGGTCTGCGTCTTCCGGCCGCCTGCCGCCGACCTCCGCCAGTCTGCCGACCGTCCGTCCAACCGCCGGCTTCCGTCCGTCTGCCGGCCGTCGTCCGGCCGTCCGTCGACCGCCTTCGGTCCGTCTGCCGTCCACCGACCGCCGTCCGTCCCGCGCCGTTGTCGGTGGCTGAGGCTAGCGTGGGGAGCAGGCGATCAAGAAGGCACCCCGCACTTGACTGAGCGCTTGCTTGCTGAGAGCTTGTGAGGACTGGAAGGTGTTCTTGGCGTCGCCGGTGTCGCATCTGGTGTTCGACAGCGCTGGGGGCTGGATGACAGTGGCAGGGCACGGACCGCTCAGCGGGGTCCGCGTGGTCGAGCTGGCCGGCATCGGCCCCGGCCCGTTCGCGGCCATGCTCCTCGCCGACCTGGGCGCCGACGTGGTCCGCGTGGACCGGCCGGGTGTCCCGGGCCTGGTCGTCGACCCCGAGTACGACATCACCAACCGCAACAAGCGCTCGGTCCTGATCGACCTGAAGTCCGCGGACGGGCCGGACCGCGTACTCCGGCTGGCCGAACGGGCCGACGTCCTCATCGAGGGCTACCGGCCGGGCGTCGCCGAGCGTCTCGGGGTGGGCCCCGAGGTGTGTCTCGCCCGCAACCCGAAGCTGGTGTACGGGCGGATGACCGGCTGGGGCCAGGAGGGCCCGCTGGCCCACCGCGCCGGGCACGACATCGCGTACATCGCCCTCACCGGCACCCTCGGCATGATCGGCAGCCCGGACCAGCCACCCGCGGTCCCGGCGAACCTCGTCGGGGACTACGCAGGCGGCTCCCTCTACCTGGTCGTCGGCGTACTCGCCGCGCTGCACCACGCGCGCGCCACGGGCACCGGACAGGTGGTGGACGCCGCGATCGTCGACGGCACCGCGCACCTGTCCTCGATGATCCACGGCATGCTCGCGGCCGGCGGCTGGCAGGACCGGCGCGGGGCCAATCTCCTCGACGGCGGCTGCCCGTTCTACGGCACGTACGAGACCGCCGACGGCCGGTACATGGCGGTGGGCGCCCTCGAGCAGCAGTTCTACGAGGAGTTCGTGAGAATCTTCGGCATCGAGGAGGAGGCCCCGGCCCGCAAGGACAGGTCCCGCTGGGCGGAACTGCGTGAGACGGTCGCGGCCCGCTTCAAGACCCGCACCCGGGACGAGTGGGCGGCCGTCTTCGAGGGCTCCGACGCCTGCGTGGCGCCCGTGCTCTCACTGCGCGAGGCGCCCCACCACCCGCATCTGGCCGCCCGCGGCACCTTCACCGACCACGGCGGCATCACCCAGCCCGCTCCGGCCCCGCGCTTCTCGGTCACCCACACGTCCGTACGCGGCGGCCCCGCACAACCCGGCGCCGACGCGGCGGAGGTGGCCCGGGACTGGGACATACCGGACCTGACGGCCGAGCCGACGCTCCCTCGCGACGGGGCCGGTCCACCTGACAGGTCCGGGACGGCCGTCGATCCCACCGGCGGCACCGGCGGCACCGGCGGCTCCGGACGATGACCGGGCCTTCGGCGGCCGCCCGAGTCGCCCCGGTCCCTCCGCCCCTCCACCCCGCACGGCCCCGGCCGCGGCACAACGGAAAGGCTCTTCACCCGTGAGCACCGAAGCGTACGTGTACGACGCGATCCGCACCCCGCGCGGACGCGGCAAGGCGAACGGCGCCCTGCACGGCACCAAGCCCATCGACCTGGTCGTCGGGCTCATCCACGAGATGCGGGCCCGCTTCCCGGGCCTCGACCCGGCCGCGATCGACGACGTCGTGCTCGGTGTCGTCGGCCCGGTCGGCGACCAGGGCTCCGACATCGCCCGGATCGCCGCCATCGCCGCCGGCCTCCCCGACACGGTGGCCGGCGTCCAGGAGAACCGCTTCTGTGCCTCCGGCCTGGAAGCGGTCAACATGGCCGCCGTCAAGGTCCGTTCGGGCTGGGAGGACCTGGTGCTCGCGGGCGGCGTGGAGTCGATGTCCAGGGTGCCGATGGCCTCCGACGGCGGTGCCTGGTTCGCCGACCCGATGACCAACATCGCCACCAACTTCGTCCCCCAGGGCATCGGCGCCGACCTGATCGCCACGATCGAGGGATTCTCCCGGCGCGACGTCGACGAATACGCGGCGCTGTCCCAGGAGCGAGCCGCGACGGCCTGGAAGGAGGGCCGGTTCGATCGGTCCGTGGTCCCCGTGAAGGACCGCAGCGGGCTGGTGATCCTGGACCACGACGAGCACATGCGGCCGGGCACCACGGCCGATTCGCTGGCCAAGCTGAAGCCGTCGTTCGCGGACATCGGCGAACTCGGCGGGTTCGACGCGGTGGCGCTGCAGACGTACCACTGGGTGGAGAAGATCGACCACGTCCACCACGCGGGCAACTCCTCCGGCATCGTCGACGGCGCCTCCCTCGTCGCCATCGGCTCCAAGGAGGTCGGCGAGCGCCACGGCCTCAGGCCCCGCGCGCGGATCGTCTCCGCCGCGGTCTCCGGCTCCGAGCCCACCATCATGCTCACCGGCCCGGCACCCGCCACCCGCAAGGCGCTCGCCAAGGCCGGGCTGACCATCGACGACATCGACCTCGTCGAGATCAACGAGGCGTTCGCCGCGGTCGTGCTGCGCTTCGTGAAGGACATGGGCCTCACCCTGGACAAGGTCAACGTCAACGGCGGGGCGATCGCCCTCGGCCACCCGCTGGGCGCCACCGGCGCGATGATCCTGGGCTCGCTGATCGACGAACTCGAGCGGCAGGACAAGCGCTACGGACTCGCCACCCTCTGCGTCGGCGGCGGCATGGGCATCGCCACCGTCGTCGAACGCCTCTGAACGTCCCGTCCCCTACGGAGAAGCAGCCATGACCGAAAGCACGACCATCCGCTGGGAACAGGACGAGACCGGTGTCGTCACCCTCGTCCTCGACGACCCCGACCAGTCCGCCAACACCATGAACCAGGCCTTCCGGGCCTCCATCGCCGCGATCGCCGACCGCGCGGTGGCCGAGCGGGACTCCATCCGCGGCATCATCTACACCTCCGCCAAGAAGACGTTCTTCGCGGGCGGCGACCTCAAGGACATGATGAGGGTCGGCCCCGAGGACGCCCAGCTGGCCTTCGACACCTGCGCCGACATCAAGGACTCCCTGCGCCGCATCGAGACCCTCGGCAAGCCGGTCGTCGCCGCCATCAACGGCGCCGCGCTCGGCGGCGGTTACGAGATCTGCCTCGCCAGCCACCACCGCATCGCCCTCGACACCCCCGACTCCAAGATCGGCCTGCCCGAGGTCACCCTCGGTCTGCTCCCGGCCGGCGGCGGCGTCACCCGCACCGTACGCCTGATGGGCATCGCCGACGCGCTGCTGAAGGTGCTGCTCCAGGGCACCCAGTACAACCCGCGGCGCGCCCTCGAGAACGGCCTCGTGCACGACGTGGCCACCACCCGCGAGGAGATGCTCGCCAAGGCCCGCGCCTTCATCGACGCCACTCCCGAGTCCCACCAGCCCTGGGACAAGCCCGGCTACAAGATCCCCGGCGGCACACCCTCGAACCCCAGGTTCGCCGCCAACCTGCCCGCCTTCCCGGCCAATCTGCGCAAGCAGCTGAACGGCGCGCCCTATCCGGCCCCGCGCAACATCATGGCCGCGGCCGTCGAGGGCTCCCAGGTCGACTTCGAGACCGCGCTGACCATCGAGGGCCGGTACTTCACGGAGCTGGTCACCGGACAGACCGCCAAGAACATGATCCAGGCGTTCTTCTTCGACCTCCAGGCCGTCAACGCGGGCAGAAACCGCCCCCAGGGCATCGAGCCCCGCCAGGTCCGCAAGGTCGCCGTCCTCGGCGCCGGGATGATGGGCGCCGGCATCGCCTACTCCTGTGCCCGCGCCGGTATCGAGGTGATCCTCAAGGACGTCTCCTTCGAGGCCGCGGTCAAGGGCAAGGCCTACTCCGAGAAGCTCTGCGCCAAAGCCGTGGCCAGGGGACGCAGCACCCAGGAGAAGGCGGACGCGCTGCTGGCCCGCATCAAGCCCACCGCCGACCCGGCCGACGCCGCGGGCTGCGACGCCGTGATCGAGGCCGTGTTCGAGGACCCGGCGCTCAAGCACAAGGTGTTCCAGGAGATCGAGCAGGTCGTCGCGCCCGACGCGCTGCTGTGCTCCAACACCTCCACCCTGCCGATCACCGCGCTCGCCGAGGGCGTCGAGCGACAGGCAGACTTCGTCGGACTGCACTTCTTCTCGCCCGTCGACAAGATGCCGCTGGTCGAGATCATCAAGGGCGGACGAACCGGCGAGGAGGCCCTGGCCCGCGCCTTCGACCTGGTCCGCCAGATCAGGAAGACCCCGATCATCGTCAACGACTCGCGGGGGTTCTTCACCTCCCGCGTGATCGGGCACTTCATCAACGAGGGCGTGGCCATGGTCGGCGAGGGCATCGAGCCCGCCTCCGTGGAGCAGGCGGCGGCCCAGGCGGGCTACCCCGCGAAGGTCCTCTCCCTCATGGACGAACTGACCCTCACCCTGCCCCGCAAGATCCGTCAGGAGACGAAGCGGGCGGTCGAGGAGGCCGGCGGCACCTGGGCCGCCCACCCGGCCGAAGCGGTCATCGACCGCATGGTGGACGAGTTCGGCCGCACGGGGCGCAGTGCGGGCGCGGGCTTCTACGACTACGTGGACGGCAAGCGGGACAAGCTCTGGCCGGGCCTGCGCGAGCACTTCACCCGCCCGGGCACCGAGATCCCGTTCAAGGACATGCAGGAGCGCATGCTGTTCGCCGAGGCGCTGGACACCGTCCGGCTCCTCGAGGAGGGCGTGCTGACGTCCGTCGCGGACGCCAACATCGGCTCCATTTTCGGCATCGGTTTCCCCGGCTGGACCGGCGGCGTGCTGCAGTACATCAACGGCTACGAGGGCGGGTTGACCGGGTTCGTGACCCGCGCGCGCGAACTGGCCGACCGCTACGGCGATCGGTTCACGCCTCCGGCGCTGCTGGTCGCGAAGGCGGAGAAGGGGGAACGGTTCACGGACACGCCGTGAGGCGCAGACCCAAGGCGCAGACCTCGAGGAGCAGACCTCGAGGCGCTGAGCGGTACGCCTGACACATGCCGCTCCTGACGGGTTTTCGCCCCGCCGCCCCTACCCGATACGGTTTCCGGGCGCTCCGCCCCCGGGGACCGTATCGGCCTGCGGTCTCGTCCTCGAACTCGCTCAAGGCCTCAGCTCCGCTCCAGCAGGGCGTGAGCTTGTGTGAGCCAGGTCACATGGCAGGGGTGCATAGCAGGGCAGGGGCCAGTGTCTTATCTGAAGGTGTAGGGGCGTGCCGAGGTAAGGGACGACGCTGATGGGGCAGTTGCGGGCCGTTGAGTTCGACCGGTTCGTGGCGGCTCGGTGGGCCGCGTTGCTTCACCTGGCGCGGCTGCTCACCGGCGGAGACCGGCACCGGGCCGAGGATCTGCTGCAAGAGGCGCTCGTCAAGCTGTGGTTCGCCTGGCCGAAGGTGGCCGAGCAGGCGCCCGAGGCATACGTGCGCAGGGTCCTGGTCCGTGCCGCGGCTCGCTCGGCACGGCGTCGCTGGTGGGGCGAGCACCCTGTGGACCAGCTGCCCGAGCCGCCCGAGGCGGGAGACGAGACCGCCGCCGTGGATGAGCGGACCCGGTTGGAGGCCACGCTGGCGTTGCTGCCGGCGCGGCAACGGGCCGCGGTGGTGCTGCGCTACTACCAGGACCTGCCCGAGCGGCACGTCGCGGAAGTGCTGGGGTGTCCGGTGGGTACCGCCCGTTCACTCACGGCACGCGGCGTCGCGCGGTTACGGCTGCTTCTGGCTGAGGCAGTCGAGCCGGCCGAGTGAAGAAGGAGCCATGGATCACTTCGAGCAGGAGCTGGCACGGATGATGCGTGACAGCCGGGAGGACACGCCCTACGAGGACCGGCACCGGCACCGACTGCAAGCCGGTGTCCGCGCCCGACAGCGGGCCCGGACCGCCTGGATGGCCACCGGATCCGTGCTGACCGTCGCCGGACTCGGAGTCGGACTGATGGTCCTGCCGAACTCTTTCGCGCAGAGCGGGCCCACCGGCCCTCAGCCCCGCCCCGTCACCTCCGCCGAGTCGGCCCCGATGCCGTCGACGGCCCGCCCCGCCTCCACCGCGAAGGAGGCGCCGATGCCGACCTGCACGTCAACCACCGGGCCCGAGCCGATGCCGTCGACGGACGGCCCCGCCTCCCCTGTCAAGCCGATGTCGTCGACGGACGGCCCCGCCTCCCCTGCCGAGCGGATGCCGATGCAGGCCTGCACGACAGCAACCAGGCCGGTGCCGATGCCGTACCGCCCCTCGACCTCCGAGCCGGTCCCGATGCCGACACGGACCGCGACCACCAGGTAGCGCCTTGGCCGGGTTCAAGCGGCCCCGACGGGTGAGGGGAACCCGAACCGGCGTGACCACCACCACCCGCCGGGCAGCTGATCCCCGCTCGCCCTGCTCTCCACGAGTGAAAAGCAGACCACGTGATCCACGAGAACGCGCCCGCGTCGGTCGATGTACCGCGGAACGCGGCGAACAGCCGGCCGACCTCCTGGGAGCGGCGGCTGCGCCGCTTCGGGCACGTCGAGCGACCCCGTACGTCCACGCGCGACCGCCTGATGGCGCCGTTTCCCGAACCCGGGTCACGACTGTGGCGCACACTCGGGCTGTCCCCGGTAGCGGCCGACCGGCTGGTGCGCTGGTCGGGATGGGGCGGGCCGCTGCTGGTGGCGCTCCTTGCCGGGCTGACGCGCTTCTGGCGTCTGGGCAGCCCGCGAGCGGTCGTCTTCGACGAGACGTACTACGCGAAGGACGCCTGGTCCTTGCTGCGGCTCGGCTACGAGGGGACCTGGCCGGACCGCAAGGTCACCGACCCGCAGATCCTGGCCGACCCCCAGGTGATCCCGCTCTCCGACGCCGGGTCCTTCGTCGCGCACCCACCGGCGGGCAAGTGGGTGATCGCCCTCGGCGAGTGGTTGTTCGGCCTCACGCCCTTCGGCTGGCGCTTCATGACGGCGCTCCTGGGCACGCTGTCGGTGCTGATGCTGTGCCGAATCGGGCGCCGCCTGTTCCGTTCGACTGTGCTGGGCTGCACAGCCGGGGCACTGATGGCGGTGGACGGCCTGCATTACGTGATGAGCCGCACCGCTCTGCTCGACCTCGTCGTCATGTTCTTCGTCCTGGCGGCGTTCGGATGCCTGCTCATCGACCGGGACAGCGCGCGGGCCCGGCTCGCGGCAGCCTTACCCGCGGACGACGACGGCCACGTGCGACCGGACCAGGACACCGGGGCCCGCGCCGGGACGGGAGTTCGTCCGTGGCGGCTCGCGGCCGGCTTCTTCCTGGGCCTGGCGGCCTCGACCAAATGGAACGGCCTGTATTTCCTGGCCTCCTTCATCGTCCTGACCGTGCTGTGGGACGTCGGTGCCCGCCGCGTCGCGGGGGCACGCCACCCGTACCGTGCTGTGCTGCGCAGGGATGCCGGCTGGTCGGTGGTGTCCCTCGTTCCGGTTGCCGGGGTGACCTATCTGGCGACCTGGACCGGCTGGTTCCTCTCCGACAACGGTTACGGGCGGCACTGGGCGGACGGCCGCGGCGGCGCATGGTCGTGGATCCCGGCCCCGCTCCGCAGCCTGTGGCACTACGAGTACGGGGTCTACCAGTTCAATGTGGGCCTGGACGCGTTCCACAAGTACGAGTCCAACCCGTGGAGCTGGCTGGTCCTCGGCCGTCCCGTGCTGTTCTCCTACGAGTCGCCGGGGGCCGGCAAGGACGGCTGCCACGCGGCGTCCGGCTGCTCGCAGGCGGTCCTCGCACTGGGCACGCCGTTGTTGTGGTGGTCGGCATGCTGCGCGCTGGTGTATCTGCTCTATCGCTGGGCGCTGCGCCGCGACTGGCGCGCGGGAGCCGTCCTGTGCGCGGTGGGTGCCGGTTATCTTCCCTGGTTCCTGTACCAGGACCGAACGATCTTCTCCTTCTACGCCGTCGTCTTCGTGCCGTACCTGTGCCTGGCCGTGGCGATGACGCTGGGTGCGCTGCTGGGGCCGCCGGGGGCGGATGAAAAGCGCCGGATGCGGGGTGCGGTGGCGACGGGCGCGCTGGTGGTGCTCATCGCCTGGAACTTCATCTACTTCTTCCCGATCTACACGGGTCTGACGATTCCGTATCCCGGCTGGCGCACCCGCATGTGGCTCGATACCTGGATCTGAAAGCTCACACCGAGCCCGGACGGCGAGGACGTGGCGCACCGGCCCGGAAGGGCCACCCGGCCAGGGCCAGCCCCTGTCCGGGCCCCTCTCCCTTTCCGGGTCCCTCCCCGGTCAGTGCTCGTGGACGGAGTTCGTCGCAGCGATCTTCCGCCAGGACTTCGGCGGAGAGATCGCGCCACCCTTCGTGCCCAGGGCCCGCACCGCGATCGACGCCTCCCGCGCAGCCGGAGCCCCCGGCTTCGACGGCTGGTACAGCCAGGTGTCGAGCAGGGAGCCGAGCGGCTTCCCGGAGATCCGCTCCGCGTACTCCCGGAAGTCGCCGACCGTGGCGTTCCCGTGCGCGTACTCCTGCGGCCAGCCCTTCAGGACGGCGAAGAACGCCTCGTCGCCGATCTCGTTGCGCAGCGCCTGGAGGGCGAGCGCGCCCCGGTCGTAGACCGCGATGTCGAACTGGTGCTCAGGACCGGGGTCGCCGGGCTTGACGGTCCAGAAGGCGTCGTCGGCCGGGCGGGAGGCGTACACGTAGTCGGCGATCTCCTGTGCCGTGCCCTCGCCCTCGTGCTCGGACCACAGCCACTGCGCGTACCGCGCGAAGCCCTCGTTGATCCAGATGTCCTTCCAGCCGGCGACGGACACCAGGTCCCCGTACCACTGGTGGGCCAGCTCATGGACCACGACGGACACGTTGGACCCGCTCGCGAACTGCCGGGGGCTGTAGAACGGCCGCGTCTGGGTCTCCAGCGCGTACCCGGTGGTGGTGTTGGGGACGTACCCGCCGAGCGCGTTGAAGGGGTACGGCCCGAAGTGGCCGGCGAGCCAGTCGGCGACCTCCCCGGTCCGTTCGATGCTGGCCCGCGCCGCCCCGTAGTTGTCGCCCAGGTCCTTGCTGTAGGCGTTGAGGATCGGGATGCCGTCGTCGGAGGTGCTCCTGGTGATGTCGAACTTCCCGACCGCCAGCGTCGCGAGGTACGTGGCCTGCGGCTTGTTGGACCGCCAGGCGTAACGGGTCCAGCCGGTCCGTGAAGTAGTCGACTGGAGCGTGCCGTTGGAGATCGCCTGGGTGCCGTCCGGAACGGCGACCGACACGTCGTAGGTGGCCTTGTCCAGCGGGTGGTCGTTGCTGGGGAACCACCACCACGCGGCCTCGGGCTCGTTCGCGGCGACGCCGCCGTCCGGTGTGCGGTGCCAGCTCGTGAAGCCGTACGCCTTCTTCGACGAGGGCACACCGCTGTAGCGCACGACGACGGTGAGGGGCGTGCCCTTCGGCAGCGGGTTCCGCGGGGTGATCTCCAACTCGTGCTCGCCGGAGGCGGTGAAGGACGCCGCGGCGCCGTTGACCCGTACCTCGCTGACGTCCAGCAGAAAGTCCAGGTTGAAGCGGGAGAGGTCCTCGGTCGTGGTGGCCAGCAGCATCGCCGTGCCCGCCAGTTCGTCGGTCGTCGGCTGGTACTTCAGCCGCAGGTCGTAGTGGGAGACGTCGTATCCGCCGTTGCCGTACGCCGGGTAGTAGGGGTCGCCGATGCCCGGCGCCCCGGGTTCGTAGTCCGCCGCCGATGCCGGAACGGACAGCAGCAACGAGGTCGCGAGCGCGCCCGGGACGATGAGTCTGCGGTGCACGAGAATGCTCCAAGTCGTGGGGGACGGAGTTCCGTTCGGAGCCTATTCAGCCTCTCCGTTTCCGGTGATGTCCACGGCCCCGCGTGTCACACGATCGCCATTCGGCCGACATGAACCGCACCGGCACCGAACACCTCGGCAGCCACGAAAGGCCCTCTGTCGCACGGGAGTTGACCGGGGTACCTTCCGCGCATGCCGAAAGCCACGCGCTTCACGACCTGGAGAACGCTCGCGACGGCGGCCACCGCCGCCCTGCTGGCGACCGCGCTCACCCCGGCAGCCGCACAAGGCGCCCCGGCCGCCCCGGCGGCCCCCAGGGAGAGCAGACCCGTCTACTCCTACGACGACGCCGTCCGCGAATCCGTGTGGGTGGACATCGGACTCGACGGCGACTCCGACGGCCGCACCGACCGGGTCGCGGTCGACATCGTCCGCCCCCGCGAACCCGCACAACAGGGCCGCAGGATCCCGGTCATCATGGACGCCAGCCCGTACTACTCGTGCTGCGGACGCGGCAACGAGGGCCAGAAGAAGACGTACGACGCGAACGGCGACGTCGTCCAGATGCCGCTCTACTACGACAACTACTTCGTGCCGCGCGGCTACGCGTTCGTCGGCGTCGACCTGGCCGGAACCAATCGCTCCGACGGCTGTGTGGACGTCGGCGGGCGCTCCGACGTCCAGTCCGCGAAGGCCGTCGTCGACTGGCTGAACGGCCGCGCCAAGGGCTACACCACGCGTACCGGGACCGTACGGGCGAAAGCCGGCTGGACCAACGGCAAGACGGGCATGATCGGCAAGAGTTACGACGGCACCATCGCCAACGGCGTGGCCGCCACCGGCGTCGAGGGCCTGAAGACCATCGTGCCGATCGCCGCCATCTCCTCCTGGTACGACTACTACTTCGCCAAGGGCGCCCCGCTGTACGACTCCGGCCCCGACTGGCTGTCCAACTACGTCGAGAGCCCCGACGCCCGCGCCAAGTGCGCCGCCGTGCAGCGCAAGCTCGTCGACGGGGCACCGCGCAGCGGCGACTGGACCCCGCTGTGGACCGAACGCGACTACGTCAAGGACGCGCGCAAGATCAAGGCGAGCGTCTTCGCGATCCACGGCATGCAGGACCTCAACGTCCGTCCGAAGCACTTCGGCCAGTGGTGGGACGCCCTCGCGAAGAACGGTGTCGAGCGGAAGGTCTGGCTCTCCCAGACCGGCCACGTCGACCCGTTCGACTTCCGGCGCGCCACCTGGGCCGACACCCTGCACCGCTGGTTCGACCACGAACTCCTCGGCTACGACAACGGCATCGACGACGAACCGATGGCCGACATCGAGCGTGCACCGGACCAGTGGGTGACCTCCAGGCTCTGGCCGCCCCGGGGCACCGCCGCGACGACCCTGCGCCCGGGCAAGGGGGACCGGCCCGGAGTCGGCACCCTCGGTCTCCGCAAGGGCTCCGGCACCGCGACGTTCACGGACGATCCGGGGCTCGGCGAGACCGACTGGGCGGCGCGGATCGACACCTCCACGCCCGACAAGGCTGGCTTCGTCACCGGGCCGCTCACCCGCGACCTCGGGCTGTCCGGCTCCTCCGCGGTGACCGTCACCGCCACCCCGACCACCTCGACGGCCCACCTCTCCGCCGTCCTCGTCGACCTCGGCCCGGACACCATCCGCGACTACGCCGACGCCGCCGAGGGCATCACCACCCTCACCGACCGCACCTGCTGGGGCCCGAGCACCACCGGTGACAGCTCCTGCTTCAAGGAGACCAGGGCCAAGACCACCGCCGTCGACTACACCGTGGTCAGCCGAGGCTGGGCCGATCTGGGCAATCACGCCTCCGACGGGAAGGGTGCCCCGCTCACCCCGGGCAAGAAGTACACGATCACCCTCGACCTGCACGCCACCGACCACGTCGTCCCGGCCGGCCACCGGCTCGCCCTGATCGTCGCGGGCACCGACAAGGACCTCATCGACCCGCCGTCGAGCAAGCCCACGGTGACGCTGGACCTGTCGCGCACCTCGGCCCGCGTACCGCTGGTCGGCGGCGCCACCGCGTTCGCCCGCGCCACCTCGGGCTCCGCCGCGGCCAACCCCGGGGCCGCGACGCTCGACGGCGTCGCCCCGCCGCGCACCGCCGACCGTATCCCTGGAGGCAGCCTGTGATCCGCGCCCTGACCCTGACCGTGACGACGGGCGCGTTACTGGCGGGCGCGTTACTCACGGCACCGGCGCACGCGACCACCACGTCCGGCTCGGCAGCCGTGGCCGGACTGCCCCGTACCGGCTTCGAACGGTCGGGTGGCGCCCGCTGGACCGCACAGACCGAGGAGCAGGACTTCCTGGCCGCCGTCGACCGCGGCAGCGACCGGGTGTCCATCGCCCGGATCGGCACCACCAAGCAGGGCCGCCCCCTGCAACTCGTCCGGGTCGGAGGGCCGCGCCCCACCGCCAACACCGTGCTCCTCGTGTGCAGTCAGCACGGTGACGAGCCGTCCGGCCGGGAGGCATGCCTGACGACGGTCCGCGACCTGGCCCACGCCGAGGACCGGCGGACCAGGCGGTTCCTGAAGAGCACCACCGTGCTCGTCGTCCCGACCGCCAATCCCGACGGCCGGGCCGCCGACACCCGCGGCAACGGCGACGGCGTCGACATCAACCGCGACCACCTCGCCCTGGCGACCGCCGAGGCCCGCGCCATGGCCGCGGTGATCCGCGACCGAAAGCCCGACATCGTCTACGACCTCCACGAGTACGGCGCCACACCCCCGTACTACGACAAGGACCTGTTCGACCTCTGGCCGCGCAACCTCAACACCGTCGCGGCCGTGCACGACGAGGCCGAGACCCTGTCGGGCGCGTACGTAAGGCTCGCCGCCCGGGCGTCCGGGTACACGACGGGCACCTACGGCATCTGGACCGACCCCGTGACCGGCGACCCGATCAAGCAGACGGCCGGCGACGGACAGGAACGCATCCTGCGGAACATGTCCGGCGTCAAGCACTCCGTCGGACTGCTCATGGAAAGCCGCGTCGAGCCGCTGACCGCGGGCACCGACGAGGCGGCCAACAACCGGCGCCGGGTCGCCTCCCAGCGGTCGGCGCTGGGCGGCCTGTTCGACTTCGCGGCCGAACGCCGCACCCGGATCGAGACGGCCACCGGGTCCGCACGGCTCGCCGGCCTGCTCGACAGGGGCCCCGTCTATGTCGGCGGCGCGGACAACGATCCGGCCGAACCGTCCGAAATGATCCAGGACCCGCCCTGCGGCTACCGGCTGACGGACGACCAGTACGCGTCGCTGCGCGATGAACTGGCCCTGCACGGCGTCCGGGTGGAACGGGACGCCGAAGGGGTCCTCGTACCGCTGCGGCAGTCGCTGCGCGCACTGGTCCCGCTGCTGCTCGACGAGCGGGCGCCATATCACCTCGCGATCGGGGTACCGGAAACCAACTGCTGAGACGAATGAGCCGGTGGCGGCTGTGGAGGGCAGATCTGGGCAGCAGCCCCATGTGCCCTCCAGGAAAGGAGCTGCCATGACGGCTGCCATGACACATGGCGAACAACGGACGGACAGGGTGGTGTTCGGCGTATCCGCCGCACTCACCCTGGCGTTCGTGGTGTGGGGCTGGACCGCCACCGACTCACTCGAGAGCGTTTCCGACAGACTGCTCCAGGGACTGATCCACAACTTCGGCTGGGCGTTCATGCTCGCCGCGTCCGGTTTCGTGGTCTTCGCGCTGTGGCTCGCGAGCAGCCGCTACGGGAGGATCCGGCTCGGCGCGGAAGGCGAGGAACCGGAGTTCAAGACCGTGTCGTGGGTCGCGATGATGTTCAGCGCGGGCATGGGGATCGGTCTGATGTTCTACGGCGTCAGCGAGCCGCTGTCGCACTACACCTCGCCGCCGCCCGGCACCAGCCCCGCCGACTCCGCCGAGCGGATGGAGACGTCGATGGCCACCACGCTGTTCCACTGGACCCTGCATCCCTGGGCGATCTACGCGGTGGTCGGCCTGGCCATCGCCTACAGCACGTTCCGGCGCCGCAGGCCGCAGACCATCAGCGCCGTCTTCACCCCGCTGATCGGTGAGAAGCACGCGAACGGCGGACCGGGCCGGGTCATCGATATCCTCGCCATCTTCGCCACGCTGTTCGGCTCCGCCGCCTCGCTCGGCCTCGGCGCCCTGCAGATCGGGTCCGGGATCACCGTCCTGAACTGGATGGACTCGGTCGGCACCGGCCTCCTCGTCACCGTCATCGCCGTGCTGACCTTGGCGTTCGTCGCCTCGGCCGTCTCGGGAATCGAGCGGGGCATCCAGTGGCTGTCCAACATCAACATGGTGCTGGCGCTGGTCCTCGCCCTGTTCGTGTTCGTCGCAGGCCCCACGATCATCGTCCTGGACCTCCTGCCCACCTCGTTCTTCTCCTACCTGGGGGACCTGTCGCAGATGGCCGGGCGCACCGAGGCGACCGGCGGCGCCGACGTGGCGACCTGGCTGGGCGACTGGACCGTCTTCTACTGGGCGTGGTGGATCTCCTGGACGCCGTTCGTCGGCATGTTCATCGCGCGCATCAGCCGGGGTCGCACGATCCGTCAGTTCATCGGCGGGGTCATCCTGGTGCCCAGCACGGTCAGCCTGGTCTGGTTCGCCGTCTTCGGCGGCACGGCCATGAAGATGAAGCAGACCGGGCAGTTGGGCGACCTGCCGACACCGGAGGCCCAGCTCTTCGGCGTACTGCGGGAGTTCCCGATCGCCTCCGTCACCAGTCTGCTGGTCATGATCCTGGTCGGGATCTTCTTCGTGTCGGGTGCCGACGCCGCGTCCATCGTCATGGGTTCGATGTCGCAGCGTGGAACCCTCGAACCGGGCCGGTTCGTGGTGGTGTTCTGGGGCGTGGTGACCGGCGCCGTCGCGGCGGTGATGCTCCTCATCGGCAACGGCAAGGGCGACGCACTGGCCGGCCTGCAGAACCTCACCATTCTCGCCGCCGCACCCTTCGTGCTGGTGATGATCGGGATGTGCGTGGCCCTGGTACGGGACCTGCGGGCGGACCCCCTCATCGTGCGCGGCCGCATGGGTCACGAGGCGGTCGGCCAGGCGGTCATCGAGGGCCACAAGAAGTACGACGGCGAGTTCGCGATCCGCGTCGGGCCGGGCCCGGGAACGGAGACGGAGGGCGACCCGATAGGAGCCCACGCGATTGCCGCTCCTCCCGAGGAACCGGCTCCGGACGGTGAGTCGGCTCCAGACGGGGAGTCTGCGCAGCAACGCCGTCCGTCGGGCGTCTGACGCGGGCCGGGGGAGGGGCGGAGGGGCGGTGAACCACCCTCGGCCCCACCCCCGTCGGCGGGGGACCATGGAGGTAGTAGGGGTGGGGCACGGCGGAGACATCAGCGAATGTGCCAAGCCGTGGTAGCCATCACTCCCATTCAGGGAATACTCGGGGCATGTCTGCCGAGTACGCGACCTTCGGCCTGGCTCCGGCCATGCGTGCCGGTGGGGTCCTTGCCAACGGTGAGTACCAGGTGCACCGGGAATTCATGGACTTCATCGTCAACGGACGGCCGCTGCTGTTCCAGCTCTCCGACCTCGATGCCGTCTCCCCGCTCGCCTCCGACGTTCCGCCCGCCATCTTCACCGCGCAGGTGCGCAGCCTCCTTCTGGAAGCGGACGCACCCCTGGCGGGCGGCCGCTATGTGATCTACGGCTGTCCCGAGTGCGAGGGCCTCGAATGCGGGGCCGTCACCGCCGTCATCGAGAAGGCCACTACCGGTGGATCCGCCGGGGACGGCGACGGTGACGACTACGTGTGGCGCGACTTCGCCTGGCAGACGGATGAACACGCCGACCTCCAGATGAACGGCTACCACGGAATAGGCCCGTTCCGTTTCCGCGGCCGCGAGTACCGCGAAGCACTGCACGCGCTGCTGGACCAGGCGGCCGAACCACGCCGCAGGGTGCTGCTGATCGGCGCCCGGGTCGCCGTACTCGCCAAACTGGCCGCCGCGCTGCGCACCATCGGCATCGGTGCGGAGATCACCGCCGACGCCGCGGCCGTCCCGCCCGAGGAACTGCGCACCTATGGGGCCGTCGCCTTCGGACGCGCGGTCGCGGAGGACGAGCGCACCGCCGTACGGCAGGCCTTCGAACGCGCCGGAGTCGAGGTCGCCTACGTCGACGGGCTGGCGCCGATCATTCCGCTGCTCGTCGCGCAGATCGAGCACGCGCTTGACCGCAGTCCCCTGCAACAGCGCCGGCTGACCCGGCTGGTCGCCGTCGACGGGGAGGCGGGCGTGGAGGTCACCTCCACCTGCCGGGTCCGGCTCGTCGCCTATCG
This sequence comes from Streptomyces cavernae, assembly GCF_004023625.1. GTDB lineage: Bacteria > Actinomycetota > Actinomycetes > Streptomycetales > Streptomycetaceae > Streptomyces > Streptomyces cavernae. The sequence goes on along the minus strand of NZ_RPDJ01000017.1, from coordinate 257,483 downwards.
CCTCGACCGGCTCTACCGCACCCATACGCACGAACTCTTCGACGGGATCCTCGAGACCGGCAGCCATCGCATCCCCTTGGACGCCAAGGCGACGAAGGGCGAGTCGTTCATTGTGGCGCGGACGACGGACGGAGTGCTGGTGGAACCGATGGCGCACGGGTAGAGCGGGGACGGCACCACCCACGGGCGGTCGCTGGTGCCCCGACAGGCAACGTTTGCCCCGTCGCGACGCCCGGCACTCCGCCAAGCTCTTCGAGCAGGGGGTACCCCCACTCGCCGCACCGGCCGAAAGCCCAAGTACGTCCAGTACGAGGACTTCCGGCCGGCACTCCCCCAAGGTCTTCGAGCAGGGGGTACCCCCAGAGCACGCTCCCCCAAGCTCGCGGCTTCTCCCCCACTCTCGGCTGCGCTCGAAGCGGGGGGACCCCCATGAGCAGGGGGGACCCCCATGACGCCGCTCCTTGACGGGCAAACGTTGCCTGCCGGGGCACTAGGATCGGCGTCCTGATGACTGCCACCCTCGTCGCCAAGGACCTCGCCGCCGGCCACGGCGACCGCACGCTCTTCTCCGGGCTCGACCTCGTCGTCGCGCCCGGCGATGTCATCGGGCTCGTCGGTGCCAACGGCGCGGGCAAGTCCACCCTGCTGCGGCTGCTCGCCGGCCTGGACACCCCCGAAGAGGGCGACCTGCGGCTGTCCCCGCCCACCGCCACCGTCGGCCATCTGCCGCAGGAACCCGAGCGGCGACCGGGCGAGACCGTGGGTGAGTTCCTGGCGCGCCGCACGGGCGTGGCCGCCGCCCAGCGCGCCATGGACGAGGCCACGCAGGCGCTCGTCGACGGCGCGCCGGGAGCGGACGACGCGTACGCGGTGAGCCTGGACCGGTGGCTCGGCCTCGGCGGCGCGGACCTCGAGGACCGGGCCGGGGAGGTGGCCGACTCCCTCGGACTGGGCGTCGGCCTCGACCAGCCGATGACATCGCTCTCCGGCGGCCAGGCCGCCCGCGCCGGCCTCGCCTCCCTGCTCCTCGCCCGTTACGACGTGTTCCTCCTGGACGAGCCCACGAACGACCTCGACCTGGACGGGCTGGAACGGCTGGAGCGCTTCGTGGGCGGACTGCGCGCCGGCGTGGTGGTCGTCAGTCACGACCGGGAGTTCCTGACCCGGACGGCGACCAAGGTCCTCGAACTCGACCTGGCCCAGCGGCAGATCAATCTGTACGGCGGAGGCTACGCGGCCTATCTGGAGGAGCGGGAGGTGGCCCGGCGCCACGCCCGCGACGACTACGAGGAGTACGCCGACAAGAAGGCGGCCCTTCAGGAACGCGCCCAGATGCAGCGCTCCTGGATGGACAAAGGGGTCAAGAACGCCCGGCGCAAGGCGGGCAACGACAACGACAAGATCGGCCGCAAGTTCCGCAGCGAGGCGAGCGAGAAGCAGGCGGCGAAGGCACGGCAGACACAACGCATGATCGAACGCCTCGAAGTCGTCGAGGAGCCGCGCAAGGAGTGGGAGCTCCAGATGCGGATCGCCTCCGCGCCACGCTCCGGCGCGGTGGTCGCAACGCTCCGGGACGCCGAGGTGCGCCACGGCGACTTCGTCCTCGGACCCGTCTCGCTGCAGATCGACTGGGCGGACCGGGTCGCGGTCACCGGAGCGAACGGCGCGGGCAAGTCGACGTTGCTGGGTGCGCTGCTGGGACGGGTCCCGTTGTCCGCCGGGACCGCGGCGTTGGGCTCGGGTGTGCTGGTCGGCGAGGTCGACCAGGCCAGGGGGCTCTTCCACGGCTCCGAGTCGCTGCTGGACGCGTTCCGCGCTGCGGTTCCTCCGGAGACGGAACCGGTCGAAGTCCGCACACTCCTGGCCAAGTTCGGCCTGAAGTCCGACCACGTCCTGCGCTCGGCGACGAGCCTGTCACCGGGCGAACGCACCAGGGCCGCCCTGGCGTTGCTCCAGGGCAGAGGCGTCAACCTGCTGGTCCTGGACGAGCCGACCAACCACCTCGACCTCCCCGCGATCGAACAACTGGAGTCGGCGCTGGATGCGTATGAGGGGACGTTGTTGCTGGTCACACATGACCGCCGGATGCTGGACGCGGTACGGACGACCAGGATGCTCGAGGTGGCGTCGGGGAAGGTGACGGAGCGCACTTGAGTCTTTCGGTCCCGGCTCGGGGTGATGTCATGACGGCGCCGTGATCGGTCCGGTCCGGGCGGTGAGCGATGAACCCGTCGAGCAGTTCTTTCGGCCGGTAGTACGTTCGTTCGAGGCGAATGCGGGTCGGCCCCGGACGCGCCGCCGGAAGCGGACACCCACGCAGTCACCCGGCGCGCGGCGCGTGGTCGAGCGTGCCGTCTCGATGCCGGAGCGAGATGCCCGGCCTACCGGCCGGCTCATGCGCCGTGGGCCGCGAGTTCGCTCTCCGGTTCCGGGACGGCGGAGGTCCCGGACGGCACGAGCAGGAGCTCGTCCAGGGCGCTGCCCGCCAGGAGCAGGTCCTGGAGGCGGCGCAGGGCGGCTATCACCGTGTCCTGTCTGATCTCGACGTCCCGCGCAGACGTCGGATGCCTCGCCTTGCGAAAACGCCCCATGAGGGCACCGTGCGCGGACGGTGCCGGATCCGGTGCTGTGGCGCGTCAGCGCAGTTCGGCCACGAGTGCCTCGGCCAGTGCGGAGTCGCAGACGAGGGCGTCGAGGTAGTGACCGCGCAGGGCGCCCAGCACACCACGCGCCTTCTCCACTCCCGCGGCCAGCCCGACCACGGTCCTGATCCGGCGCAGGTCGTCGAGCGACACCGCGAGCACCCGGTCCTCGACGGCGCCGTGCACCGGGTTGCCGTCCTCGTCGAAGTAGCGGGCGCAGATGTCACCCACCGGCCTGGCCCGCTCGAACGCCGCTCGGTCGCGGCGACCGAGCCGCAGTGAGTCGATGAGTGCCGCGGAGGAGCCGACGCCCGCCGCTCCGACACCCACGAACGCCAGCGAGGCCTTGCGGCCCGCCCCCAGTACGGAGCTGATGGCGGGTTCGGTCAGCAGGGTGTCCCGGGAGGCCTTGGTCTCCAGCAGGGCGGGGGCGTGCAGCCGCCGGAACGTGGCGCCCAGCCGGTCCGCGAGGTCCCGTACCAGTTCCTCGCCCATGATCTCCGAGGCCACCGAGGACAGCCCGCCGACCAGCGGGAGCACCTCGGCGGGCAGTGGCCGCTCGGCGTGGACGGCCCGCACCATCGCCTGCAGGGTACGGCCCCAGGACAGCGCGATGCCGTCACCGGGACGTGCCATGTCCAGCAGCCAGTCCGCGGCCAGTTCACCGACCTTGGGCAGCACCTCGTCCTCCGAGCGGACGGCGGCCACCCGGCAGGCGGTGAGCCCGAAGGCGCGGCTCACCTCCTCCTCCAGATCCAGATCGCGTCCCGCGGGATCGTTGATCCGGATCTCGACGATGCCCTGCTCGCGGGCGGCGGCCAGGATGCGCGAGACGTTGGACCGGCTCACGCCGAGCGCGCTGGCGACCTCCTGCTGCGAGCAGTTGTCCTGGTAGTAGAGCCGTGCGGCCTTCACCAGCAGGTCGCGCTCACGGGACGCCGGCATTCGCCCACCCTCTCGCATCGCGGCTTCGTCACATCTGCCCAAATCCTTGCACAGCCGACCGATGAGCAGGGGTGGTCAGCCGGACGGCTTACGGGAGTTGCTCGAGCCCCGCCGTGACGAGCTCGGCAAGGCGGTCCAGGGCGGGCCCGGCGTCGTCGGCCGGCGAGGCGAGGACGATCTCCTCCCCGCCCTGCACTCCCAGGCTCAGCACGGCCAGCATGGAGGCCGCGTTGACGGGGGCGCCGCCGTCCTTGGCGACGGTGACCGGAACTCCCAGGGACGCCGTGGCGCGGACGAACAGGGAGGCCGGGCGGGCGTGCAGCCCCTCGGGCCAGCCGACGGTGACTCGGCGCTCAACCATGGTGGTGCCTTTCGACGATGTTTGTGACAACTCGTGCGACCGCTCGCCCCATCAGCTCGCACCCGCTCCTCGTGCGTCAAGCGTCTGGACAGAGCCGCGAGAAGCATGCAAGCATCATCACGTAGGTGAATAGGTGTGCACATTTGTGCAAAGGGATCGGAGGGGTTCGGGACATGCCGCTCGCTTTCCGACGCACGCACGGGGGCAGGGCCACCGCATCGCCAGGGGTGCTGTTCGACCGGGAACCGCTCGGCGCCGAACGGCTCACCGCTCCCGTCGTCCCTCCCCAGGTGGTGGTCACCATCGGTGAGATCGCCGCGCGGGCCGTCGTGTCCGGTGGCGGTGTCCACATCCGGACGGGCTGCACCGCCCGACTCACCGTCGATCACCGGATCGCCGATCACCGCGCGGCGGCCCGGCTGCGGCCCGGTGGCCGGGATCGCCGACGGCCCCGCTCTGCGACCACGAACGGCTGCTGCTCCGCTCGCCCCCGCCTCACGAGTCCCCGACCCCAAGGACCCGCCCATGATCGACAAGGAAACCGGGCAGGCCTTTCTGGACTGCTCGTGCGGCGGGGAGCAGCCCCATCGCCTGACCTATGTTCACGGCTGTCTGCTGACCATCACCTGTGAACACTGCGGCAGGACCACACACACCCGCGGGAACTGGTCCTCGGACAATACGCCCGGGACTTCCGGAGCCGGCTGGGGAACCTGCCCGCCAAGGTGTGCTCCGAAGTGACCGACCGGCCGGTGTGTTTTCTGCTCGGCCTGCCCGCGAAGGCGGTTCACAAGGTCGACCAGATACTGCGCGAGGTCAGGCTCATCGCCCGCTCCTGACCTCCTCGGCAGCCGACTCCTCGGCCCCTCCGGCCTTCGGGGACAAGGCCGTTCAGGCCGAAGCGGCAGGAGCGGTAGGAGCGGCGGGGCGGTGGGGGGTGAGGGCGAGAGAACCCACCCAAACCCCCCTGTCAGCCGGAACTCAACGCTGCTTCGGGTCCAGCAACCCCGCCTTCCGCAACGCATCCGCCATGGCACTGTTCGCCGGCGGGGGCGGCGCCTGCCGCGACCCGCCGCCCCCGCGGTTCTGCCGCTGCTGGGGAGGCCGCCCGCCGCCCCGCTGCTGCTGGCGCCCCCCGGCTGCCTGCCCCCGCGGTGCGGCCTCGTCGTCCAGCCGCAGCGTCAGCGAGATCCGCTTGCGCGGGATGTCGACGTCCAGCACCTTCACCTTCACGATGTCCCCGGGCTTGACCACGTCCCGCGGATCCTTGACGAACGTCTTCGACATGGCCGACACATGCACCAGCCCGTCCTGGTGCACCCCGACGTCCACGAACGCGCCGAACGCCGCGACGTTGGTGACGACGCCCTCCAGGACCATCCCTGACGCGAGGTCGGAGATCTTCTCGACGCCCTCCTTGAAGGTGGCCGTCTTGAAGGCCGGCCGCGGGTCACGACCCGGCTTCTCCAGCTCCTTCAGGATGTCCGACACGGTCGGCAGACCGAACGACTCGTCCACGAAGTCACCCGGCTTCAGCGACCGCAGCACCGAGGTGTTGCCGATGAGCGACGCCACCTCCTGGCCGGAGGTCTTCACCATCCGCCGCACCACCGGATATGCCTCCGGGTGCACACTGGACGCGTCCAGCGGGTCGTCCCCGCCACGGATCCGCAGGAAGCCCGCGCACTGCTCGTACGCCTTCGGCCCGAGCCGGGCCACCCCCTTCAACTCGGAGCGCGACCTGAACGGCCCGTTGGCGTCCCGGTGCGCCACGATGTTCTCCGCCAGGCCCGAGGTGATGCCGGAGACCCGGGCGAGCAGCGGCGCGGAGGCGGTGTTGACGTCGACCCCGACGCCGTTCACACAGTCCTCGACCACCGCGTCCAGCGACCGCGACAGCTTCACCTCGGACAGGTCGTGCTGGTACTGCCCGACGCCGATCGACTTCGGGTCGATCTTCACCAGTTCGGCCAGCGGATCCTGCAGTCGGCGCGCGATCGACACGGCGCCACGCAGCGAGACGTCCATGTCCGGCAGCTCCTGCGAGGCGAACGCCGACGCGGAGTACACCGAGGCGCCCGCCTCCGACACCATCACCTTGGTGAGCTTCAACTCGGGGTGCTTGGTGATGAGTTCACCGGCGAGCTTGTCCGTCTCCCGGGACGCCGTGCCGTTGCCGATGGCGATGAGCTCGACCGCGTGCTCCTTGGCGAGGCGTGCGAGCTTGGCGATCGCCTCGTCCCACCTGTTGGCCGGTACGTGCGGGTAGATCACGTCCGTGGCGACGACCTTGCCCGTCGCGTCGATCACGGCGACCTTCACACCCGTACGGAATCCGGGGTCGAGCCCGAGCGTCGCGCGCGTGCCCGCCGGGGCGGCGAGCAGCAGGTCACGAAGGTTCGCCGCGAAGACGTTCACCGCCTCGTCCTCGGCGGCCGTGCGCAGCCGCAGCCTGATGTCGATGCCGAGGTGCACCAGGATGCGGGTGCGCCAGGCCCAGCGGACCGTGTCCGTCAGCCACTTGTCGGCGGGGCGGCCGCGGTCGGCGATCCCGAAACGGTTCGCGACGATCCCCTCGTACGAGGACGGCCCCTCCGTGGGCTCCTCCGGCTCCAGGACGAGGTCCAGGACCTCCTCCTTCTCGCCGCGCAGCATGGCGAGGATGCGGTGCGAGGGCAACTCGGTGAAGGGCTCCGCGAAGTCGAAGTAGTCGGCGAACTTGGCGCCCGCCTCCTCCTTGCCCTCCCGCACCTTGGCCGCCAGCCGCCCGCGCACCCACATGCGTTCGCGCAGCTCACCGATCAGGTCGGCGTCCTCGGAGAACCGCTCGGTGAGGATCGCCCGCGCGCCGTCGAGGGCGGCCTGCGGGTCGGCCACGCCCCGGTCGGCGTCGACGAAGGCCGCGGCGGCCGCGAGCGGCTCCACCGACGGGTCGCCGAGCAGGCCCTCCGCCAGCGGCTCCAGGCCCGCCTCACGGGCGATCTGCGCCTTCGTGCGCCGCTTCGGTTTGTACGGCAGATAGATGTCCTCGAGGCGCGCCTTCGTCTCCGCGCCGCGGATCCGCGCCTCGAGCTCCTCGGTGAGCTTGCCCTGCTCGCGCACGGACTCCAGGATCGCCGTGCGCCGCTCCTCCAGCTCCCGCAGATAGCGCAGCCGCTCCTCGATCGTGCGCAGCTGCGCGTCGTCGAGCATCTCGGTCGCTTCCTTGCGGTAGCGGGCGATGAAGGGCACCGTCGAACCGCCGTCGAGCAGCTCCACCGCGGCCTTCACCTGCCGCTCCCGTACGCCGAGCTCCTCGGCGATCCTGCCTTCGATGGACCCTACTTCGATGGATCCGGGTGTCTTCACGATCCCGTACCGCCTTATCAGCTGAGGTTGCGCGGCAATTGTGGCAGGTGACACCGACAACCGTGGCCCAGGGCACCGACGTGTGGCGCGTTCGCCACCCATGGCAGAAAAGGTGGGGAGCTCGTCATTGCGGCCATCATGGGGGCGCCCAAGAATCGAAGCCATGCGAAACGTTCTGGTCGTCCTCTTCGACGGCGTGCAGAGCCTCGACGTCACCGGACCGGTCGAGGTCTTCGGGGGCGCCGAGCTCGGCCGACCCGGGACCTACGCCCTGCGCACCGCCTCGCTGGACGGCACCCCCGTGCGCACCTCCAGCGGCCTCACCCTGGTCCCCGACCACTCCCTCGCCGACGCGCCCGAACCGCACACCCTGCTCGTCCCTGGCGGCGCGGGCACCCGCCGCAGTGATCCCCGGCTGGTCGACTGGCTGCGGGTCCACGGCCCGCACGCCGAGCGGCTGGTGTCCGTGTGCACCGGCGCGATCCTGCTCGCCGAGGCGGGCCTGCTGGACGGCCGCCGGGCCACGACCCACTGGGCGTACTGCGACAAGCTCGCCCGCGACCACCCGGCGGTCGAGGTGGACCCCGACCCCATCTACATCCGCGACGGGCACGTGGCCACCTCCGCCGGCGTCACCTCCGGCATCGACCTCGCGCTCGCGATCGTGGAGGAGGACCTGGGCCGGGAGGTCGCACTGACCATCGCCCGCCACCTCGTCGTCTTCCTGCGACGGCCGGGCAACCAGGCCCAGTTCAGCGCGCAGCTCGCCGCCCAGACCGCACACCGCGAACCGCTGCGCGAGGTCCAGCAGTGGATCACCGAGCACCCCGACGGCGATCTGTCCGTCGAGTCGCTCGCCGCCCGCGCCCGCCTCTCACCCCGGCACTTCGCCCGCGCCTTCCACGCCGAGACCGGCATGACTCCCGGCCGGTACGTGGACCGCGTCCGCCTCGAACACGCCCGGCGCCTGCTGGAGGACACCACCGACGGCGTCGAGGAGATATCCCGCAGCAGCGGCTACGGCACTCCCGAGGCGATGCGCCGCGCCTTCGTCAGGGCGCTGGGCGCGGCCCCGGCCGAGTACCGCCGCCGTTTCCGTCCCGCATCCACCGCCTGAAGGGAAGACCGATGCAGATCGCGATCGTCCTCTACGACCGCTTCACCGCACTCGACGCCGTGGGACCCTACGAGACCCTCGGCCGTCTCCCGGACGCGGAGACCGTGTTCGTGGCCGAGTCGACCGGTCCCGTCCGCTCCGACACCGGAGCGCTCGCGCTGGTCGCCGACAAGACCCTCGCCGAGGTGCCGGACCCCGACATCGTGGTGGTGCCGGGCGGCCCCGGTCAGTTCGACCAGATGGACAACGAGACCCTCCTCGGCTGGCTGCGCACCGCCGACCGCACGAGCGCATGGACGACCTCCGTGTGCACCGGCTCCCTGCTCCTGGCCGCCGCCGGCCTCCTGGACGGCCGCCGCGCCACCTCGCACTGGCTGGCCCTCGACTTCCTGAAGCAGTACGGGGCCGAGCCGACGGGGGAACGGGTCGTGACCGACGGAAAGTACGTCACCGCGGCCGGGGTCTCCTCAGGGATCGACATGGGCCTCACCCTGCTCGGCAGGATCGCCGGCGACGAACACGCCCAGGCCGTCCAACTGCTCACCGAGTACGACCCGCAGCCGCCGTACGACGCGGGCTCCCCGCAGAAGGCGCCTCAGCACCTGGTCGACGAGTTCCGCACCGACAGCCGCTTCACTCTGGCGTAGGAACGCTCCACGAGAACCTCGGCGCCCTGCGTTCCAGGAAGGCGGCGACCCCCTCGGCGGTGTCGCCGCTGCCGCGCGCCTGCTCGGCCCAGTACCCGTCCCGGTCCGTACGCCCGTTCGCGAACTCCTTCGCGGCGGCCTGCGTGAGCTGGGAACGCGTGACCAGGATCCGGGTGAACTCCGCCACGCGCTTGCCGAGTTCGCCGTCGGGCAGCACCTCGTCGACCAGCCCGGTCCGCAGTGCCCGCGCGCTGTCGATCAACTCGCCGGAGAACAGCAGGTACTTGGTGGTGGCCGGACCCACCAGGGACACCAGCCGCCGGGTGGCGGACGCCGGGTAGACGATCCCCAGCTTCGCCGGAGTCACGCCGAACAGTGCCCCTTCCTCGGCGAACCGCAGATCGCACGCCACCGCGAGCTGGGCCCCGCCGCCGACGCAGTGCCCGCGCACCGCCGCCAGCGTCGGCTTGGGGAACGCCGCGAGCGCCTCCTCCGCGCGTACGGCGAGCTCTTGCGCCTCGGCCGCCGTCCTGCGCAGGGTGGAGATGTCGGCCCCCGCCGAGAAGGTGCCGCCCTCACCCGTGAGCACCAGCGCCCGTACGGCGGAGTCGGCGGCCAGGGCGTCCAGCAGCGCCGGCAGTGCCCGCCACATGCCGGCCGTCATGGCGTTGCGCTTGGCCGGATGGTGGATGACGACGGTGGCGACCCCGTCGGCGACGCCGTGCAGCAGCTCCATACGGCGGATGCTATCCGCACGCGCCGAACATACGATCAACCAGTCCACCGCGTACGCCCACCACGTACGCACCACCGGGGGGCTTCCGCGAGGAGGCGCTGATGACCAGGCTCAAGGAGAAGAGGCCGCACGACGAGCCGGCCAGGCTACGCCGGGGCTTCGGCGGGCTCGCGGTGCTGGGGGTGATCCTGGTGATCGCCGGGCTCGTCGGCCTGATCTACACCGCCGCCGCCACCCTGACCACGATGGTCCTGTTCGGCTGGCTGCTGCTGATCGGCGGTGTCGTGGGACTGCTGCACGCGGTCCTTTCCCGCGGCGACAACTTCTTCTGGCTCGCCGTCGTGGTGGCCGCCCTCAATATCGCCGCCGGAGTGGTGATCCTGCGTACCCCCGATGCCGCCGCCGAGGCGCTGACCATGTTCGCCGCGCTGCTCTTCCTGACCGGCGGGATCTTCCGGCTGGTGGGCAGCGTCGTGGTGCGCGGGCCGCAGTTCGGCTGGACGCTGGTGCAGGGCGCCTTCGGTCTGCTGCTCGGCGCACTGGTCCTGGCAACCTGGCCGAGCAGCAGCAAGTACGTGATCGGCTGCTTCGTCTCGCTCGCGCTGCTGTTCGACGGGCTCGGCCTGATCGCCACCGGCTACGGCGGGCGGCGCATCGTGCGCATGGTGTCGGAACAGCTCGCGGAGGAGGAATACCCACCGCCCGGTACCAAACCCGTACAACCCGAATAGTGTCCCGAGTCGGCACCAGAGAGGCAGGAGCTGTCGCACGGCCGACGTCGGAGTACGCCGTCGGTCAGAAGCTGTCGATAGTCGCTGACTTGTGTTCAGTCGTCCGGTATGGACCAGCTCGGAGCCAACACTCAATGTGTGGTGACAATCGAGCGCAGAGGTGGCGACCGGACGATGGACGACGAAGGGCGGGGGGCTGGCCCACGCCCTGAGAGCGGCGGAAGCGTGCCGCTCGACCCCGGACCGCCGGGTCCACTGCCGTACGAAGGGGTGTGGCGCTTCACCGCCCCCGCCGTCGACTCCTCGGTGCCGCAGGCGCGGCACACCGTTCGGGACCTGCTGGCCCGGCAGGGCGTGCCCGCCTGCGACGAGGTGGTCCACGCCCTCCTGCTGATCGTCTCGGAACTGGTCACCAACGCGGTCCGCCATGCGGCGCTGCTCTCACCGACGCTCGCCGTGGAGGTCGCCGTCGCCGCCGACTGGGTGCGCGTCTCCGTCGAGGACAACCACCCCTACCGCCCCACCGCCCTGCAGACGGACCACGGCCGGACCGGTGGCCGGGGCCTGCTGCTGGTGCACCAGGTCACTCAGGAGGCGAGCGGTGTCTGCGATGTCGAGCACACCGCGAGCGGGGGCAAGGTGATCTGGGCCGCCCTGCCGCTCAAGGGGGGCATCCCCCGGTTCCCCTGACACCGGACCCGCCCGGTCTCACCAGTCGGCCGACGGGCCCGTCAGCTCCCTGATCGCCGGCCGGGCCGCGTCCAGCACGGTCATGAACCAGGACGAGAAGCTGTCCCGTGCGTGCCGCTCCGCCAGCTCCCGCGCGGTCACGAAAACCGTATGCCCGACCTCCCCCGGGTCCGGGCTGAGCGACGCCTGCACCATCCCGACGAACAGGTGGTTGAACTCCTGCTCGACCAGACCCGAGTCCGGGTCCGGGTGGTTGTAGCGGACCGTGCCCGCCTCGGCGAGCAGCGAAGGGGAGACCCCGAGCTCCTCGTAGGTGCGCCGGGCGGCGGCGGCGAAGGGGGACTCGCCCGGGTAGGGATGACCACAGCAGGTGTTGGACCAGACACCGGGGGAGTGGTACTTGCCGAGGGCGCGCTGCTGCAGCAGCAGCCGGCCCCGCTCGTCGAAGAGGAACACCGAGAAGGCGCGGTGCAGCCGCCCGGGCGGCTGATGCGCCGAGAGCTTCTCCGCGGTGCCGATGGTGGTGCCGTCCTCGTCGACCAGTTCCAGCAGGATCGCTTCGGTGGTGCCGTTCGACGAACTGAGCGCCGAACCGTGCGTCGCGGTGGTAGGTGTGATCGGCATACCAGTCCTTCGCCTCGGTCCTCGAACCTCAAGTCTGCCGCACGAAACCGGCACTCCCGGCACTTCGCGGACCCGCATGTCCTACCCGGCCACGGGCTCGGCGCACGTTCCGAGCGCCGACGCGCCCCCCGGGTCTCAGTGACACAACCCCGCCTCGTGCACCGCGTGCCCGCTCGGCTCCAACTGGAAGGTGCAGTGCGCGACGTCGAAGTGGTCGTCCAGGCACTCCCGCAACTCGTGCAGCATCCGCTCGTACTCCGCGGTGTCCAGCGAGTCGGCGGCCACGACGACATGAGCGGAGAGGACCGGCATCCCGGAGGTGATCGTCCAGGCGTGCAGATCGTGGACGTCCTCAACGCCGGGCAGGGCCAGGATGTGCGCCCTCACCTCCGCCATGTCGACGCCCTTCGGTGCCGCCTCCAGCAGGACGTCCAGCGTCTCGCGCAGCAGCTTCCAGGCACGCGGGACGATCATGAGGCCGATGACCAGCGAGGCGATCGGGTCCGCGGCCTGCCAACCCGTGGTCAGCACGAGCAGGGCGGCCACGATCACCGCCACCGAGCCGAGCGCGTCCGCGAGCACCTCCAGAAATGCGCCGCGCACATTGAGGCTGTCCTGCTGACCGCGCGTCAGCAGGGCCAGAGAGATCACGTTCGCGAGCAGGGCCACGGCGCCGAAGGCGAGAGTGAGGCCACCCTCGGTCTCGGCGGGCGTGACGAAGCGCTGCACCGCCTCGTACAGGACGTACCCGCCGACACCGAACAGCAGCAGACAGTTGGCGAGTGCGGCGAGGATCTCGGCCCGCGCGTAACCGAAGGTGCGGTTGCCGCCGGCCGGGCGGCCCGCGAAGTGGATCGCCAGCAGCGCCATGCCCAGGCCCAGCGCGTCGGTCGCCATGTGCGCGGCGTCCGCCACCAGCGCGAGGGAGTCGGCGACGAGCGCGCCGACGATCTCGACGACCATGACCGTCACCGTGATCGTGAGCGCGATCCGCAGCCTGCCGCGATACGCGGCGGTCGCGGTGCCCCCACCCGTGGCCCCGTGCCCGTGCCCGCCGTGGTTGTGACCGGCACCCATGGAAGCCCCCTTCTGTTGCCCTCCGGCTCCGTGCCGGAGTCACAGTGAACTACGGGTGGGGGGTATGTGCAACGCGACGCTGAACACCGTTGTCATATCGCCTGACCTGCGGAAACGATGAGCAGGTCAGCCCTGGTGAAGCAGCCAGCCCTGCCACGCCGACGCGACCATGTCCCGCACCCCGCGCCGCGCCGTCCAGCCCAGTTCCCGGGCGGCCGGCTCGGCCGACGCGACCGCGCGGGGGGCGTCGCCGGGGCGGCGGGGTGCCACGACCGGCGGCCGGGTGTCGCCCGTCACCTTCGCGATGAGCGCGACGAGCTCTCGAACGGACACCCCCTCGCCCCGGCCGATGTTCACGGTCAGATCGCCCGCCGCGCCGGGCGCGCCCGACGACAGCCGGCGGGCCGCGGCGAGGTGCGCGTCCGCGAGGTCGGCGACGTGGATGTAATCACGGACACACGTCCCGTCCGGCGTCGGGTAGTCGTCGCCGAAGATGCGCGGCGCCTCGCCGCGGGTGAGGCGGTCGAAGACCATCGGGACGACGTTGAAGATCCCGGTGTCGGCGAGTTCGGCATCCGCCGCGCCGGCCACGTTGAAGTACCGCAGACAGACGGTGGAGATTCCGTGTGCCCGCCCCGCGGCCCGCACCAGCCATTCTCCGGCCAGCTTGGTCTCGCCGTAGGGGCTCATCGGGGCACAGGGGGTGTCCTCGGTGATGAGGTCGACATCCGGGTTGCCGTACACCGCCGCCGAGGAGGAGAACAGGAACCGGGTGATGCCCGCTCCGGCGACCGCGTCGAGCAGCGTCGCGAGTCCCCCGACGTTCTCCTGGTAGTAGCGCGTCGGCTGGGCCACCGACTCGCCGACCTGCTTGCGGGCGGCGAGATGCACCACACCGGTCACCCGGTGCTCGGCGAACGTGCGCTTGAGCAGTTCCCCGTCGAGTGAAGTGCCCTGGACGAGCGGGATGTGCGAGGGCAGCCGCGCGGGCACCCCGGCGGAGAGATCGTCGAGCGCGACCACGCTCTCACCCGCGGCGGACATCGCGCGCGCCACATGCGCACCGATGTATCCGGCCCCACCTGTTATCAGCCACGTCATGGACGTTCACCCTAAGCGGGGCCGTGACCGCGACGACCGGCCCGGGCGTGGCGACCGGGACCGCTGTCGTGAATGCCCCGGTCTGGGGTCGCGGTTTGTGGGGCGAAGCCCGATCCACGATGATGATCGCGTCGGTCGGACGCGGGCAGACCCCGTTGATCGGTGCGTGAACGGGCGGTGAACGTCCGCTTCTCTTCATCCGATAACCTCTGCCGACATGCCGCCCGGCCGCCCACGGACCGGTGCGCCCCCATCACGCACGTCCCCGGCGCAAGGATGCGCGCCGGTACCCAAGGAGTGAGTTCGTCTGCCGACCGCCATCCTCACCGGCCAGCCGGCCCCCGGATCGTCGATCGAGGACGATCTGCGGTCGCTGGGCTTCGACGTGCGGGTCGCCTCCGACGCCGACGAGGCCGAGACGCTCGTCGCCGCGGTGCCCTCCGAGGAGCGCGTCGCCATCGTCGACGCCCGCTTCGTGGGGCATCGGCACGCGCTCCGGCTCGGGCTCACCGACCCCCGCTTCCCGGTGGCGGCGCTGCCCGGAGCCGTCTCGGTCCAGCACGCCGCCCGCCAGGCCCTGACCCGTGCCATGGCACGCGAGGGCTCCGGACCGTTCGGCGACGGCGCGGTGCTCACGGACGGCCCCGTCGGGCTTCCGGGCGGGAACGCCGGGGCGGAGGGCTCCGCCCCGGCCGCCCGCGCGGAGACCGCCGCCCGCACGCACGACGATGGCCTGCCGGAGCGCCTGGCCACCGCCCTCGCCGCCGACGGCGTCCCGGTCCACCGCCCCGAACTCGGCACCCTGGTAGCCGCCGTCCCGGCCGACGCCCCGACCCGCGACGAGGCGCTGCGAGCCGTCGCCGCCGTGGACGACGAGGCCGTACGGCTGCGCACCGCGGTCAAGTCCCGCGACGGCTTCTTCACCACCCACTTCATCAGCCCCTACTCCCGCTACCTGGCCCGCTGGTGCGCCCGCCGCGGGCTGACCCCCAACCAGGTCACCACCGCCTCGCTCCTCACCGCCCTGATCGCCGCGGGCTGCGCGGCCACCGGCACCCGCGGCGGTTTCGTCGCGGCCGGCGTGCTGCTGCTGTTCTCCTTCGTCCTCGACTGCACCGACGGCCAGCTCGCCCGCTACTCCCTGCAGTACTCCACACTCGGCGCCTGGCTCGACGCCACCTTCGACCGGGCCAAGGAGTACGCCTACTACGCGGGCCTCGCGCTCGGAGCGGCCCGCGGCGGCGACGACGTGTGGGCGCTGGCGCTCGGCGCCATGGTGCTGCAGACCTGTCGGCACGTCGTCGACTTCGCCTTCAACGAGGCGAACGCCGGGGATCCCGCCGCGACCGCCAACACCAGCCCCACCGCGGCACTTTCGGACCGGCTCGACAGCGTCGGCTGGACGGTGTGGGTACGCCGCATGATCGTGCTGCCCATCGGCGAACGCTGGGCGATGATCGCCGTCCTGACGGCCGTCACCACGCCACGCATCACCTTCTACGCGTTGCTGATCGGCTGCGCGTTCGCGGCGACTTACACGACGGCGGGGCGGGTGCTGCGCTCGCTGAACCGCAAGGCGCCGCGCAGCGACCGCGGGGCGTGGGCGCTGCTCGCCCTCACGGACTCCGGGCCGCTCGCGGAGCTGGTGTCCAAGGCGCGCGACCCACGCGGGAGGGTCCGCCAGTACACCGCGCTCTTCCTCGCCGTTTACGGGGTGGCCTGCCTGGCCGTCGCGGTGTTGGCGTTCGGTGGGACGCGTGCGGTCGTCGGCGCCTCGCTCTACGTGGTGTTCGCCGGGTGCGTCCTGATGATGCCCTTGAAGGGCCCGTTGGACTGGCTGATTCCGCCGCTGTTCCGCTTCGCGGAGTACGGCACGGTCCTGCTGCTCGCCGCCAAATCCGATGTGAACGGAGCCCTTCCAGCGGCTTTCGGGCTGGTGGCCGCAGTCGCCTACCATCACTACGACACGGTGTACCGCATCCGCGGCGACGCCGGCGCGCCACCGCCGTGGCTGGTGCGGGCGATCGGGGGGCACGAAGGCCGGACGCTGTTGGTCACCGTGCTGGCCGCACTGTTCACCGGAACTGAGTTCAAGGTCGCGCTCACGGCTCTCGCCGTGACCGTGGCACTCGTGGTGCTCGTCGAGAGCATCCGCTTCTGGGTGACCGCCCACCGACGCGGCGCACCCGCCGTACACGATGAAGGAGAACCCGCATGATCGGCCTCGTGCTGGCGGCCGGCGCCGGACGGCGTCTGCGCCCCTACACCGACACCCTGCCGAAGGCATTGGTGCCGGTCGGCCCCGAAGGGAACGAGGAGAGCCTCACGGTCCTGGACCTCACCCTCGGCAACTTCGCCGAGATCGGTCTGACCGAGGTCGCGATCATCGTCGGGTACCGCAAGGAGGCCGTCTACGAGCGCCGCGAGGCCCTCGAGCGGAAGTACGGCCTGAAGATCACCCTCATCGACAACGACAAGGCCGAGGAGTGGAACAACGCCTACTCCCTGTGGTGCGGCCGTGACGCCATCAAGCACTCGGTGATCCTCGCCAACGGCGACACCGTGCACCCGGTCTCCGTGGAGAAGACCCTGCTCGCCGCCCGCGGCGACGGCAAGAAGATCATCCTCGCCCTCGACACGGTGAAGTCCCTCGCCGACGAGGAGATGAAGGTCGTCGTCGGCCCCGACGGCGGCATGACGAAGATCACCAAGCTGATGGACCCCGCCGAGGCCACCGGCGAGTACATCGGCGTCACCCTCATCGAGGGCGAGGCGGCGGACGAGCTCGCCGACGCGCTGAAGACCGTCTTCGAGACGGACCCGCAGCAGTTCTACGAGCACGGCTACCAGGAGCTCGTCAACCGGGGCTTCCGCATCGACGTCGCGCCGATCGGCGACGTGAAGTGGGTCGAGATCGACAACCACGACGACCTGGCCAAGGGGCGTGAGATCGCGTGCCAGTACTGACGAGGCTCATCCCGTCGCCCGTCGTCGTCGACATCAACGCCGGAGCACTGGACGATCTGGCGGGCCTGCTGGCCGACCAGCGGATCTCCAACTCCGGCAAGCTGGCCATCGCCATAAGCAGTGGTTCGGGCCAGGCACTGCGCGAGCGGCTCGCGCCGGTGCTGCCCGGCGCCGACTGGTACCCGGTCTCCGACGGCACCATCGACTCCGCGGTGAAGCTGGCCGACGACATCAAGGGCAAGCAGCGCTACGACGCGGTGGTCGGCCTCGGCGGCGGCAAGATCATCGACGTGGCGAAGTACGCCGCGGCGCGGGTCGGCCTGCCCATGGTCGCCGTGGCGACCAACCTCTCCCACGACGGACTGTGCTCGCCGGTGTCGATCCTGGACAACGACAACGGCCGCGGCTCCTACGGAGTGCCCACGCCGATCGCGATGGTCATCGACCTCGACGTGATCCGTGAGGCCCCGATCCGCTTCGTCCGCTCCGGCGTCGGCGACGCCATCTCCAACATCTCCGCCATCGCCGACTGGGAGCTGTCGCACAAGATCCACGGGGAGCCCGTGGACGGCCTCGCGGCGGCGATGGCGCGGACCGCGGGCGAGTCGGTGCTGCGGCACCCGGGCGGCGCGGGCGACGACGAGTTCCTCACGGTGCTCGCGGAGGCCCTGGTGCTCTCCGGTATCGCCATGTCGATCAGCGGCGACACCCGGCCCTCCTCCGGCGCCTGCCACGAGATCAGCCACGCCTTCGACCTGCTCTTCCCCAAGCGGGCCGCGAGCCACGGCGAGCAGGTCGGCCTCGGCGCTGCCTTCGCCATGTACCTGCGCGGTGCCCACGAGCAGTCCGGCTACTTCGCGGAGGTGCTGCGCAGGCACGGCCTGCCGGTGCTGCCGGAGGAGATCGGCTTCAGCGTGGACGAGTTCGTCAAGGCCGTCGACTACGCGCCGCAGACCCGGCCGGGCCGCTTCACGATCCTCGAGCACCTCGCCCTGTCCACCGACGAGATCAAGGACGCCTACTCCGACTATGCCAAGGCCATCGGTAGCTGAACTCCGCCCGGTCGTTCATCCTCCGGGTGTGAAGGACCGGCGGAGCGGCGAGCACTGGGGCGGCCGGCTCTACATGCGAGAGCTGTCGCTGCGCGTGGACCGGTACCTGGTGAACACGCGGGTCACGCCCAACCAGCTGACCTATCTGATGACCGTCTTCGGTGTCCTCGCCCTCCCGGCGCTGCTGGTGCCGGGGATCCCGGGTGCCGTGCTGGGTGTGCTGATGGTCCAGCTGTACCTGCTGCTGGACTGCGTCGACGGCGAGATCGCCCGCTGGAAGAAGCAGTTCTCGCTCAGTGGCGTCTACCTGGACCGGGTCGGCGCCTACCTCTGCGACGCCGCCGTGCTGGTCGGCTTCGGTCTGCGCGCCGCCGACCTGTGGGGCGAGGGACGGATCGACTGGCTGTGGGCGTTCCTCGGCACCCTCGCCGCCCTCGGCGCCGTCCTCATCAAGGCCGAGACCGACCTCGTCGGGGTCGCCCGGCACCAGGGCGGACTGCCGCCCGTGAAGGAGGCGGCGTCCGAGCCGCGCTCGTCCGGTATGGCGCTGGCCCGCAAGGCCGCCGGGGCGCTGAAGTTCCACCGGCTCATCCTGGGCATCGAGGCGTCCCTGCTGATCCTGGTCCTGGCGATCGTGGACGAGACCCGCGGCGACCTGTTCTTCGAGCGGCTCGGCGTCGCCGTGCTGGCCGGCATCGCGGTCCTGCAGACCCTGCTCCACCTCGTCTCGATCCTTGCCTCCAGCAGGCTCAAATGACCGGGACCGGCATGAAGGTCGGGGCGGTCATCATCACCATGGGCAACCGCCCCGCCGAGCTCCGCGCCCTCCTCGACTCGGTCGCCAAGCAGGACGGCGACCCGGTCGAGGTGGTCGTGGTCGGCAACGGCTCCCCGGTACCGGAGCTGCCCGAGGGCGTCCGCACCGTCGAGCTGCCCGAGAACCTCGGCATCCCCGGCGGCCGCAACATCGGCATCGAGGCCTTCGGCCCCGGCGGCCGCGACGTCGACATCCTGCTCTTCCTCGACGACGACGGTCTGCTCGCGAACAACGACACCGCGGAACTGTGCCGGCAGGCCTTCGAGGCCGACCCGCGGCTCGGCATCATCAGCTTCCGCATCGCCGATCCCGAGACCGGTGTCACCCAGCGCCGCCACGTCCCCCGGCTGAACGCCTCCGACCCGCTGCGCTCCTCCCGGGTCACCACCTTCCTGGGCGGCGCCAACGCCGTGCGCACCGAGGTCCTGGCCGAGGTCGGCGTACTGCCCGAGGCGTTCTTCTACGCCCATGAGGAGACGGATCTCGCCTGGCGGGCCCTGGACGCCGGCTGGATGATCGACTACCGCGCCGACATGGTGCTGTACCACCCCACCACCACTCCCTCGCGGCACGCGGTCTTCCACCGCATGGTGGCGCGCAACCGTGTCTGGCTCGCCCGCCGGAATCTGCCCGCGCTCCTGGTGCCCGTCTACCTCGGCGCCTGGATGCTGCTGACGCTGGTCAGACGGCCCTCGCGGCAGGCTCTGCGAGCCTGGTTCGGAGGCTTCCGCGAGGGCTGGACCACCTCCTGCGGACCACGCCGGCCCATGAAGTGGCGTACGGTGTGGCGGCTGACCCGGCTGGGCCGACCACCGGTCATCTGACAAGCTCGGTATCTGAGAGCATCGGGTCCGTACCCCGGTCCCTGGCTCGACGCCTACGCCCGACCAGGCTGCGCACTTTGAGGACGAAAGCTTTCCACTTGTGAGTGAGACAACGCACGATGGCCGAGTCGCGTTGAGCGACCGACCGTCCCCCGATGACGGGCTCTCCGCGGCGGAACTGGCCGCCAAGTACGGGCTCGCCGTGAGCGGTGCCCGGCCCGGACTCGTCGAGTACGTCCGTCAGCTCTGGGGACGGCGGCACTTCATCCTCGCCTTCTCCCAGGCCAAGCTCACCGCCCAGTACAGCCAGGCCAAGCTCGGCCAGCTGTGGCAGGTGGCGACTCCGCTGCTCAACGCGGCCGTGTACTTCCTGATCTTCGGCCTGATCCTGGAGGCGGACCGCGGGATGTCCCGCGAGGTGTACATCCCGTTCCTGGTGACGGGTGTGTTCGTCTTCACATTCACCCAGAGCTCGGTGATGGCCGGGGTCCGGGCGATCTCGAGCAATCTCGGCCTCGTCCGCGCCCTGCACTTCCCGCGTGCCTCGCTGCCGATCTCGTTCTCGTTGCAGCAGCTCCAGCAGCTGCTCTTCTCGATGATCGTGCTGTTCGCGGTGACGCTCGCCTTCGGCAGCTACCCGAAGCTGTCCTGGGTGCTGATCCTCCCGGTGCTGGTACTGCAGTTCCTCTTCAACACCGGCCTCGCGCTGATCATGGCCAGAATGGGCGCCAAGACGCCGGACCTCGCCCAGCTGATGCCGTTCGTGATGCGGACCTGGATGTACGCGTCCGGCGTGATGTTCTCGATCCCGGTGATGCTGGCGGATCACCCGAAGTGGATCGCCGACATCCTGCAGTGGAACCCGGCCGCGATCTACATGGACCTCATGCGCTTCGCACTCATCGACGGATACGGCTCGGAGAACCTGCCGCCGCACGTGTGGGCGGTGGCCGGCGGCTGGGCCGCGCTGCTGATGATCGGCGGCTTCGTCTACTTCTGGAAGGCGGAGGAGAGGTACGGCCGTGGCTGACCAGGACGACCGGCTCACCAAGCACGTGGAGGACACGGCGGACGCCGCGGACGGCGGCTCCCGCATCCCCACCGTCATCGCGGACGACCTGCACATCGTCTACCGCGTCAACGGCGCCAAGACCGGCAAGGGCAGCGCCACCGCCGCCCTCAGTCGCATCCTCAGGCGAGGCTCCGACGACTCGGCACGCGGGGTGCGCAAGGTGCACGCGGTGCGCGGTGTCTCCTTCGTCGCCTACCGCGGCGAGGCCATCGGCCTGATCGGCTCCAACGGCTCCGGCAAGTCCACCCTGCTGCGCGCCATCGCCGGACTGCTGCCCGCCGAGGAGGGCCACGTCTACACCGACGGCCAGCCCTCACTGCTCGGTGTGAACGCGGCCCTGATGAACGATCTGACGGGCGAACGCAACGTCATATTGGGCGGGCTCGCGATGGGCATGTCCCGGGAGCAGATCAGGGAGCGCTACCAGGAGATCGTCGACTTCTCCGGCATCAACGAGAAGGGCGACTTCATCACCCTGCCGATGCGGACCTACTCCTCCGGCATGGCGGCCCGGCTCCGCTTCTCCATCGCCGCCGCCAAGGACCACGACGTCCTGATGATCGACGAGGCGCTCGCCACCGGCGACCGCTCGTTCCAGCAGCGTTCCGAGGCCCGCATCCGCGAGCTGCGCAAGCACGCCGGCACGGTGTTCCTGGTCAGTCACAACAACAAGTCGATCCGGGACACCTGCGACCGGGTGCTGTGGCTGGAGCGCGGGGAACTGCGCATGGACGGCCCCACCGCGGAGGTACTCAAGGAGTACGAGAAGTTCACCGGCAGGTAGAGCACCGCGACGGGGCCCCGCCGGAACCGTTCGGCGGGGCTCCGCGTGTGCAAAGGGAAGACCAACTCTGGTCGGGCGCAGGAATCTTGTGACCAATCGGTGTGTTGTTGTGATGTCCAGGACACCTCGACGAACCCTCATGCGCTGTACAACGTAAGCTGTACCGGTGCCGATTCACGGCAAGTGGGGCGATAATCCGCGCATCGGCACACGGTGTACCAGGTCGCCGGGCCCTCCGACGGCGGCCGCGCGCCGCCGACGCCCGGGCGGCGTGTCCGAAATGGGATGTGTTGGGTCGGCAGTGTAGAACGGGAGACGTGACGGCAATGGCTACGGATACTCTCCAGCTCCCCGACGCTTCAGCCGTCCCCGCGCCGGGCAGCGAGCGGTGACGGGAGCCGGGACGCGCGCCGGCGACCCGGAGCGCGCCACGCTCGGCAAGGCCGCGGACGAGAACTTTCCGGTGGCGCCGTTCTTCCTGCCCAGGGCGTGGCGCGCCGACCTCATGGCCGTCTACGGCTTCGCCCGTCTCGTCGACGACATCGGTGACGGCGATCTCGCACCCGGTGGCGCCGACGCTCGTCTCCTCGGTGTCGCCCCCCACGAGGCCGAGGACCGGCTGGTCCTTCTGGACGCCTTCGAAACCGACCTCCGCAGGGTGTTCGAGCCGGCCGGTCCGACACCTCGTCACCCGCTGCTGCGCAGACTGGGATCCACCGTCCGCCGCGCCGGCCTCACCCCCGAGCCCTTCCTCGCCCTGATCGCGGCGAACCGTCAGGACCAGCTGGTGCGGCGGTACGAGACCTACGACGACCTGCTCGCCTACTGCGAACTGTCCGCCAACCCCGTCGGCCGGCTGGTCCTCGCCGTCACCGGCACCTCGACGCCCGAGCGTGTCCGCCGCTCCGACGCCGTCTGTACCGCGCTGCAGATCGTCGAACACCTCCAGGACGTCGCCGAGGACCTCGGCCGCGACCGCATCTATCTGCCCGCCGCGGACATGAAGCGCTTCCATGTCCAAGAGGCGGATCTCGCCACCTCCTCGGCAGGCGCATCGGTGCGCGCGCTGGTTGCATACGAAGCAGAACGCGCCCGTGACCTGCTGAATGAAGGCACCCCCCTGGTGGGTAGCGTCCACGGCAGGCTGAGGCTGCTTCTTGCGGGGTTCGTGGCGGGGGGAAGGGCGGCGATCCAGGCGATCGCCGCCGCCGAATACGACGTACTTCCCGGCCCGCCCAAGCCCGGCAAGCTCCGATTGCTGCGCGAGGCGGGCGTGACTCTGCGAGGAGAGGGGTGATCCGGACCGTGGACTCTCCATCACACGTGTCCGCACCGGTACTCGCCGCGTACAGCTATTGCGAGGCCGTCACCGGACAGCAGGCACGGAACTTCGCGTACGGCATCAGGCTGCTGCCGACGCCCAAGCGCCGCGCGATGTCGGCGCTCTACGCGTTCTCGCGGCGCGTCGACGACATCGGTGACGGCGCGCTCGACGCGGACGTCAAGGCGGCCAGGCTCGAGAGCACCCGGGCCCTGCTCGACCGGGTCCGCGCCCGTTCGGTCGACGAGGACGACACCGACCCGGTCGCGGTCGCCCTGACGCACGCCGCCGCGCACTTCCCCATCCCGCTCGACGGGCTCGACGAACTCATCGACGGCGTCCTGATGGACGTGCGCGGCGAGGCCTACGAGACCTGGGACGACCTGAAGGTGTACTGCCGGTGCGTGGCCGGCGCGATCGGCCGGCTCTCCCTCGGAGTGTTCGGTACCGAACCGGGCGCGCGCGGCGCGGAACGCGCCCCCGAGTACGCCGACACCCTGGGGATCGCCCTGCAACTCACCAACATCCTCAGAGACATCCGTGAGGACGCGCAGGGCGGGCGGACCTATCTCCCCGCCGACGACCTCGCAAAATTCGGCTGCTCGGCCGGTTTCGGAGGACCGGAACCACCCGAGGGCTCCGACTTCGCGGGCCTCGTGCACTTCGAAGTGCGACGGGCCCGCGCTCTTTTCGCCGAGGGCTACCGGCTGTTGCCCATGCTGGACCGGCGCAGCGGCGCCTGTGTCGCGGCCATGGCCGGCATCTACCGCCGGCTCCTCGACCGCATCGAACGCGAGCCCGAGGCGGTGTTGCGCGGCCGGGTCTCGCTCCCCGGACGCGAGAAGGCGTACGTCGCCGTGCGTGGCCTCTCCGGCGTCGACGCCCGGCATGTGTCCCGGCGGGTCGTCAGGAGGCGTGCCTGATGGAGGAATCGGTCAATCCGTTCCAAGGTGAACCCCTCGGTGGAAAGTGGCACGCAACCCTCCGCTCCCGGGCTGCGTCCCTGACTTCAACGGCCTGCCGCGCATCGATCACGCTCCTCGGCAAGGCCGCAGGGGAGGGCGTATGAACACCGACGCCACACAGCCGGACGGGGACGCACCGGGCGATCCGGGACGGGCCACCGCCGTGGTCGTCGGCGGGGGGCTCGCCGGTGTCACCGCCGCGCTGGCGCTCGCCGACGCCGGGGTGCGCGTCACCCTGCTCGAAGGCCGGCCCAGGCTCGGCGGGCTCGCCTTCTCCTTCCAGCGCGGCACGCTCACCGTCGACAACGGCCAGCATGTGTACCTGCGCTGCTGCACCGCCTACCGGTGGTTCCTCGACCGCATCGACGCGGCCGCGCTCGCCCCGCTGCAGGATCGTCTCGACGTGCCGGTCCTCGACGCCGCGGGCCGGCCCGGGCGCAGACTCGGCAGACTCCGGCGCGACCGACTGCCCGTGCCCCTGCATCTCGGGCGAAGCCTCGCCACCTATCCGCATCTCTCGCTCGTCGAGCGTGCCAAGGTGGGGCGTGCCGCACTGGCGCTCCAGGCCCTCGACCTCGACGATCCGGCTCTCGACACACAGGACTTCGGCAGCTGGCTGGCCGCACACGGTCAGTCGGCGCGTGCCGTCGAGGCACTGTGGGACCTCGTCGGGGTCGCCACCCTCAACGCGGTGGCCGGCGACGCCTCGCTCGGGCTCGCCGCGATGGTGTTCAAGACGGGGCTGCTCTCCGACCCGGGCGCGGCCGACATCGGGTGGGCCCGGGTACCCCTGGGCGAACTGCACGACCGGATGGCCCGCAAGGCGCTCGACTCCGCGGGTGTGCGCACCGAAGTCCGTACCCGCGTCACCTCCGTCTCCCTCCACGACAACGGGCGTTGGTCGGTCCAACTGCCCGGCGGGAGCGTCGACGCGGACGCGGTCGTCCTCGCCGTACCGCAGCGTGAGGCGTACGACCTGCTGCCCGCGGGCGCCCTCGACACCCCCGAGCGGCTCCTCGAGATCGGCACCGCACCGATCCTCAACGTCCATGTGGTCTACGACCGCACGGTGCTCAGGCGCCCGTTCTTCGCTGCGCTCGGCTCTCCCGTGCAGTGGGTCTTCGACCGCACCGAGGCCTCCGGGCTGAGCGACGGCCAGTACCTGGCCCTGTCCCAGTCGGCCGCGGGGGCCGAGATCGACAAGCCCGTCGCCGAACTGCGCGAGCGCTATCTGCCCGAGCTGGAAAGGCTGCTGCCCGCCACCCGCGGGGCGCGGGTGAAGGACTTCTTCGTGACCCGGGAGCGCACGGCGACGTTCGCTCCCGCCCCCGGCGTCGGGCGGCTGCGGCCCGGCGCGCGCACCAAGGCACCCGGCCTCTACCTGGCCGGATCGTGGACCGCCACCGGGTGGCCCGCGACCATGGAGAGTGCGGTCCGCAGCGGAGTCGGTGCGGCGGACGCCGCGCTGAGCACGCTCGGCCGGTCCCGCGACCACCTCCGCGGAGCCTTCGAGGGTTTCGCCGGTTCCGAGGCTCTCGAGGAGGCGGCATGAGGATCGATGCGCCCGGATCGGGCCCCCGCACTCCCGGTACCGCAACAAGAGGAGAGAAAGTGCCCACTGTGCCCCCGGCCTCGACGGCCGCTCGAGAGACCGCGGTGGACGTGACCGCGCTTCTGGAGCGCGGCCGGACCCTGGCCACCCCGGTGCTTAGGGCCGCCATCGACCGTCTGGCGCCGCCCATGGACACCGTCGCCGCCTATCACTTCGGCTGGATCGACGCCCAGGGCAACCCCGCGGAGGGCGACGGCGGCAAGGCCGTGCGGCCCGCGCTCGCCCTGCTGTCCGCCGAGGCCGCCGGCCGCGCCCCCGAGGTGGGCGTACCCGGCGCGGTCGCCGTGGAACTGGTGCACAACTTCTCGCTCCTGCACGACGACCTCATGGACGGCGACGAACAGCGCCGCCACCGCGACACCGTCTGGAAGGTGCACGGCCCCGCGCAGGCCATCCTCGTCGGCGACGCCCTCTTCGCGCTGGCCAACGAAATCCTGCTGGAGCTCGGCACCGTCGAGGCGGGCCGCGCCACCCGGCGCCTGACCACCGCCACCCGCGCCCTCATCGACGGCCAGGCGCAGGACATCTCCTACGAGCACCGCGACCGGGTCAGCGTCGAGGAGTGCCTGGAGATGGAGGGCAACAAGACGGGCGCCCTGCTCGCCTGCGCCTCCTCCATCGGCGCGGTGCTCGGCGGCGCCGAAGACCACACCGCGGACACCCTGGAGAAGTACGGCTACCACCTCGGCCTCGCCTTCCAGGCCGTGGACGACCTGCTGGGCATCTGGGGCGACCCGGTGGCCACCGGCAAGCAGACCTGGAGCGATCTGCGCCAGCGCAAGAAGTCGCTGCCGGTGGTGGCCGCGCTCGCGGCGGGCGGAACCGCCTCCGAGCGGCTCGGCGAACTGCTCGCCGCGGACGCCAAGGCCAGCGACTTCGAGAACTTCTCCGAAGCGGAGTTCGCCGCCCGGGCGGCGCTCATCGAGGAGGCGGGCGGCCGCGAGTGGACCGCTCAGGAGGCCCGTCGTCAGCACACGATCGCTCTCGGGGCACTGGACGCCGTTCCCATGCCGGCCCAGGTCAGAGAACGGTTCGTGGCACTCGCCGACTTCGTCGTCGTACGAAAGAGATGACCTTCATCGGGCGGACGAACCTCGCTTAGTCGCCGGCCGGTGCTTCCCCAGCTCTCGACTCCGTTCGAGCAGGGGCTACCCCCACGGTGGAACGGCACCGGCCGACGGCGGACCCACAGCAGATGACATGCCACTGCACGAAGGGGAAGCCATGACAGCGACGACCGACGGAAGCACCGGGGCACTGCCGCCCCGCGCTGCCTCGGCCAGCGAACCGAGTGAGAACACCGATCCGACTCCCCGGGCGGCGGGGACGGTCGAGACCCGAGACGCCGCCGCGCGCGCGATACAGCGCGCCACCGACTTCCTGCTCGCGCGGCAGGATGCCCAGGGCTGGTGGAAGGGCGACCTGGAGACCAACGTCACCATGGACGCCGAGGACCTGCTGCTCCGTCAGTTCCTGGGGATCCGCGACGAGAAGACCACCCGCGCCGCCGCCCTGTTCATCCGCGGCGAGCAGCGCGAGGACGGCACCTGGGTCACCTTCCACGGCGGACCCGGTGAACTCTCCACCACCGTCGAGGCGTACGTCGCCCTGCGGCTCGCCGGTGACGCGCCGGACGAGCCGCACATGGCGAAGGCGTCCGCGTGGATCCGCGAACAGGGCGGCATCGCCGCGGCGCGGGTCTTCACCCGGATCTGGCTCTCCCTGTTCGGCTGGTGGAAATGGGAGGACCTGCCCGAACTCCCGCCTGAGCTCATCTACTTCCCGCCGTGGGTGCCGCTCAACATCTACGACTTCGGATGCTGGGCCCGGCAGACCATCGTGCCGCTGACCATCGTCTCCGCGAAGCGCCCGGTGCGCCCCGCACCGTTCCCGCTCGACGAGCTGCACACCGACCCGGACGACCCGAACCCCGTGAAGCCCCTTGCCCCGGCCACGAGTTGGGACGGGGTCTTCCAGCGCCTGGACAAGGCGCTGCACCTGTACCGCAGGGTCGCGCCGCGTCGGCTGCGCAAGGCGGCGATGAACAGCGCCGCCCGCTGGATCATCGAGCGGCAGGAGAACGACGGCTGCTGGGGCGGCATCCAGCCGCCCGCGGTGTACTCGCTGATCGCGCTGCACCTGCTCGGCTACGACCTCGAGCACCCGGTGATGCGGGAGGGGCTGGCGTCGCTCGACCGGTACGCGGTGTGGCGTGCGGACGGCGCCCGGATGATCGAGGCCTGCCAGTCCCCGGTGTGGGACACCTGCCTCGCCACCATCGCGCTCGCCGACGCGGGCCTGCCCGCGGACCATCCGCAACTGGTGAAGGCCGCCGACTGGATGCTCGGCGAACAGATCGTGCGGCCCGGCGACTGGAGCGTGCGCAGACCACAACTGCCGCCGGGTGGCTGGGCGTTCGAGTTCCACAACGACAACTACCCCGACATCGACGACACCGCCGAGGTCGTCCTCGCGCTGCGCCGTGTCAAGCACCACGACCCACGGCGGGTGGACCACGCGGTCGGGCGCGGGGTGCGCTGGAACCTCGGCATGCAGTCGAAGAACGGCGCCTGGGGCGCCTTCGACGTCGACAACACCAGCCCGTTCCCCAACCGGCTGCCGTTCTGCGACTTCGGGGAGGTGATCGACCCGCCGTCCGCCGATGTCACCGCGCATGTCGTGGAGATGCTCGCCGTCGAGGGGCTGGCCCACGACCCGCGCACCCGGCGGGGCATCGAATGGCTGCTGGCCGAACAGGAGCCGGACGGCTGCTGGTTCGGCCGCTGGGGCGTCAACTACGTCTACGGAACCGGGTCGGTGGTCCCCGCACTGGTCGCCGCCGGACTCCCGGCCGCGCACCCCGCGATCCGCCGGGCGGTGGCCTGGCTGGAGCGTGTGCAGAACGACGACGGCGGCTGGGGCGAGGATCTGCGCTCCTACCGCTACGCCGGCGAGTGGAGCGGCCGGGGCGCCTCCACGGCCTCCCAGACGGCATGGGCGCTGCTCGCGCTCCTCGCGGCGGACGAGGGCGACGCCAAGTCCGTCGAGCGCGGTATCACCTGGCTGGCCCGCACCCAGCGGGAGGACGGTTCCTGGGACGAGCCGTACTTCACCGGTACGGGCTTCCCGTGGGACTTCTCGATCAACTACCACCTCTACCGACAGGTGTTCCCGCTCACCGCGCTGGGCCGGTACGTCAACGGCGAACCTGCCCTCTTCAAGAGGCATTGATGACCGCCCCGCCCGCCGCGGCCCCGCTGCTGATCGCCTGTGCGCTGGGCATCGAGCACCTCGCCCTGCGTACCGGTGGCCGCGCCGACGGGGCCGGCGGGCCGGTCACCCTGCTGCGGACCGGCATGGGGCCCAAGGCGGCCGAGCAAGCGGTCACCCGTGGGCTCGGCGTCCCGGAGCTGCGTCAGGCGGCCGTGATGGCCACCGGCTTCTGCGCCGGGCTCGCCCCCGGGATGCGCCCCGGTGACCTCGTCGTCGCGGAGGAGGCCCGGGACCCGCGCGGGAGCACGCCGTGCGACGGCACCGACGTCCTGGCCGAGGCACTGACCCGGGCGGTGCCCAGGCGCACCGTCCACGTCGGTCCGCTCATCGGCTCCGACCACATCGTGCGTGGGGCCGAACGCGCGGAACTGCTCGCGACCGGCGCGATCGCGACCGACATGGAGTCAGCCGCCACGCTCCACAGCGCCGTCCGGTCGGGTCCGCGCCCGGTTGCGGCCGTGCGGGTGATCGTGGACGCTCCAGAACATGAACTGGTCCGTATCGGCACGGTGCGCGGTGGAATATCTGCTTTCCGTGTCCTTCGTTCCGCCCTTCCCGCTTTCTTCGATTGGCACCGTTCTTTGCTGCTCCCCCGGAGGTGAGCCAGATGGCCATGCCGCTGCGCCAGTCCATCAAGGTGGCGACGTATCTCTTCGAACAGAAGCTGCGCCGGCGGGACAAGTTTCCGCTCATCGTTGAACTCGAACCGTTGTTCGCGTGCAATCTGAAGTGTGAGGGATGCGGCAAGATCCAGCACCCGGCGGGAGTGCTGAAGCAGCGCATGCCGGTGGCGCAGGCGGTGGGGGCGGTGCTGGAGTCCGGTGCGCCGATGGTCTCCATCGCGGGCGGCGAACCCCTGATGCACCCTCAGATCCACGAGATCGTGCGGCAGCTGGTGGCTCGGAAGAAGTACGTCTTCCTGTGCACCAACGCCATGCTGCTGCGCAAGAAGATGGATCAGTTCAGGCCCTCGCCGTATTTCGCGTTCGCGGTGCACATCGACGGGCTGCGCGAGCGGCACGACGAGTCCGTGGCCAAGGAGGGCGTGTTCGACGAGGCCGTGGAGGCCATCAAGGAGGCCAAGCGGCGCGGCTTCCGGGTCACCACCAACTCGACCTTCTTCAACACCGACACCCCGCAGACCGTCATCGAGGTCCTCAACTACCTCAATGACGACCTGAAGGTCGACGAGATGATGATCTCGCCCGCCTACGCCTACGAGAAGGCGCCCGACCAGGAGCACTTCCTCGGCGTCGAGCAGACCCGGGAACTGTTCAAGAAGGCCTTCTCGGGCGGCAACCGGCGCCGCTGGCGGCTCAACCACTCGCCGCTGTTCCTCGACTTCCTCGAGGGCAAGGTCGACTTCCCGTGCACCGCGTGGGCGATCCCCAACTACTCGCTCTTCGGCTGGCAGAAGCCGTGCTACCTGATGAGCGACGGGTACGTCCCGACATACCGGGAACTGATCGAGGACACCGACTGGGACGCCTACGGCCGCGGCAAGGACCCGCGCTGCGCCAACTGCATGGCGCACTGCGGTTACGAACCGACCGCCGTGCTGGCCACCATGGGCTCCCTCAAGGAGTCCCTGCGGGCGATGCGCGAGACCGTCTCCGGAAACAACGGGTGATGTCATGACCGCCGTATCCCTGGGCGTCCCCGAGGCGCCCGCGCGGCCGATCGCCGAGCGGCGCGTGTCGCGGCGGATCCAGGTCGGGCCGGTGCCCGTCGGGGGCGGGGCACCCGTATCGGTGCAGTCGATGACGACGACCCGTACCTCGGACATCGGCGCGACGCTGCAGCAGATCGCGGAACTCACCGCGTCCGGCTGCCAGATCGTCCGGGTCGCCTGCCCCACGCAGGACGACGCGGACGCGCTCGCCACGATCGCGCGCAAGTCACAGATCCCGGTCATCGCGGACATCCACTTCCAGCCCAAGTACGTCTTCGCGGCCATCGACGCGGGCTGCGCTGCCGTCCGGGTGAACCCCGGCAACATCAAGCAGTTCGACGACAAGGTCAAGGAGATCGCGCGCGCCGCCTCCGACGCGGGCACCCCGATCCGTATCGGGGTGAACGCCGGCTCGCTCGACAAGCGGCTGCTGAAGAAGTACGGGAAGGCGACGCCCGAGGCACTCGTCGAGTCGGCGCTGTGGGAGGCGTCCCTCTTCGAGGAACACGGCTTCCGGGACATCAAGATCTCGGTCAAGCACAACGACCCGGTGGTGATGATCGAGGCGTACCGGCAGCTGGCGGCGCAGTGCGACTACCCGCTGCACCTCGGTGTCACCGAGGCCGGACCGGCGTTCCAGGGCACCATCAAGTCCGCCGTCGCCTTCGGGGCGCTGCTCGCCGAGGGCATCGGCGACACCATCCGCGTCTCGCTGTCCGCGCCTCCAGTGGAGGAGGTCAAGGTCGGCATCCAGATCCTCCAGGCCCTCGGTCTGCGGCAGCGCCGACTGGAGATCGTCTCCTGTCCCTCCTGCGGACGGGCCCAGGTCGACGTCTACAAGCTGGCCGACGAGGTCACGGCCGGCCTCGAAGGCATGGAAGTGCCACTGCGCGTCGCGGTCATGGGCTGTGTCGTCAACGGGCCGGGGGAGGCGCGGGAGGCGGACCTGGGGGTCGCCTCCGGCAACGGCAAGGGGCAGATCTTCGTGAAGGGCGAGGTCATCAAGACCGTCGCTGAATCGAAGATCGTCGAGACCCTCATCGAAGAGGCCATGAAGATCGCCGAACAGATGCAGAACGACGGCGTCGGGCCGGGGGAGCCGGCCGTCACCGTGAGCTGAACAGCACGGAACGAGAGGGGGCCCGAGCGTGACGATTCTGGAGAGTATCCGGGGACCACGCGACCTGAAGGCGCTGTCCGAGGCGGAGCTCGGTGAACTGTCCGAGGAGATACGCGAGTTCCTGGTCCACGCGGTCGCCCGCACCGGCGGCCACCTGGGGCCCAACCTGGGGGTGGTGGAACTGACCGTCGCACTCCACCGGGTCTTCGAGTCACCCGTCGACCGCATCCTGTGGGACACCGGTCACCAGAGCTATGTGCACAAGCTCCTGACAGGCCGTCAGGATTTTTCCAAGCTGCGCGGCAAGGGCGGTCTGTCCGGGTACCCGTCGCGCGAGGAGTCCGAGCACGACGTCATCGAGAACAGTCACGCCTCCACCGCACTCGGCTGGGCGGACGGTCTCGCCAAGGCCCGGCAGGTGCAGGGCGAGAAGGGGCACGTCGTCGCGGTCATCGGCGACGGCGC
Source organism: Streptomyces cavernae (assembly GCF_004023625.1). Classification (GTDB taxonomy): domain Bacteria; phylum Actinomycetota; class Actinomycetes; order Streptomycetales; family Streptomycetaceae; genus Streptomyces; species Streptomyces cavernae. The sequence continues at coordinate 225,520 of NZ_RPDJ01000017.1, read as the reverse complement.
GCTCACCGGCGGCATGGCGTGGGAGGCGCTCAACAACATCGCCGCGGCCAAGGGCCGCCCGCTGATCATCGTCGTCAACGACAACGAGCGCTCCTACGCACCTACCATCGGCGGCCTCGCCAACCACCTCGCCACCCTGCGCACGACCGACAGCTACGAGAAGGTCCTGGCCTGGGGCAAGGACGTCCTGCTGCGCACCCCGGTCGTCGGGACCACCCTGTACGAGTCCCTGCACGGCGCGAAGAAGGGCTTCAAGGACGCCTTCGCACCGCAGGGCATGTTCGAGGACCTGGGCCTCAAGTACGTCGGCCCGATCGACGGCCACGACGTGGGCGCGGTGGAGTCCGCGCTGCGGCGCGCCAAACGCTTCCACGGACCGGTGCTCGTCCACTGCCTGACGGAGAAGGGCCGCGGTTACGAACCCGCGCTCGCCCACGAGGAGGACCACTTCCACACCGTCGGCGTGATGGACCCGCTCACCTGCGAGCCGCTCGCGCCCGCCACCCGCCCCTCCTGGACCTCCGTGTTCGGCGACGAGATCGTCGCGATCGCCGAGGAGCGCGAGGACGTCGTGGCGATCACGGCCGCCATGCTGCACCCGGTCGGGCTCGGCAGGTTCGCCGAGCGGTTCCCCGACCGGGTGTGGGACGTGGGGATCGCCGAACAGCACGCGGCGGTGTCCGCAGCAGGCCTGGCCACCGGCGGCCTCCACCCCGTCGTCGCCGTGTACGCGACCTTCCTCAACCGGGCCTTCGACCAGCTGCTGATGGACGTCGCCCTGCACCGCTGCGGGGTCACGTTCGTACTGGACCGGGCCGGTGTCACCGGGGTGGACGGGCCCTCGCACAACGGCATGTGGGACATGTCGATACTCCAGGTCGTACCCGGCCTCAGGATCGCCGCACCGCGCGACGCCGACCAGCTGAAGGCGCAGCTGCGGGAGGCGGTCGCGGTCGACGACGCGCCCACCCTGATCCGCTTCCCGAAGGAGTCGGTGGGGGAGCCGGTTCCGGCGGTGGACCGTGTCGGCGGCCTGGACGTACTGCACCGCCACCCGCGCACCCCGCAGGCCCTGCTGGTGGCCGTCGGCGTCATGGCCCCGGTCTGCCTCCAAGCCGCCGAACTGCTCGAGGCGCGCGGCATCGGCTGCACGGTCGTCGACCCCCGCTGGGTCAAACCCGTCGACGCCGCGCTGCCCGGGCTCGCCGCCGAGCACCTGCTCGTCGCGGTGGTCGAGGACAACAGCCGGTCCGCAGGGGTCGGTTCGGCGGTCGAGCTGGCCCTCGGGGACGCCGACGTCGACGTGCCCGTGCGCCGGTTCGGTATTCCGGAGCAGTTCCTCCCGCACGCCAAACGCGGGGAGGTGCTCGCCGACATAGGCCTGACGCCCGTCGAGATCGCCGGGCGCGTCAGCGCGTGCCTGGCCGCCAAGGACGAGCGGTCCAAGGAACAGTCCGACGACCGGTCCAAGGCGAAACCCAAGGTGAAATCCAGGGAGAAAAAGGAATGACCACCGCGGAACCGTCGCCCCAGTCCGCTTCCTCGTCCCCCGCCGAGGGGTTCGACCTCCGCGCGCTGCTGGCCGAGCGCGGAGCCGAGCGCTATGAGCTGCACACCAAGTACCTCAACCACCAGCTCCCGCGGATGCTGCACACCATCGGCTTCGACAAGGTCTACGAGCGGGCCGAGGGCGCGCACTTCTGGGACGCGGACGGCAACGACCACCTGGACATGCTCGCCGGGTTCGGGGTGATGGGGCTGGGCCGCCACCACCCCGTCGTCCGCCAGGCACTGCACGACGTCCTCGACGCCTCGCTCGCCGACCTCACCCGTTTCGACTGCCAGCCGCTGCCCGGACTGCTGGCCGAGAAACTGCTGACCCACAGCCCGCACCTGGACCGGGTGTTCTTCGGCAACAGCGGTACCGAGGCGGTCGAGACGGCGCTGAAGTTCGCCCGGTACGCCACGGGCAGACCGCGGATCCTGTACTGCGCGCACGCCTTCCACGGCCTGACGACGGGCTCGCTCTCCGTGAACGGCGAGACCGGCTTCCGGGACGGCTTCGCGCCGCTGCTGCCCGACACCGCCGTTACGCTCGGTGATCTCGACGCTCTCGCACGGGAGGTGAGGAAGGGCGATGTGGCCGCCCTGATCGTGGAGCCCATCCAGGGCAAGGGCGTGCACGAGGCGCCGCCCGGATATCTGCGCGCGGCGCAGGAACTGCTGCACCGGCACAAGGCACTGCTGATCGCGGACGAGGTGCAGACCGGACTCGGCCGCACCGGCGACTTCTACGCCTACCAGCACGAGGACGGGGTGGAACCGGACCTGGTGTGCGTGGCGAAGGCGCTGTCGGGCGGCTATGTCCCGGTGGGCGCGACGCTCGGCAAGGAATGGATCTTCAAGAAGGTCTACTCGTCCATGGACCGGGTTCTGGTCCACTCGGCGAGCTTCGGCTCGAACGCCCAGGCGATGGCGGCCGGGCTCGCCGTGCTGTCGGTCATGGAGAACGAACAGATCGTCGCCGGCGTCCGGGCCACGGGCGAGCGGCTGAAGTCCGGGCTCTCGGCACTGATCGACAAGTACGAGCTGCTGAGTGACGTCCGCGGCCGGGGCCTGATGATCGGCATCGAGTTCGGCAAGCCGAAGTCGCTGAAGCTGCGGAGCCGCTGGACCATGCTGCAGGCGGCCCGCAAGGGCCTCTTCGCACAGATGGTCGTCGTACCGCTGCTGCAACGGCACCGGATCCTCACGCAGGTCTCCGGCGACCATCTCGAAGTGATCAAACTCATTCCGCCCCTGATCATCGACGATCAGGACGTGGACCGTTTCGTGGCGGCGTTCACCGCGGTGATGGACGACGCGCATGAGGGCGGGCTGATGTGGGACTTCGGCAAGACGCTGGTGAGGCAGGCGGTGGCGAATCGGTAGGCGTTTTGGCGTTTTGCCTCTGAGGCAAGGAATTTGCCTCTCAGGTAAGGCTCTGGCTGAATCGAGGCATGAGCCCCAGTGAGCCGGCGGCGGCCGGAGAGCCCTCCGCCGAGGTTTCCGCCGTTGCCCCTCGCCTGCGCGAACTGCGCCGCCGAGTCGGTCTCACCCTGGAGGCCGCGGCCCGAGCAGCCGCGCTCTCACCCGCACACCTCTCCCGGCTGGAGACGGGACAGCGCCAGCCCTCCCTGCCGATGCTGCTCGCGCTCGCTCGCACCTACGGTACGACGGTCTCGGAACTGCTCGGCGAGACGGTCGCCGACCGGGACGCGATCGTCCGTGCCGCGGACATGGAACCGACCCGGGCCGGCGGCTGGACCTACTGGCAGGCCGGAGCGCAGGGCCGCGGCATGCAGGCGCTGCGGGTGCACGTGCCGTACGGCGCCCAGGGCGACATCGTGCGCGTCCATCCCGGGGAGGAGTGGCTGCACGTCCTGAAGGGCCGGCTGCGGCTGCGCCTCGGCGACACCACGCACCTCCTCGCGCCGGGAGACAGCGCGCACTTCGACTCGCTGACCCCGCACCGCATCGCCGCCGCCGACCAGGACGGCGCCGATCTGCTGTTCGTCCACACCTTGCTGCAGAGCCCCGCCACCGCGCTCTGCCTGGGCCCGGTCACCGGGCACCCGACCACAGGAGAGCCGTCATGAGCGACATGGAAGAGAAGTTCCCGCGCGCCCTGTGGGTGCGGCTGATCATCTACATCGCGGTGGGCCACGTCTTCGCGGCCTTCATCTACTTCCTGTTCGAGGCGGGTGCCAAGTAGGCAAAGAGGGTGCAGCAGGACAAGTAGGGGAGTAGGGCAAGCAGGGCAAATAGGGGGAGTAGGGGGTCAGCCCTCGAGAAGCCGATCGCGCAGCGTCTCCCGTGCCTCCGGCGTGAGCCCCAGGCCCCGCTCCAGATAGGTGTCGACGCCGCCCCAGGTCTCCTCGATGGTGTCGAAGGCCGCCGAGAGGTACTCCGCGCGGGCGTCGAAGAGCGGGTCGAGGAGTTCCATCACCTCGGGGCTGTACGCCTTGGCCGCGCTGCCGTTGCGGCGGACCCGGTAGCGGCGGTGCAGGGCCGCCGACTCCAGGTAGTCGGCCAGAATCGCGTCGCGCTCCACGCCCACGGCGAGCAGCGTGATCGCTATCGACAGGCCCGCCCGGTCCTTGCCGGCCGCGCAGTGCATCAGTGCGGGCACACTGTCCTCGGTCAGCTCCCTGAGTACCTGCGCATGCTCCGCGGTGCGCTCCGTGATGATCTTGCGGTACGAGCCGATCATCCGGTTGGCCGCCTTGCCGTCGGCCAGCAGGCGGCGCAGTTGGTCCAGATCGCCGTCCCGGACCATCGTCCAGAACTCCGCGCCGTGCGCCGGGTCCGTCAGCGGAAGGTTCAGATTGCGCACGCCGGGCAGCTCGACGTCCGGCCCTTCGAGCTTGATGTCCGCCGCGTTGCGGAAATCGAAGATCGTGTGCAGGCCGAGCGAGGCGAGGAACTTCGCGTCGCTGTCCGTCGCATGGGCGAGATGGCCGCTGCGGAACAGCCGTCCGTGTCCGACCCGCCGGCCGTCCTCGGTCGGCAGACCGCCCACGTCACGGAAGTTTCGCACCCCGGACAGCTCGGGCTCGGTCGACGGGACCTGCTCCGTCACGGGCACTCCTCCCACTCGGCCGCGGACGCTGTTGTCGGCGGGCGCGAATCCGACGATACGACACGGCTTCACGGGCCAACGACTTGTCCACAGGCGGCCGGTAGCCGGGCCTCGAGGTTGTCCACAGACCGTCGGCGCTGCTTCGGCTTGTTGTCCACAGGCGTTGCGGAGGAGGCCTGTGGACCTTGATGATGTTGGGGCTTGGGCGTGGCTGTTCGACTCTGTGGGGGCGTGATGGTGGACATCGGCAAGGACGGTCGGACCTGGTTGCTGACCGGTCCCACCAGCGGTTACGCCCTGCGACTGACCGAGCGCGACGAGCTGCTCCAGCTGCACTGGGGTCCGCGCGTCACGCTCGCCGACGCCGAGGCGCTCGCCGCCCGGCCCGAGCCGCAGTACTGGCCCTTCGAGTCCGAGCTGGACGGACGCGAGGAGTACCCGGTCGAGGGCGGCCCCCGCTTCGTGCGGCCCGCGCTGTCGGTGCGTACTCAGGAGCGGCGCGGCACCGAGTGGCGGTTCGAGGAGTACGAGACGGACGGGGAGGAACTGCGGCTGCGGTTCACCGACGCCGGACTCGCCATCACCCTGCACTACCGGATGCGGCCCGCCACGGACGTCGTCGAGCGCTGGGTGACCCTCGGCAACCAGGGAGACCGGTCGCTGGAGCTGCTGCGCGCGGACTCCGCGACCTGGACGCTGCCCGAGCGCGACGGCTGGCGGCTGTCCCAGCTGCACGGCCGGTGGGCGGCCGAGTCCCAACTGGTGCGCACGGACCTGACCTACGGCGAGAAGATCATCGGCAGTCGGCGCGGCCACACCGGGCACCAGCATTTGCCCTGGGTCGCGCTGGACGCCGAAGGTGCCACCGAGGAGCGCGGGGAGGTGTACGGCTGCGCGCTCGGCTGGTCGGGCTCGTGGCGCATCAGCGTGGCCCAACTCCCCGACGGCCGGGTGCAGATCACCGGAGGCGCCGGGTACGACGACTCGGGCCTGCTGCGGCTGGAGCCCGGTGAGTCCTTCACCACACCGGTCTTCGCGGGACTGTGGAGCGACGGCGGCTTCGGCGGCGCCAGCCGGGCCTGGCACGCCTACCAGCGCGCGTATGTGATCCCCGGCGCGGAGCAGGACCGTCCCGTGCTCTTCAACTCCTGGGAAGCCACCACCTTTGACATCTCCGAGGATCAGCAGCGTGCGCTGGCGCGGCGGGCCGCGGCGATGGGCGTCGAACTCTTCGTGGTGGACGACGGCTGGTTCGGCACCCGCACCAGCGACCGTTCCGGGCTCGGCGACTGGACGCCCAACCCGGACCGCTTCCCGGCCGGGCTCAAGCCGCTGGCCGACGACGTGCACGCGCTGGGCATGCAGTTCGGGATCTGGGTCGAGCCGGAAATGGTCAATCCGGACAGTGAGTTGTATCGCGCCCATCCCGATTGGATTCAGTATCAACCGGGACGAAAGCGGACGGAATTCCGCAATCAGCTTGTGCTCAACCTGGCACGTGACGATGTCCAGCAGTATCTGTGGGAGCAACTCGACAATCTGCTCTCCAGCGCCCCGATCGACTATGTGAAGTGGGACTTCAACCGCTGCTTCACCGACGCCGGCTGGCCGGGGGAGGCGTATCCGCAACGCCTGTGGGTCGACCACGTCCATGCCCTGTACGCCCTGCTGGACCGGCTGCGGGCCGCCCATCCGCACGTCGCCTTCGAATCCTGCTCCGGCGGCGGGGGCCGGATCGACCTCGGGATCCTCGGCCGCACGGACCAGGTGTGGACCTCGGACAACACCGATCCGCTGGACCGGCTCTCCATCCAGCACGGCTTCAGTCAGCTCCATCCGGCGCGGGTCATGGCCGCGTGGGTCACCGACAGCCCCAACACCCAGCTCAACGGGCGGGTCAGTTCCCTCAGGTTCCGCTTTGTGAGCGCCATGGCCGGGGTGCTCGGAATCGGCGGCGACCTCACCGAGTGGACGGACGAGGAACTGGCCGAGGCGCACGAGTGGGTCACGCTCTACAAGGAGATACGCCCCGTCGTGCAGCGCGGGGACCTGTACCGCTTGCGGGCGCCGGAGGGCGGGCTGAGCGCGGTCCAGTACACCTACGGCGACGAGACCGTGGTCCTCGCGTGGCTCCAGGCCCAGCGGTTCGGTGAGCCGGTGGCGCCGGTGCGCCTGCGCGGCCTCGACCGGGGGGCGGCGTACCGGAACGTGGAGACGGGTGAAGTGCACCGGGGGGCGGTGCTGGAGCACCACGGGCTGCACACCGGACTGCGCGGCGACCTCGACGCGACCGTGCTGCGACTGCGCCGGATCTGATCGATCTGTCCTAATTCGTAGCACGGTAAGGCTTAAGGGTGTTTCGGTTTAATTCGCCCCAACTGGCCCTGGAGTAAAAGCTCATCGGCCGACCGCGCGTGAGCAGCGTCATATCCGTGACGGTCCGTCGCCGTCATGTTCATGTAATTCGGCCGTGTTTTAAGGGTGTTAAGGGGGATCTCATGTTCCGAGTTAACGGAGCGTAATCGGCATTCCTGGTATTGATCAAGAGAAAGTGACGAAAGCTCAGCCCTTGGCTTGTCGCGGCGCGTAACCGTCGCTTACGTTCCCCATCAATCCAGTCGGAACGCCGAATCCTGCCGCCGACCGGAGACCGCAACTCACCCGTGTTCGGCAGGAGCGGGGGACCCACAGGTAAAACGCCTGGTCCGGTCTCCGGAACAGGCTTGGGGTTAAGCCGTGCATTGCCGCGGCCGGGCATCTCCAGTCCGCACCCGACAGCTCACCTCGTAGGCGCCGGAGAGGAATTCGTCATGCCCGCGAAGGGTAAGCACCGTCGTGTCAAAACCCGTCGTTTCAGTCGCTCGATCGCCATTGCCGGCACCGGTGGTGCCGCGATCGCACTGCCTTTGACGGTCGCCGCGGGGGCGCATGCCGCGACCCCGTCGTCGGCAACTCAGAGTGTTTCGGAGAAGACCGTCCAGGCCGCTCCGGTCGCCGTGCAGAAGACCGCCGCGAAGACCTACACCGTTGAGCCCGGGGACTTTCTTGCGAAGATCGCCGACGAGCAGCACGTCTCCGGCGGCTGGAAGAAGCTCTACGAGGACAACCGCGCCGCCGTCGGCAGTGACCCGTCCCTGATCCACCCCGGTCTGAAGCTGACGATCGGCGCCAAGGCGGCGTCAGGCGGCGGCAAGTCGTCAGCGGCTCCCAAGCCTTCCACGGCGCCCAAGTCCTCCGCGGCGCCGAAGTCGTCGACGGCTTCCAAGTCCTCGTCGGCGCCCAAGTCCTCCGCGGCGAAGAAGGCCGACACGGGCACCGAGGCCGTCGCGAGCAACGTCGCCGGCTTCACCCTGCCGATCCAGGGTGCCTCGGTCGGTACCCCGTACCGCATGTCCGGCAGCATGTGGTCCAGCGGCTACCACACCGGTGTGGACTTCGCGGCCCCGACCGGCACCTCCCTCGAGGCGGTCGGCGCCGGCACCGTCGTCTCCGCCGGCTGGGGCGGCGCCTACGGCAACCAGGTCGTCATCCAGCTCGACGACGGCAAGTACGCGCAGTACGCCCACCTGTCCTCGCTCTCGGTCTCGGCCGGGCAGCGCGTGGCGGCGGGCCAGCAGGTCGGTCTCTCCGGCGCCACCGGTAATGTGACCGGACCGCACCTGCACTTCGAGATCCGCACGGGCCCCGACTACGGCTCGGACATCGACCCGCTGGCGTACCTGCGCTCGAAGGGCGTGTCCATCTGATCGAAGGGTGCCTCCCCTCGCCGGGTGACCCCCAACACCGAGGACCGGACTCCGCTGCGCGGATCCGGTCCTCCGCGTTGGGTGGCAGCGGGTCTCGACATGGGGCGGGGGTGACTGCAGAGTGATCCCCAGCAAGCGCTTTCCGTGGTGGATGGACGTGCGATGCGGCGTGACCATCACCGTCACTTCGGAGGGGAACTCTCATGGCGACGACCACCCGTAGAGCCTTCGGCGCCCTCGCCGCCGGTGCCGCGTCAGCCGCTCTCGCCCCGGCGGCCGTCGCGAAGGCCGACAGCGGGACGAACAGTGCAAGTGCCGCAAACCGCACGAAGGGTGCGGCCACCGTGGGCGGACGCCCGGGGCGCGGTCGTCGTCGGCTCCTCGCCGCCGACGACTTCCGTCTCGGTCTCGGCCAGTGGGCCACCGAACTCCAGGACGGCGGAAGCGTCACCGCATCACGCGGCGTGCTGGACATCGATGTGCCGAGCGGGGCCACCGTCTGGTTCCGGCGGCGGCTCGCCGGGCCGTACGTCATCGCGTACACGGCCACGCCCGTCTCCGCGGGTGGCGCCAACGACCGGGTCTCGGACCTGAACAACTTCTGGAACGCCACCGACGTGCGTTCCCCGGACGACATCTTCGCCACCCCGCGCGGTGGCGCGCTCGCCGAGTACGACCACCTCACGACGTACTACGCGGGCCACGGCGCCAACAGCAACACGACCATCCGGCTGCGCCGCCATGTGGGCCAGGCCGGGGTGCGCCCGCTGATCGTCGACCACACCGAGCCGCTCCTCGTGCCCAACGAGCCGAACCGGGTGCGGATCGTGTCGAACGGCTCGACCGTCCAGTGGTGGGACAACGGACGGCTCGTCTTCGACTGCACCGACCCCGAGCCGTACACAGGTGGGCACTTCGCCTTCCGTACGGTGTGGAGCCACTTCCACATCAGCGGCTTCCGGGTCTGGCGGCTCTGACCGGGGCAGTCCCGGGCCCCGAGGCGGCCGTCCCCGGAGGCCCCAGGGCGGTCGTTCGGCGGCCCGCCCGTCCGAGCCGTCAGGCGTGGTGCCGTCCCGTCAGGGAGGCGAACCCGTCTTCGAGGCCGCGGCGGAACGCGGACCGTCGCTCTGGAGGCATGTCGAGCATCAGCCGGTCCTCGAGCCTCTGCACCTCCGGTGCGCACGCCGCCAGCAGTTCCTCCCCGTCCCGGGTCAGCCGCGCCTCCATGATCCGCCGGTTGCCCGGGGCGTGGGCGCGTTCGATCAGCCCGCGCTCCTCCAGCGAGCGCACGATCTCGTGCATCGTCTGCGGCCTGACGAAGGAGCGGCGGGCCAGCTGGGCGGAGGAGAGAACTCCTCGGTGCTGAAGCACGGTCAGGGCCGTGTACTGGAACGTCGTGAGCCCGTACGGCCGGAGTGCCTCGTCCATGAAGGAGCGGATGGCCAGTTCGAGTTGTTTGATGAGGTAGATCGTCAGCGGACCTTTGCCGCCCTGCGGGTTCGGACCGGAATCCGGACCTGGAACTGGATCGGAATCCGGCCCCGGACAGGAATCCGGCCCCGGACAGGAATCCGGACCCGGATCCCATTCGGCTGCCTCCGCCATCGTGCGCACCTTTTTGCTCGGTCAGTCGGAGGTCGGGCGAGACCGTCAGCGAGTCAGGCGACGGGGTGTTCTCACTCGATAGCCGACAGGCAGTAGTTCCAGGTCACGTCGGCGTGCCACGGTGCCCCACAGTCCGAGGGGCATCCAGAGCGTCATCCCGATGGCCAGGGCGCCGAGCCCGATCAGATACCAGGTGCCTCCGTTGTCGCCGAACCAGTCCTGCACCAGGAAGAAGACGATCGCTCCGATGATCGGTCCCTCGAAGGTGCCGAGACCACCGATGACCACCATGAAGATCATGTACGCGGACCAGTGGACCCCGAAGATGGAATCCGGCTGCACCCGCAGAGTGTTCGCCAGGGTGAGGCCGCCGGCCGCCGCGCAGCCCACCGCCGCGAGGACGAAGACCAGCCGCTTAGCCGAGGTGACCCGTACCCCGACGGAGGCGGCGCCCACCGGGTCGTCGCGGATCGCCTCCAGCGAAGCACCGGTCCGGCTGCGCAGCAGGACGAACACGGCGAGCAGCAGCAGGCTCATCAGCGCCAGGGCGAGCCAGTACACCTGGGCCTGCCGCACCGCCGGATCGGTGCCCGACAGATCGGTCAGCGAGCGGCCGGAACCGCCTCCCAGCGAAGGGGTGTTCACCACGACCAGCCGGAAGAACTCGGCGATCGCCCACATGCCGATGGCGAACTGACCGCCAGTCAGCCGAAACGCGAGCAGTGAAGTGGGTACGGCGACGGCTCCGGCCAGCAGGGCCGCCAGGACGACCGCGGGAAAGGGGCTCATGCCCCGGTCGACGAGCAGGAAGACACCGTACGCGCCGAGGCCGATGAAGCCCTGCTGGCCGACGGAGACCAGCCCGGCGTAGCCCGCCAGCGCGTTCCACATGGCCGCGACGATGACGAGGACGAACAGTACCGTCAGCTTCGCGGTCACCTCGGGCGCGAAGACGAAGGGCGCGAACGCCAGGGCGAGCAGCAGGGCGGCCAGGGCACCCGACGCCGTACGGGAGACGGGAGTCCACCGGTGGATGGTGGCGGTGCTGGGGGCGGCCGGTGATGCGGTGGTCATGTACGGCTCCTTCTCATACCGAGCAGTCCCTGCGGGCGGAAGGCCAGGACCGCGAGGAAGACCGCGTGTCCGGCCACGATGGAGAAGCGCGGATCCACCTGCGCGCCCACCGTCTGGGCGACACCGAGGACCATGCCGCCGGCGAGCGTCCCCCACAGCGAACCGAGCCCCCCGATCACGACGACCTCGAAGGCGAACAGCAGTTGGGTCGGCCCCATGGACGGGCTGAACGACGACCGCATGGCGAAGAACGCGCCCGCCAGACCAGCGGTGGCGACGGCGATGGCGGCTGCCCAGGCGTACACCCTGCGGCTGTCGATCCCGACCAGCTCGGCGGTGTCCGCGTCGGCGGCGGTGGCGCGGATCGCCCGGCCGATACCCGTACGGGCGAGCAGCAACTGCAGGCCGCCGAGCAGCGCCACCGCCACTGCCACGGTCAGTGCGCCGAGGTACGGGATGCTCACCGACGGCCCGAGCTGGAAGCCGGCCGTGGCCAGCGAACCGACGTCCAGGGAGCGGCTGTCGGCGCTGAAGATCTCCAGCAGCACGTTCTGCAGCACGATGGCGAGACCGAAGGTGGCCAGCATCGACGACATCTCGCCGGTGCGCAGCGCGGTGCTGAGAATGCCCCGCTGCAACGCCACTCCGACCAGGCCCATCACCGGCAGGACCAGCAGCACTGCGAAGAAGGGGCTGATGCCCACGGCGGCGGCCAGCACCGCGACGAGGAACGCACCGAGAACCGCGAGATCGCCGTGGCTCAGGTTGACGGTCCGCATGACTCCGAACATCAGGGAGAGGCCGCAGGCGAAGAGCGCGTACACGCCGCCGAGCATGACGCCCTGCACGATGGCGTTGATCCAGTTCATGCCGGCTCCCTTTCGGATTCCTCTGGTACGGCCGTGGCCGGGTTCGCGGCTCCGCCGCCCTTGGCGCGGCTCAGTCCGAAGTACGCATCGACGACCTGTTCGCGGGTGACGGCGTCGGCGGACTCGTCGAGGACGACGCGGCCTTCGAGCATGCACAGCACGCGCCGGGAGACCCCCAGGGCGCGGCCGAGGTCCTGCTCCACCAGCAGCACCGTCGTGCCGCCGGACAGGATCGTGCCGAGCGATTGGTAGAGGGTGTCGACCACGATGGGCGCGAGGCCCAGCGACACCTCGTCGAGCAGCAGCAGCCGGGGGTTGGTCATCAGCGCCCTGCCGATGGCCACGGCCTGCTGCTCACCGCCCGAGAGGTTTCCGGCGCGCCGTTTCAGCAGTCCGTCCAGGAGGGGGAAGGCGGCCAGGACGGCGGCCAGATCCCATGGTCCCGATCGCTTCACGCGGGAGGCGACCAGCAGGTTCTCCTCCACGGTGAGATCGGCGAAGAGCCGTCGCCCCTCGGGGACCAGCGCGATCCCGGCGGCGACGCGGTCGTGGGCCCGTCGGGCCGTCACATCCACCCCGTCGAGCCGGATACGGCCGTCGGCCGGCCGGTGTGCTCCGGCGACGGCCCGCATGAGGGTGGACTTGCCGGCGCCGTTGGCTCCGACCATCGCCACGACCTCGCCCTCGTCCACGGTGAACGACACCTCGCGGACCGCGCGCAGCAGACCGTGTCTCACCTCGAGACTCTCTATCGACAGCAGACTCATGCCGCGCTCCCGAGATACGCCTCGACGACCCGGGGATCGGACATGACGGCGTCCGGTTCACCCTCCGCCAGGACCCGCCCCTGCGCCAGGCAGACCAGCCGGTCGATCACCCGCAGCAGCGCGTGGATGACGTGCTCGATCCAGACGATGGCGATGCCGTCGGCACGCAACTGCTCAATGGTGGCGATCAGTTCGTCCGTCTCGGCATCGGTGAGACCACCGGCGATCTCGTCCAGCAGCAGCACCTGCGGATCGGTCGCCAGCGCCCGCGCCATTTCCAGCCGTTTGCGCTCCAGCAGGGTGAGTGCGGCCGCGGGCCGGTTTGCCTGCGCGAGCATGCCGCAGCGCTCGAGTACGCCGAGAGCGTGACGCTCGGCCGCCCCGCGGCGGTGCGAGCCGCCCTGCACCGATGCGACCAGCACGTTCTCGTAGGTCGTCATGCCCGTGAAGGGACGCGGCACCTGATGGGAGCGCCCGATGCCCCTGCGACAACGACGGTCCGCCTTCCAGCGGGTCACGTCCTGGCCCTGGAACGTGACGCTGCCCTCGGAGGGCGCCTGGGCCCCGGAGAGGATGTCGAGCAGGGTCGTCTTTCCGGCGCCGTTCGGGCCGACGATGCCCAGGGCCTCACCGGGGGCGAGGGCGATGTCGATGCCTTCGAGGACGACCAGGCTGCCGAAGCGGCGGTGTACACCGCGCGCCGAGAGGACCGGTGGCGTGGCCGGGTCGGCCCTCCTCGCCCCGCCCGCCCGCGCGGTCAGCGGCTCAGTCGAGGGGCTCAAGGCTGCCTCCGAGCGGGATGTCGCGGAAGGAGTTCTTGTCGACGATGACGGGCTCGAGGGGGAAGCTGCTGCCCTTGGCGGCCTTGCGCCACTGCGCCATCACCAGCGGCTCCGTGGACACGTTCTTCACCGGCCCGGACGTCCAGTCCAGCGGCCCGACGACCGTGGTGAGCTTGGCTTTGCCCAGGGCGGCCGCGAGCTCCCCCCGGTCCTTCGGATCGGAGGTCTCCTTCAGCGCGTGCACCGCGACTTCGAAGAGCGCCATGTTGGACCCGAGGATCTGGGTCCACTGCCTGCCCGTCGACTTCTCGTACTCCTCGGCCAGTTCGAAGCCGTACTGGCGGGTGAGAGTTGACGTGAACGGGAACTTCGGCGTCCACCAGAAGCCGGCGCTGAGACCGTAGCCGAGTGGACCGAGCGCCTCGACCTGGGAGGGCAGCAGACCGGTCTTGGCGATGGACGCGATACGCGGCCGGTAACCCTGCTGCCGGGCCTGCTTCCAGAACGTGGCGAAGTCCGGCGGCAGGGGGAAGGTGTTGAAGATCTCCGCGTCCGCCTTCTTGAACGCCGCGATCTGCGCCGAGTAGTCGTTCGTCCCGTCCTCGTACGCGCCCGGGTCGACGATGGTGAACCCGCTCTTCTTCAGCTGCGGACCGAGTCCGTCCCGGATCGCCTTGCCGTCCGGGTCGTTGGGCCACATGACACCGACCCGCTTGTTGGTCTTCACCCCGCCCTCCGTCCACAGCGAGGTGTACGCGGCATGGATCTCCGCGACGCCGATGAAGAAGTGGTACGTGTACGTGAACGGCTTCTCCGGAGTGGCGCCCCGGCCGAAGTACCAGGCCTCCCAGGGCACGGCGGTCGACAGGCACGGGATCTTGGCCGCCTCGCACGCGTCGGCGACGGGGTTGACCGTCTCGGGCGTGGAGGTGACCAGCATCAGGTCGATCTTCTCGCCGTTGATCAGGTCGGTCGCCACCTGCGCGGCGTTCTGCGGATTGGACTGACTGTCACGGTCGATGATCTCGACGGAGTACTTCTTGCCGCCGATCTTCAACCCGCCCTTGAAGGCGGCGCGCATCTTCTTCATGAGATAGGCGTTCGGCTCGCCGAAGCCTGCGGCCGGGCCCGTGGTGGGCGAGACGTAACCGATCCGGAGCACCGCGTCGCTCTGCGCGGAGGACTCCTTGATGCCGCCGCAGGCGGTCAGCAGACCACCCGTGGAGAGCAGCCCAGCGGCTCCGGCCGTGCCGCGGAGAACGGATCTCCGGGACAAATTACCTGTCATGGGTGCACTCATGGATGCCTCCGGCACGTCAAGGGGGCGGAAGTGGGGGTGGTGACCTGCTGGGCAAGACGGACCGGCAGCAGGGAGCGGCGGACGGGTCCCGTTGCGCACCGGTGGGGCGGGGCGGCGTCCCAATATCAGGAACCCTGATGATGGCCACGATGATGCAGATGCCGGCGTCGGATGACAAGGGTGTTACCGAGACGTGTTCTGCATGCCGCCCGAGCGTCAACCCTCAGTGGAGAAGTTGCGGCGAAGGGCTTGACGTGACCCGCTCGACGGACGTAAATCTTCTCAGGATTCCTGACATTCGAGGCATGTGCCGCCCGGTCGACCACCGCGGCAAAGCCGAGGCACTCGGTGGGAAGTTCTAGTGCCGCGGCAGGCAACGTTTGCCCGTCAAGGAGCGGCGTCCGGTGCGTGCTCTGGGGGTACCCCCTGCACGAAGAGCTTGGGGGAGTGCCCGCCGGAAGTCCTCGTACTGGACATACTTGGGCTTCGGCCGGTGCGGCGAGTGGGGGCCCCTGCTCGAAGAGCTTGGGGGAGCGTGCCGGGCGTCGCGACGGGGCGAACGTTGCCTGTCGGGGCACCAGCGACCCTCGACGCCGATCGCGCCCTCGGTCGAAGCCCGTTGCGTGACGCCGCACGCACGGGGAATCGCCAACGACCGCCGAAACGCCGGACGTTCGCCCGCGAGCGCGGACCAACCGCGGAAATGTCCGACCGCCCGATGTGCGACGACACCTATTCCCGCTTTGGCCAAATCTTGATCGGTGGCTTATCTCACCTACCGTCAACCCTTTATTACGGTCGCGTAGGTCACATTCGAAGGTGAATCATGAGTCGCTGTGGCAGACGATTCGAAGAGTGACAACGCAGCAGTGATCGGGTCGTACGTTGCGGTGGGGGACAGCTTCACCGAGGGCGTGGGCGACCCCGGCCCGGACGGGGCCTTCGTCGGCTGGGCCGACCGGTTCGCCGTGCTGCTCGCCGACCGCAGGCCCGAGGGCGACTTCAACTACACCAATCTCGCCGTGCGCGGGAAACTGCTCGACCAGATCGTCGAGGACCAGCTGCCGAAAGCCCGGAAGCTGGCGCCGGACCTGGTCTCCTTCTGTGCGGGCGGCAACGACATCATCCGGCCCGGCACCGATCCCGACGAGGTCGCCGAGCGCTTCGAACTGGCCGTCGCGCAGCTCACGTCCGCGGTCGGCACCGTCATGGTCACCACCGGGTTCGACACCCGGGGAGTGCCCGTGCTGAAGCACTTGCGCGGCAAGATCGCCACCTACAACGGGCATGTACGGGCGATCGCCGACCGTTACGGCTGCCCGGTCCTGGACCTGTGGTCCCTCAAGACCGTCCAGGACCGCCGTGCCTGGGACGACGACCGTCTGCACCTCTCGCCCGAGGGGCACACCCGGGTCGCGCTCCGGGCAGGCCAGGTCCTCGGCCTCACGGTGCCGGCCGACCCCGACCAGCCCTGGCCGCCCCTGCCGCCACGCGGCACGTTCGAGGTACGCCGGGACGACATCCACTGGGCCCGCGAGTACCTGGTCCCGTGGATCGGCCGCCGGCTGCGCGGGGAGTCGTCGGGCGACCACGTGGCGGCGAAGGGCACCCTGTCCCCGGACGACATCAAGATGCGGATCGCGCAGGCGGTCTGACGGACGGGCGTTCGCGGACCGCTCGGGGCCGCCGAGGGTGCACGCGCACCGTCGGCAGTCGCCCGCGTTGACATCCTCGCCTGCGTGAACGCAGGCGATTCCGGGCAGCACCGCTACGCGGTGCTCCCTTGGGTTCCTGCTTCATCGGCCCCTGCCACCCGAGGGTGGTCTGACAAGGTCTCCACAGGCTTGACGTCCCGCCAGTCCGGCGGTAGGTCCGCCAACTACGTTGTCGGGCAAGGCGCATTCAGCAGTGTCGCTGCGGGCCCTCCAAGCCGCTGGGCTCAGGATGCCCTGCACCTCCACCCTGAAGGATGGAGCCCTGGGCAAGTGTTCGGTAGCACACCGCGCCATCCCGTCCAGGCCCGCGCACGAGGGCCCCGCTGCCGTCAGGAGCGGGGCCCAGCCCGGCGTGCGTCGGCCGGGGACCGTGAAAGAATGCCGAGCTCACGCTGGGGGAGTACGTCGGCCGAGCCGGGCGAGGTGACTTCCGCAGCCGCGTCGGCATGACTCCCTCGCCACACGACACGGCCGGACGACCGGCCCGGGGCGGGGCAGCGTCGGAATGTCCGTGTCGCGACCTCAGCGCACCGCCGCCGTCAAGGCCTCGCGGTCCAGCCCCAGTTCACACGCGAGCGCGTCGTCCATCCACTGCTGGGCGCGCGCACGCGAGACGCCGCCCGAGTACGCCGTCATCTGGACCGCCAAGCCGTCGAGCAGGGCCGTGAGGCGCAGCGCGGTGCCCGCCGGATCGGCGCACCGGAACTCGCCCGCGGCCACGCCCTCCGCTATCACCTCGGTGATGGCGGCCTTCCACTGCCGGTCGAGGTCACGCGTGACCTCCCGCAGCGCCGGCTCGCGCAGGGCCGCCGCCCAGCCCTCGATCCACAGCCGCCACCCCTTGGCCTGCCCGGTCGGCGCGTACCAGCGCACGGCCGCGCGCAGCCGACGCAACGCCGTCGTCCGACGGCCCAGCAGCTTGCGCAGACGCGTCAGGTCACCCTCGGCGGCATAGGCGAACGCTGCGGCGACCAACTTCTCCTTCGTCGAGAAGTGGTAGAGCACCAGCGCGTTGCTCACCCCGAGTGCGGCCGCCACATCGGCGATCCGCACGGCCACCACACCCCGCTCCTCGATCTGTCCCACGGCGGCCCGCAGCAACTCCTCCCGCCGCTCCGCCACACTCAACCGCACCCTGGTCACCCGGCAACACTACACAGCGACCGCACAGTGCCCCGGGGTTCCCCGCGGTCAGCGATACCAGCCGAATCGTTCCGTGATCAGCGGCAGGCGTTCGGCGGCCAGGGCGTGGGCCGCGGTGCGTGGGGTCGTCCCGTCGGAGTCGGCGCGTGCCAGCATCCGGTCGACCAGGGTGCGCATCGAGCGGCGCGTGTACGCGAAGGCCTCCTCCGGGTCCGGCCCGACGTCTCCGAACAGGGTCCACCACCACCAGGCGTTCGTACCGGAGTTGACGACGACGTCCGGCAGTACGGTCACCCCGCGGGCGGCGAGCAGGGTCTCCGCCTCGGGAAGCACGGGCATGTTGGCGGCCTCCACGATCCAGCGGGCCGTGATCCGGGCCTGGTTCTCGGCGTCGATCGCGTACGAGACCGCCGCCGGGACCAGTACGTCCGCGTCCACGAACAGCCAGGCGTCACCCGGCAGTTCACGGTCGCCGTCGCCGAGCGCAGAGCGGTCCACGGTGCCGTGGGCGTCCCGAGCGGTGAGCAGGGCTTCGATGTTCAGCCCAGCGGGGTTCAGCATCGTCCCCTTGACATCCGCGACCGCGACCACGCGGAGGCCGGCGCGGGTCAGGAACCGGGCCGTGGCGCCGCCCATGGTGCCCAGCCCCTGCACCGCGACGCGCGTGCCCGCGTGCGGCACGCGGGCCCTGTCCAGGGCGGCGAGGACGGACTCGGCGACCCCGCAGCCGCCGACGAGTTCGTCGAGCCCGATGCCGTCCACGTCGACCGCGAACGCGTCCGCGAGCCGCCGGCGGGCCGCCGCCTCGTCGTCGAGGAGCGGGTAGACGGCCTGTATGGAGGAGACGAGCCCGGCTTCGGCCGCGGCGCGGTCGACCAGGTCCTGGCTGAGGCCCAGATCCTCGCCGGTGGTCCAGAAACTCTCGATGTACGGCCGCATGGCGCGCAGATAGCGCACCAGGACGCCGTACGCCTCCGGCTCCCGGGGGTCGCAGTCGATGCCGCCCTTGGCCCCGCCCAGCGGGACGTAGCGGCCGTCCGGGTTGTAGTGCAGGGCCTCCTTCATCGTCATCCCACGGGCGAGAGAGGCCACTTCGTCGAGAGTGCAGCCCGCCCGCATCCGCAGCCCTCCGCTGGAGACGCCGCGCACGAGCCGGTCGACCACGAGGAAGCCGCGGCGGCCGGTGACGTGGTCGGTCCAGGTCAGGTTTATCAGCGGGGCGGGGGAGAGGGCGGTCTTGGAGGTGGTCATGCGGCTCCTCGGCCGGAGGCGTGGGTGCTGGACGAATACTGAATGGTAGGTCAGTAGTTCGCGCGGCGCAGGCGATCTGCCGGGTGACGGCCCCGAACTTCGGCGCAGCCGGCCGGTAATGATCGGGCCTTCCCGGACGTTGAGCCTCACAGACATCGAACCGTCACGGCTCGACCCGGCACTGTCAGAGGGGGCGCACACAATGGAATGGCTGACCGCAAACACCTGGAGGTCCCCGTGAGCGGCTTCCGCTCTCCCCAGTCCGGGCTGCGCGCCCTGCAACCCGCCGGCTTCGGCGCGGATCCGGCGGGTGAGCGCCTGGAACGCATCCGCAGATCACCGAACTTCGCAGACGGCGTCTTCGTGAACCCCGAAGGCACCCGCACCCGCCCCTCCGGCGGCGTCGCGCTCGAGCTGGCGAAGAGCTTCTTCCGCAAGGAGGCGCGCGCCCGCCGCACCCCGTCCGGCACCATACCCGTGCATCCCACGACCCTCGCCGACCTCGCCAAGCCCCCGTCCACCGGGCTGCGCCTGACGTGGATGGGCCACTCCAGCGTGCTCACGGAGATCGACGGTCACCGTGTGCTGTTCGACCCGGTGTGGGGCCGGCGCTGCTCCCCGTTCGACTTCGTGGGTCCCCAGCGGCTGCACCCCGTACCGCTCCCGCTCGCCGCGCTCGGCCAGGTCGACGTCGTGGTGATCTCGCACGACCACTACGACCACCTCGACCTCCCCACGATCAAGGCACTGGCCGACACGGACACGGTGTTCGCGGTACCGCTCGGCGTCGGCGCCCACCTGGAGCACTGGGGAGTCCCCGCCGACCGGCTGCGCGAGCTGGACTGGGGCGAGTCGACCAAGGTCGGCGGCCTCACCCTGACCGCCACCCCCGCCCGTCATTTCTGCGGCCGGGGCCTGCGGAACACACAGCACACCCTGTGGGCCTCCTGGGTGGTGGCCGGTGGGGAACACCGCGTCTACCACAGCGGCGACACCGGATACTTCCCCGGCTTCAGGGACATCGGCGCGGAGTACGGCCCGTTCGACGCCACGATGATCCAGATCGGTGCCTACAGCGAGTTCTGGCCCGACATCCACATGACTCCCGAAGAGGGCCTCCGGGCACATGTGGACCTGCAGGGCGGGGACGCGGCCGTGGGGGGCGTACTGCTGCCGATCCACTGGGGCACCTTCAACCTCGCCCCGCATCCGTGGGCCGAGCCCGGCGAGTGGACGAAGGACGCCGCCGAAGCGGCCGGCCGAGCGGTCGCGTTCCCGCGCCCCGGCGAACCCTTCGAACCGGGCGGGGAACTTCCGGCGGAGCCCTGGTGGCGGGCGGTGTCCGCGCCGATCCCGCGCCCGTGGCGCCGGACCGTGGTCCCGGACGCCGCACCCCCCGCCGCCGGCGATCTCGACCTCGCCGCCGAACGGTGACATGCGCGCTCTCCCGTCCCCGGTCAGCGCCCCTGGGGCGGTCCGGTGCGGTGTGCCGGTGTCCGTCGGGAACGGACACCGGCACCTCCCCCCGCACGGTGGTTCGCTGAGCCGCGGAAGACGGTTCACCAGGCGCAGTCGGGCACTCCCGCGATCTTCTCGCCGCCACGTATGTAGATGTTGTTGACCCAGCCGACCTTCCCGTCGGACAACTCGACCAGCGTCCACCAGCGGTTGGAGTAGCCGCCGTCGTGGATGGTCTCGCCCTCCCGCTGGCAGTGGGCGGACGCCGTCGTACGCGAGACCGTGGCGACGACGGTCGGGCAGGATCCGCGGGAGGGATAGAAGACACAGTCCGCGTCCTGACCGTCATGGCGGACGTTCACGTTGGCCGCCCAGATGTAGACCGACGGGAGCGCCGCCGGGGCAGCGGTCGAGGCCGACGGAGTGGCGCTCGCGCCATCCGCCTGAGCGACCGTGGAAGCGATCGCTGCGGTACCGGGCCGAGCGGACGATGCCGAGGCCGCCGGGGCCACGGCCAGGACTCCGGCCGACACGGCGACAGCGGTCACGGCCTTGATCAGACGTCGTGTGTTCACGGCTCCTCGGTTTTCCGCGCCCGGTCTCTGCGCCGGGGGCACTCGTGGGACGGTTGCGCGGACAGACGGTCGCCCTCGCGGGCGGGACGGCGGGTGCCGCGCTGTCCACCCTGGTGACGGGTGGCGGCCGCCCGCCGTATGAGTGCCGGGACGAGAAATTCTTCTCCGGGCATCGCGACCTCCGGATCGGGCCACCGTCGCCTCGGGCCACGAGGGCTCAGGGGCGGGCCCGCCGCGGTCGCTGCCGGCGGTCGGTGATGTCGGCGAGATAGCCGCGCAGCATGATCTTGGCCTCGTCGAGAAGGGCGCTGTCGCCGTCGGCGTCGCGACGGAAGGCCTCCTGGGCGAGCGCGTCCGCGGCGAGGACCGCGGCGTGGCAGGCCCGGCCGAGCCCCTCGTCGTCGTGACCGAAGCCGAGCGCGAGCAGCACGCGGCGCACTCCGTCGGCCATGCGGCGCTTGTGCTCGCGGTCCGCGGCGCGGGTCCGTTCGGTCAGGCCGCTGCCGAACCACAGGGCGCGAAAGCCGTGTTCGGTGCGGTAGATCCCCGCGTAGGCGTCGATGAGGAGGCCGACGGGATCCTCCCAGCGCTGTGTCGCCGCGTCCCGGGCCAAGTCGTCCATGACTGCCTCGAGCCGGGCGAAGTAGCCGGCGGCGAGGGCGTCGATGATCGCGCCGCGGTCGGGAAGGTACTGGTACAGCGAGCCCACCGACACCCGCGCCTCGGCCGCGACCCGCGTGGTGGTCAGTGCCTCGACCCCCTCGGCGATCAGGACGCGCTCCGCCGCCTGAAGGACGCGGGCCAACCTGGCTCTGCTGCGCGCCTGCTGGGGCGTTCGGCGCAGGGGAGCGCTTTCCGCTCCGGCTGGCCGGGACCCGCCCTCCGCTCCGGCGGGCTGCGGCCCGGTGTCCGCTCCGGCGGGCTGTGGCCCGCCTTCGGCTCCGGTGGGTTGTGGCACGGTGTCCGCTCTGCCGGGCTGCGGCCCGCCCTCCGCTCCGGCGAGCCGGGACCCGTTGTCCCTCTCGCCGGTCGGGCGAGCGTCTTCCGTCCCGCCGCTGTCCGCGGTCGGCTCGCCCAAGTAACAACTCCCAAACGTGAACGTGACTTTGTTTCACGTTTAGGTTACCGTCGCGTACATGACCGACTCAAGCTCCGTGCTGGGTCAGGATCGGGCCGCCGTGGCGGACGCCTGTCGCCGGCTGGGGGCCGCGGGCCTGCTCATCGGCACGGCCGGAAACGTCAGCGTGCGCGTGGGGGAGCGGGTTGCGATCACCGCGACCGGCGCGGTCCTCGCCGAACTGACCGCGGACCAGGTGACGGTGGTCGACCTCGACGGCGACATGGTGGCCGGGACCCTGCGGCCGACCTCGGAACTGGAGCTGCATCTCGGCGTCTACCAGCGCTACGACGCCGGCGCGGTCGTCCACACCCATGCGCCCATGGCCACCGCACTCTCCTGCGTCCTCGACGAACTGCCGTGTATCCATTACCAGTTGCTCGCCCTGGGTGGCACCGTGCGAGTGGCGCCGTACGCCACCTTCGGCACTCCGGCGCTCGCCGAGTCCGTACTGAACGCGCTCGAGGGCCGCAGCGCCGCACTGATGGCGAACCACGGTGCGCTCACCCACGCGCCGACCCTCGACAAGGCGGTCGAGCACGCCCTGCTGCTCGAGTGGGCGTGCGGTGTCTACCAGCGCGCGGCCGCCCTCGGTGAGCCCCGTGTCCTGGACGAACAACAGCAGCTCGCGGTGATCGAGGCCGCGATCGCGCGCAACTACGGCACCACCCAACCCGTGCCACCCGTGCAGGAGGAGAGCCGATGAAGGTCGTCACGATGGGCGTGCACGTGCTGGACGTGCTGGTGCGGCCGGTGGAGGCCATACCCGAGGGCCAGGGCGCGACGCTGGTGGAGGACATCAGGATGACCGCCGCCGGAACGGCCGGCGGGACCGCGCTCACCCTGGCCAAGCTGGGTGCCGAGGTGCGCAGCGCCGGGGCGATCGGTACCGACCCCACCGGCGACATGCTGGTCCAACTGCTGGGCAAGGCCGGCATCGACACCGGGTTCCTCGTCCGCCGCGCCGACACCCCCACCTCCGCGAGCGTGCTGCCCATCCGGCCCAACGGCGACCGGCCCTCACTGCACCTGCTCGGCGCCAACATCACCTACGGGCTCGACGACGTGCCCTGGGACGCCATCGCGGAAGCCACGCACCTCCACCTCGGCGGCCCGGAACTGATCGGAGTCGACGTCGCCGCGCGCATCCTGTCGTACGCCAAGGAACACGGCGTGGTCACCTCCGTGGACCTGCTCGCGCCCGGGGTGCTCGGCAGTTTCGAGCAGATCGCGGCCGCGCTGCCGTACGTCGACCACCTGCTGCCCAACGACGATCAGGTCCTCGGCTTCACCGGTGAGGACGACCTGGTGGCGGGCGCGAAGAAGCTGCTCGGTGCCGGGGCCGGTGTCGTGGCGGTCACATGCGGTGGTGACGGCGCGGTCGTGGTGACCGCGGAAGGCACCGAACCCGTGCCCGCCTTCGCGATCGACGTGGTGGACACCACAGGATGCGGCGACGCGTTCTCGGCCGGATTCCTGCGCGGCGTGGGGCTGGGCCGCAGTCCGCGCGAGGCCGCGGTACTCGGCTGTGCCGCGGCGGCACTGGTGGCGCAAGGCCTCGGCAGCGACCACGGCGACTTCGACCTCGAGGCCGCCGACGAGTTCGCCGCGACGCACAAGTCCCGCGCGTGAGCTGTGGCGGGAGGGGATGACACCCACGTCGGCGGTCCGACCCGCACCTCGACAGCCCCTCCGGACGGCACCTCGACAGCCCCCTCCGGACAGCACACCCAGATCACCTCTGCGCGGCCCCCGTCGATCCGGTGAACGGAACGGCGGGGGTCTTTGTATGACCACGGCTTGACCACCGCTTGTGTCCGAGCGTGTGCGGTACGGGACCGGTCCGGCGATCCGCTACCGGAGATGGCGGCAGCCCGACCTCCAGGTTTCCGTATCGTCACCAGTTCCGCTCCTTCTAGTGACAGGTCCCCTATAGGATCTGCACACGATCTGATCAGATGCAGTGATCGTTTGATCATTTCAACCTCATGACCATCTGTTTCCTCCCGAGGAGCTTCCGTGGCGTCTGCACGTCGTCGCCCTCCCCGACGTCGGGTATGGCCCAAGATCAAATTGTTGCTCGTCATCGGAGCGGTCGGCGCCGGCGGGACGGCGCTCTATCCGGTGTGGCGTGCGGCGAACCCGGACCCGGCGGAGCTCACGATCCGCTACCGGACGCAGACTTCCGCCAAGGCCACGGTGGCGAAGCCGGCGCTGGAGATCTTCAACGAGACGAAGAAGGCGCTGCCGCTCAGCGATGTGTCGCTGCGCTACTACTTCACCGCGGACGGTGCCGGCTCGTACGCCTTCAACTGTGTGCAGGCCGAGATCGGCTGCTCGAACATCGCCGGCACCGTCGTCGCCATGGACGACGCCACCGACACCGCGGACCACTATCTCGAGATCCGGTTCACCGACGACGCCGGCACCCTGAAGCCCAGCGCCAACAGCCGTGGTATCGATCTGCAGCTCTTCCGGACCGACCACAAGGAGATGAAGCAGTCCAACGACCGCTCCTTCGACGGCGAGATGACGAGCTTCAAACAGTCGAAGAAGGTGACCGCGTACAAGCGGGGACTGCTCGCCTGGGGCGAGGAACCGGATGGCACCACCAAGGACAGTGAGAAGAAGGCCCCGAAGGCCTCCACCGCGCCCACCGAGGTGCCGACCGCTCCGGCGGGAGTCGTCTTCGACAACTTCAACTACGTGGGTGCCAAGGACCCGGCCCTGTTCAAGCATGGCTGGCTGGTCCGCAGCAGCAAGGGCGGCCCGGGGATCGAGGACACCTGGACTCCCGACGGCGTGAGCTTCCCCGCCGAGGAGGACGCCGAGGGCGACGGCCAGGTGCTCCAGCTGCGCGCCAGCACGGACGGCACCGAGGCCGGTACGAAACAGGCCAGTCTGGGCAGTTCCTCGGACAAGTTCCGCGAAGGCACCTACGCCGCCCGGGTCCTGTTCAGCGACAAGCCGACGACGGGTGAGAAGGGCGACCACGTCAACCAGACCTTCTACACGATCGGCGGCAAGGGCAAGACCTACAGCGAGCTCGACAACGAGTACATGCCCAACGGCGGTTGGGGACGGCTCGGACCCAAGCTCGACACCGTCACCTGGTACGACCACGAGACCAACGACCGTGTCTACAACACGACGAACAAGAGTCTCGCCGGCTGGCACACCGTGATGATCACCGTCGAGGACGATGTCGTCACCTACTGGCTGGACGGAAAGAAACTGTTCAGCAGCAACGGCAAGTACGCTCCCCGAGCGGGAATGTCGATCAACTTCAATCACTGGTTCATAGACCTGCCCTTCAAGGGTGACCGAACCTGGGACATGAAAGTTGACTGGCTGTACTACAACGAGAACAAAGCCTTGTCGGAAAACGCAGTCGACACCGCAGTCAAGGGCTTCACCGACAACGGCATGAACTACTTCGACACGGTTCAGGAGTAAGGGTGAGCAAGAGGGGGACCCGCGCCCGCAGCCGCGCTGCTGCGGCGGAGCGCGAGAAAGCAGTGGTGAGCCGGCGTTCCGCGCTGTTCCTTGGCGGGGCCGGCGGCCTCGCCATGGCGGCCGGTGGCGCCTGGGCGGGCAATCTGGCCACAAAGGCCCAGGCCGCCCCCGCCGCCGCAGGGGGAATCGGAGGGCTCGCCACGCCTCCGCTGTACGCGCCGTCCGGGCGGCGCCCCAAGCAGCGCCGAGCCACCTGGAGCCAGCAGTTCCAGGCGGGGCACGGCTGGACCGCCGGAGGCGCCGGCACCGCCTCGTCCGAGGCGAACGACAAGACCGTCTTCGTCCGCGGTACGCAGGCGGTCCGGGTGACCACGAACGGTACGGGCAAGCAGTCGTACATACGCAAGACCGGTATGACGGCGATGAACCTGACCGGCAAGATGCTCAGGCTGATCTTCCGGGTCGATGACGTGGCCAACCTGTCGAAGCTGGTCTTCTACCTGGGCAGCGGTTCCCTCGCGAACAACTTCTCCTGGACGTTCCACGCCCACTCCGCGACGGCGGCCAACTACGTCCAGTCGGGAGAATGGGTGACGGTCCACCTGCAGTGGGCCGACGTCACCAGCGCCGCCGGCACGTACTCGATCTCGGCCGCCGGCAACCCCTCCACCAAGACCGGCTTCACCGACATGTCGTTCGCCGTGTACGACAACGCGGGCGGCGCGGTGACCTACCGGCTGCAGGCGGTCGAGGCGATACCCGACACCTCCTCCGTCTTCCCCAAGGGCGTCGTCTCGATCACCTTCGACGACTCCCACAAGTCCATCCACGACATCGGCCGGCCGGTGATGGACGCCTTCGGCTTCCCCGGTACGGTCTACAACATCGCCGACGCGATCGGGACCGGGAACTTCCTGACGATCGACCAGATGCGTTCGATGCAGGACTTCTCCGGCTGGGAGATGGCGGGGCACTCCTACGCGAACGCCACCCACACGGCCAGCTATCCCAAACTCACCGCGGAGCAGGCGGACACCGACTTCCGCAAGCTGCGCGAGTGGCTGGTGTCCAACGGCTTCAAGAGTGAGCACTTCGCCTATCCGCACGGTGCGTTCCAGAAGACCACCGACGGTGTCCCGGTGGACCTGATCGCGAGCCGCCACTTCACCACGGCCAGGTCGATCATCTCCGAGACGATCGAGTCCTTCGCCCCGGCGATGCCCTACCGCCTGAAGGCGCTGACCGGCATCAACGACGGTACGGGAATCGGCGGTACGGCGCTGTCGAAGGTGACGGGCGCGGGCGGCAGACTCGACCGCTGCGCCAACAGCGGTGACTGGCTCATCCTCTGTCTGCACAAGGTCGTCGACGGGACTCCCGCGACCAGCACGGAGATCGGCAAGGCCGGCCTGTCAACGCTGATGCAGGCGATCAAGGACCGGGACATGCCCGTCGTGACGGTCGAGGAAGCCATGGCCTACTACACCTGACAGGGCACGGCGGCCCGTACCCGTGTGCGGGCCGCAAGAATTCGTGAAGAGGCCGTCTGGAGAAGCCGGGAAGCCGGTGCAGACGGAGACCCGAACACGAAGGGGGCGGGCCGCACGGACATGATCCGTGCGGCCCGCCCCCTTCCGTCGTACCTGCGGCCGTCAATCCTGGCGGCCGTCGGGGCGGTCGCCGGCGGTCACTGCCGCCAGCCGCCTTGCCCGTTGCCCGGATGCAGGTGGGGATCCACGTACTCGGCCTGACGGGTGTCGACGCCCGTCTGGTACGGGTCGTGCTGGCCGGCCTGCCATTGCTGCTGCCCGGGTCCCTGCCAGCCGGGGTGCTGCCCTTGGCCCGGGTGCTGGCCCTGGCCGGGGTGCTGTCCCTGGCCCGGGTACTGCCCCTGGCCCTGGCCCTGGCCCTGGCCGGGGTGCTGGCCCTGGCCGGGGTGCTGGCCCTGGCCCGGGTACTGCCCCTGGCCCTGGCCAGGGTACTGGCCCTGGCCGGGATGCTGCCCCTGCCCCGGGTACTGTCCCTGGCCCGGGTACTGCCCCTGGCCCTGGCCGGGGTGCTGGCCCTGGCCCGGGTACTGCCCCTGGCCGGGGTACTGGCCCTGGCCGGGATGCTGCCCCTGCCCCGGGTACTGTCCCTGGCCCGCCGGGTACTGACCCTGCCCGGGGTATTGGCCCTGACCGGGCCCGGGGCCGGGCCCCTGCCCATGGCCGGGGCGAGGCGCTCCGCCCTGCTGCCACTGCCCGTTGGGGGGCTGTCCGGCGGCCGCCTGGGCCGGGGCTCCCCAAGTCACCGGCTGCTGAGGAGCCGTACGGCCGTACTCCCGCACATGGCCGACGGTCGCCATGCCGGGCGGGAGCGGCTGTTCGTTGATGACGGCCGACCGCGGAGGCGTCGTCCGCCGCAGCGCCAGGCCCTCGAGACGCATGAGCTGGAGCGTCTCGCCGACCTTCGGGTCGGAGTACGGGTCCTCTTCCTCCCAGACCGCGGATACTTCGTCCTCGTGCCCGGCGACGGACACCTCGACACCGCCCTGACGGGTGCCCCAACTGCCCTTGCTCAGGGTGACCAGGGCGTAGAAGCGGAGCGGCGTGAGCAGGGTCAGCTGGATCACGCCGTAGAGCGGGGCGAGCAGGAACATGCCGAAGCGCTTGATGAAGCCCATGCCCCGGCGGGGGAAGTCGAGGTACCGCACATTGCGGAGGTACCCCATGAGCACCATGAAGACGAGGTAGTCCCCGATGTGGTTGAGGAACCGGTCGGGGTGCATGATCGGCAGGATGACCATCGAGTAGAACATCGCCGAGCCGAAGACCAGCCACAGCGCCAGTTCCATGCAGGTCAGCCAGAAGGCCGGCCGCAGCTTCTTCTGGTTGCGGAAGGCCCACAGGGACTCGCGGAAGAACGACTTGTTCCAGCGGACCTGCTGGCGCAGGAAGTGCGGCAGCTTCTCCGGCACGGCCGTGTAGCCGACGGCGGTCTCCTGGAAGACGACCTGGCCCTCCATGAGGCAGTAGTTCGTCATCCGGCGGTCGTCGCCGAAGACGGCCGGCTTGCCCAGGAACTGCTGGTTGAGGAAGTCCGGGAGGTACTTGCGGACCAGCGATCCCCGGTAGGCGGAGAGCGCGCCGCAACAGCACAGCACCGACTTCAGACGCGAGTACGCGGCCCGCTCGAACAGGAACGAGTTCCCGTACCGCAGGTCCTGCAGACGCGTGAAGATGTTGCTGTCGTGGTTGAGCGCCAGCACCATGCCGGTGGAGGCCATGACGCGCTCGTCGGCCAGTGGCAGCAGCAGCTCACGGACCGTGTCCCGGGACAGGATCGTGTCGGAGTCGACACAGAGGAAGATGTCGGAGTACGGCGCCGCCTCGAAGCCCAGCGCGAGCGCCTCGCGCTTGCCCTTGTTCTCGGGCTGCACACTGACCGTGTACTTCACGCCCTTGGCCTCGAACTCGCGGCGCATCTTCTTCGCCGCCCGGATGCCCCCTGAGTCGGCGCTGGCGTCGTCGATGATGTGGATCTCGTTCGGCAGCCGGCTCTGCGCGAGGAGGCTGCGCAGGCCCTGCTCGAACATCACCGGGTCCTCGTTGTAGATCGGGATGACCGCGGTGACCCAGGACTGCTCGAGGTACTCCAGCTCCTCCCGCCCCGCCTTGGCCGGACGGTAGAAGAGGGCGCCGAACATCTTCAGGGTCAGCAGACCCATGGCACCGAAGGAGTACAGATGCAGGGAGCCCGCATCGAGCCGGGTGGCGATCAGTGCCGCGAGGGCCAGGAAGACGAAGTACGAGACCTTCAGCTGCCTGCGCCTGCGGTGCCCGCTGCGTCCGCCGTCGACGGCGCCGGGTATGTACTCATCCTCGGAACTCACAGCTTGACCACCCGCGGATGGTCGGCCGATTTTCCTCGGGTGTCGAACAGCAGCTGGGTCCGGTCGGCCAGCTGGGCCAGGTCGATCTCCCGGTGCGGCTGGAGCAGGATGGTCAGGTCCGCGGACTCGGCCGCCGCCAGGTAGTCGTCCACCCGCTCGACGGGCACTCCGCCGACCGTCCAGTTCTCGACCCGCGGGTCGAAGTAGACGAGTTCGGCGCCGCGTGCGCGAAGGTTCTCGGCCACCGTGAGGGCCGGGCTCTCCCGCTGGTCGGAGATGTCGGGCTTGTACGTCACGCCGAGCAGCAGGATCCGGGAGCCCCGGATCGCCTTGCTGTGGTCGTTCAGCAGGTCGGCGGCCCGGTTGACCACGTGCACGGGCATGCGCTGGTTGATCTCCTGCGCCAGCTCCACGAAGCGGAACGGAATGCCGAGCGAGCGGACCTTGTACGACAGGTAGTTGGGGTCGATGGGTATGCAGTGGCCGCCGACGCCCGGGCCGGGGTAGAACGGGGCGAAACCGAACGGCTTGGTGGAGGCGCAGCGGATCGCGTCCCACAGGTCGACACCGATCTCGCGGCAGAACATCGACATCTCGTTGACGAGGGCGATGTTCACATGCCGGTAGGTGTTCTCCAGGAGCTTGGCCATCTCGGCCTCGCGGGTGCCCTTCGCCTCGACGACGCGCCCCACGAAGCGCTCGTAGAGGGCGCGCGCGGCCTTGGTGCAGTCCGCCGTGACGCCGCCGACCACCTTGGGTGTGTTCTCCAGGCCGAACTCGGGGTTGCCCGGGTCGATGCGCTCGGGGGAGAAGGCGAGGTGGAAGTCCTCGCCGACCTTGAGGCCGCCGGCCTCCAGCCGGGGCCGGACGACTTCTTCGGTGGTGCCCGGGTACGTGGTCGACTCGAGGACGACGAGCGTTCCGGGAGTGAGGTGGGTGGCGATGTCCTCGACCGCGGAGTGCACCGCCCCGAGGTCGGGGGCGCCGTGCTCGGTCAGGGGCGTGGGTACACAGATGACGACCGCGGCGGCGCTGGAGATGACGTCGGCCCGGTCGACCGCCTTGAAGCCCTGCTCGAGCATCGTGCGGACCTCGGCGTCGGTGATGTCGTCCACGTGCGAGCGGCCGGCGTTCAGGCCGTCGACGACCCGACGGCTGCGGTCGAGACCGGCCACCTTGAGCCCGGCGGCAGCAGCGGAACGGGCCAAGGGCAGCCCCACGTAGCCGAGCCCGACAACGACAAGATCCACCGTGGTGGCTCTGTTCACGAGACCTTCCCCACCCCAGTCCGGACCCCGGCCCGACAGCCTCGGCCGCCTGCGGGTCCGAACTTGAGTTCTCAAAAACTGGACAAGAGTGAGGATGCTAACAAGAACTTCACAGGAGTGATACCAGTTCCGGGAAGTGCCTCTCGTCACCCACAAGGCGTACAACCATTGGTGGGCCTTCTGTGTCTCAATCAATCCCCCCTTCCCCGCGCCTCGGTGCTCTACGCATCGACTGCGAAACCGAAGGTGACGTCATCCGAAGAACGACGGAGAACCGGAGCGAAATGAGCCACGCTCACTCCCCTGTCGGCGGGCGCCGGGCCCGCAGGCAGCAGCGTCGGAAGGCCCCTTCCCGTGGGCGGCGGATGCGCCGGGGCATCCTGTTGGGGCTGGTGGCGGCGGTGCTGGCCGGTGGTGGGACGGCCTGGTGGCTGTACGAGGGCCTCGACTCCAACCTGGAGGACCGCGCGGTCGACCTGGACCGGGCGCTGGGCGACGAGAAGAACCGGCCAAAGCGGGAGGAGGCGGCCGGGGACGCCATGAACCTGCTCGTCCTCGGCTCGGACACCCGGGCCGGCGACAACGCGGCCCTCGACGGGGCCGCGGTGAGCGGCGCGCGTTCCGACACCACGTTGCTGGTGCACATAACCGGGGGGCGGACCGAGGCGGTCGCGGTGAGCATCCCGCGCGACACGCTCGTCACCCGCCCCGAGTGCACGCGGGACGACGGGACGGTGGCCCCCGGCCGGGAACGGACGATGTTCAACTCGGTCTACGCCGAGTTCGGGCCGGCCTGTACGGCGAAGACCGTCGAGCAGATGAGCGATGTCCGGGTCGACCATCTGATCGAGGTGGACTTCGCCGGTTTCAAGGACATCGTCGACGCGATCGGCGGAGTGACGGTCACCGTCGACGAGCCCGTCCGGGACTCGTCGGCCGGACTCGATCTCCAGGCGGGCCCCAACCGGCTGAACGGCACCGAGTCGCTCGCCTTCGTCCGGGCCCGCAAGGGCATCGGCGACGGAAGCGACCTCGGCCGCATCGGCCGCCAGCAGCAGTTCCTGGTCGCCCTGCTCTCCGAGATCAAGAAGCAGGACCTGCTCGGCAGCCCCACGAAGACCTACCGGATCGCCGACGAGCTCACCGAGGCGCTCACCACCGACTCCACTCTCGCCTCGCTCACGGCTCTGGCCGAGTTCGGGCAGAGCATGCAAGGCATCGACCCGTCGAGCATGGACACGATCATGCTCCCGGTCGAGTACGACAAGACCGACCCGAACCGGGTCGTGGCCGCCGAGCCGCAGGCGGCCGACTTGTGGGAGGCGATCCGCACCGACTCCGAGATCCCGGAATCGGTGCGCAAGCCCCCGGCGACCGGCTGATCCGGGGACGGGCTGATCCGGCGACCGGCCGACCAGGCCCGGCGGCACGCAGCCGGGGCGGACCGGTGGGTCCGCCCCGGTGGGTGGCTGAGCGGGTGGTTCAGCCGGTGGCGCGGAAGGAGCGCAGCCGCAGGGAGTTGCCGACGACGAAGACCGAGGAGAAGGCCATGGCCGCTCCCGCGATCATCGGGTTGAGCAGCCCGGCCGCGGCGAGCGGCAGGGCGGCCACGTTGTAGGCGAACGCCCAGAACAGGTTGGACCGGATGGTGCCGAGGGTCTTGCGGGCGAGGCGGATGGCGTCCGCCGCGGCCCTCAGGTCGCCCCGTACGAGCGTCAGGTCGCCGGCCTCGATGGCGGCGTCGGTGCCGGTGCCCATGGCGAGGCCGAGGTCGGCCTGGGCCAGGGCGGCGGCGTCGTTGACCCCGTCCCCGACCATGGCGACGGAACGCCCCTCGTCCTGGAGCCGCTTGACCACGTCGACCTTGTCCTGCGGGAGGACTTCGGCGATGACGTCCGAGGCGTCGATGCCGACCTCGCGGGCGACCGCCTCGGCCACCGCCTTGTTGTCGCCGGTCAGCAGGATCGGCGTCAGACCCAGCGCCCGCAGCCGGGTGATCGCCTCCGCGCTGGTGTCCTTCACCGCGTCGGCGACCTCGAGGACGGCCCGCGCCTCGCCGTCCCAGGCGACCGCGATGGCGGTACGGCCGGCGGTCTCGGCTTCGGCCTTGGCCCGCCGAAGGCCCTCCGGCAGATCCATGGCCCACTCGGCCAGCAGCCGCTCCCGGCCGACGAGCACGGCGTGACCGTCGACGATGCCCTGCACACCGAGGCCGGGAACGTTGGCGAAGTCCTCGGGCGTGGGCAGTGCCCCGAGCTTCCTGAGTGCCCCGTCGGCGACGGCGCGGGCGATGGGGTGCTCGGAGGAGTGCTCCAGCGCCCCCGCCAACCGGAGGACTTCGGGCTCGTCGGTGTTCTCGGCGGTGTGCACGGCCAGCAAGGTCATCCGGCCGGTCGTCACGGTGCCGGTCTTGTCGAGGACGATGGTGTCGACCTTGCGGGTGGACTCCAGGACCTCCGGGCCCTTGATGAGGATGCCGAGCTGGGCGCCGCGGCCGGTGCCGACCATCAGGGCGGTGGGGGTGGCCAGCCCGAGGGCGCAGGGGCAGGCGATGATCAGTACGGCGACGGCGGCGGTGAACGCGGCCGTCAGCCCGGAGCCGTTGCCGAGCCAGAAGCCCAGGGTGCCCAGCGCGAGGGCGATCACGACGGGTACGAAGACGGCGGAGATCCTGTCCGCGAGGCGTTGTGCGGCGGCCTTGCCGTTCTGCGCGTCCTCGACCAGCTTGGCCATCCGCGCGAGTTGGGTGTCGGCGCCGACCCGGGTCGCCTCGACGACCAGACGGCCGCCCGCGTTGATCGTCGCCCCGGTGACCGAGTCGCCGGCTGCCACCTCCACGGGGACGGACTCACCGGTCAGCATCGAGGCGTCCACGGCGGAGGTTCCCTCGACGACCGTCCCGTCCGTGGCGATCTTCTCGCCGGGACGTACGAGGAAGCGGTCGCCGACCTGCAACTCGGCTGTGGGGATGGTCTGTTCGCGCCCGTCGCCGCGCAGCACGGTGACGTCCTTGGCGCCCAGTTCCAGCAAAGCCTTGAGGGCCGCGCCCGCCTTGCGCTTGGAGCGGGCCTCGAAGTACCGGCCGGCCAGGATGAAGGCGGTGACACCGGCGGCGGCCTCCAGGTAGATGTTCCCGGCGCCGTCACTTCTGGCGATCGTGAGCTCGAACGGGTGGGTCATGCCGGGTGTGCCCGCGGTGCCGAAGAACAGCGCCCACAGCGACCACAGGAAGGCGGCCGAGGTGCCCACCGAGATGAGGGTGTCCATGGTGGCCGCGCCGTGCCGGGCGTTGGTGAACGCCGCCTTGTGGAAGGGCCAGGCGGCGTACGTCACGACGGGCGCCGCCAGCGTCAGCGACAGCCACTGCCAGTACTCGAACTGCCATGCCGGAACCATGGCCATGGCGATGACGGGCAGGGCCAGCGCCACGGCGGTGATCAACCGCTGCCGCAGCGGCCGCAGTTCGTCGTCGGCCTCCGCCGCCTTGGCGCCGCCCTCCGACTCGTCGCGCGGGGGCGCGGGTTCGTGCGCGGTGTACCCGGTCGCCTCGACGGTGGCGATCAGGTCCTGGACGGAGACGTCATCGGCGAAGCTGACCTTGGCCTTCTCGGTGGCGTAGTTGACGGTGGCGGTGACACCGTCCATGCGGTTGAGCTTCTTCTCGATGCGGGCCGCGCACGAGGCGCAGGTCATGCCGCCGATGGCGAGCTCTACCTCGGTGGCGGCGGTGCCGTTCGTGGTGGTGGTCATGGCTGCTCCTCGTACGAGGTGGGTGGCCGGGACCCGGGCGGCGGGGCCCGGGTCCCGGCGGTTCGGGGGGTGCGGGTCAGGCCCGTCCGGTCAGCTCGTAACCGGCCTCGTCGACGACGTGGGCGACCGTCGCGTCGTCCGGCTCGGTGGCGCTGGTGACGGTGACCCGGCCGGTGGCGAGGTCGACGTCGACCTCGGTCACGCCGTCCAGCTCGCCGATGACCTTGCTGAGCGTGCTCTTGCAGTGGCCGCAGGTCATGCCGGAGACGGCGTAGGTCGTGGTGACGCTCCCGGTGGCCGCGGCCTCGGCAGTGGTGGAGGCGGTGGTGCCGGACGAGCAGGTGCCGTCGGTGGAGCAGCAAGACGAAGACACGGGTTCCTCCTGGAGAGTCCGTCTGGACGGTCGTGGTAATCCGCCGGGTACCGAGTGGGGGTATCCGGCTCGGGTCCCATGTATACCCCCTGGGGGTACAAGATGCAAGCCGGTCGATGCCTTGACTCCATACCCCCTGGGGGTATGGTGAACAGCATTGAGGTCCTGAATCCAGACCTGAGGGCCCCG
This sequence comes from Streptomyces cavernae, assembly GCF_004023625.1. Taxonomy (GTDB): domain Bacteria; phylum Actinomycetota; class Actinomycetes; order Streptomycetales; family Streptomycetaceae; genus Streptomyces; species Streptomyces cavernae. The sequence continues at coordinate 190,587 of NZ_RPDJ01000017.1, read as the reverse complement.
CGTCAAGGGAGAAGGCCATGAAAACCGCACTGAAGATCACCGCATTCGCCGCCACGCTCGCCGCGACGTTCGGTACCGCGTACGGCGTGGGGCAGGGCATCGACCCCGTCGTCGCGGACAGCGCGTCCCCGCGCCACACCGGTCACGGCGAGGCGTCCCGCACACCGGCGCCGGAGGGAGGAGGAGGCCACGCCGAGCACGAGTCGGCCGCCCCGGCCGCCGGCGGACTGCAGATCTCCGAGCAGGGCTACACCCTCGACCTCAGGACACCCCGTGTCACGGCCGGACAGCGCGCCGACCTCCGCTTCGCCATCCGGGACGCGGACGGCCGCGCCGTCACCGCGTACCAGCGCGAACACGACAAGGAACTCCACCTCATCCTCGCCTCACGCGATCTGACGACCTATCGCCATCTGCACCCCACCCGTGCCGCCGACGGCACCTGGAGCACCCCTGTCGACCTGCCCCGCGCCGGCGGCTACCGCGTCTTCGCCGACTTCACCCCGGCGCGGAAGGGGGCCGAGAACCTCACCCTCGGCGCCGACCTGGCGGTCTCCGGCGACTACGAGCCGAGGGACGTCCCCGCGCCGAACAGCACCGCCACCGTCGACGGCTATCAGGTCCGGCTGACCGGCGGCCTGCGCCCGGGCAGGGCCGGCGAACTGAAGCTCACCGTCTCCCGGGACGGCAAGCCCGTCACCGACCTCCAGCCCTACCTCGGCGCCTACGGCCACCTCGTCGCACTGCGCTCCGGCGACCTCGCCTACCTCCACGTCCACCCGGGCGGCGAACCCGGCGACGGGAAGACCGAGCCCGGCCCCGGCATCTCCTTCACCGCGACCGCGCCCAGCAGCGGCACGTACCGCCTGTTCCTCGACTTCAAGCACGAAGGGACCGTCCGCACCGCGGCCTTCACCGTCCGGTCCGGGGCCGGGGTCCGCACTCGGGTGAGAACACAGCAAACTGTCTGCGCCGGTGTCACCGGTGGGGCAGGTGTTATGCATCTGCCCTGTGTTCTTCAAACACCCTGTCTACGGGGGAAAGGTGTGCGGGTCGTATGAGACGTCGTTGGTGGGGAGCCGCCGCGGTGGTGGCCGCGGGGGTCTCCGGAGTCCTGGTCGTGCAGGGGGTGACCGGAGAGACCGCGACCGGAGCGCGGGCCGACGGAAAGCCCGGACCGGTCCGGAGCAAGGCCCGGACGGCCCCGTTGAAGACGGCCGGTGACGGCTCGTCAGCCCGGCTCGGCAAACGCGACACCCGGCGGTTCAGTCTGCTCGGTGTCACCTGGGCGGACCCGTCCGCCCAGGTGGCCGGCACGGTGGAGGTCCGCACCCGGGACGCCGGGACCGGCGAGTGGTCCGGCTGGCTGGAGTTGGACGGCGACAGCGGACGGGGCGAACAGGGCGCGGCGCGCGGCGGCACGGAACCCGCGTGGGTGGGCCCGTCCGACGGGGTGGAGGTCCGGGTGGACGGCAGGAAGTCCGCACGGCTGCCCGAGGGACTGCGGCTGGACATGATCGATCCGGGCGCCGGCGGGGGATCGGACATGGACCCCGCGGCGTACGCGTCCGACGCCCCGACCTCGACCCAGTCACCGGCCTCCTCCGCACCGGCGGCCTCCACGACCCCCTCGGCGCCTGTCGAGCCGTCCGACTCCGCGTCTGCCTCCCTGTCGTCGTCCGGGAGTGCCACGCCCAGCACGCCGCCCTCGTCCTCGGCTTCGCCGTCCTCCTCGGCGGGTGTGCCGTCGGCCCAGCGGTCCATGGCACCGCGGCCGCCGATCACCTCGCGGGCGGGCTGGGGCGCGGACGAGTCGATCAGCCCCGAGGAGCCCGGTTACCTGCCCGGCGGGAAGATCAAGGCGGCGTTCGTCCACCACACGGCGGCGTCCAACGACTACACCTGTGAGCAGGCACCGGCCGTCATCCGTGGCATTTACGCCTACCACGTGCAGCAGTTGGGCTGGAAGGACATCGGCTACAACTTCCTCGTCGACAAGTGCGGCACCGTCTACGAGGGACGCAAGGGCGGCGTGGACCTGCCGGTGATGGGCGCCCACACCTACGGCTTCAACGCCGAGTCCACCGGAATCTCCGTCCTGGGCAACTACACCACCACCGCCCCGTCGACACCGGCGATGACCTCGGTGGCCCGGATCGCCGCATGGAAACTGGGGCAGTACGGGGTCGACCCGGGGGGCTCCGCCACCCTCACCGCCGGCGCGGACGCGAAGAACTACTTCGGCAAGTCCTGGACCAAGGGCACGAAGCTGAGCTTCCAGGCCGTCTCGGGCCACCGCGACGGATTCAACACCCAGTGCCCGGGTGACGCCCTCTACGACCGGCTGCCAACGATCCGCAGCTGGGCGGGCGGCCCGGTCACCGGCCTCACCCTGAAGTCCGTCACCGGCGCGGGCCGGTCCGGTTCGACCTACTACACGAAGGCCGGCATCACCGTGAACTGGTCGGCCACGACCCCGGCCCCGCTCGTCGCGCGCTACGAGGTGCTGGTCGACGGGCAGCCGACGGCCACCGCCGCGGGCACCGCAACCTCCGCCAAGGCGACGCTCAAGCCGGGCACGCACCAGGTGGCCGTGCGGGCCGTGCACCAGTCCGGGAAGACCGTGACCTCGTCCGCCGCCACCGTCGTGGCCGACACCACCGCGCCCACCTTCACCACCAGGCCGAACCTCGCCCTGCGCACCGGCACGGTGAACACCACGGCCGTCCCGCTCACCCTGAAGTGGAAGGCGTCGGACAACGCCGCGCTCAAGGAGGTACGGCTCACCGCGCCCACCGCCGCGGCGTACGGACCCACCGTCACCAGCGCCAACCACACAGCCAAGCCCGGCGCCGCGACGACCTGGGCGATGACCGCCCACGACCTGGCGGGCAACACCGGCACGGCCTCCGTCGCGGGCACTCCGGTGATCCTCCAGGAGACCTCCGCCACCAGGTCGGGCACCTGGACCGCCAAGTCCTCCAGCAGCTACCTGGGCGGCAAGTCGTACACCAGCACCACCAGGAACGCCGCGCTCACCTGGACGTTCACCGGCCGCTCGGCCGCATTGGTGGTCTCGCGCGCCACGACGTCCGGCCAGGCGCACATCTACGTGGACGGCACGAAGGTCACCACCGTGGACCTGAAGTCGACCACGACCAAGTACCGCGACGCGATCTGGACCAGGACCTGGACCGGCAGCGCGAAGCACACCGTCAAGATCGTGGTCGTGGGCACCAGCGGCCGCCCCACGGTCACCGCCGACGGCCTGGTCTACCTGAGGTAGGCCGCGTTCGCGACGGGCGGGCGCGGAATCGAGTCTTCCGTGGTGCAGTCGTGGTGTGGACCGGCCGACGGGAATGCGTGAGGGCGATGGTGGGCGCCACGGCGATGAGGGCTCGTCCGGGGACGAGCCCTCATCCGTGGACGAAGCCTTGTCCGCCGATGAGTCCTTGTCCGTGGACGAGGCCCTGTCCGTGGATGAGTCCTTGTCCGTGGACGAAGCCCTGTCCGCGGATGAGTCCTTACAAGCGGAGGCGGACGAGGCCGACTCCGCGGACCGGAGGCCCTCCCGCCTGGCCGACGTGGCGCTCGCGTTGCTGCTCGCCGTGGCCGATGCGCTCGCCCTGGCGGGCGTGGCCCTGGTGATGTTCCTGATTGGGATGTCACGCTCGGAGCCGCCCGGGTCGTCGCCCCTGCGGGAAGGCGACGCCTCCGCCTTCCTGTTGCAGGCGCTCGTCTGGCTCGTTCCCCTGGCGCTGGGGGTGTCGGCGTTCGTGCACGCGCGCCTGCGCATGCCGGTCACCGCGGTCGTGCAGGGGCTGTTCTTCGTCGCCGGCACGGTGCTGGCCGTCGGACAGGCGCGCATGCTGTTGTCCCTCGGGTGAACCGAGCGCCGCACGCGTGACCGGATCGGACAAGCGGACACGCGCATGCCGGACAGACCTCGGACCGCGTCGCCCTTCCGTGCACCGGCCAGCCCTTCGAACTCACGACTGATATCTCCCCGGCGGAGTCGCGCCGCACGGTACCCGTTCTCGCCACGCCGCGTGACGTTGCGGAGGGGTCTGGGGAGTCCTGGGGCCGTACTGCTCATGTGATCAAAAGCAGGCAAAAGGGTGAGTCCTTGAGGGCCGTGATGGCCCGCTTCCCGGCCGCCTGGATGTCGTCGCCTGCCCGATTGTGACCGCCTCTGATCAGTTCGGATGGTCACGGGAACATGCGCCCGAAGGGTTTATCGGTCTGTCGTACGAGTGCTCATACCAGAGCGGGACGCCGTCGGCCCGAGTTTGGCAACTGCCCATCGCACATGATGCTCTGGCGACTACGGTGAGTGGCCGACGGACTACCCAGGACCGAGTGCTTCGGTCCGCCGTCCGGCGACGCGCTGCCGCACGCCCAGCCGCGCCAAGGCGCGCGCACGGCGGGCGCCCCCACGCCTACGACGCACACCCGTATCCGAGGACCCGATGTCTCACCTTCGCGCACCGGCCGCCCGAGCAGACCGCCGGGAGGGCGGCCGCCACGGTCGACCGGTCGTCCGCACCACCTCCGCGCTCCCCGAGACGCACATACGTCCGCAACTGCTGCGCATCGCTGTCCTGCCGCCCGTCGCGGTCGCCCTCAGCGCCTGCGCCGCCGTCCTCTTCATCGTGCGCTCGACCACGCCGGACCGGCCGAGCCCGACCCTGTGGGCCGTCCTCTCCGGAGCGCTCGGCGTCACCCTCGCGGGCATCCTCATCGCCGCGTTCGCCGCCGACCGGGCCGCGAGGTCCGTACGCGACCGCGTCGGCGAGCTGCGCCGCACCACCAGCCGCGGTCAGGCCGACCTGCTGGCCCTGGTGGAGGCGCTGCGCCACGGCGAGGGACCCCCGGTACGCGCACCGCGCGCCGCACCCGGTCCCCATGCCGACGAGTTCGACCTGCTCGCCGACGACCTGGCGCGCGCCCACGACACCGCCGTCAGCGCCGTCGTCCAGGCCGCGCAGCTGTCCAGCCGGGTGGGCAACGAACAGAAGGTCGAGGTCTTCGTCAATCTCGCCCGGCGACTGCAGTCGCTCGTGCACCGCGAGATCCTGATCCTCGACGAGCTGGAGAACGGGATCGAGGACCCCGATCTGCTCAAGGGCCTCTTCCACGTGGACCACCTGGCCACCCGCACCCGGCGCCACGCCGAGAACCTCGCCGTGCTCGGCGGCGCCGTCTCACGTCGGCAGTGGAGCAACCCGGTCTCCATGACGGAGGTCCTGCGTGCGGCCACCGCCGAGGTCGAGCAGTACTCGCGCGTCAAACTCGTACCACCGATCGAGGGCACCCTGCGCGGGCACGCGGTCGCCGACGTCATCCACCTGCTCGCCGAACTCGTCGAGAACGCCACGGTGTTCTCCGCCCCGCACACGCACGTCCTGCTGCGCACCAACCTGGTCACCTCGGGGCTGGCCGTCGAGGTCGAGGACCGCGGGCTCGGCATGCCGGTCGACGAGCAGCACCGGATGAACGCCTTGCTCGCCGACCCCGACCAGGTCAACGTCGCCAGTCTGCTGCAGGACGGACGGATCGGGCTTTTCGTGGTGTCGCAACTGGCACGCCGGCACGGGATCGCGGTGCGGCTGCAGTCCAACATCTACGGCGGCATCCAGGCCGTCCTGGTCCTGCCCCAGGAACTCCTCGGCGCCGCGTCGTGGGAGGGCCCGGAGCCGGGGAATCATCCGGAGCCACAGCAGCGGCCCGATCCACAGCAGCGGCCCGAGGCCCGGCAGCGGCCCGAGCCCGGGAAACGGCCCGAGGCGGAGCGGCGGCTCGAATCCGGGCAGCGGGCCGAGCCCCGGAAACGTGCCGAAGCCGGGCAGTGGGCGGAAGCCGGGCAGCGAACCGAAGCCGGGCAGAGGGCCGAGGCAGGGCATCGTGCCGAGCCCGGGCAGCGGCCCCAGGCCGAGACGCGTACCCGCACCGTCAGGGCCGCCCCCCTCACTGGTCAAGCTCACAAGCCCCTGGCGGGGCGCGTCGTGACGCGGGATACCCACGGCGACGCACCCGGTCCCCGGCGGGCCGTACCGTCGCAGGCGGACGGGTCCCGCCCCGCACCGCTGCCCCGACGCGGAGCGGGGCAGCCGCGGCCCAATCCGGCGGCGGCCACCCCCGGCGTCCGCCCCGAGGACCGGCGGGTCGCGGCCGAGAACGCGGGCATGCTCCTGCTGCCGCGCAACACAGCGGTGCACGACGCCACGGACAAGCCCCCGCTGCCGAGGCGGCGCGCCCAGGAACACCTGGCGCCCCAGTTGCGCAGCGGCCCCCTGTCGCGCCCGGAGGACGACGCCCTCGTCGTCCACGACCCGGGCCTGATGGCGGCGTTCCAGCGCGGCATCGGCCTCGCCGAGGCACAGCCGGCAGCCTCCCCGCACGACCTCACGGGCCGGCACGACCACGACCTGACGGGCAGGCACGACCTCACGGGCCCGCACGACCTCACGGGCCGGCACGACCACGACCCGACGGGCCCGCACGACCTCACAGGCCGGCACGACCACGACCTGACGGGCAGGCACGACCTCACGCCAGGGCACGGCCTCACCGCCCCGCACGACGAAACCGGCCCGGCCCGATGACCCTCCACTCCGCCCCCGCAGACCCCGCAGACCACGCGGACCTTCGTATCCCAAGGAGTCGATCCACCATGGCGAGCGATGCGCCGACCGCTCAGGTATCAGATCTCGACTGGCTGATGAGCGGCCTCGTCCAGCGGGTGCCGCACACCCACAGTGCCGTCCTGCTCTCCTGCGACGGGCTGGTGAAGTCGGTGCACGGCCTCGACCCCGACAGCGCCGACCACATGGCGGCCCTCGCCTCCGGGCTCTACTCCCTCGGCCGCAGCGCCGGCATCCGCTTCGGTGACGGGGGAGAGGTGCGCCAGGTCGTGGTCGAACTGGACTCCACCCTGCTGTTCGTCACCACCGCGGGCTCCGGTACCTGCCTCGCCGTGCTCGCCGGCCGCGAGGCCGACGCCGCGGTGCTCGGCTATGAGATGGCCATGCTGGTCAAGAGCGTCCGGCCGTATCTGACGACCGCACCCCGGCAGCCCACCGAATCCTCGGCGACCAGGCCTTGAGCGCGACCGCGACCGGCGACGAGCCCTGGCTCGACGCCGCCGCCGGCCGGCTGGTACGCCCCTACACGGTCAGCAACGGCCGCACCCGGCCGACGAGCGCCCTCGACCTCATGTCGCAGGTGATGTCGACCGGCGCGGCACCCATGGACTACCTCGGCCCCGAACACGCGCATGCCCTCGATCTGTGCCATGTGCCCGTCTCGGTGGCCGAGGTCGCCGCCCAGCTGAGGCTGCCCGCCGCGGTCACCAAGGTGTTGCTGTCCGACCTGCTCGACTGCGGCGCCCTCAGCACCAAGCCGCCCGCCTATCACGACATCCCCACTGACCGGTCTCTGCTGGAGGCAGTGCTCGATGGACTACGACGACAGCTCTGACCCCTTCCCCACGGCGCTCAAGATCCTGGTGGCGGGAGGGTTCGGGGTCGGCAAGACGACCTTCGTCGGAGCGGTGAGCGAGATCGCGCCGCTGAGCACGGAGGAGTTGCTCACCACGGCGAGCGCCGCCACCGACAGCCTGGACGGGGTCGAGAACAAGGTCGAGACGACCGTCGCCATGGACTTCGGCCGAATCACCCTCGATCAGCGACACGTCCTGTATCTGTTCGGGACGCCCGGCCAGCAGCGGTTCTGGTTCATGTGGGACGAACTGTCCGAGGGGGCCCTCGGCGCGGTGGTCCTCGTCGACACCCGCCGTCTCGAGGACTGTTTCGCGGCCGTCGACTTCTTCGAACAACGCGGTCTCGGCTTCATCGTCGCGATCAACGAGTTCGACGGCTCCTTCCGCTACGACCCGGAGGAGGTGCGTGCGGCCATCGACCTGGACCCCGCGATCCCCATCGTGCGCTGCGACGCCCGGATCTCCAGCTCCGGCGTACAGACCCTGCTGACCCTGGTACGACACCTCATCGCCTACGCGCCCGCCCCCGCCCCGAGCCATGGAGCCCACACATGAGCTACGGCCCGCCGCGCCCGGCAGGTCGTCTGCTGCTGACCCCGGAAGACACCCAGGCGCCCGCCCGGGTAAGGAGACTGCGCGTGCTGGGGCTGGGGGAGCGGCCCGAACCCGTCCTCGACGCCTTCGCCGACCGGCTCGCCGAGGTCTCCGCCACCCCGTACGCGATGGTCAACTTCCTCGACGAGGAGGGGCAGTTCTTCGCCGGCCTGCACACCCCCGCCACGGACGGCGCCCGCACGGCACCGGGCCGCCGGCTCGCCCGCGACCACGGCTTCTGCCCCCATGTGGTGGTCCGCGGCAAGGCCCTGGTCCTGGAGGACGTCCGTGACTACCCGCGGTTCGCCGGAAACCCGATTGTCGACGGCCTCGGCGTCCGCTCCTATCTGGGCGCCCCGCTCATCGACCGCACCGGAGTCGTACTCGGCACGGTCTGCGCCCTGGACGTCGAACCGCGTCCCTGGGGCCTGGCGGGTCTGGAGACCATCAAGGCGATGGCGGCGGAGCTGATGGAGCGGATCCAACGGCGGGAGGAAGAGGGGCTTTTCTAGTAGGACTCCGTGAGGTTCGGGGCTGTTGCCGTCGGCCTTGCCGACCGGCAGCCCGGCCCGCGGCACCGAGCTGCGGGAACTGGTCCGGCGGGGCACTGGGCCACCTGCCGCGAGATCACTATCGTCGCAGGTCAGTGCGACCTCACGGAGTCCTACTAGTGCCCCGACAGGCAACGTTCGCCCCGTCGCGACGCCCGGCACGCTCCCCCAAGCTCTTCGAGCAGGGGGTACCCCCACTCGCCGCACCGGCCGAAAGCCCAAGTACGTCCAGTACGAGGACTTCCGCCCGGCACTCCCCCCAGCCTCCGGCCGGGGGTACCCCCAGAGCACGCTCCCCCAAGCTCTCGACTTCTCCCCCATTCTCGGCTGCGCTCGAGCGGGGGGACCCCCATGAGCAGGGGGACCCCATGACGTCGCTCCTTACCGGGCAAACGTTGCCTGCCGGGCCACTAGGGCGCGCCGGCTGCCGGCCGGTTCCGGTGCGTCCACCGTACGAAGCCACCGTTTCCGCCGTCCCCGTCGGTCCCGCGATCCGCTCGTACGGTGACCGACTCGCCGTCCGGGAAGGCGATGTGGACGTCGTCGCCCACCGTCGAGCAGACCACGGACTCACGCAGCGCCCGCGGATTGACGGCGTCCCGGGTCAGGGCGACCAGCGACACGTACACCCCGGCGGGGTGACCGGCGGCGCACCGCAGATACGGTGTGGCCGAGTGCGCGCCGAAGGCGCTGGCGTCGGTCTCGTGGGCCATGCCCGTCTCCTCGTCCCAGCCGTGCAGCCCTACGACCACGCTCGTCAGCCCGTCGCCCGTGCGGACCAGTGCCCAGCCGGGGCCCTGGCCGGCCGCGACCGGACGGTCGTCGGCGACCGCGTAACCACCCTCGCGCAGACCCACTCCCGCGGGGACGCACACCCGGTGCACCCGGATCTCCCACGGCCCGTGCAGCACGCTCGTCGTGAGGACCGGTAACTCCTCGCCCGTCTCCATGAGTTGAGCGTCATGACGGGAGGTCGCCGTGCGGCCGGAGCACGCCAGCGGACGGATCCCCGTCCGGCGCGAGGCGGTGCCGTCCCACGAGAGCAGCGCCAGATGGCCGTCGATCCCGGGCGCCCGGCCATGGCCCGCGGCATCGGGCGCGGTCGCCGTGGAATAGCCGAACTTGGCGTAGTGCGGGTCGTCGAGGAAGGGCATGGCCCCGGCCGTGGCCTCGGCCGGATCACCCTGGCCGCCGCCGGTGCCGCCGCTCCCGCGTTCGCTGCCGTGGTTGACCAGGCGCACGATGCCGTCGTCCCGCGTGCCGTGCAGCAGCCAGCCGGGCGCCGGCAGGGCCATGTACTGGTCCGACTCCTCGACGGGGAGCGGCAGTTCACGCTCGGTCCACACCGGATGCTCCGCCGGAAGTAACAGGCCGAGGAACGCCTTGCCCGCCGTGTACGGCGCGGCCGGGCCCATCTCCGGCCGGATCGTCGGCAGGAACGTGCCGTACCAGCCGAGCGGTAGCAGCCCCCGCTCGTCCGGCACCCCGCGCTCCACGAAGTGCCGGGCCGTCCCGGAGGCGAGCCGCCGGGTGAGCCCCGGCGCGAGCGGTGTGCAGTCCATCAGCGCGCCCAGCCAGACCGGTGCCACCACGGCCATCCGGTACGTCAGGCCGTGCCCGAAGTGCACGGGTGCCCCGTCGGAGCCGAAGAACCGCGCGTACGAGCCGAGGAACCGGGCCAGCCGCTCGCGGTAGCGGGCGGACCGCGCGCCGGCCGCGGCGGCACCCGCCATCCGGGACCACAGCAACGGGTAGAGGTGGAAGGCCCAGGCGTTGGTGTGGTCGAAGGCACGGGTGTCGCCGTCGCGGTACCAGCCGTCGCCGGCGTACCAGTCCTCGATACGGTCGAGCCCGCCGTCGATGTCCTCCTGGCGGTGGGGGCCGCCCACGGAGGCGAGGAACTGCTCCGCCACCACCTGGCACAGCCGGGTGCCGTCGTCGTGGGCGCGGCGGCCCACGAAGCCCCACAGCCAGTCCACGACCCGTTCCCGGACCTCGCCGTCCAGCGCGTTCCAGATCCACGGCCGGGTTTCGTGCAGCGCGAGCGCGATCGAGGCGGCGTGCTCCATCTGCGGGGACCGGTCGGTGAGTTGGGGCCACGCCTCCCCGCTGTCCCGGTCGGTGCCGGCCGCCAGGCCCCGCGCGTAACGCTCCACCAGACGGGGATCGACGTCCCCGCCCGCCCCGGCGATCCGGAAGGCGGCCAGCAGGAAGGAATGGGCGTAGCCCTCCAGCCCGTCCGTCGCCACTCCCGCGAGGGAGCCGCGGCCGGGAAGCCGGTACTGCGCCAGGCCTGGCGTCGCATAAGGCTCCAACGCGTCGAGCAGTCGGTCGGCGAGTACCTCCCAGTGGGCGCGGGTCCAGCCGGTGCGCGGTGACAGGACCCGGTCGGTGGCGGGCAGGTCCAGGTGGGGGGTGGGCATGAGGCAGTTCTTCCGTTTCCGTTCGTTCGCTGTACGTGGCCGCGGCATGTGTACGTCGAACACGGCTCGATCGCTCACTCACCCGTCCGCGGAGGACCCGGCGTGAAGGAAAGCTGCGGGTCCGCTTAAGAAATCCTCGATGGCGGACGGCGTCGTCGTAGGGCAGATTTCTGTCCGCCGCACGGCATTTCTCCGTACGGCATCTCACCCCTCCCCACGGCACGGGTAACTTCGGCGTGCCCGGACGCAATTGGAGCCGTAGCGTTGAAGGCACTTCTCAAGCGGCAGGCGGAGCCGGGACTCTGGCTCGCGGACGTCCCGGAGCCGGCCGTCGGCCCCGGCGATGTACTGATCAAGGTCTTGAGAACCGGCATCTGCGGAACCGATCTGCACATCCGGTCCTGGGACGGCTGGGCGCGGCAGACGATCAGCACCCCGCTGGTGCTCGGGCACGAGTTCGTCGGCGAGGTCGTGGAGACCGGCCGTGACGTCACGGACATCGGCGTCGGCGACCGGGTCAGCGGCGAGGGCCATCTGGTCTGCGGCAAGTGCCGCAACTGTCTGGCAGGCCGCCGCCACCTGTGCCGCGCGACGGTCGGGCTGGGCGTGGGCCGCGACGGGGCGTTCGCCGAGTACGTCGCGCTGCCCGCGTCCAACGTGTGGGTGCACCGCGTCCCCGTCGACCTGGACGTGGCCGCGATCTTCGACCCGTTCGGCAACGCGGTGCACACCGCACTGTCGTTCCCGCTGGTCGGCGAGGACGTACTGATCACCGGAGCCGGCCCGATCGGCCTCATGGCGGCGGCGGTGGCCCGGCACGCGGGTGCGCGCAACGTCGTGATCACCGATGTGAGCGAGGAACGGCTCGCGCTGGCCCGCAAGGTCGGGGTGAGCCTGGCCCTCAACGTCTCGGAGGGCGCGATCGCCGAAGGCCAACGGGAGTTGGGGCTCCGGGAGGGCTTCGACATCGGACTGGAGATGTCCGGCCGCCCCGAGGCACTGCGCGAGATGATCGCCAACATGACGCACGGCGGCCGGATCGCCATGCTCGGCCTGCCCGCCGAGGAGTTCCCGGTCGACTGGGCCCGGATCGTCACCTCGATGATCACCGTCAAGGGCATCTACGGCCGGGAGATGTTCGAGACCTGGTACGCGATGTCGGTCCTGCTCGAAGGCGGACTCGACCTCTCACCGGTGATCACCGCACGCTACGACCACCGCGACTTCGAGGCGGCGTTCGAGGACGCCGCGAGCGGACGCGGCGGCAAGGTCATCCTCGACTGGACCGCGTGACTCCCTCACCGCCCAAGCCCACCGCTCACCGCCCAAGCCTTCCTGGAGACCTCACATGTTCGACTCCGTGCGCGACGACCTCCGCGTCACCCTCGACGAGATCCGCGCCGCCGGACTGCACAAGCCCGAACGCGTCATCGGCACCCCGCAGTCCGCGACCGTGAACGTCACCGCGGGCGGCCGGCCCGGCGAGGTCCTCAACTTCTGCGCCAACAACTACCTCGGCCTCGCCGACCACCCCGAGGTGATCGCCGCCGCTCACACTGCGCTCGACCGCTGGGGCTACGGCATGGCGTCCGTGCGCTTCATCTGCGGCACGCAGGAGGTGCACAAGGACCTGGAGCGGCGGCTGTCCTCGTTCCTCGGCCAGGAGGACACGATCCTGTACTCCTCCTGCTTCGACGCCAACGGCGGTGTCTTCGAGACCCTGCTCGGCGCCGAGGACGCGGTCATCTCCGACGCCCTGAACCACGCCTCGATCATCGACGGCATCCGGCTGTCGAAGGCCCGCCGCTTCCGATACGACAACCGTGATCTCGCCGACCTGGAGCGGCAGTTGAAGGAGGCTTCGGGCGCCCGGCGCAAGCTGGTCGTCACCGACGGCGTCTTCTCCATGGACGGCTATGTGGCGCCGCTGCGCGAGATCTGCGACCTCGCCGACCGCTACGACGCCATGGTCATGGTCGACGACTCGCACGCCGTCGGCTTCGTCGGCCCCGGCGGCCGCGGCACCCCCGAACTGCACGGCGTCATGGACCGTGTGGACATCGTCACCGGCACGCTGGGCAAGGCGCTCGGCGGCGCATCCGGAGGCTACGTCGCCGCCCGCGCGGAGATCGTCGCCCTGCTGCGCCAGCGCTCGCGCCCCTACCTCTTCTCCAACACGCTCGCCCCGGTGATCGCCGCGGCCTCCCTGAAGGTCCTCGACCTGCTGGAAGAGGCGGACGGCCTGCGCGTCCGGCTCGCCGGGAACACCGCCCTGTTCCGCTCCCGGATGGCCGAGGAGGGCTTCGACGTCCTGCCCGGCGACCACCCCATCGCGCCCGTGATGATCGGCGACGCGGCCGTGGCCGGACGCATGGCCGAACTGTTGCTGGAACGCGGGGTGTACGTGATCGGCTTCTCGTACCCCGTGGTGCCGCAGGGGCAGGCACGCATCCGGGTGCAACTCTCCGCGGCCCACACCACGGACGACGTACACCGGGCGGTCGACGCCTTCGTGGCGGCCCGGGCGGAACTGGGCGGCTGAGTTCCGGGTTCGGGGGAGGGGGCACGGTCGCACCGCGGAGGGGCACGGTCACTTCGGTTGCCGGAGAGGGTGCGGCTTCCCGGTGAGGCCGCCGGTTTGTCCGACCTGAGAGAATCGGCCACATGATCGAAGCACGGCGGCTGCACATTCTCCGTGCCGTGGCCGACCACCGTACGGTGACGGCGGCTGCCGCCGCCCTCTACCTCACCCCCTCCGCCGTCTCCCAGCAGCTGACCGCACTGGAACAGGAGACCGGCCACCGGCTGGTGGAGCGCGGCGCCCGCGGGGTACGGCTCACCGCCGCGGGCGAGATCCTGCTGAGCCACGCCAACGCCGTCCTGGCACAGCTGGAGCGGGCCGAGGCGGAACTCGCCGCGTACGGTGCGGGCGCGGCCGGCACGGTCACGGTGGCCTCCTTCGCGACCGGTATCACGCTGGTGGTGGCGCCCGCGCTGGCCCGCCTCGCCGAGCGGGCACCCGGCATCCGGCTCCACGTCCAGGACGCCGAGGGCGACGCCAGTCTGCCGATGGTGCTGGACCGCCAGGTCGACATCGCGGTGGCCGTCGAGTACCGGGGCGCACCGGACCCCGACGACCCGCGCCTCGCCCATGTCCCGCTCTACGCCGAGCCGTTCGACGCCGTCGTGCCGGTCGCACACCGCCTCGCGGACGTCGGCGAGGTACCGCTGGCCGAGCTGGCCAAGGACTCCTGGATCGGCCCCTACCCCGGCAATCCCTGCCATGACGTGGTGGTTCTGGCCTGCGAACACGCCGGGTTCCAGCCCCGGCTCGAACACTCCTCCGACGACTTCCGTGCGGTGGTGGCCCTGGCCTCGGCCGGCGCGGGCGTGGCGCTGGTACCGCGCTCCGCGCTGCGCGGGATGGACCTCACGGGTGTCGTCGTACGCCCCGTGGACGGGGCCGCGCCCACACGCCGAGTGTTCGCGGCCGTGCGCCGGGGCGCTGAGAAGCATCCGCTGATCCGGCCGGTGCTGGACGCGCTGCGGGAGTCGGCGACAGCGATCTAGTCAGGGCCAAGGCCGTCCACATGGGAGCGATCCGGGGCCGGGGCGGTCCAGAGCCCCGGGAGGCTGAGGAGGCTCCCGATTTCCCGTATCCGGGATAGCATCCCTGATATGGGAAATGATGTACTGGGTCCGGTGGACACCCGGCTTGCCGCCCGCCTGGCCGAACTGCGTGCCGAGCACGGCTGGTCGCTCGGCGAGCTGGCGGAACGGAGCCGTATCAGCCGTTCCACGCTTTCTCGGGCCGAGCGCGCCGAGATCAGCCCCACCGCCTCGCTGCTGAACCGGCTGTGCGGTGTCTACGGCCGGACGATGTCCCAACTGCTCAGCGAGGTCGAGGCGGAACCGGTGGACCTGGTCCGCGCCGCCGACCAGGCCGAATGGCACGACCAGGCCTCGGGCTTCCACCGCAGGTCGGTGTCGCCGCCGCAGACCGGTATGCGCGGGGAACTGGTGGAGGGACGGCTGACGGCGGGCGCGGACATCGCCTACGACAGGCCGTCCGTGCCCGGCCTGGAACAGCACATCTGGGTCCTCGACGGCCGACTGGAGGTAACCGCGCAGGGGACCCACCACGTCCTGGACGCCGGGGACTGCCTGCGGCTGCGGGTGTGGGGGCCGACGCGCTTCCGCTGCCCCGGACCGCAGGACGTGCGCTACGCGCTGGTGGTGGTGCTGCCATGACCGCCGTCGCCGTCGCCAGGCTGAACGGGGCGGAAGTGCTCGCCCGCGCCGATGAGTTGGCCGACCTGCTGACCGACACCGTGGCGGGCGGGGCGTCCGTCGGATTCCTCGCGTCGCTCGACCGGGCGGAGGCGGCCGCCTGGTGGAAGGAGCGGGCGGGCGGCGGCCGTCGAAGCGGGCGGCCTCGCCGTGTGGGCGGCGCGCACGACGGACGGCAGGGTGATCGGCACGGTCAGCCTGGCCTTCTCCGACAAGCCCAACAGCCGCCACCGCGCCGAGCTGGTCAAGCTGATGGTGCACCGCGACGGACGCGGCCGAGTGGGCCTGGGCCGTACGCTTCTCACCACCGCGGGGCGGGTCAGGAAGCGTCGCATCGCCGCCAGGGCGATTCGACGCCCCCGCACGCAAGCGATTAGGTCGCTGCGGAGCCGGGCGACAACCAAGCGGGCGCCGAGCTGAACACTGTTCATGTCGCGGCGGGACACGCCGGAGGGGTGACAACCCGTGAGGGTTCGAGTGCCCGTCGGCCGCCCGGCCGGAGGGCGATTGTCAGTGGCATTGGCTACGGTGCGTGTCATGCCGGACGCCGAAGACGTACGCCGTATCGCCCTGTCTCTCCCCGACACCACGGAGAAGATCGCCTGGGGCATGCCCACGTTCCGGGTGGCGGGGAAGATGTTCGCCACGCTGCCCGAGGACGAGACCTCCACCGCCGTGCGCTGCCCCAAGGTCGAGCGCGACGAACTGGTCCTCGCGGAGCCCGGGAAGTTCTGGATCGCGGAACACGAGGCGGGCTTCGCCTGGGTCCGCGTCCGCTTGGCGGCCCTGGAGGACGAGGCCGAACTCAGTGACATCCTCGCCGACTCCTGGCGCCAGGCCGCGCCCACCCGGCTGCTGGAGTCGCATCCGGGCCTGGGCATACCGGCGGTCGAGTGAGGGTAAGCGGGACGGGCGCCGAGGACGGACCGGGCGAGCGGGGACGGGCCGAGGTCCGGTCCGTCTCACCGTCACGGAAGCCGCCCCCCGACAAACGGGTGCGCGGCCACCGCCCCGAGTGCGGTATGGTTTCCATGCGCGTTCGGCCAGGGGAAACCCCAGGTCACACGGGCAACGGGACGTGGCGCAGCTTGGTAGCGCACTTGACTGGGGGTCAAGGGGTCGCAGGTTCAAATCCTGTCGTCCCGACAGCGAGTCGGACATTTGTGCAAGTGAGGGGCGCTCTTCGGGGCGCCCCTCACGCATGAATGGGAGCACGGGGAGCCCTCTGCCGCTCCCCGTGCTCGCATCGCTCCGGCCGTGGCGGTCTTCGCCGACACCATGCGATCACGGCGGCCCAGGTCGTTCGCCGGCATCCCGGCAGCAGGCGTCGTGGTGCGCCGCCCCGCCCCGCACGCCGTCATGCGCCGGGGCCTACGGACCACGGCCGCCCAACCGCACACGGCCGGTTCCGTCCGCGGGCTCCCGCTGCCTTCATGTCTGCGGATCCCGGCAGGTCGTCACCTGATCGCGTCGAGTGCTTCGAGCAGCCCGGGGCTGGCGGGCGAGCCCTCGTCAGGCGCGCCCGCTGTGCGATGGAGTTCGCCGTCGATGATCTCGTAGTGACCGATGGCCCGCAGTGGCGGCGAGTAGACGTGAATGGTCACGGCACCGGCGTCGTGGTCCATCCGGTGCACGCCCGATCCGGGGAACGAGAACGACTCGCCGGGGCCGTACCGGCGGGCGCGGCGCGGACCGCCCACCGGCAATCCCTCCTGCGAGGCGGTGCCTTCGAGGACGTGCACGCCGACACAGGAGCCCTGGTGGTCGTGGTAGCCGGTGTCGCGCGCCTCCCACCAGGTGTTCAGCCAGGCCTCGGAATGCTCGTTCCGCCACAGCAGCAGGTACGAGCCGGGGCCGGAGCGGTCGAGCGCGGTGGTGTCGACGAATGCCGCCGCCCGCCGGGCCCGCTCCGCGCATTCCTCGGGCGAGAACGGGCGGTCGGACATGCCGAGAGCGGTGAGGGCGGTGGTGTCGACCGGAGTCGGGTTCTCGGAATTCACGATCATCCCCTGTGCGGTGTCGTTGGATGTCACATCGTGGTGTGCGGGTGCGTGGCGGACTTCCCGGTCGGCGCTAGGGGAGGCCGTCGCCTGCGAGCCACTCCTCCAGCGCGTCGAGGTCGCCGTCCGGTGCCTCGCCCACGCCGACGAAGGGGACTGACCGCCGAGTCGCCGCGTAGGCGCGTCGCGTCCCTTGGCCCAGGTCGTCGGCGTGTCCGCGCAGGTCGACGGCCTGAGCGCCGCAGGTGAGCTCGACAGCGGCCAGCCGCAGCGCCAGGCCCGCCATCTCGTGGAGGCGGCGGGCTGCGGTGGGTGCCATCGTGATCCGGTCCTCGATACCGGCCGCGATCGCGCTGGTGGGCTGTTCAAGAGTGACGGGTTGCGCGATCAGGCGCGCTTCGCCGGCGATGCTCGCCGCGCCGTTGGCGACGATCGCCAGGCCGTCATCGGGCGCGGAGGGATCGGCGCGGAGCCCGGTCGTCAGCCCGGTGAAGGCCGAGTCCAGCAGCTTCTGTACCCGCTCGCCCGCGATCGTGACCGCCTGTGCGAGGCCGAGCCGCGCGTAGTCGAGCGCGATGGCGACGGGGGCGATGTCGTGGTTTCCGGTGGAGATCGCCCGGTCTTCCGCGACGAGCATGATCGGGCTGTCGCCGGAGGAGGCGAGCTCGACTTCGAGAGCGTCATGGCAGTGCGCCAGCGCCTGGCGTGCCGCACCGTGTGTCTGCGGCACCACCTTGAACGCCAGCGGATCCTGCAGAGCGCGGGCCGGCCGCGCGCCGGTCAGCAATGCGCCGCCGGACAGCAGCGCACGCAGCCGGTCGATCGTCTCCCGGGCGCCGGCGTACGGGCGTACTTCGGCGACGGCCGGATGGATGGCGTCGACGTTCCCCGTCAGAGCCTCCAGCGACAGCGCCGCCGACACGTCCAGTGCCCGGACGGCCCGGTTCGCCCGCTCCAGGGCGAGACAGGCGCTCCCGACCGAGAATGCGTTGCTGTTGACGATGGCGTGCGCCTCGCGCGGGCCGAGTTCGATCGGGGTGAGGCCGCGCGCCGCCAGTGCGGCGCCGTCGTCTCCGTGGCCGATGAGGGCCAGCCCGATCTCGGCCAGTTGACTCAGGTCGGCCTGCCCGATGGAGCCGAGCAGGTGGACGCGAGGCGTCACGTCGGCGTTGAGGGCCCGGCAGAACGCGTCGGCGAGTTCGGCCCGTACGCCGGCGACGCCGACGGCGAGGCCGGCCGCCCGTACGACCATCGCCGCCCGGACGAATTCCGGGGGCGCGGGCCGTCCGTGCCCCACCCGGTGCGCGCGCAGCAACAAGGGCTGGAAGGCGGCCTGCCGGTCAGCCTCGATCGCCGCGGTCTTGTTCGCGCCGACCCCGGTGGTGAGTCCGTACACGACATCGCCACGGGCCAGCGCGCCCTCGAGCGCGGCGCGCGAGGCGCGCATCCGCTCGCGGGCCGCGTCGCCCACAACGACGCGGCGGCCCCGCGCCACCGCCACCACGTCGGCCGGTCGCAGGGGCTCATCGCCCAGGACGAGTGCGCCGCCGGTGGGCTCGGCTCCGGCCGCCACGAGGTCCGTGAGGGACGTCATGCCCCGGCCCCCCGCCCGGCTCCGGCCAGCAGGGCGAGCAGCGCGTCCCTTCGCGCGGCGACCTCCTGCGCGGCGCCGGGCGGGTAGTCGCCCAGCAGGCCACGACCGCCCTTCATCCCCGTCGCACCGCTGCGGCGGACCCGACGAAGCAGCGCCGGCACCTCGGTCGAGCGGGAGAGCTGAGGGAACAGCTGCTCGGCGACGGCTTCATGGACATCGAGTCCCGCCGCGTCCATGGCCGCGAACGGACCGATCGCGGCCCAGCGCGCGCCGAGACCACTGACGACGGCCCGGTCGACGTCCTCCACGCCGCAGACGCCCTCCTCGACCAGCGCGTAGGCCTCGCGCAGCAGCGCGTACTGCAGCCGGTTGGCCACGAAGCCCGTGTGGTCGCGACGGAGCGTGATCGGCTGCTTGCCGATAGCCCGCGAGAGCGAGGCAAGCCGCTCCAGGGTGTCCGGCGCCGTGAGCGGCCCGCCTGTCACCTCGACGAGCGGCACGAGTTCGGCCGGGTTGAACCAGTGCCAGCCGGCGAAGCGTTCAGGACGCGCCAGGCCGTCGGCGAGATCCGCGAGCCGGAGTGACGATGTGTTGGTCGCCACGATTCCGTCGTCGGCGACCAGCGCCTCGGCCCATGCCAGGGCGACGCGCTTCGCCTCCACGTCCTCGGCTATCGACTCCACGGCCAGCGCGAACGGCCCCGGTGCCTCACCGACCAGAACCGTCGCGCATATCCCCGACCGTTCTGCGGGTGAGGGTGAGGGTGAGGGTGAGGGTGCCGATGTCGGTGCCGGTCCTGGTGCCGATGTCGGTGCCGGTCCCGGGGATGCCTCGCCGATTGCGACGAGCCTTCCGACCCGCCGGGCGATCTCGTCCCGGGTCGCCGCGGCCGCCTCCGCGCGCCGGACGAGCACGACGGTCTCGATCCCCGCGGCGGCGAGGCGGGCGGCGATGCCGGTGGCCATGGCGCCGCCGCCGACGACCAGCACCCGGCCGGTGGGGGCGCTCATCCCCAGAACTTCTGGTCGTCGAGGTGAGCGAGCAGGATCTCACCGGCGGCGCGGACGTGGTCGCGCATCGCCGTACGCGCGGCGTCCGGTGTGCGGGCGCGGAGTGCGGCGGCGATGGCCTGGTGCTCCCGCACGTTCATGGTCGTCAGAGCCGTCTCGTCGTGCGCGATGACCCGCCAGACCGAGTCGCGGGGGAAGACATGCTGCAGAGCTTCGATGGACTCGGCCAGGCGCCTGTTGCACGCGGCCTCGTGGATCAGACCGTGGAAGGCGTTGTTCGCGTCCGTCACGGCCGCGTCGAGCTCCGCGTCTTCCATTCGCCCGGCCGTGGCGACGGCTTCGGTGAGCCGTTCCTGCGTCCGCTCCAATTCGTCCAGATCCTCGGCGGAGGCGCGGTCGCACGCGAGCGCGCACGCGAAGCCCTCGAGTTCGGCGCGGAGTTCGTAGACCTCGACGAGTTCCGCCCGGGACGGGGCGCGCACCGTCGCGCCACGGTTGGGTGTCAGCTCGACGAGGTTGAGGGCCTGCAACTTGCGCAGCGCCTCGCGGATGGGCGTCCGGCTGACCCCGAAGCGAGCCGCCAGCTCCTCGTGCTGGAGGCGGGCGCCGAACGGCAGCCGCCCGTCGAGGATGTCGGCGCGCAGCCGGTAGGCGATCTCGTCGGCGAGGCTCGCGACCGCGAGCGTCTCACCCCGGGCGGATGGTGGTGACGGGCACATGCTCGGATACTAGATTGGATACATGGATCCAATCAACGCCTCAACCGAGGAAAGACTCGGCGCCCCGGCGCCGACCGGTACCGAGCTGCGCTGCCGCGGGTGGGAGCAGGAGGGGGTGCTGCGCTGCTTCCTCAACACGCTCGATCCAGCCGTCGCCGAGGACTCCGCCCGGCTCGTCGTCTACGGCGGTCGCGGACGGGCTGCCCGCTCCTGGGCGGCGTACGACGCGATCGTCGCCGCCCTCGAACGGCTCGGCACCGCCGAGACCTTGCTCGTGCAGTCCGGCAAGCCCGTGGCGGTGCTGCCGACGCACCCGGACGCGCCGCGGGTGCTGATCTCGACCGCGATGGTCGTGCCCGCCTGGTCGGGCGAGGCGGAGTTCCGTCGGCTGGAGGACGCAGGGCTCACCATGTACGGCCAGATGACGGCCGCGTCCTGGTTCTACATCGGGACTCAGGGCATCCTCGGGTTCACCCATGAGACGTTCGCGGCCATCGCCCGCCGTCACTTCGGCGGCACGCTCGCCGGCCGGCGGGTGGTCACGGCCGGGCTGGGCGGAATGGGCGGTGCGCAGGGTCTGGCCATCGCCAATCTGGGCGGCCGGGGCCTGATCGTCGAGGTCGACCCCGAGCGCGCGCAGCGCCGACTCGACGCGGGCTGGGTCGACCGCATCGCGCCCGACTACGGCGCGGCCGTCGCCGACCTCACCGGATCGTCCGACCCCGCCGCCATCGCGCTCGTCGGCAACGTCTCCGAGATCCTGCCGAGGCTGGTGGCGGACGGCGTCGCCGTCGACATCGCGACCGATCAGACGGCCGCGCACGACCTCGACCACGGCTATGTGCCTGTCGGGTACACGCCGGACGAGGCGCGCTCCGAGGGCCTGGACCGGGCCGCCTATCGCAGCGCCGTACAGGCGTCGTTGCGCGCGCACGCGAACGCCTTGCTGGCGCTGCGCGAGCGTGGGTCGGTCGTCTTCGAGTACGGCAACAACCTGCGGGCGCAGGCGGTGGCGGCCGGAGCCGGCCGCGCCGGCGAACTGCCCGGATTCGTGGCCGAGTACGTGCGCCCGATCTTCGCGCGCGGGGTCGGTCCGTACCGCTGGGTGTGCCTCAGCGGTGACCCTGCGGATCTGCGCCGCAGCGAAGACGCCGTGCTCGAGGTGGTCGGTACGGCGTCGCTGGAGCGCTGGTTCACGCTGGCCCGCGCCCGGGTCGCCCGGCAGGGACTGCCTGCCCGCATCTGCTGGCTCGGACTCGGCGAACGGCATGCGGTGGGCCTGCGGCTCAACGAACTCGTCCGGCGCGGCGAGATCGGCCCGCTGGCCCTCGGCCGGGACCACATGGACCCCGCTGCCGTCGCCTCGCCGTCCCGGGAGACCGAGGGAATGCTCGACGGCAGCGACGCCATCGCCGACTGGCCCGTCCTGGCCGCGCTGCTCAACGCCGCCCAGGGCGCCTCCTGGGTCTCCGTCGGCAACGGCGGCGGCGTCGGGGTGGGCCGGAGCATCCACACGGGCCTCACGGTGGTCGCCGACGGCAGCGAACTCGCGGAACGCAAGATCCGCCGGGTGTTCTGGACCGACCCGGCGCTGGGTGTGGCCCGCTACGCGGACGCCGGATACGACGAGGCCACCCGCAAGGCCCGGGAGTGTGGCGTCGATCTGGGATGAGACCGTCGCCTATGCCACCTCGTCGAGGGGGCGCAGCTCGTCGGCGTAGCTGACCGAGAGCCGGCGCAGCACACCGTCGTCGATGGAGTACTGGCCGAGCCGCCACAGCGGTGGCGAGTAGGCATGGATGGAGACGCTCCGGTCGGTGGCGCCGACGAGCCGGTGGATGTGCTCGGGGCCGAAGCAGAAGGACACGCCCTCTGACACGACGGTCTCCAGGTGGGCGCCGCCGATGCGCGGGTTGCACTCCTTCAGGGCGCCCTCGACGACTCGTACGGCGCCGGAGGAGACGTCGTGGTCGTGCCAGCCGGTGTCGCTCTGCGGGGTCCAGCACAGCAGCCACACGTCGACGAACTCGTCCCGGTGCAGCGACGCGTAGTGCCGTTTCCCGGTGGACCAGGCGACGTGGTGACGCCACATCTCCGGTTGGTCTGCCAGTGCGTCGACGAGATCCCGCAGTTCCTGCTTGCCAAGGCACTGCGCGGGCAGGGCTTCGAGAGGCATGGGTGATCATTCCGTTCCGGTGAGGAGACGACGCGGATTGGCGACGCGGAAGGCGTGCTCCGCGGCTTCGCCCAGGCCGAAGGCGGGGCACCGCGGCGGCTCGGCGTAGGGCCGGTCTGTGCCCTGGACGATGACATCGACACCGAGGGCGCGGACGACCGCGTCGACGGCGCGCGGCCCGTACGAGGACGTCTCGACGAACACGTCCGGATCCACCTCCCCCCTGCCGCCGCCACGGGCGGCGAGGCGCTCCCCGTGCAGCGGGGCGAGACCGGCCAGCAGCGCGAAGCACACCCGCAGGCGGGGATGGCGCGTCCGGCCGAAGGCCCGGAAGGCGAACCAGGCGGCGTGCATCTGCTGGACGTAGGGGACCAGCGCCGGCCACCAGCCGGGCTCCGCGGGCCCGCCGGTCGCGGGGCCCGGGTGGACGAACAGTGGAAGGCCGCGCGACTCGAGCACATCGAGCAGCGGCGCGCAGCGCGCGTAACCGGTCGCGTCGCCCAGAGCGTTCGCCGGGAGCTGCAGGCCGGCGAATCCCAGGTCGAGTGCGGCGGCCGTCGCGTCGGCGTCGATGTCCCGGACGCAGGCGGCGGCCCAGGCCCCGAAGGGCTCGGGCAGTGCAACCGCGCCCTCGTGGTAGGCGTCGAGCAGCGGCTGTGCCTCATCGGAGGGCAGCCACTCCAGTCCGAGCGGGGAGGACAGCGAGACGAGCGCCCGGCCGAGGCCGTCGGCGGCGGCGAGCTCGGCACGACGGGCGATGTCGTGGTCGGCGGGAGAGACCTCATAGGGCGGCTCACCGTCGGTGTGGAGGGTCCAACCGTCCAGGAAGGGGTGTTCGCGCCGTGCTCGCAGGGCCGCCACAAGGGAGGGACTCCACAGGTGTTGGTGCACGTCGACGTTGGTCACGACACTCCTCCCCGGAAGGTCCCGCCGGAGTCACTTCACTGAACCCAGCCACTGACCTTCTCACTGACGGTCAACTGAACCGCAATCAGTGGACCGGTTCAGCAGATTCTTGCGAGGAACTTCAGAGTGGAATCGCATCCTCGTGGTCGCGGCGTGGAGCGCCGCGGTATCGCTTGTGCATGCTCGGCCGCGAAGCGGCCGAGCATCGTGTCCGGCTGAGCCGGTGCTGTGCCACACGGTGGCGGGTTCACCCGGTCGGGTGACGTGGGGTGAACATACGGTGGGCAGTCGTACGCGCGTGTAGGTTTCGTGAATCGTGAAGCTGGTGATGCAGGTCAGACTGCTGCCGACGCCCGTGCAGGCGGCGGCGCTGGAGGCGACCCTGCGCGCCTGCAACGAAGCGGCCACCTGGGCCAGCGGCGTGGCGTTCGAGAAGGACGTGAAGAGCAACTTCGCGCTGCGCGAGCACACCTACCGTCAGATCAAGGCCCGCTGGGGGCTGGGGGCGCAGGCCGCCCAGCACGTCATCAAGAAGACCTGCGACGCGTACGCGACGCTGAAGGCCAACCTGAGGGCCGGGAACCTGGGCAGGCCGGGCTCGAAGCGCTACCGCAGGGCGGTGGAGAAGCCGGTCACCTTCCGCCCGGAGGGTGCGCAGCCCTACGACGACCGGATGCTGTCCTGGCAGATCGACCAGCGCCGGGTCTCGATCTGGACGACTGCCGGGCGGATCAAGGACGTGGCGTTCACCTCGTCACCGGAGCAGATGGCCACCCTGGCCCTGTACCGCAAGGGCGAGTCCGACCTGGTGCACCGGGAGGGCATGTGGTTTCTGCTGGCCACCTGTGAGGTGCCCGAAGCACCGCTGAACACCGACCTTGTGGACTTCCTCGGCATCGACTTGGGCATCGTGAACATTGCCACCACGTCCGACGGCGAGATCATGGCCGGGCGTGAACTGAACCGAGTCCGGGTCCGGGAACGGAAGCTGCGCACCAAGCTGCAGAAGAAGAACACCCCGTCCGCCAAGCGCCGACTGAAGAAGCGGCGCTGCAAGGAGGCGCGGCGGGCCAAGGACATCAACCACAAGATCGCGAAACATGTGGTGGCCGAGGCTGAACGCACCGGTCGCGGAATCGCCCTGGAGGACCTGACGGGCATCCGCGAACGGGTACGGCTTCGCAAGCCCCAACGGGCCACCCTGCACAGCTGGGCCTTCGCCCAGCTGGGGCAGTTCATCGCGTACAAGGCCCGCAAGGCAGGGGTGCCGGTGGTGTACGTCGATCCGGCGTACACCTCCCGGACCTGCGCCGAATGCGGGCACATCGACAAGGCGAACCGGGTTTCACAGGCCTGGTTCGCGTGCCGGTCCTGCGGATTCGTTGATCACGCAGACCGGAACAGCTCCCGCAACATTCGCGCGAGAGCGTGGCAGTTGTGGCGAAGCGGGGCGCAGTCAACCGCCCCAGACCCACCTCCCGAACGAGGGCGTGGGACAGGACGCAAACGCAGCACCACAGCCAGTGGCGCCCGTTGTGCAAGCCCGGGACTTTAGTCCCGGGTCGCTGACTAAACGAACGGCCCGGCACATAGCTCGCAGATGGCTCACATCCCGACATTTTCTGGGCTTCGCTCGGCGAACGTAACGTGCCCTTTACGCCAAAGCATTGACGGCCATTCATTCACCCACGACTCTGAATGACAATATGCAGCCGGTTAAGGGGCAGCCTTGATCAGATTCGATGCGGTGAGCAAGAAGTACCCGAACGGCACAAACGCCGTGGACGACTTGTCCCTCGAGTTTCCCGAGGGCGGCATCACGGTCCTGGTGGGTCCCTCGGGCTGTGGCAAGACCACGACCCTGCGCATGGCCAACCGCATGGTGGAGCCGACGACCGGGACGGTGAGCCTGCGCGGCCGGGACATCAGGGAGGTCGACGCCCCCGAGCTCCGCCGTGGCATCGGCTATGTGATCCAGCACGCCGGGCTGTTCCCGCACCGGACGGTCCTGGACAACATCGCGACCGTGCCGCTGCTGCTCGGCTGGGGCCGGAAGAAGGCGCGGGCGCGGGCGGCGGAACTGCTGGAACTGGTGGGGCTGCCGGGCGAGATGGCCAAGCGCTATCCGTACCAGCTCTCCGGCGGGCAGCAGCAGCGGGTCGGGGTGGCCAGGGCGTTGGGAGCCGATCCGCCGGTGCTGCTGATGGACGAGCCGTTCAGCGCCGTCGATCCCATCGTCCGGGGGGAGTTGCAGGCGGAGTTCATCCGGCTGCAGAAGGAGCTGCACAAGACGATCGTGTTCGTCACCCACGACATCGACGAAGCGATCAAGCTCGGCGACAACATCGCGGTGTTCCAAACCGGCGGCATACTCGCGCAGTTCGACACTCCGGAGAGGCTGCTCGCCCGGCCCGCCGACGAGTTCGTGGCCGATTTCGTCGGACGGGACCGCGGTATTCGCCGGCTGTCGTTCGTCAACGCGGCCGATGTGCCGCTGCGCGACGGTCCGGTGCTGCCCGACACCACTTCCGTCCCCGAAGTGCGGGCCGGGTCGGCGGACAAGCCCTGGGTGCTCGTCGTCGACACGGACCGGCGGCCGCTCGGCTGGGCCGCCGTCGCCGAACTGCCCGACAGCGGCACGCTCGCGGACGCGACGCTGATACCGCTCGGCCACACGTTCAGCCTCGTCGGCGACTCGGGGCGAGCCGCCCTCGACGCGGCGCTCCTGTCGCCGTCCGGGCTTGCGGTGGCGGTGGACGGCGCGGGCGCGGTCGTCGGTGTCACGGACGCGCAGGAGCTGGCCGCCGCGATGGCCAGGGATGACGCGGCCAGGGACGAGACCGTAACCGACGAGGCGGTCACGGGCGAGGCGGCCGCGAGCGCGGTGGTCACAGGCGACGGGGGCACGGCGACACGGGCGGTGATGAGCGATGAGTGACGGGGAGCCGCTGGTCCGGTGGGACTGGATCGGCGACCATGTCGGCGAGTTGGCCCATTACACCGGTGTCCACCTCCAACTGGGTCTGCTACCGGTGCTGTTCGGGTTGATCATCTCGGTGCCGCTGGGCATGCTCTGCCACCGCTGGAGATGGCTCTACCCGCCGACTCTGACCGTGGCCAACGTGCTGTACTCGATCCCGTCACTGGCCCTGTTCATGATCTTCGTGCGGTATACGGGGCTGACCGAGCAGACGGTGATGATCCCGCTGACGCTGTACACCCTGTCGGTCCTGGTGCCCAATGTCGTGGACGGGCTGGCGTCCGTCCCCGAGCCCGTACGGCAGGCGGCCACGGCCATGGGATTCACCGCTGTACGCCGTGTCGTCCAGGTCGAACTGCCCATCGCCGTGCCCGTCGTCGTCGCCGGTGTGCGCGTCGCCGCCGTCTCCTCCATCAGTCTGGTCGCGGTGGGGCAGCTGATCGGCCAGGGCGGTCTCGGGTACTACATCACCCGTGGCCTGCAGCTGGACTTTCCGACCCCGATCGTCACGGCCACCGTACTGATCATGCTGCTCGCGCTTGTCACCGACGCGGTGCTGGTGCTGGCTCAGCGGCTGCTCACCCCGTGGGCCCAAGACAGGGGGAAGACGGCGTGAACGACTTTCTGAGCCAAGTCCGCCTGGTCGCCGACTGGTTGACGTCCTCTCAGCAGTGGCAGGGTGCGGAGGGCATCCCGCAGCGGCTGCTGGAGCATCTGACCTACAGCGGTCTGTCGCTGCTGTTCGCCGCCTTGATCGGGCTGTCGCTGGGGCTGCTGGTGGGGCACACCGGCCGCGGCGCGTTCGCCGTCGCCAGCGTGGCGAACCTCGCGCGGTCGATCCCCACCTTCGGCCTGGTGGTCCTGGTCGTCACGGTCGTCGGGCTCAGCACCACACCTGTGCTGATCGCCCTGATCGCGCTGGCGGTGCCGCCCATCCTCATCAACACCTTCGAGGGGGTCAGGGGCGTGGACCCGGATGCGAGGGATGCCGCCCGCGGGATGGGCATGACCGGGTGGGAGGTCCTGCTGCGGGTCGAGGTGCCGATGGCGCTGCCGCTGATCCTGCTGGGGTTGCGGGTCGCCGCGATCCAGGTCGTGGCCACCGCGACAGTGGCGGCCTATCCCGGTCTCGGCGGTCTGGGCCGCTTCATCGTCGATGGACTGGCCCGCAACGACTACGAACTGGTCATCGGCGGATCCGCCGTTGTGGTTGTGCTCGCGCTGGTCGTCCAGGTCGTCTTCACCGCGCTGCGGCGCGTCATCGTCTCGCCGGGCCTGCGGGCTTCGGCGGCCAGATCCTGAACTTCCTCGAGCCCCCGGCTCGCGGGCTGTTGAGACTTAAGAAAGGAAGCACCCATGAGAGGCATGTACCGCGCCGCTGCCTTCGGCCTGATCGTCACGCTCTCGCTGACCGCCTGCGGGGGCGGGGGCGGTGACAGCGAAGACAATCCGCTGACGGGCAGCAGCGGCGAGGGCGGCGGCAAGAACATCGTCGTCGGCTCGGCGAACTTCCCCGAGAACCAGCTGCTCGGCGAGATCTATGCGCAGGCCCTGGAGGCCAAGGGCTTCAAGGTGACCCGCAAGTTCGACATCGGAGCGCGAGAGGTCTACTACGACCAGGTGGTCAAGGGCGGCATCAGCGTGATGCCCGAGTACAACGGCGCGTTGCTCGCGGTGGCGGTCGACCCGAAGAGCACCGCGACGAACACCGAGGACATCAACGCCGAACTGAAGCAGAAGCTGCCCTCGTCCGTGGAAATGCTCAACTCCTCCACCGCCGAGGACAAGGACTCGGTCACCGTCACCCCTGAGATCGCGGCCAAGTACAACCTCAAGTCGCTGGCCGATCTCAAGGCCGTCGCGGGCAAGATGACGATCGGGGGCAGCTCGGAGTTCAAGACCCGCACCCAGGGCCTGGTCGGTCTGAAATCGGTCTACGGCGTGGAGTTCAAGAAGTTCCAGCCGCTGGACGCGGGCGCCCAGAGCACCCTGCTGGAACTGCTGAAGAAGGACACGGTCCAGGCCGCCAACCTCTACACCACCGATCCCGCCATCGTCGAGGACAAGCTGGTGGTGCTGGAGGACCCGAAGAACCTGTTCTCCTCGCAGAACGTGACCCCCCTGATCTACAAGGAGGCCTTCGACGACAAGTCCAAGGCGGCGCTCAACGCGATCTCGGCGAAGCTCACCACCGAGGACCTGCTGGAGATGATGAAGAAGCTCGTCAACGACAAGGAGGACGCCGACACGGTCGCGAAGGACTGGCTGACCCAGGCCGGCCTCCTGAGCTGACGAGTCAGGGGCGGGCGGGTCACCGTCCGCCCCTCGGCGCCCACCGTCCGCGTTCCGTCCCCGCGCGGCCCACCACCCCCTACGTAGCCGGAACGAGTGCAGGAAGTGCACGAAGTGCAGCAGTGCAGGAGTGCAGGAAGTGGAGAAAGAGGAGTCGCACATGCCGGCGTCCCGTACCGCGGCCGTAACCGGTGAACGTCCCGCCGACCGCGCCGATGCCGTCGTCCTGGACGGCCGGAGCCTCACCGTCACCGATCTCGTCCGGCTCGCCGACCGCTCCCTGCCTGCCGCGGTGGATCCCGGGGCGCTGCAGGCGGCCGAGCACTCCTGGCACACTGCCTGCGAACTCGTCCTCGGCGGCCGTGTCTACGGCCGCACCACCGGTGTCGGTGGCAACCGGCACCTGGCGGTGCCCGCCGACGACGCCGACCACGGCCTGCGGCTGCTGCGCAGCCACGCCGGGGCGATCGGCGAACCGCTTCCCGCCCGTCAGGCGCGGGCCATGCTCGCCATCCGCGCCAACCAGCTCCTGCGGGGCGGCGCCGGGCTGAACCCCGCCGTCATCACCGCGCTGGTCGCGGCCCTGCGATCCGGCGCCCACCCGGTCGTCAACGAGTACGGGGCCGTCGGCACCGGGGATCTGGCCGCACTCGCCCAGACGGGACTGGCCCTGGCCGGCGAGCATCCCTGGGCCGGCGGACCGCCGCCCGAACCCATCACCCTGGACAACAATGACGCGCTCGCCCTGATCAGCAGCAACGCCCTCACTCTCGGCCAGTCCGCGCTGGCCCTGGAAGAGCTGCGCGGGCTGCTCGCGAGCACGACCGTCGTCGCCGCTCTCTCACTGCTCGCGGTGGACGGCTCGTACGAGGCCTACGCCGCGCCCGTGCACAACGCCCGCCCGCACTCCGGCGCGCTCTCCGTCGCCGCCCGGATGCGCCACACCCTCGGCGCGCCCGACCGGCCGGCGCCCCCGCTCGGCCGGATACAGGACCCGTACGGCTTCCGCTGCCTGCCCCAGATCCACGGCCCGGCGGTGGACGCCGCCGACGCGCTGGAGCGGGTGCTCGAGGTCGAGATCAACGCCGCCGCCGAGAACCCGCTGATCTGCTCAGGGGACCGGGCCGCCTACCATCACGGGAACTTCTACCTCGCCCAGGTCGCGCTGGCCCTCGACCACTTCCGGCTGTCCCTGCTGCAGACGGCTCGGCTGTCCACCGCCCGGCTCTCCGCGCTCTCCGAACCCGACTACACCGGGCTGCACCCCTTCCTCGCCGACGGACTGCCCGCCAGCTCAGGTGTGATGATCCTGGAGTACGCGGCCGGCGCGGCGCTCGGCGATCTCCGCGCCGCCTCGGCGCCCGCCTCGCTCGGCCACGCCGTGCTCTCCCGGGGCGTCGAGGAACAGGCCAGCTTCGCCTCACTGGCCGCCCGCCTGACCCTCAGGATCGCCGCCAACTACCGGCTCGTGCTCGGCTGCGAGCTGGTGGCGGCGGTTCGGGCACTGCGCCAGCGCGAACTGCGGCCCGCGCTGGAACTGCCCGTCGGACGGGCCTTCGCACTGGCGGAACAGTTCCTCGACCCGGGCATGAGGGACCGCCCGCTGTCGGACGACGTGATGACGGCGGCCGGGATGCTCCATCGGTTCGCCGAGCTGTGAGTCCCGCCCGGCACGAGCGGGGTCACTCAAGTCCAGCGGCTGGGGAGAACGGATGACTGAGACGGACGCAGCGGGCGTCGGCACGCCTCGCCAGCCCGGCGCTTCGGCGCGGCTGCACAGGCTCTTCGAGGGGCGTCGGCTGACGCCGACGCAGCGCCGCATCGCCCACTGCATGGTCCGGCAGGCTGAGGCCGCGCCCTTCCTGTCGAGCGTGGAGCTGGCCGAGCTGGCCGGGGTGAGCCAGCCGTCGGTGACCCGTTTCGCGGTCGCCCTCGGCTTCGACGGCTATCCGGCGCTGCGAAGACATCTGCGGGACGTCGCACCGGCCGATACCGCCACGGACGGGCTGTCGAACAACCAGTACCAGCAGGCCGTGCAGGCCGAGATCGACAACCTGCGGGATCTGGTGTCCCTGCTCGCGGACTCCGGTCCCGTGGAACGCGCGGGCAGGCTGCTCGCCGCCTCGCGGCCGCTGCCGGTCCTCGGGCTGCGCGCCTCAGCCGCCCAAGCCCGCGGCTTCGTCTACTTCGCCGCCAAGGTGCACCCCGACGTACGGCTGCTCGACGAAGGCGGCTCGCTGCTCGCCGACCGTATCGACGCGGCCCGGTACGCCGGGGCGACGACGCTCCTGTGTTTCGCGCTGCCGCGCCACCCGCGCGAGGTCATCGACGCGCTCGAGCACGCCGGCGCCGTCGGGCTGACCGTGGTGACGATCGCGGATGCCGCGTTCTCCCCGGTGGCCGCCCACAGCGATCTGCTCCTCCCGGCCGCCGTGGGCACCGGCCTGGTCTTCGACACGGCGTGCGCCCCCATGTTGCTCGGGCAGGTTCTGCTGGAGGCGATGTGCGACGGCCTGCCGGACGCCCAGGCCCGCCTGGAGGAGTTCGACGCGCGAGCGGCGGGGCAGGGGCTGTTCGCGGAGTGAGCCTCGGCGCATCGCTCCGGAGAACCGCGCTCCCCTCGGATCCGGGACCGACGCCGCGGGCGGCTCGTCGCGCGCGGTCAGCCACAGGGCCGGCCGGTGCGGAGAACCTGCCGCCGGGGGCACGTCGCAGCCAGGGGGCACGTCAGAGACGGCCGGTGAGCAGTTGCAGCGCGAGTCCGGTCGCACCGACGGCGATCCAGAGGATCGCACCCAGCAGCAGCGGCCGCAGCCCCGCGGCACGGACGAGCGACCAGTCCAGCGACAGGCCGATCCCGGACAAGGACGTGGTGATCAGGAATGTGCCGGCCGCTGACAGCGCCGGGTGCCAGGAAACGGGGACGCCACCGAGTGTGGCGACCGCCGACGCGGCGAGGAACCCGACGATGAACAGCGGGAACGCGCGCCAGGCAGGGATGCCGGTGCTGCCCGGGACCTGTCCGGCGCGTCGGCGCCGGGACTGCCGTATCTGCAGGACCGCGCAGATCGGCACGATCATGAGGCTGCGGGTCAGCTTGACCACTACCGCGTATGCTCCTGCGGCGGTTCCATAGCCGTAGGCGGTCGCGACGACCGACGATGTGTCGTTGATCGCTGTGCCGCTCCACAGCCCGAATGCCTGTTGCGACAGCCCGAGCCAGTGCCCGAGCAGGGGGTACAGCAGTACGGCGGCGATGTTGAAGGTGAAGATGGTGCCCAGGGCGTACGCGACGCGGGCCTCCGCCGCGCCGATCACGGCGGTGACCGCGGCGATGGCCGAGGCGCCGCAGATGCCCGTACCCACCCCGATCAGCAGGCGGGTCTCGGCGTGGATGCGCAGCAGCCGGCCCACGAGCCAGGCACCGCTCAGCGCGACGGCCAGCGTGCCGAGCATGACCGGGAGCGAGTCACTCCCCACCCGCAGAACGTCCCGCAGGGACAGTCCCGTTCCCAGTACGACGATCGACGCCTGCAGCACCTGTCTGCCCGCGACCGCGAACCCGGGGCGAAGACGCGCGGCCCGTGCGGGCGACAGGACCCGTCCGAGCAGGGGACCGATGACAGCACCGGCCGCGATGCCGAACACCGGGCCGCCAACCGTCGGCACCAGACCGCCCAGCCACGTGGACGCCGAGGCGACGACCAGGGTGACAGCGAGCCCCGGGAGGGCGGCGCCGGGCACCCGGTACCCGCGCCCGGCACGGCCGGGTATGCGCCGAGCGGGTGTCTTGACCGCTACGACGTGGGGCGATTCCATGGCGTCTCCTTCACTGGACCCGCTTCCTCACGATCGCCGCGCTCGGCGGCCTTCGGTAGAGACCGATTCCGCAGGGGGTCATAAGTGGAGCTGATGGGCCTGCCTCCGGGGACTCCGGAGCTGAAGGTGCTGGATCTGCTGGTGTCGGTCGCCGAGACCGGGAGCCTCGGGCAGGCCGCGGTACGGCACGGAATCAGCCAGCCGGCGGCGAGCATGCGGATCAGCGCCCTGGAACGGCAACTGAGGCTGGTCCTGCTGGAACGCGGTCCCACCGGATCCCGGCTGACCCCCGCCGGGGCCACGGTCGTGGACTGGGCACGGCCGGTGCTCGACGCGGCCCGCGCGCTGGTCAGCGGCGTCGTCGCCCTCCACGCCGACCAGCAGGGCCGGTTGCGTATCGCCGCGTCGATGACGATCGCCGACCATCGGATCCCCGGATGGCTGATCGCCCTGGGTGCCAAGGCTCCGCAGGTGAAGGTCGGCCTGCGGGTCGGCAACTCCGAGCAGGTCGCCGACATGGTCCGCCGCCGCGAGGCCGACCTGGGATTCGTCGAGGGGCCCCGCGCGCCGCTCGGTCTGCGCAGCCGGGCGGTCGGCGGTGACGAACTGGTCGTCGTGGTCTCACCGGACCACGGGTGGGCGAGGCGCCGGCGCCCGCTGCCCCTGCGCACACTCGCCGCGACCCCGTTGATCCTGCGCGAACAGGGGTCCGGTACCCGCGACGCGTTGTGGGAACTTCTCCGCAAGGCCGGCGAGCCCGCGTCGCCTGCCGCCGAGCTCGGTTCCACCGCCGCGATCAAGGCCGCCGTGACGGCCGGCGGCGCGCCCGCCGCACTGAGCCGCCTCGCCGTCTCCGCGGAACTGGGCGACCGGAGGCTGATCCACGTGCCACTGGACATGCCCGGCATGCTGCGCCGTACGTTCCGCGCCGTCTGGCTTCCCGATACGCCGCCGACGGGCCCGGCGGCCACTCTGCTCGGCATCGCCACCCGCCGGTAGGCTCGGGGCCGGCCCGGTACGTCGCCTGCCTCGCTCCGGCCGGAGATCCCTGCCTCGCTCCGGCTGGAATTCTTCGCGGAGGCCGGCGTCCTCGCGGGCTCACGCACGTCGGCGTCGTGCGAAGCCGAGATCGACGGCGTCCTCTGACATCGGATCTGTCCGAGTCCATCTCAAGGCTTGATGTGTGCACGTCATTGCGCTATCTCTGGATTCTGCGAACAGAAACTGCCTGCCGGGGTCTACTTCCTTGCCTGGCCGGCGCGGGAATGGTCGGTTGAGGAACCTCCGCCCTCACTTTTGGCTGATTACCCCTCTGGTAACGCGAAACAATCGGTTACCTTATGGCTGCACTGTGGTTCACGTCTCAACCAGGCGTAGAACAGCGCCAGTTCTCTGCTTTGGGCATGTCGGTCGTTTCGTCATGTCCGTCTCCATCCTGTCCTCACGAAGAGCGGAGTTTGCGTGACCGGACACCGCGCCATGACCTCGACCAAGCAGGACCGGCGCCCCCAACCGCGCTCAGGCTGACCCCCAGCCCCTACACTCCCCTGACAAACCATCAGTCTGTCTCCCCCCTGGGCAGAACCGGCCGGGCACCCCCGAAACGCCCTCCTCCAAGGCCGAGTTGTGCCGCCGCTCATCGCTGACCGAAAGCACCCATCCTCCGTGACCATCTCCGTGTACGAGGGCCGACCGGCGGGCCGGCACGCAGCCATTCCCCAGGGCAGCCTGCTCCGCCGGGTCTACGCGCCGCGTGCCTTCGACGCACTGGCCTTCTCCATGGCGACCTACGCCATGCCCCTGCTCGTGCTGGCCACCACCAACTCCGCCTCCCTGACCGGGCTGGCCTTCGCCCTGGAATGGATCCCGCGCGTCGCGGCGTTCGGTCTGGCCGGCGATCTGGTCGACCGGCGCGGCGCCGCCGTCGTGTGCTTCGTCGCCTCGCTGACCCGGGGGCTGCTGGTCGCCGCGGGGACCGCCGTGCTGATCGTCCTCCCGCAGGGAACGGCGGAGACGGTTACCGTGATGGCGCTGGCCGCCGCCACCGGTGCCCTGACCCAGTTCAGCTTCATCGCCAACGAGGCCGTGGGCGCCATCGTCAGCCGCCGGGCGGAGACCAAGGCCCACAGGGTGCAGTCCGTGCTGATCGGCATCGACCAGACCGCGACCCTCACCGGGCCCGTGCTGGGCGGCGTACTCCTGCTGGCCGGACCGAGCCGGATGCTGGCGGTCCTCAGCGCGCTCTCCTTCCTGGCGGCCGCGCTCGCCCTGCAGACCCCGCCGACCCCGCTCCGCTCCGCGCAGGGCGGGGCTTCGCAGCGGGGCGACGGCCTGAAGGTCGGGTGGCTGACGCTGCGTGCGCTGCCGGTGCTGAGCTGGCTGGTGGCCGGACTGGCCATCTCCAACCTCGCGCTCGCGCTGCTCCAGTCGGCCAGCCCGATCATCGTGGTGGAACGCTTCGGCCTGTCCACCGCCGCCGTCGGCACCCTCTGGTCGGCCGCCGCGGCGTCCACCCTGCTCGCGGTCGCCGCCTGCCGGATCGCACTCAACCGGCTCGGCCTGTGGGGAGTCGGCGTCGTGTGTTCCACCGTCGCGGCCGCAGCGTGTCTGGCCCTGTCCCAGGCGCCCACCTACACCACGTACGCGGTGCTCATGGCACTGTTCATGGCGGGCGACGGCGGCCTGACCGTCGTACTGCGCACCCTGCGCTCCCTCCTCATCCCGCCCGCCGTCTTCGGCAGCACCCTCTCCCTGACCATCCTTCTGCTGCTGCTGCCGTTCCCGATCGCGGGGATCATGGTCGCGCTGACCCCGCCGTCCGCACTCGACCACGTCATCGCCGTGTGTGGCGCGCTGCAGGCCGTCGCCCTCGCCCTCGCCTTCCTGCGGCTGCGCGCGGACCCGGTGCTGCGCACCGCGGACAGCCAGGCCCAGGCCACCGTCTGACGACGGCACGTCGGACAACAGCGGCACCGGGACCGGGACCGGCCGCAAACGTCACGCCACCCTCTTCCGTTACCACGGGCGGCCTGAGGTATGGTCTCCAACCGGTCAGTAGCCACCGATCGGTTACGCATTGGAACGGGGAGTGTCGGAGGGCTGCTCGATATGGAAACCCACCTTGGTGACGGCGCGTCCATGGACCTTGACGACGCGCGGCTGGAGGAGATGACTCCGGAGCCGCTCTTGACGCGCGACTACGAGACGCGTCCGGCACTCGTCTACGAGCGCCTGCGCCAACAGCACGGCCCGGTCGCCCCGGTGGATCTGCTGGGCGTGCCCGCGTGGCTGGTACTGGGGTACCGCGAGGCGCTCGAAGTGCTCCAGGACGACAACAACTGGCCCAAGGGGCTGGAGAACTGGCGGGCCCGGTCGGAGGGCAGAGTGCCCGCCGACTGGCCGCTCGGGCCCTCCCTCGAGGTCAACCACGTGCTGATCCAGGGCGGTCCGGGCTACCGGGCGTTGCGGATGGCGTGGGACACCGCGCTCAGACCGTTCCAGGACCCCCGCCAGCCCGAGGCGAAGCGGCTGAAGGCGGCCGCCACCGCCGACGCCGACGCGCTCATCACCCTGATAGGACAGGGCGGCCGCACAGGAGTCGCGGACCTGTCCGCGCAGTTCTCCCGGCCGCTGCCGCTGATGGTCGCGAGTCATCTGCTGGGCTTCCCCGGCTCGCAGGGCGACGACGCGCTGATGGACATGTGGCGGGTGCTGGACGCGGGCCCGGACGCGGAACCCGCCCTGGGACGGCTGCTGGAGACCCTGGCGGATCTGGCGGCAGTGAAGATCAAGCAGCCGGGGAACGACTTCCCCTCGTACCTGCTGGCCGCGCACCCGGGGCTCACCGTCGACGAACTCGCCCGTGAGCTGTTCATGTTGCTCGGCATGACCTCCGACCACGTCGGGATCCTCATCTCCAACACCGTCGTCGAGGTCATCTCCGGCGAGGGCGGGGTACGCGCCAGCCTCTCCGCCGGGATGGTCCGGGAGACCATGAACCGGGTGGTCATGCGCAAGCCACCGCTGGTGAACTTCGTACCGAGGTTCGCGGCCCGGGACACCCCGCTCGGCAACTACATGATCCACGCGGGCGACCCGGTCTGGGTCTCCTCCGCGGCCGCGCACGCCGACCCGCTCTTCGCCGGACAGATGGCGTCCGGCTCCACCATCAGCAGCCGGGCGCACCTGGCATGGGGCGCGGGCCGCCGCCAGTGCCCCGCACGCGAACTCGCCTCGATGGTGGCGGCGGCCGGCGTGAGCCGCCTGTTCGAGCGCTTCTCCGACCTGACCCTGGCCCTTCCGGCCGACCAACTCCCGTGGCGCTCCTCCCCGTTCATGCGCGGCCTGCGCTCGCTGCCCGTGCGCTACGAACTGACCGAGGACCCCCCGCCCCGGCCGACGCCCGCCTCTGACCCGGAGGAAACGGCACCCCCGGCCCTCCCGGACCAGGAGACCCAGCAGCGGTCGTCGCTGTGGCGGTATCTGACAGGGTTGATCCGCGGGGGGCGCTGACAGCCGGGAGGGGAAACCG
Source organism: Streptomyces cavernae (assembly GCF_004023625.1). GTDB lineage: Bacteria > Actinomycetota > Actinomycetes > Streptomycetales > Streptomycetaceae > Streptomyces > Streptomyces cavernae. The sequence goes on along the minus strand of NZ_RPDJ01000017.1, from coordinate 153,201 downwards.
TGGTTTGCGGTTACCCCTCCGGGGCGGATCACTGCTCCAGGGCCAGCCCGTCGAACAGGGCGTCGAGTACCGGCTGCCAGCCCCTCGGGCCCGCCCTGCTCGGTGCAGTAGGGGACGGTCGCAGAGGGCCCGCCCGGGGCTTTCAGGGCCTGTGGCGAACCCCTGCCGGGGATCGCCACAGGGCTTTCAGCTCTCCTGACCGTCCGGCTGCGCAACACGGTCGAGCAGCGCGTCGAGCCCGGCGGCGAGTCCCTCCGGACCTCCCTGTTCGGCCAGGGCGGGGGCAGCACCGCGGAGCCTGGGCAGTTCCTGGGGCGGCATGCGGTGCAGCCCCAGGCGGAACGCGGGATCCGATTCCTCCGGATTGTCGACCATGGCCCGCAGTTCCACGGACACATACCCGAGGACCCAGGCGGTGAAGGCCCGGAAGACGGCGGCGACGCCCTCCTCGTCGAGGCCCGACTCCTCCAGCAGGGCCAGGACGCGCTCGTGGTCCTTGAGCACCGCCATGGGGCGCCGGGCGAGCGGAACCGCCAGCATGCGGGTGGCGAGCAGCGGCACCACCTGCGGATGCGCGATGCAGACCTCGTAGGTCGCCCGCGCGATCCGGTGCAGCCCGGAGCGCCAGCCGTCGCCCCCGGGCCCGGCGTCCGCACCCTGCGCGGCGGTGCCGTCGGCGTCGGCGGCGAGCCGTTCCTCCAACTCGAGGTACAGGGCCTCGACCAGGCCGTCCAGCAGGGCATCCTTGCCGGCGGCGTACCGGTAGAGCGCCATGGCTTCCACACCGAGTTCGGCGCCCAGCCGGCGCATGCTCAGTGCGGACAGACCCTCCCGGTCGACCAGCTCCAGCGCACTGGCCAGTACCCGTTCCCGGCTCAGTCGGCCGTACCGGCCCCGGTCACTGGCCCGGCGCGCCGGGCCTGCTCCTGGGTCACGTGCCATTCCCTGCCTCCGACCTCATGCACCGTTCCCTGCGCCATCACCGCCTGACCCTACGCAGGCACGGGCCGATTTGGTGTCGGCGCGTGGTCCAGGCGAGTCGCCGTCGAAGGACCGTACGGGTCACCGCTGCCCCTCCGTCCGGGTATAGCGGTCGAGCAGTCCATTCAGCCCGCTGGCCAGTCCCTGCGGACCGCCCGGGTGGGAGAGGGCAGGCGCGGCCTCGCGGAGTCTGGCCAGGTCCTGCGGCGGCATGCGGTGCAGTCCGAGGCGGAAGGAGGGGTCGGGTTCGTCCGGGTTGTCGACCATGGCGCACAGTTCCATGGAGATGTAGCCGAGGACCCAGGCGGTGAAGGCGCGGAAGACGGCGGCGGCACCGACTTCGTCGAAGCCGGCCTGCCGTAGCAGGGCCAGTACTCGCTCGTGGTCCTTCAGGACGGCGAGCGGACGTCGGGCCAACGGAACCTCCATCATGCGGGTGAACAGCAGTGGCACCACCTGCGGGTGGGCGAGGAGGACCTCGTAGTTCGCCCGGGCGATCCGGTGCAGTCCGGTGCGCCAGGGGACTTCCCCCGGCGTGGTCGCCGTGCCGACGACGAGGTCCAGCCGCTCCTCCACCTCGAGGTAGACCGCCTCGACGAGGCCGTCCAGGAGGGCGTCCTTGCCGGCCGCGTACCGGTACAGAGCCATCGCCTCCACGCCGAGCTCGGCGCCCAGCCGGCGCATGCTCAGCGTGGACAGGCCCTCCCGGTCAACGAGTTCCAGGGCGCCGGCCAGCACCCGTTCCCGGGTCAGCCGACCATTGCGGCTCCGCTCACCCGCGCTGTTGCCCACGCCCGCGCTCTGCTCGGCGTGGCTGTGCGGCCTTGCCATGGACATCCTCCGAAGGCTGCTACGAACCCGTCGGTATCTCTTGACGGTAGGCGCAAATCGGGCGAAAGTGTAGATATACGCCGTAAATATATGCCGTAGGTGCTGGGAGACGCTTGATCATGTACAGCGACCCGATCATGAACGAGGGAAATGGCCGACCGCGGTCGAAGGTGAGCCTGGTCGTGCCGGCGCGGAACGAGGCCCGCAACATCTCATGGGTGTTGGAGCAGATCCCGGAATGCGTCGACGAGGTGATCCTCGTCGACGGAGACTCCAGTGACGCGACGGTGCCCATGGCCGTGCACTGCCTGCCGTCCGTGGTCTACGTGCCGCAGAGCGGTCTCGGGAAGGGGAACGCGCTGCGTACCGGCTTCGACAAGGCAAGCGGGGACTACGTCGTGATGATCGACGCCGACGGCAGCATGTCACCCACCGAGATCCCTCACCTTTTGCACTTCCTCGACAACGGCTTCGACTTCGTCAAGGGGTCGCGTTTCGTCGAGGGTGGTGGCTCGCTGGACATCACCCGCATCCGGAGGCTCGGGAACCACGTGCTCGTGGCGACCGCCAACCGGCTCTACCACGCGTCCCTGACTGATCTGTGCTACGGCTTCTGCGCCTTCCGGCGGAGCTTCCTGGATCAGCTGGACCTGCACGCGGACGGTTTCGAGATCGAGACCGAGATGGTCGTGCACGCCCTGCGCTCGGGACTGCGTATCGCCGAGGTCCCCAGCCTCGAACTGCCGCGGCGCAGCGGTCGGTCGAATCTCCACGCCGTATCCGACGGACGCCGGGTGATGCGGACCCTGCTCTCGGAACGGCCCGGTGCTCGGTCCGCCATCCTGAAGGCGCGGAGCGCGTCGTGAAGGCCGTCACCCTGCGCCCCGACCTCGTCCGGGCCCCGGCCCGAGTGGCCGATGTCGACTTGTCGCGTCCCGGGGAGTTCCGGCGTCCGGGCGGCCGTGAGCTGTTTCTGCCGGAGGGGCAGGTATGGGCCCTCGTGCGACTGCACGGTCTTCCGGTGGGCATGGTCAGTGCCGCAGACGGTTCCGGACCCGACGGCCTTTGGCGGTCCGTCGTCAACGCCGCACAGGGTGAGCTGGCAAGCCAGGTCGCCCGGCACCTCGCAGCGGACGAGGCAAGGGCCCCGGACGCCGGCCGCCCGACGCCGCCCTGCCAGCTGCCCCGGCTTCACGCCCTCCGTGAAGCACCCGCCATCAGTGTGATCGTGGCCAGCCGGGACCGGCCGGAGCTGCTGCGCCGGTGCCTGTGCTCGCTGCTCAGGTCGGACTATCCGGATTTCGAAGTCATCGTCGTGGACAACGCACCGGCAGACGATGCGACCGAATCGCTGGTGCGCCGAGCCTTCCGCGGCCGCGTCCGCTATGTGCGCGAACCCGTCGCCGGCCTGGCCCGCGCCCACAACACGGGGCTGGCCCGTGCGCGGGGCAGTTTGGTCGCCTTCACCGACGACGACACCCTCGTCGATCCCGGATGGCTGTCCGCCCTGGCCACTGCGTTCGTACGGGACCCGCAGATCGGGTGTGTCACCGGACTGATCCTGCCCACCGAGCTCGAGACCGCGACCCAGGTCGTGCTGGAGTGCCTCGGCGACTACGCGAAGGGATACACACCGTGCACCTGGTCGCTCAGCGAACCGCCGGACGAGCCGCTGTTCCCCTTCACGGCCGGGCGCTTCGGCTCCGGAGCGAACATGGCCTTCCGGACGGACGTGATCCGTTCCCTGGGCGGTTTCGACCCGGCGACTGGCGCCGGCACCCCGGCGCGGAGCGGCGACGACCTGTTGTCGTTCTTCGAGGTCCTGCACGCCGGGCACAAGCTCGCGTACCAGCCGGATGCGATCGTCTGGCACCGCCACCGTCGCACGCCGGACGCCGTGGCGGCACAGGTCTTCGGCTACGGCGTCGGGTTCGGCGCCTATCTCACCGGCGCCCTGGCACGTGATCCCCGCAGGCTGTACGCCCTGTTGCGCAGACTTCCCGGCGGTATCCGGTTCGTGATGAGCAGATCCCGAGCCCGCAGCAACGATCCGGTGGCTGGTTGGTCCCGGAACCTCACTCTCCTGGAACTGCGGGGAATGGCCTACGGACCGTACGGCTATCTGCGCGGACGTCTCACCAGCGGCCGCGCCTGAGCCCGAGGGACAGACATGAACACCACACCGGCGACCGGCTCGGCCAAGGGGACCACGGCCCGTGCGGGGGGCCGCTCCTTCACCGGCGCGTTGCGGGCCGGGATGGCTGCGGCGCTGCCCCGGGAGCCCTTGCTGCGCACGGGGCACCTGCTCGCCGTCAGCTCCATCATCAACGCGGGCCTGGGGTCGGTCTTCTGGCTGTGCGCGACGCGCTGGTACGACGCCGAGGTGGTGGGCCTGAGCTACTCCGCGATCTCCGCGACCCTGCTGCTGGCCGGCATCGGGCAGCTCAACCTGTCCGACTTCCTGGTCCGGTTCGTCCCGTCCGCCGGGCGCCGCACCCGCAGACTGGTGCTGATCTGCTACACGGTTAGCGCGTCGTTCAGTTTGCTGGCGGCCCTGGTCTTCCTGGCGCTGGTGCCGGTGGCCGCGCCCGGGTTGGACTTCCTGCTGGTTCCGGTGACCGGCGGCTGCTTCGTGGCGGCCACGGCCGGATACGCGGTCTTCGTCATCCAGGACGGTGCGCTCACCGCGGTCGGCCGCCCCGGGTGGGTGGTGACCGAGAACATGATCTTCGCCTGCGCGAAGATACTCCTGCTCGCCATGGGAGCCGCGTTGGCGCTTTTCACCGGAATACTGCTCTCCTGGGTCGGAGCTCTCGTGGTCTCCCTCGTCGTGGCCAATGCCGTGCTGCTCTACCGGGCCGTCCCGCAGCACGAGAGGAAAGCCCCGGCGACGGCAGCGCCGCCCCGCATGCTGGGGTACGCGGCGGTCGACTGGTTCGGCTCGCTGTTCCGGCTGGCTGCGTACACCCTGGTCCCGCTGATGGTGCTGAACCACCTGGGCGCGGAGCAGAGCGCCTACTTCTCGCTGGCGTGGAGCATCGGCTATGTGCCGTATCTCCTTGCCCGGAACATGGGGACGTCCCTGGTGGTGGAGTCGGTGCGCAGGCCGGAGCGGCTCGTCGAACAAGGTCTGCGGGTACTGCGCCACTCGGGTCTGCTGATGCTCGGCCTCTCCGTCGTCCTGGTCGCCGCGGCGCCTCAGATCCTGGCTTTGTTCGGCGCTGCGTACTCGGAGGAAGGCAGCACCCTGCTGCGGTTGCTGGCCCTGTCAGCGCTGCCGAATCTGCTGGTAAGCGTTGCCATCGACGTTGCGCGGGCCCGCCGACGGCTCCGCTGGGCGGTCGGGCTGCAACTGACGCTTTGCGTTCTGGTGTTGGTGCTCACTCATCTGCTGCTGCCGAGGCTGGGCGTCACAGGAGCCGGTGTCGCCTGGCTCGTCGCTGAGTGTGTGATCGCCCTCCCCCTGCTGGCGTGGCCCTCACGCTGGCTGGTTCCGGCCATCGAGAGGTCATCATGAAGACAACGGGCTCCGTTCTGTCCGCCGCATCCACCGTGTCCACCGCATCCCGAACGCCCACTGTGTCGGTCGTCGTCTGCGCCTACACCCTCGACCGGTGGGAATATCTGCAGGCCGCGATCGGTTCGCTGCTGGCTCAGAACCATCCTGCCGACGAGATCATTCTGGTCGTGGACCACTGCCAGGCCCTCTACGAACGCGCCTCGGCCGCGATGCCCGAGGTCAGGGTGGTGCCCAGCACCGGGAGCTGTGGCCTGTCCGGGGCCCGCAACACAGGCGTGGCGCTCGCACACGGTGACGTGGTGGCCTTCCTGGACGACGACGCAGCCGCCGAACCAGACTGGACATGCCGTCTCCTCGCTCCCTACGACGATCCACAGGTGATAGGCGTGGGCGGACGGGTCCTACCGCAGTGGTCCACCAGGCGACCGCTCTGGTTCCCACCGGAATTCGACTGGGTGGTTGGCTGCTCCTACTCGGGACTGCCTGAGCGGACTGCCCCGGTGCGCAACTTCATCGGCGCCAACATGTCGTTCCGCAGGACGGAGCTGCTGGCGGTGGGCGGTTTCCTGGACGCTCTGAGCCGGGTGGGCATCCGCGGCACATTCGGGAAGTGCGACGACACGGAGCTGTGCCTGCGCCTTGCGGCCGGTCGCCCGGGTGTCGTCCTCCTGTACGAGCCCGGGGCGCAAGTGCGGCACCGGGTCCCGGAGTCCCGGACCAGCTGGTCCTACTTTCGATCCCGCTGCTATGTGGAGGGGCTGTGCAAGGCGGTGGTGGCCTGGTACAGGGGCAGCGGGCCCGCACTGGCCAGCGAGCGGGCCTATCTGCTGTCGGCCGTACCCCAAGCACTCGCCCGGAGTCTGCGCCGACCCGGGCAACCCGGCGCGCTGCGAAGCGCCGCGGCACTGTCCGCCGGGGTGAGCGCCGCCGGCATCGGCTACCTCGCCGGGCGTGTCCGGCCGCTCGGAGCGCGCACTTTCTTCCGCCGTGAGCAGGCCGCTGAGGAATGGTTGGGGGAGATCCGATCATGAGTTCCGTCCCCGTGTTCCTCTACCACGCTGTGTCGGACGACCCGCCGCCATGGCTTGCGGCGGTCACGGTGAGCCCACGTACTTTCGTCGATCACCTGGACATGATCGCCGGCAGCGGACTGCGCGTGGTTCCCCTGAGACAGCTGGTCGAGGCCATGCTCGGCGGGCCCGCCCTGCCACCCCGGTCCGCAGTACTGACCTTCGACGACGGATACGCGGACTTCTGGTCGACGGTGGCGCCGCTGCTCGCCGCGCGGCGGCTGCCGGCCACCCTGTTCGTCACCACGGACGCCCTGGGCACCGGCCGTACGCGGTCGGCAGTCGGGCCGTTCCCGTCCATCGCCACGCTGAGTTGGGCTCAGGTCGTGGAACTGGACCGGTCCGGAGTGGAGATCGGCGGACACAGCACGACCCATCCCCAACTCGACACATTGCCCTGGAAGTCGGTGAAGGAGGAGGTGGAAGGCTGCAAGCAGCGGCTTGAGGACGCCCTGGGCCATTCCGTCACCTCGTTCGCCTACCCGTTCGGCTATTCGAGCCGCCAGGTGCGCCAAGTGGTGCGGGAGGCGGGCTGGACCTCGGCCGCCGCCATTCGCTCGGCTTTCAGTTCACAGCAGGACGATCCGATGCGAATCGCCCGGTTCATGGTGCAGGCCGACACCGACCGTGAACACTTCGGGCTCTGGACGCAAGGACGGGGAGCTCCCGTCACGCCGTTCGGTGAAGCATGGCGGACCAGGGGGTGGCGGTCCTACCGTCGGCTGAGGGCAGGAGCGGGACGGCCGTACCGGATCATCCCGCCTGAAGACGGCGGACGGCCCTGAGAACGCCCGCGGGTCAGCGCTGCCAGACACGGACCCAGTCCACGCGCATCTGCGCCGTATCGACCGAGGAGGGCGGGGGCTGTTTGATGCCGACGGCCAGGTTGATGAGGATCTCCATGGGAACACGCGGAATCCGCTCCCGGTCGGTCACCCGGAACCGCTCGATTCCGTCCACGTACCAGATGAGTTCGTCGGCTTGCCAGAGCACTGCGAAGACGTGATAGCGGTCGGCGAACCCGCTTGACGTGTAACTCCCCTTCTGCTGACGCTCTTCGCCCTGACGGTTCCGCCAGTGGACGTACATCGAAACCTCACGCGTGCTGGTGAGGGATTCCATGATGTCGAGCTCGGGTGGCGTGTAGCGGCTCGCCGGCATCAGCCAGAACTGCGGGGCCATACCTCTCTGCGGGGGGATGCGGATCGCGGCCTCCACATAGCCGTATGTGAAAGTCCGCCGGGGACGGGCGTACCAGTGGTCACGGCCGGTGGAAATCATGCCGGACGTCCATGGATGGACCTGCCCGTCAGTGCCCGGGGTGGTTCGCCGCTCGGCTGTCAGGCTCAGGTGCCCCCCCTCCACCGATACCTGACCGGGCAGATACCACTCAAGCTCGTTGCTGCTGGAGTTGGTGCAGCCGCCTCGGTTCCAGTCGTAGCAGGTGGTCCAATCGTCACGGTTGAGCCGCGAGCCGCTGAACTCGTCGTGGAAGACGAGCCGCCAGTTCCCAGGACGGGACGCCAAGGCCGGAGGTACTGGTATGTGCGCGGTGCCGTCAGCGCCGCAGGCAACCACCAAGAGCGTGAACAGTGCCAGCGCGGCCATGAGCCTGGTGCTCCATGGCATCAAGGCCCGTCCTGCGACCCAGCCGCGACGGACGCGGCGACTCTGCGTGCGGCGAATGCCGTGCCCGCCACGAACCGCATGACGGGACCGAAGGTGGGAGCCGCGGCAAGCCCGGTGAAATAAAGGCCGGGCACGGATGACTCGAATCCGGCCGAGAGGCGCGGTGCACCGCCGGAAGTGCGTATCTCCCGGCGGAGTTCGGGCGACAACAGCTCAAGCCGGTGGACATCCACCCGGTAGCCCGTGGCCAGCAGCAGGTGGTCGGCCGACAGCACCTCGGATCGGCCGTCGGATCGCGCCAACTCCAGACGGACCGACCCGTCTTCCGGCCGCGCGGAGCGCACGGTACGACCGCACAGCACGGGGAAGCGGCCGTCGACACGGTCCCGCAGCCACCAGGCACCGGCCGGCCCCAACACGGTGTGGAGCAGCTGGGTCCGCACCCGCCGAGGCAGATGCCGGTAGGCCGGACCGCCGCGGCTGCAAGCCAAGAGTGACCACCCAGGGCCGAGCAGTGAGCCCGGTTTGACGATCCGGACCGGGAGGGGGCGGTCGGCCGGCCGGTCGGCGTCCGGCGGAGCTCCGAACCTGAGGGACGCGGCACGGGCGATCACGATGGGTTGGGCACCCGCCTCATGCAGCAGCGCGGCGCTCTCCAAGGCCGACTGCCCGGCACCGAGAACGGCCACCCGCCGTCCTACGAACGGGGCCAGGTCACGGTGCTGACTGGTGTGGGAGACCATGCCGTCGGGAAGGGAGCCGCGCAGCTGCGCTGGTTCGTGGGTGAACGGAACCTGCCCGGTGGCCACGACGACGCTGCCGGCGAGGAATTGCTCACCGGAGGTGAGGGTGACGCCGAACAGACCGTCCACCGACTCGACGCTGCGCACCTTCTGCCGCTCCAGCTCGGGCACCCGGCGCTCCTGGAACCACCGCCCATAGGCGATGAGTTCCTCGACGGGTATCGGATACGTGTCGCCCACCGGACCCAGCCCTTGGGCGGCACGGAAGTCCGCGAGACTATATCCGGGTTCTGGCGCCGAGATCGACGAGGCGGCGGGAACCGACTTGAGGAGCATGCCCTGCGGCATATGGGTGTGCCAGCCCTCCATGGGGTCGCCGAACACTCGCCGAGGTACCCCTGCGGCGCTCAGCCAGGCAGCTGTGGCGAGCCCGTACGGACCGGCACCGATGACCGCGATCGGTGCCCGGTCTCCGGAGGCACTGCTCGTTGTTTGTTGACGGGCGGTGATACCGGCATTCACGGGCATGTCTCCGTCCCCTCTCCGATCACAGAGGCCGCTTCTCTCACCAGAGTGCACCCGCAGGACGCAACCAGCCACACGAGCGAATTCACCCCCTTCCGGCCTTTCGCGGGAGCAAGGCCAAGACGGAGGTGACGGCGGCGAGCACCAGCACGGCCCGCTCCGTGGTGAAGGCGCCGCCGAGGAAGAGTGCCTCAGCCACGAGCATGGACAGGGCCAGGCTGAGCACCACCGTGAGGACGACGGTCTTGAGGAGCGCGTACGGGTCTGGTCGCAGGGCCGCCCACCCTCCCGTGCTCAGCGCCGTGAGTCTCAGACCGCTCACGGCCGCGAGTCCCGGACACAGGACCAGGAAGACGGTCATGCAGGCGACCCGCAATGGATGGCCAGCCTGCAGGGCGGTGGCCGCGAGCGCGACCCATCCGGACGCGGCGAGTCCCCAGCGCAGTGACCTCATCGTCCGCCTGCCTCAGGGGGTGCGTACCGGAAGACCACCGCGTCCCGGTTGTGGTAGACGACGGTGAACTCCGGTGATTCGGACAGCACCTTCTCCACTCGGCTCTGGGTGTCGGCGGGCAGCACTCCGGTGAGGTAGGTCAGCGCGTGCTGGGCACGGGTGAGGACGATGTAAGCGGGCCGTTTCGCCGTGGCCTCGGCGACGAAGGCTTCCACCGTTGCCAGCGGGTCTCCCACCAGATGCTTCCTGTCCCTGATGTGCTGATAAGCCAACGAGACCCGGCTATGGCGGTCGTACGACATGTCGATACCGGCGACGTCCGTGGTGAGGGTGAGGATCCGAGCGCCCCTCGGCGCGTGGTCGGTCACGTAGCGCGCGGCCGCCACCTCCTCCCGAGTGAAACTGTTCACCGACTCCTTGCCGTAGTAGCCGAAGGCCAGTCCGCCCAGCATGCACAGCAGCAGCGGGTAGACGACGAGCGGAGCTCGGAGTCGCCGGGTGTCACGCTCGAACAGCAGGGCGGAGATCAGGAACGCGGCTGCCGGCAGTGCGAAGAGGTAAACGCGGAAGATCATCTCTCCGCCGTAGTTGTTCGCCACGAGGACGGCCAGCGGAGCGATCAGGAGCAGCGGCATGCCGGTGCGGCGTGTCGAGGGGCGGCGCCAGAGGGCCATCACGGCCAGCAGGACGACCCCCGCCGTCAGGCCTCGGTCGATCCAAGCCAGCAGGACTTGGCCGGGGGCGGCGGTGCCCAGGGCCGCCAGCCCCCCGGACGCGACATTGGAACTGGGATTCAGCAGCGACTCCATGAGGCTGTTCAGGTGGATTTCGAGATACGGCCGCGCCACGGTGGCGTCCCACGCCGCGGTCGCCGCCACCGCCCCGGCCAGAACCGGCAGCGTCACCCTCCGGTTGCGGCGCGGGATCGAGAGCGCCAGCAATGCGCTGATCAGCATCAGCGGGGTGAGGGGGTGCGAGCACGCGATCGCGATCTCCATGATCAGCACAGCGAGCAGTGGGCCTCGCCGCCAGGCTCCCCAGCGCGGGCGCGCCGACGGGGGGAACACCGACGACGGCAACTGCCTCAGCACGAGTGCGATGACAGTCACGAACAGCAGGAAGGCGAAGGTCTGGGGTGCGAAGTAGTCCTGGCCGATCCAGGCACAGGAGAAATAGATCCAGACCGCGCCCCAGACCAGTCGTCGGTCGCGCACTACGGACCGGTACAGCAGCAGCAGCGGGAGCACCAGCAGGGCGTTGCTGACCGGCGGGGCCCACGCCGCATAGCCGAGGACCGAATCCATGCCGGTGGCTCGCAGGAACAACGCGTTGAGTTCGAAGAACCCGGGCCAGGCGTCGTAGACGGCAAACCTGCCTGTGGTCTCGGGGACGCCGTCGTGGCGGAGGACCGCGTCGACCACGGCCACGTGTTTCCAGGCCCAGGCGTACCGCAGCGTGGCATACAGCAGTGTGGGTGTGGCATGGAGGACGGCGATCAGTCCGAGCACATGGGCGGCGAGCCAGACATTCTTGGTTCGTCGGTCGTACAGAGCCATGCAGAAGCTCAGGGTGAGCAGGGCGAGTGCGATCCAGAAGGAGACCGGGAGGACCTGAAGCAAGCCGAGGTCGCGCATACGACGGAGATCCACGTCACGCAGCGACACCAGCCACAGGGCCAGGGCGGTCGGCAGCATCGCCCGGACCGCCCATCGGCGCGCGGTATCACGCCGGGAGTGGGGCAACGAGGCCTGGGGCGTGCGGGCACTGGCCTGGGTCTGCACGGCGGGCGGCGGGGTGCCGCCCGTCAGCTCCGAGCGCCGGCCCATCGGAGGGACTCCCTGAGGACGGGTGTGACGGTATCCGCCACCCACCAGCGGCTGTACATGAAGCGCCATGATTTACGGAGATTGTCCGCCACGAGCCACAACCAGGTCAGCAAGGGCAGGGCCACTGGGTCGACGACGCCTTCATCCGGATTCACCGCGGCGAGGGCCAGAAGCGCGCGATCTGCTTCCGACAGGTGGCCGGCACGCAGAATGTCGGCCACCTGGTGACCCGGCGAGCGGCCAGTGAGCGTGGCGCGGAGAGCAAGGACAAAGTTGTAGGCATCGATCTCGCAGGGACCGTCCGGGTGCGCGTTTCCCCAGTCGAAGACGCCCGTGACCCGAAGTGGCTCCCCGTCCAGCAGCACATTGCCAGGATGGTAATCACCGTGGGTCCAGCCCTCAGTGAGTACAGCACCGGCGAGTGCCGCGTCCAGGCGGTGGCGGAGCGCCTCGAGTGCCGTCGCTTCACGCCCCGCGCCGTAGCGGCGGAGCTCCGTGGACAGGATCGCCAGGTGCGGCTCGATCCAGGGGGTGACGCGGCCGGCGACCGGCCTACGGTGGCCGACGGCATCCCGCAGCTCCGCCAACATGCGGAGGGCGGGGGCTGCGATGCGGTGCGGATCCTGTCGGTTCCGCTGGAGGAGCAGTTCGGCGTCGACGCCGGGGAGCCGATTCTGGACGAGCGTCCCAGAGGTGCTGTCCGGATACGGTCCGATCGCTCTGGGCAGCAGCGGGCGCCACGGCTCGAGCCGGTCGTCGTCGGCGAGCCGTCGGAGGATCTCCCACTCCCGGCAGACGGTGGTCGCCCCCCGCTCGTTCCGTGAATGCTTGACCACGACGCTCCCCGTGTCCCGCCGCAGCTCGAACACCAGGAGACTGCTCAAAAGTTGGGTGGGGCGCCGTACCACGGCGATGTCGCAGGGGCCGGTGCCGCGCACCAGCCAGCGGGCCCGGAGGTGATCGTCCAGTCCGCCCAGCGCACGGGGCAGGCGTAGCGGCAGCAGCCCTAGGAGCGGGTGCAGTTGCGCCGCAAGTTTCATGATCACCTCCATGGGTGGGCCCTCCGGCGGGCAAGGCCCGTGCGCAACCCTGATAATCAGTACATCTGAAGAGATTCTACGACTTTAAGAGTATTTGTCTCTTTTCGGAGGGAAGGGGTTGGCGATCTTCGTGCTCGATCACGAGGTACCCGTGCTCCTCGCCAGGATCGGCAACTATCCACAGCATCACGGCAGTCTGGGCGTGGCGCGCACGCTCGGTCGGCTGGGCGTGTCCGTCCACGCGATCGTCGAGGACTCGTTCACCCCTCTCGCCCTCTCACGCCATGTGACCCGCAGGTTCGTCTGGCCGACGACCGGCAGGGAGGACCCGGAATGGCTCACCGGCAATCTGCTGTCGATCGGTCGGGCCATCGGTGCGCCCTGTATTGCGGTGCCCACAGACGATGAGGCGGCAGTCCTGCTGGCCGAGCACGCGGACCGGTTGACGGAATGTTTTCTGCTCCCGCCGGTGCCGACCGGTCTGCCGCGTCTGCTCGCGGGCAAGGCGAGCCTCCACCGGATCTGCGCCGACGCCGGGGTGCCCTCGCCTCGTTCGCGGGAGCCGGCTGACCGCGATCACCTGGTCGATGCCGGCCGCGAGATCGGCTATCCGCTGGTGCTCAAGAATCTGGAGCCTTTCAGCCGACTGCGGTCGCCGGCCGTGCGATGCACCACGAGGGTTCGGGACGAGCGGGAGTTGCTGGCCCGTTTCCCGGACGGTGCGTTGCCACCCGTCCTTGTGCAGGAGTACATCCCCCAGCAGCAGGCGGAGGACTGGATCACTCACCTCTACTGTGGTCCAGGAGGCGTACCGCGGGTCCTGTTCACCGGGCTGAAGCTGCGCTCCTGGCCACCGTACGCAGGGATGACCGCCCGGGCCGTGGCGCTGCGCAACCCGGAACTGGCACGGCTGGCCGAGCGACTGTGCCGCCGAACCGGCTACAGCGGAGTGGCGGACCTCGACTGGCGTTACGACCGCCGGGACGGGCTGTACAAGCTGGTGGACTTCAACCCACGGACGGGAGCCCAATTCCGTCTCTTCGAGACGGTCCACGGCGTCGACGTCGTGCGCGCGATGCATCTGGACCTGACCGGCCGTGAGGTACCGGTTGGCCCTCAGGCCGAGGGGCGGGTCTTTGCGGCCGGTCAGCTGGACTTTCCGTCGGTGGTGGCGTGGCTGCGCACGGAGCGTCGGCTGCCGCCCGGTCTGCTGTACGAACGAGCCACGGAACGGGCCTGGCTCTGCCGGGACGATCCGCTGCCGGCCGTGATCGAGGGAATCCGGTTCACGGGACTCGTGACGCGCCGTCTGGTGTCTCTCGCGCGAGGCCGCTTCGGTCACTGACCGACCCGTCCTCCGGGCCGCTTCCTGTCGCGTCTCGATGGCTTTCCGTCATGACGGGTTCTTGCAGGCGATCCCGAACAGACCTTCGCCGTCGTCGGTCGGGCAGATCAACGTGCGGGCTCGGGGGGTCTTCCGCGTCCAGTCGGCGAAGCCCTGATGGGTGCTGATGTCGTCGACGAGCATCACGCCGCGGGGGCCCAGCACTCGTCCGATGCGTTCCATTTCGAACCGCGTGTTCCTGGCGGTGTGCAGGCTGTCGTGCACGAAGACGTCCACCTGGTCGAGTTGGCGCAGCAGTCTGGGCAGGCGCCGTCTACTGGATCCCTCGATGTACGACCATCTCGACCGGTGGGTCTCGGGTACCGCGACCCCTGTCTGGTTTCTGAGGGCACGCTCAAAGGGATGCGGAAGGTCCACGCTCCAGAGGTGTCCCTCGCCGTTGCGTGTCAGCGCCTCCAGTACAAAACGGCTGGTGACACCGCGCGCGACGCCCGTCTCGACCACAACGGCCGGACGGAGGTGGAGCACCGTGCACCACACGGCTCGTGCCAGAGCAGCGTCGGCGTCACTGTACTGACCGTATGTGTGGCGCCCGAACGCGAGTCCGCGTTCCTCGAGTTCCGCGATCACGGTCTCCCATAGCTCCCGGCTGCGGTCGCGCTCAGGGCAGGGCCAGGGCGCGCCGAGCCACTGATGCAGTCTGGGTTCCCAGGCGCTGTCGACGTCGTATTCGACCGGGTGCTCGAAGTAGCTGGCGATCCCCTCAGGGACGAGACGCACTCCCTCCAGCGGGTCGGTGACCAGGGCTCCAGCCAGGCGACGGACGCGGTCGACTTGTTCGTTCCGAAATACGCTCCCCATGATTGCCCGCTCCATCCGGTGTCAGTCCGGGCGTCAGACGAACACCTTTGCTGCGCAGTAATGCTGGGCGACGGTCCGACCGGGGCGCTCTGCGTTCGCCCGAAAAGAGCTTCCTCCAGTATCGGGGTCGTGCGTGGGGGCGGCATCTGGCGGCAGCCTGCAACGAGTGGTGGCCGATTCCCGGCCGGGGGCCGTTCCTTTCGCCTGCGAGTACTCCACTTGACCTGGGGCAAATCGTACCTAATCTGTATGTATACGCTGTAAATGTACAGATAGGTGATGGCGATGGCCAACGTGACCGTCGTCGGCGCTGGCGCCCGATTCGCCAGCGGGCTGACGCAATACACCAACCGGCTCGCGGATGCCCTCGCCGGCTCTCCGGGCCTGCGTACATCCGCTGTTCTGATGCGGCAACTGCTGCCCACTCGGCTGTATCCGGGGCGGCGGCGGGTCGGCAAGCCGGTCACGCGCGTGAGGTACCGACCGGACGTGCCCGTGTTCGATGGCGTGGACTGGTACTGGCTTCCCAGCATGCTGCGGGCCGCCCGCTTCCTGCGTAGGCAGAGACCGCGCTTCGTGGTCCTGCAGTGGTGGACCGGGACGGTGCTGCACTCCTACGTGCTGCTCGCACTGATCGCGCGGCGGTTGGGGGCGCGGGTCATTGTGGAGTTCCACGAGGTGCTCGACCCGGGTGAGGCACGCCTGCGGTTCGCTCGAGTCTACGTGCGCCGGTTCATGGGGCTCCTGTTGTCCCGGGCCTCCGGGTTCGTGGTCCATTCGCAGTACGACGCGGACCGGTTGCGCAATGCGTACCCGATCGGCGGCCGTCCCCTGGTGAAGGTCCCGCACGGCCCTTACGACCATCTGCAGCAAACTTCGCAGGCGTCTTCCGGGCCCATCGCAGCCTCACCGGGGGTGTGCAACCTGCTGTACTTCGGAGTGCTGCGCCCCTACAAGGGGGTGGAAGATCTCGTTCGGGCTTTCGACGCGCTGAGCCCAGAGGAGATTGAGGGTTACCGGCTCACCATCGTCGGGGAACCATGGGAGGGCTACGCCCTGCCCGCCGAAGCGGTGGCCGCCTCCCGATACCGGGACCGGATCACATTCGTCGACCGATACGTCACGGACAGCGAGGTTGCCGCCTATTTCGCGGCAGCCGACGCCCTCGTTCTCCCGTACCGTCGATGCTCCTCCTCAGGCCCGCTGCACATTGCGATGAGCCATGGGCTGCCCGTAGCGGTGCCCGCCGTGGGCGGGCTGGTGGAGGCCGCGACGGGCTACACCGGCGCGCTGCTGTTGCCGCCGGGAGACGTCGCGGCGCTGACAGACGCCCTGCGCAGGCTGCCGGGGCTGGCCGGCAGGCATCACCAGGACGTCCGCTCTTGGGATGAAACGGTTGCGGCCTACCTGCGTCTGTTCTCGGAGATCGACGGCCGGGCAGCTGCGCCGTCTGTCGCGTCACCTACCGACCTCACCCTCGCTTCCGGCCCGGCAGCGGCCGCCGCGCGGAAGGGAGCCCCGTGAGTCTGCCGACAAAGCTCGGCAGGAACGGCCACTTCGGCTGGCCGTGCCTGCGCCGCTTCGACTCACCCGCCTGTACTGCCACCGGAGGACAGCGGAAACCGGCGGATCGCTCCGCTCACCCACGGATTCCTGTACGCGGCCGCGCGAGCGGCGAGCGGCGAGCGGCGAGCTGCGCCTCCCCACTTCGTCGGCCAAGGCGGCGTCGTTCTGCGGCCCACCTCTCGACCCCGTCGGAACTCCCGAGCGCTCGTGCTCGGGCGCCGCGGACCTCAGGCGCGTCGGGGCAGCTGTGGACGGCCTGCCATCGCACCTGGAGACCCTTGGACTCTTGGACCCCAAGATCTGGCATGCCACGGGATGGACCCTGCGGGCGCCGGGCTGTCCGGGGCTCGGCTGACCGGAAGGAGTGACCCATGCATGTCGTGATGTCCGGCGGAAGCGGCTTCCTGGGGTCACACCTGTGCGAAGTCCTGCTCCGCAGAGGTGACAGCGTCTGCTGCCTGGACAATTTCTCCTCGGGTAGATCGGTCAACATCGCCCATCTCATGTCTGTGCCCGGATTCCGCTGTCTACCGTGCGATGTCACAGAGGCGTTCAAGGTTTCCGGAAAACCCGACGCCGTCGTGCATCTCGCGAGTCCTGCTTCGCCCATCGATTACGACCGTCATCCGCTGGAGACACTCGCTGTGGGCAGCCGGGGAACGGAGAACATGCTGCGGCTGGCGGTGAGCCATGGGGCACGCTTCGTCCTGGCGTCCACCAGCGAGGTATACGGCGATCCCACAGTGCACCCTCAGCATGAGGGCTACTGGGGACACGTCAATCCCATCGGACCCCGCAGTGCCTACGACGAGGCCAAGCGCTTCGCCGAGGCCATCTCTATGGCCTACTGCCGCAGCGAGGGGGCCGATGTGGGGATCGTCCGCATCTTCAACACGTACGGCCCTCGCATGCGGGCGGATGACGGTCGGGTCGTCTCCAGCTTCATCAGTCAGGCCCTCAGGGGGGAAGCGCTGACCATCTTCGGGGACGGCAGCCAGACAAGGAGTTTCTGCTACGTCGACGACTTGGTCCGCGGTCTGGCCGCCATGATCGACTCGACTGAGCCGGGCCCGTTCAATCTCGGAAATCCTCAGGAGCGGACGGTCCGGGACCTTGCGGAACTAGTGCTGCTTATCACCGCCTCGGACAGCGAGCTGAGCTTCGTCGAGCGGCCGGTCGACGATCCGGGTCGTCGACGCCCTGTCATCACCCGTGCGCGTGACGTGCTCGGCTGGCAGCCGCAAGTGCCCTTGGAGGAGGGATTGCAACACACCATCGACTGGTTCGTCTCGCAGCACGACGCAAGGAGCGAACCGCCGGTCCGGTCCGCGACGTGGCAGGTCTCCTGAGCGCCGTCCTCCCAGCGGGGTGGCGAAACGAGTTCGCGGGCTCCCGGCGCACCGCCTAGGCAAGGAGCCGCGAGCCGACGTCTCGGGCTGTTGGTGTCGTCCAGTCAGGACAAACAGCCCACATGGGCCAGAGCCTGCTTGAGGAGGGTGCCGTGGCCGCCTGGCATCTCGTTCTGGACCAGGGGTGAGGACGCCTCCTGAGGGCTGAACCAGACCAGGTCCAGGGCGTCCTGGCGGGGGCGGCAGTCGCCGGTCACCGGGACGATGTAGGCGAGTGAGACCGCGTGCTGGCGGGAGTCGTGGTAAGGCGTGATGCCCTGGGTCGGGAAGTACTCGGCGACGGTGAAGGGCTGGAGTGAGGCCGGGACGCGGGGCAGGGCGACCGGGCCGAGGTCCTTCTCCAGGTGGCGCAACAGGGCGTCCCGGACCCGTTCGTGGTGCAGCACCCGGCCGGAGACGAGGGTGCGGCTGACCGTCCCGTCGGGCCCGATGCGCAGCAGCAGTCCGATGCTGGTGACTTCGCCGCTGTCGTCGACCCGTACGGGTACGGCCTCGACGTACAGGATCGGCATGCGGGCGCGCGCCATCTCGAGTTCGTCCGGAGACAGCCAGCCTGGCGTGGTTTCGGTCAAGTCAGACATTGGTTGATCGTACTTTCAACCCTTGCCGTTTCGCGCCCGCCGTCGCATGTCACACGTGACCCGCGCCACTGGGGAGTGGGCCGGCCGCCCGTGTTGTAGTCCGATTTTGCATAAGCTCGTTGTTCAAAATTGGAGCATGGGTTAGCGTGGCCTCATCCAATTTTGGACGATGTGTTTCTCCCCGGCAATCGGCCTCCATGTCTTCGTCCTCCTCGTCCGCCTGTAGCCCCTCCCTTTGTTTGGAGCACCCATGACCGTCGCCGTCGAAACTGGCCTGTGGCAGCTCGACCGGACCGCCTCCACCGTCTCCGTCAGCCAGAAGACCATGTGGGGCATGGTCACTGTGAAGGGTTCCTTCGCTTCTGTCAGTGGTGAGGGTGAGGTCCGGTCCGACGGCACCGCCCTCGGCTCCATCACCCTGGACGCCGCTTCCCTGGACACCAAGAACGCCAAGCGTGACAAGCATCTGCGTTCCGCCGACTTCTTCGACGTCGACAACCACCCCGAGATCACCTTCGTCGTGGAAGGCGCCGAGGCCGGCCCCGACGACACCGTTCAGGTCGTAGGCCGGCTCACCGTCCGTGGCAGCAGCCGTCCCTTGTCGTTCACAGCGCGTGCTGTCGGGGCGAGCGCCGACGGAGTGACGCTGGAAGCGGAGTTCACCGTGGACCGAAGCGAGTTCGGTATCGCCTGGAACCAGATGGGCATGATGCGCGGGCTGACCACGGTCACCGCTGCCCTTCGCTTCGTACGCGCGGCGGGCTGAGCTTTTCGCGGCGCGACGGCGGCTTCCGGCTTCCGGCCCCCGCACCGCCTGTCTGTCCGCGGCCCGCCTCCCGGCCAGGTCGGAATGTTCCCGCCTACTGGAACACTCTGGCCTGGCCATCGAAGGATTGAGGATTCGCGGTCAGGTCGGTTCGTTCTCCGTCGTCTGCGGCAGCAGTCCCCGCAGGGCCTCGCACTGGCGGTGGTCCATCGTGTTCCTGACCGCCTGGGTCATGGCGGCCGTCAGGGCGGGGGAGACGTCGCGCAGGAGCCGGCGGGCCTTGTCGGTGAGCGAGACCTCGACTCCGCGCTTGTCGCCGCACACCGAGCGGCGGCTGACCAGGTCGGCGTGCTGCAGACAGGCGACCTGGTAGGTGAGGCGGGTCTTGGGGCGACCCAGCAACTCGGCGATCTGTGTCATGCGCAGTGCGGCGCCGGGCTGGTCGGCGAGCAGGCACAGCACCAGGAACTCGTCGTGCGAGACCCCCATGTTCTGTTTGACGACGGCCCGCAACTGCTGCTCGATCGAACCGGCGGCGGCCAGCAGTTGCATCCAGGCCCGCAGCTCGGGGGGCAGCAGCCCGGCCTCGCCCGTCCGCTCGGGTACGGGCAGGTCGGCGGGGGTGGGGGAGTCGGCCATGATCCCCCAGTCTACC
Organism: Streptomyces cavernae; assembly: GCF_004023625.1. Lineage (GTDB taxonomy): Bacteria > Actinomycetota > Actinomycetes > Streptomycetales > Streptomycetaceae > Streptomyces > Streptomyces cavernae. Next base: position 133,399 of record NZ_RPDJ01000017.1, on the reverse strand, counting down.
GGTCGTCCACATTTGGATCAGCTCTGCCCGAGCCCGGCCCAAGCTCTTACCCGAGCCCGGCCCAGGTCCTGCCCGGCAGGTCGCCCGTTCGTTGCCCGAGCCCGGCCAAGCCGTGACCCGAACCCCGCCCGGATCAGTTCATCGCCTCCATGATGCCGTCCCACAGCCGGACCCTGGCCTCCAGGGCGAGCTTCGTCGTCTCGACCGCCTGCTCCCAGTGCGCGTTGTCCGTGCAGAGGTCCGCGACCATCTGCATGGCCATCGGGGTGTGTTCCTCGCCGTCCACCTCGATGTGGCGGGCCAGGTAGTCGCAGAAGACCGGGAACCTCTCGGTGCCCTCCTTCTTGATGACCTGGTCGAACATCTCCGGGATGAGGTCCTCCCGGGAGAAGGCGAATGCCGCGGCCTGGCAGTGCAATGGCCGGTCGGCGATGATGCCGAACGTCGTGTAGACGAACTCGGCGGCGGGAGCCGGAACTTGGGCACCGCGCAGTGCCGAGGGCACGTCGTGCCCCTCGCGCAGCAGATCGATGAACGTGTCGATCCGGCTGGTGTCCGCGTCCGCCTCGGCCATGCCGTTGCGGTAGAGCTCGAAGTGGCTGGTGAATCCGCCGTTCAGCTCGTCGCTCTCCTCGACCAGCACGATGTCGTTGATCAGCCGGCGGCTCACCTGAGACCCGTGGGGCACCCAGGGAACGTCCACGCAAGTCAGCTGCCGTTGCAGGGACTTGAGCAGGGACATGAAGTCCCAGACCGCGAAGACATGGTGTTCCATGAACGTCGCCATATCGGCCCGGTCGTTGATCCGCTGGTAAATCGGATGGGCGGTGACTTCCTTGCGGGCCGGTTCGAGTGCGGCACGCATCCGCTCGATTCCCTCGTGGGTCACACTCCAGTCGTACCTGGACATGCATCTCCTTCTTGCTGTTCCCGATACCGTCGGTGCTCCAAACGGCAGGGAAATTCATGGGACCGCTGTGGGGGATGTTGCAACTTTGGGGGAGTGGTCGGCAAGCGGTTTCCCAAATTCGGGAAAAGTTACCCCGCGTATCCCGCGACAAAAGATGTGAAGACCAGTGAAAATCCGGCAAAGACTAACTTTACGGACACCCGAAAAATTCCTGTTGCGTTTTGAACATGCTGTGTCCCGACTCCGTATTCAGCGTCGTGAGCAGGAGTCCCGTTACCGTCACCGTCGCGTACCAGGTGGTGCCGGGCCGCGAGGCCGACTTCCACTCCTGGGGGTGGGCCGGTCTGCGTGCGTGCGCGCAGGCACCGGGTTTTCTGGGTGGTGGCGTGCTGGTCGACGGCGAGGCCGAGTGGCACGTGGTCTACCGGTTCGACAGCGATGGTTCGTACCGGACGTGGGACAACTCGGTCACCGCCGTCCAGTGGGCGACCCGGGCGGAAGGGCTCGCCATGGAGACCGGACGGCAGGTCGTGCACGGCTCGAAAGCCTGGTTCGAGGCGCAGTCCACACGTCCCGCGGCGCCCGCCGCACCCCGTCCGCCACCAAAATGGAAACTTTGGTTCGTCAATATGAGCGCGGTTTTCCCGCCGGTACTCTTATTCAATCTCCTCATACTTCCTTATCTCAGTAGTCTCAATGCTTTCTTTCGTACCCTGCTGCTGTGCCTGGCTGTGACGGCCATTGTCACGTGGTTCCTCATGCCCCGGCTGCAGCAATTCTTCAAGAAATGGCTGTACCCACCGCTGCAGGCATTGCGTGGACGGCACAAGCGGCGGCCCGCGTAAGACTGAGAACGACCAGAGGGAGGTGGGCGGGTGAAGACCCTGCTCATCGACAATTACGACTCTTACACGTACAACCTGTTCCAGCTGATTGCCGAGGTGAACGGCGAGGAGCCGCTGGTCGTACTCAATGACGCTCCGCCCGACGAGATTCCCGATCTCCGGACGTTCGACAACGTCGTGGTGTCGCCGGGGCCCGGCCACCCGGCGAAGCCGCGTGACTTCGGCATCGGCGCGAACGTGCTCGCCGCGGCCACCGTCCCGGTGCTGGGCGTCTGCCTCGGCCACCAGGGCATCGCCGCGAGCGAGCACGCCTGGGTGGCCGCCGCGCCGGAGCCCCGGCACGGTCATCTCTCGACCATCCGGCACAACGGTCAGGACCTGTTCGAGGGGCTGCCGCAGAACTTCACCGCGGTCCGCTACCACTCCCTCTCCGTCCGCGAGCCGCTGCCCCTGAGCCTTGAGCCCACCGCCTGGGCCGAGGACGGTGTGCTCATGGGGCTGCGCCACCGCAGCAGGCCGCTGTGGGGCGTGCAGTTCCACCCGGAGTCCATACTCACCGAGTACGGCCACCGCATGTTCGTCAACTTCCGTGAGATGACGAGGGCGTCGGCCGGCCGGAGCGGTGCGGCCGCATCCGGCGCGGCGACCTTCCCCGCGGCCCCCGTGCCGACGACCCCCGCGGCCGACTCCCCGGCAGCGGACGCCCGCACGGACGACGCCGCGGCCGGCGCGCCCCCCGCCGCCATCCCCCGTCCCCGCCGCGCCGCCCCGGTCTTCCGGCTCCACACCCGCCGCATCACCGGCGCCGTCGACGCCGAGCGGGCCTTCGGCCGGATGTGCGCCGACGCGCCCCGCGCGTTCTGGCTGGACAGCTCACGGGTCGAGGAAGGCCAGTCACGCTTCTCGTTCTTCGGGGACGGCCGCGGCCCGCTCGCCGAGTTCGTCCGCTACGACGTGGTGAACGGCCTCTGCGAGATCGAGCGCGCGGGGCGTCCCGTGCGCAAGGTCCGTGCGAGTGTCTTCGACTACCTCAAGCGGCAACTGGCTACTCGTCAGGTGGACGCCGCCGGGCTGCCCTTCGATTTCACCACCGGCTACGTCGGTTACTTCGGCTACGAGTTGAAGTCCGACTGCGGCTCCACCAACCGTCACACGGCCGAAACCCCGGACGCCTGCTGGCTGTTCGCCGACCGGCTGATCGCGGTGGACCACCAGGAGGGCCACACCTACGCCCTGTGCCTGGCCGAGAACACCTCGCAGGGTGCCCGCGAGGCCGCCGACTGGCTCGATGCGGCCGTGGCCCAGCTCAGCTTCGTCTCGGACGGGCCCACCGACCCGGCGACGCCCGCGGCCCCCGACCTCGCCGCCGCCGAACCATGGCTGGTCCGGGACCGCGCGACCTACCTCGCCGACATCGAGGCCTGCAAGCGCGAACTCAGGTCCGGCACCACCTACGAGGTCTGCCTCACCAACGCCGCGCGGTTACCCGCCCCGCACGACCCCTACGAGTACTACCGGGTGCTGCGCCGCCTCAACCCGGCCCCGTACGCGGCGTTCCTGAAGTTCGGCGAGCTCGACGTGGCGAGTTCCTCCCCCGAGCGGTTCCTGCGGATCACCCGCGACGGCGTCGCCGAGGCCAAACCGATCAAGGGCACCGCGCCCCGCGGCGGCAGCCCGGAGGAGGACGCCGGGCTGCGCGACGAACTCGCCGCGGACGCCAAGACCCGCGCCGAGAACCTGATGATCGTCGATCTGCTCCGCAACGACCTGGGCCGGGTCTGCGCGACCGGCACCGTACGGGTACCGAAGCTGATGGCCACCGAGACGTACGCCACCGTCCACCAACTGGTCTCCACCGTCGAGGGCCGGCTGCGCGAGGGCACCGGCGCCGTGGACTGCGTACGCGCCTGCTTCCCCGGCGGCTCGATGACCGGCGCGCCCAAGCTGCGCACGCTGGAGATCATCGACAACCTGGAGACCGAGGCCCGCGGGGTGTACTCCGGCGCCATCGGCTACCTCGGTTGCAGCGGCGGAGCAGACCTCAACATCGTCATCCGCACCGCCGTGTTCGCCGGCGGAGAGATGCAGCTCGGTACGGGCGGTGCGATCGTCCTCGATTCCGATCCGGAGGCCGAGTACGCCGAGATCCTGCTGAAGGCGGCCGCGCCGATGAGCGCGTACCAGGAGCACACCGGCCGCGGCGCCCGCCGTGAACCCGCCACCCTTTCGGTCCCCGTGGAGGAGCCGGCCCGATGACCATGCCCATGCTCACCCTGACTCCCGCCGAAGCGGCGGGCCCCGGCAATGTCGCGGCCGTGCTCGCCACCCGCGCCGAGCACCGAGGCTGGAACGGCCGGCCCGCCTTCCATCAGGGCCACCAGGTCTGGACCCATGGTGAGGTGCACGACCTCGCGGCCCGTGCCGCCACCGTGCTCGCCGACCACGGGGTGGGTCCCGGAGACCGGGTGGTGCTGGCGCTTCCCGACTCCCTCGCCTGGGTCACCGCGTTCCTCGGTGTCGCCCGGCTCGGCGCGGTCGCCGTCCTCGTCAATCCCGAACTCACCGCGGGCGAGCACCAGTTCATGGCGGAGGACACCGAGGCCGTGCTCTGCCTGACCGGGCCCGGGCTCGAGGACCGCTTCGAGGGACACCGGCGGCTGGGCGCCGATCAGTTGGTGGCCCTCACCGCAACCAGCGCGCCCGCGACGCACGTTCACGACGCCGGGGCGCGCACCCCCCTGTACATCCAGTACACCTCGGGGACCACCGGCAACCCCAAGGGCGTCGTGCACTGCCACGGTGACCTGGAGACGTACCACGAGCTCATCGGCAAGCGACTGCTGAAGATCACCGAGAACGACGTCACCCTCTCGGTGTCCAAGCTGTTCTTCGCCTACGGCTTCGGCAACGCTTTCGTCTTTCCGCTCTTCTCCGGCTCCTCGGCCGTCCTCGTGGACCGCCGGCCGAGCCCCGCCGCCGTCGACGAACTCGTCGCCCGGCACCGGGTGACCCTGTTGTACTCCGTGCCGTCGCAGTACGCGGCGCTGGTCACGGACCGGGGCCATGGCCACGAGGCATGCTTCGCCTCCGTCCGCGCCGCCGTCTCGGCCGGCGAGGGCATGCCCGCGGGGCTGGGCGAGCAGGTCACCGAACTGCTCGGCGCCCCCGTACTGGAGCAGATCGGCTCCACCGAGGCCGGGCACGCGTTCTGCGCCAACAGCTACGACCACAACCACCCGGGCACCGTCGGCCGTCCCGTGCCCGGTTTCGAGGTGGAACTGCGGGACCGTGCCGGACGCCCCGTCCAGGACGGCGAAGAAGGCGAACTGTGGGTGCGCGGGCCGTCGTTGACGCCCGGCTACCTCAACCTGCCCGAAGAGACTGCCCGCACGCTCGTCGGCGGCTGGCTGAACACCCGCGACCGGGCCCGCCGTGAACCCGACGGCACCTTCCGGCACCTCGGCCGTGCCGACGACATGGAGATGGTCGGCGGTATCACCGTCTCCCCGCTGGAGGTGGAGGCCGTGCTGCGCACCCACCCCGCGGTCAAGGAGGTCGCGGTCGCCGCCGTCACCGACGAACGCGGCGCCAGCAAGCTGCGCGCCTTCGTCGTCACCACCCCGCCGATCGGGGCCGGCCTCGAGGCCGAACTCATCTGCCTCGCCCGCGACACCCTCGCGGCCTTCAAGGTCCCGCGCAGCGTCAGCTTCGTGCCCACACTGCCCCGCACGTCCACCGGCAAGCTCCGCCGCCACCTCGTCCGCCAGGGCGCGTGGTGACCGTGGCAGCACCCGCACCCGCACCCTCATCCACGTCAGAAAGGAACGGCCCCATGTCACAGCCACAGCCTCTGCTTGCCGACCGCGGGTTCTACCTGGGGCCGATGTTCCGGCAGGCCGCGGACCGCCACGGCGCCGTCTTCGTCACCCTGGACCGGCCCCTGGACGTCGCCCCCGACCTCGGCGTCGACCTCAGCTACACCGTGCTGGCCACCTTGGTCGAGGAGCTCTCCAGCCGGCTCTGGGAGGCCGGTGTCCGGCCCTCCGAACAGGTCGCCATCCACAAGACGGACAACGTCGACATCGTCCTGCTGACCTGCGCCGTCTCCCGGATCGGTGCCGTTCCCGCGCTGCTCTCCCCAGGTCTCGCGGGCCCGGTCGCCGGTCAGCTCCTCGAGCGGCTGCACAAGCCCTGGCTCATCACCGACCGAGCCAAGCTGGAGGGAACACTGCGGGAGGTCCCGGTCTCCGACCTGGTACGGCAGACCCTGTCGGTGGACGACGCGCCCGGGGCGGTCCCGCTGGAGAAGTACGCCGGAGCCGCGCCCCACGCCGCGGTACGGCTCCACCCGCGCGAACCCTCGCTGATCACCCACAGCTCCGGCACCACCGGTGTGCCCAAGCTCGCGGTGCACTGCGCGGGCACCATGTGGAACCGGCTCGTACCGCAGAAGGCCATGGGCTGGCCCACCCGCGGGGAGAGTGCCGCGCTGCACATGTCGTTCGTGCACTCGCGCTTCTACCACCTGCTCGGCGTGCTGCTGCACTACGGCAGCCCGCTGCTGCTGATCACGGACCCGGAGCCCGCCTCGGTCGGTCCGCTGCTGGCCCGCCACCGGCCCGGCATCGTGGAGACCCACCCCAACACCTTCGTCCTGTGGGAGGAGTTGGCGGACGCCCCCGGCGCGCCGCTGTCCCGTGTCCGCTCCTACGGCTCCACCTTCGACGCCATCCACCCGCGCACCGTACAGAGGCTGCTCGACGCCTCCAAGCGCCGCTCGCCCTGGCTCATCCAGCTCTACGGGCAGAGCGAGACCGGTCCGGTCGCCTTCCAGTGGTTCACCCGGCGCAGTGCCGCCCGCGCGGACGGCCGCCGGGTCGGCATCGGCATCCCCGGCTTCACCCGGGTCCGCATCGCCGACGAGCAAGGCAGGCGCGTGGCACCCGGCACCGCGGGCCGGATCGAGGCCCGCACCCGCGGCCGTATCCTCACCTACCTCGGCATGCAGGACCGCTACGACCGCCAACTCAACGACGGCTGGTGGGAGATGGGCGACATGGGGCACCAAAGCCGATGGGGTGCCCTCTACCTGATGGACCGTGAGATAGACCAGATCGACTCGGTGCACAGCAACCTGGAGGTCGAGGACACACTGATGTCCCGGCTGGAGGAGCTGCGCGAGGTGGTCATCGTGCCCGGCGTCGACCGTGAACCGGTCCCGGTGGTCTGCGTCCGCGGCGAGGCGCCCCTGGACCTGGGCCGCTGGCGGGACGCCACCGCCGACCTGCCCAAGATGGCCGAACCGCGGCAGTGGCGGTTCGAGGAGCTGCCCATGACCTCCACCTGGAAGGTCAAGCGGGTGGAGATCACCCGCATGATCAGCGAGGCCACACCGGCCGGGAGCACCGCCGCATGAGTGCGGTCGTCGTGGTGGGCGCGGGACCCGTGGGCCTGTCGGCCGCCCTCGGGCTCCGGGCCCACGGCCTGGACGTCGTCCTGCTGGAAGCCGACCCCGAGGGCCGCAAGCGCCCCGGCAGCCGGGCCCTGTTCGTGCACCGCGAGACCCTGCACCTCCTGGAGGGAATGCGCCCCGGCCTCGCCGCCGAGATCACCGGGTACGGGCAGACCTGGCACACCAAGCGCACCCTGTACCGGGGCCGCGAGGTGTACTCCCGTACCTTCCCGCCGCCCTCCGGAACACCGCCCTTCACCAGCCTGCGCCAGGTCGACACCGAACGCTTCCTGCTCGCCGCCTGCAAGGACGCCGGGGTGGAGTTCGTGTGGGGAGCCAAGGTCGAGGGCGTGCGGGTCACCGACGAACAGGTGGTGCTGACCGGCGGGGACGGCCGCATCTGGCGGGCCCCGTACGTCGTCGCCGCCGACGGGGCCCGCTCCGCGGTACGGCGCGAGATCGGCGTCCCGCTGGAGGGCAACCACTCCAGCGGCTTCCACGTCGTGGTCGACGTCGCCGACATCCCGGGCGAGGAACTACCGCTGGAGCGGGTGTTCCACTACGAACACCCCGGCGTCGGCGGACGCAGTGTGATGCGGGTGCCGTTCACCGGTGGCTTCCAGGTCGATCTCCAGTGCCGCGACGACGACCGGCAGGAGGACTTCGGCACCGAGGAGTCGGTACGGCGGTGGCTGCCGGCCGTGGCCGGCGACGGATACGCCGAGCGCATCCTGTGGGTGTCGACCTACCGCTTCCTGCGCAAGGTGGCTGCCAGCTACACCGATCCATTGCACCGGGTGCTGCTCGTCGGCGAGGCGGCCCACCTCTTCCCGCCGTTCGGCGCCCGGGGCATGAACAGCGGCATCGCGGACGCCGCGGCAGCGGCCGACGCCGTCGCCGCGGGCACGCGGGAGGCGGTCGCCGACTTCGACGCCAAACGGCGGGCCGCCGGGCTGTTCAACAGTGACGCCGCGGGCACCGCCCTGGCCCATCTGCGGCCCCGGCGCCGGATCGTACGGGCCAAACAGCGCGCGGCGGCGGCCCTCGCCCCCGTCCTGCCGCGCTGCGGGGCCTGGCTGGAACACGCCCCGTACGGGCCGCGCAACGGCTCACCGGCGAGCGCCGGACGAAAGTACTGAACCACCCGAGAGACGACTGTGCCGAGAGCTTTGCGAACCGGACCGAGAGGAGCCTAGGTGACATCACCCGCGATCGCAGAGGGCCTGTTGGCCTGGAACCCGGGCAGCGGGCTGACCCGGGGCCTGGCGGCCGACACCCGACTGCTCGCCGCGGACTCGTGGCTGCTGCGCGACGGACTGGTGCGCGGGTTCGACCGCCACCGGGAGCGTTTCTTCCGTGCCTGCGCCGACTGCGGTGCCCCGCCGTTCGACCGGCTCACCGAGTTCTGGCGGGACATGACGATGGCACTGCCGCGCACCGGAACGTGGTTCCCACGCGTCGAACTGGCCCGCGGTTCCCTGCAGCTGCGGCTACTGCTGCGGCACGCCCCGGAACTCGCCCCTGCGGTGCGGGTGTGGGCGGCGGGCCAGCCCGACCCACGGACCGTGCCCCGCCGCAAGGGCCCCGACCTGGACGCCCTCGGCCGGGTACGGCAGAGGGCCGCCGGACAGGGGGCCGACGAGGCGGTGCTGATCGCGCCCTCCGGCATCGTGCTGGAGGGGGCCGGCTCCAGCGTGCTGTGGTGGGAGGACGACACCCTGTGCATGCCCTCGCCACGACTGCCCCTGCTGCCCGGTGTCACCAGCGCGCTCATCCAGGAACAGGCCCGGCGCATCGGCGTCCGGGTCGCCCACCGCGAGCGCACCCTGCAGGAACTGGAGGGCCGTGAAGTGTGGTTGGTGAACGCGCTGCACGGCATCCGGCCCGTCTCGGAATGGACGGGACGACCGCTTCAGGCGGGGCCCGCGCTGCAGGCCCCGGAATGGCGGAAATGGCTGGACTCCGTCATGGAGCCGCTGCCCGACTGACCGTCGGCATTTAACCTGGTGAAGCGGAAGCGCCGGGCCGAAGGAATTCGACCCGGCGCGGAATTGCGTGTTCGTTTCTTTCGAGTGCTCTTGGTTCTTGCTTCAGCTCTCTTGCTGCAGCTCTTCGTTTCTGCTTCAGCTCTTCTTGGCCGGCTGATAACCGCCCGGCACCATGCGCTGCGCAATAGCGATGCGGTTGTAGGCGTTGATGACCGTGGCCGCCCAGATCAGGGCCGCGACCTGCGCCTCGTCGAAGACCTCCGCGGCCTGCGCGTACACCTCCTCCGGCACGTGCCCGTCGTGGACCAGCGTCACGGCCTCGGTCAACGCCAGTGCGGCGCGCTCCCGTTCGTTGAAGAACGGCGTCTCCCGCCAGGCGTTCAGCGCGTAGATCCGCTGCTCGGTCTCGCCCGCGGCGCGCGCGTCCTTGGTGTGCATGTCGAGGCAGAACGCGCATCCGTTGATCTGCGAGGCGCGAATCCTGATCAGTTCCAGGAGTTCCGACTCCACCTTGGCGTCCTGCGCCGCGGAAACGGCCGCGCCGTGCAGCGCGCCCATCGCGGCGGATGCCTCGGGAGTAATCTTCTTCAGAACTACGCGGGTTATGGGGTCGCTCTTGCTCATACGGTCGACTCTATAGGTGAATTGCGGATGGTGAACCGTGAACTGTCGGAATATCGCTCTCGGCTGAGGGGATATTCGGGCCATGTCGGCACCTCATGGAGTTCTGTACGGGACGTGCGACCGTGCTGTTCAATGACACTGCACGCAACCCGTTCGGGAGAGGAGCCGCCGTGAGGCCCGCAGCCGTACCTCCCGTCGGCGACCGCATCCGGCAGGCGCGCCTGGCGCGGGGAATGAGCCTGCGCGGCCTGGCCCGCGAGATCGGTGTGTCCGCGAGTCTCATCTCGCAGATAGAGACCGGCAAGAGCCAGCCCTCGGTGAGCACCCTGTACGCGATCACGACCGCGCTCGCGCTCCCGGTCGAGGAACTCTTCGAGCCGCACCGCGCACCGGCCGCCGCGTCCGCCGCGGCCGACCTCGTGCCCGGCACCGTACCGCACGCCCTCGCCGGCCTCGCCGCCCAATCCGCCCGCCGCATCGGCCCGTTGACCGCGCCGGACCAGCGCGAAGTCCTGGAGCTCGATTCGGGCGTGGTGTGGGAGCGGCTCGGGCACGTGCCGGGCACCGAGGTGGACTTCCTGCGCGTGACCTACCGCCCCGGAGGGTCCTCCTCCAGTTCCGGTGGTCTGATGCGCCATCCCGGAACCGAGTACGGCTACCTCACCTCCGGCGAACTGGTACTGACACTCGGCTTCGAGGAGCACGTCCTGCGTCCCGGCGACGCCGTCTGCTTCGAATCGAGCACCCCGCACCGCTACCGCAACGACGGTCCCGAACCCGCCGTCGGTGTCTGGTTCGTGTTCAGTATCCCTTGACACCCCCGGACGGCGGTCGTTCACTTCCCCTGAGCGAACTCCGCGATGGAGGGGAGGGTCGCCATGGCGATCCGCACGTTCGGACCCAACGCCGTCGACTGGGAAGAGCGCGTCGATCTCGACCGGTTGCGCGGTGAGCGACTCGACCGCCTGCGGACCGCACTCGACCGCTCCGACCTCGGCGCCGTCCTCAGCTTCGACTTCGCCAACATCCGCTACATGACGTCGACCCACATCGGCACCTGGGCGATGGACAAGCTGATCCGCTTCGCCCTGCTGGTCCGCGGCGGCGAACCCGTCATCTGGGACTTCGGCTCCGCCGCCCGCCACCACCAGCTCTACAACCCCTGGCTCGACCACGACACCAAGGACGGCGCCCCCGCCGGCGCCCGCGCCGGTATCTCCACCCTGCGCGGGGCCTTCCACCCGGACGCCGGGATCGCCGGCGACGTCGCCGTCAAGGTCGCCGAGGAACTGCGCGAACACGGACTGATCAACGAGCCGTTGGGCGTGGACCTCGTGGAGATGCCGGTCCTGGCCGCACTGCGCGCCCAGGGCGTGGACGTCGTCGACGGCCAGCAGGTCTTCCTCGACGCCCGCCGCACCAAGACCCGCGACGAGATCTCCCTGCTCGCCCAGGCCTGCGCGATGGTCGACGCGGCGTACGAGGAGCTGTACGGGTATCTGCGCCCGGGCGTCCGGGAGAACGAATGTGTAGGGCTGGTCAGCAAGGTCCTCTACGACCTCGGCAGCGAGTACGTCGAAGGCGTCAACGCCATCTCCGGAGAACGCTGTTCACCGCACCCGCACGTCTACAGCGACCGGCTGATCCGCCCCGGCGACCCCGCCTTCTTCGACATCCTGCACAGCCACCTCGGCTACCGCACCTGCTACTACCGCACCTTCGCGGTCGGCAGCGCCTCCGCCGCGCAGCGCGACGCCTACGTCCGCTGCCGCGAGTACATGGACCGGGCGATCGCCCTGGTCCGGCCCGGCGCCACCACCGCCGACATCGTCCAGGTGTGGCCGCGCGCCGAGGAGTTCGGCTTCCCGGACGAGATGGCCGCCTTCGCCCTCCAGTACGGGCACGGGGTGGGCCTGTCGATCTGGGAGAAGCCCATCTTCAGCCGGCTGGTCTCCATCGACCACCCCGAAGTCCTCGAGGAAGGCATGGTGTTCGCCCTGGAGACGTACTGGCCGGCCGCGGACGGCTGGTCGGCGGCCCGGATCGAGGAGGAACTGGTCGTCACCGCGGACGGCTGCGAGGTGATCACCAAGTTCCCGGCGGAGGAACTGCTGGTGGCCGGGCGCAAGTACTGGACGGTCGGAGGGCAGCTCAACACCCGCCGGGAGGCGCAGTCCCACCTCAACACCGGCAACGGCTCCCGCAACATCGGCAACGGCTCCCGCGACGCCGGCACCGACGGATCGCCGCGATGAAAGCGGACGAACTCCTCGCGGCGTACGAGCAGATGGCGCTGGTCCGCCGCACCGAGAGGGCCGCCCACGACCTGTTCATGTCCGGCCTGGTGAAGGGCACCACGCATCTGGCCGCCGGACACGAGGCCATCGCCGTCGGCGCGAGCGCCGCCCTGCGCCCCGACGACTACGTCTTCGCCACCTACCGCGGCCACCACCACGCCCTCGCCCGCGGGGCCACCCCCGAGGAGTGCCTCGCCGAACTCATGAGCAGGGCAACGGGTTTGTGCGGAGCCAAGGGCGGATCCATGCACCTCACCAAGGCGGCGAGCGGCATGCTCGGCTCGTACGCCATCGTGGGCGCGCATCTGCCGATGGCGGCCGGGGCCGCCTGGTCGGCCCGGCTGCGGGGGACCGACCAGATCGCGGTGGCCTTCTTCGGTGACGGCGCCACCAACATCGGTGCCTTCCACGAGGCGCTCAACCTCGCCGCCGTGTGGAAACTCCCGGTGCTCTTCGTCTGCGAGAACAACCTCTACATGGAATACACGCCCATCGCGGACGTCACAGCCGTGCCGCGGCCCGCCGCGGACCGGGCCGCGGCGTACGGGGTCGAGGGCCAGGTCGTGGACGGCAACGACGTGGTCCTCGTGAGGGAGGCGGTGGCCCGCCTCGCGGACCGGGCCCGGGCGGGGTACGGGCCCGGTCTGCTGGAGGCGGAGACGTACCGGCACTTCGGGCACAGTCGCGCCGACCCGGCCACCTACCGCCCGGCGGAGGAGGTCGAGCGCTGGCTGAAGCACGATCCGCTGGACCTCGCACGCGGACGGCTGCGGGCACTCGGCGTACCAGCGGAGGCGGTGGACGAGGCGGACGCCCGGGTCGCCGAGGCGGTGGCCGCGGCGGTCGAAGCGGCCCGGAACGCGCCCGCACCGGATCCGCGTGAGGCGCTGACCGACGTATGGGCCGACGGAGGTGCGGCATGGCGGACATGACGACTGCGACGCCGGGTGCACCGGCCGGCGCGGCCGCCGCGCGGGTCATCACCTACCGGGAGGCGGTGGCGGAGGGCATCGCACGCGAGATGCGCCGCGACCCCACGGTGGTCTGCCTCGGCGAGGACATCGGTGCCGCGGGCGGGGTCTTCAAGACCACGGTCGGACTGCTGAAGGAGTTCGGTCCGGAGCGGGTGTGGGACACGCCCATCTCCGAACAGGCCATCGTCGGCGCCGCGATGGGCGCCGCCATGACCGGGATGCGCCCGGTCGCGGAGATCATGTTCTCCGACTTCCTGGCCTGTTGCTGGGACTACCTCGCCAACGAGATACCCAAAGTACGGTATATGACTGGTGGTCAGGTGACGGTTCCGCTCGTCGTGCGGACCGCGAACGGCGGTGGTCTCGGTTTCGGCGCACAGCACTCGCAGGCCACCGAGAACTGGGCGTTCACCGTCCCCGGACTGAAGATCGCCGCCCCCGCCACCCCCGCGGACGTGATCGGCATGATGGCGGCCGCGATCCGCAGCGACGACCCCGTGGTCTTCTACGAACACAAGGGCCTGTTCGCCGCCAAGGGCCCGCCGGCGCCCCCCGGTCACGTGGTGGAACTGGGCCGCGCGGCCGTCCTGAGGGAAGGCGCCGACGTGACGCTGGTGGCGCTCGCGTCGATGGTGCCCGTCGCGCTCGCCGCCGCGGAGCGGCTCGCGGCGGAGGACATCGACGCGGAAGTGATCGACCTGCGCTGTCTGGTGCCGTTGGACACCACCACCGTGCTCGCCTCACTCGCCAGGACCTCGCGGCTCGTCACCGTCGAGGAGAACCCCTACCAGGGCGGATGGGGCGCGACGCTCGTGTCGGTCGTCGCCGATGAGGGATTCGGCCTGCTGGACGCGCCGCTGCGGCGGGTGGCGGGGGAGTGCGTCCCGCTGCCGTTCGCCGACGCGCTCGAAGAGCGGGTGATCCCCACGGTCGACAAGGTCGTGGCGAAGGTCAGGGACCTCGCGACGTATTGAACACCCCCTGAAAACACCCTGGGAGGAACGGCGATGACCCACCGGATGCTGCTGCGCTCTGGCCATGTCCTGTCGATGGACCCCGGCATCGGGGACCTGCCCCGAGGTGACGTCCTGATCGAGGACGGGAACATCGTCGCGGTAGAACGCGAGATCACCGCGGACGTGGACGCCGAAGTGCTCGACATGACGGGGCGGATCGTGATCCCCGGCTTCGTCGACACCCACCGGCACACCTGGGAGGCCCCGATCCGCGGCTGCGCCCCGAACGCCACGCTCGACGACTACTTCGTGGACGTCCTCGACACCTTCGCACCCGTCTACACCCCCGAGGACGTGTACGCGGGCAATCTCGCGGGCGCCCTGGAGTGCCTCAACGCCGGCATCACCACGCTCGTCGACTGGTCGCACATCAACAACACTCCCGAGCACCCGGACGCGGCGATCAAAGCCCTGACCGAGACCGGCATCCGCGCCCAGTACGCGTACGGCAGCGCCAACACCTCCCTCGCGGACTACTGGTTCGAGAGCAAGATCGCCATTCCCGGCGACGACGTACGGCGGATCAAGGCGAAGTACTTCTCCTCCGACGACGGCCTGCTGACCATGGCCCTGGCCACCCGCGGCCCGGGCTTCTGCCTGAACGACGTGGTCGAGGCGGAGTGGCGGCTCGCGCGCGAACTCGCCGTCCCGATCACCGTGCATGTCGCCATGGGACGGCTGGCCGGCCGCTTCGGCATGGTCAAACAGCTCCACGGCCTCGGCCTGCTCGGCCCCGACACCACCTACATCCACTGCTGCTACCTCAGCGAGGAGGAGTGGCGGATGGTCGCCGACAGCGGTGGCACGGTCTCCATCGCCGCCCAGGTGGAAACGCAGATGGGGCACGGCTGGCCGCCCGTGATGCAGGCCGTCGAGCACGGGCTGCGGCCCAGCCTGAGCATCGACGTCGTCACCACCGTGCCCGGCGACATGTTCACCCAGATCCGCTCCGCCTTCGGCGCCGAACGAGCCCGGGTCAACGCCGACTGCTGGCAGGCCAACCTGCCTGTTCCGGATACCATGTTGACGGCACGTCAGATGCTGGAGATGGCCACCGTCAACGGTGCGCACGTCGCGGGACTCGAACACCGCACCGGTTCACTGACCCCCGGCAAGCGCGCCGACATCGTCGCCCTCGACGCCACCGCGCTCAACATGGCACCCGTCCACGACGCCACCGCGGCCGTGACGCTGTGCGCCGACGTCTCCAACGTGGAGACCGTCATCGTGGACGGCGTGGTGCACAAGCGGGACGGCAGGCTGGTGGCCGACGTCGACCGGGCACGGCGGCTGGTGGAGGAGTCCCGGGACCGGTTGCTGGCGGCGACCGAGGCGAAGGCCCCGGCATGAGCGACTTCGTGGTGCGCCGGGCGGCGGACGCGGAGTTCGCCGTCCCGCCGCAACTCCCCCACGCGGTACGCGGGTTCCGGCGCCGCACGATCGTCGGAGAGGAGGACGGCTCCGTCCACACCGGCTTCGGCGTCTGCGAACTCGACCCGGACGGCGCGATCGGCGCCCATGTGCACTCGTACGAGGAGACCTTCCATGTACTGACCGGCACGGTGATCCTGGACGCGCCGGAGGGGTCGTACCTTCTCGAGGAAGGCGACTATGGACTCCTGCCCACCGGCGTGCCGCACGCCTGGCGCGGGGCCGGGGACACCGTCGCGCGCTGGGCGGAGATGCTGGCGCCGGTGCCCCGGGCCCGGTACGGGTACGACACCCAGTCCGTGCCCGCCCTGCTGCCCGGCGAGGCGGTCCCCATCGACGTCCGTGATCCGCGCACCCGCTCCTTCGGCCACTTCGAGCCCGCGCAGATGAACCCCGGCAAGCAGTCGCAGGACCTGCTCGCGGTGTCGGCGAGCATGCGGACCGCGTTGCTCGTCTACAGCGGGATCGGCGTGAAGATGATGATCGACGGTGACCTGGGCGCCGTTGCCTCCACCATGTTCATGGTCCAGTACGCGCCCGACGGTGTCGCCGGCGCCCACGACCACCCCTTCGAGGAGACGTATCTGATTCTCGAAGGCGTGGTGGACGCGGTCTTCGACGGCACACGCCACCGGCTCGGACCCGGCGACGCTGCCTGGGCCGGGGCGGGTTGCGTGCACGAGTTCGCCAACGCGGGCGCGGGGCCGGTGCGTTGGCTGGAGACCCAGGCCCCGCAGCCGCCGTCCCGGCACTCCTACCGGTTCGCCCGGGACTGGGACTACCTGCGCGACGCACTGAAGGAGCGATCATGAAACTGGTGGGCTCATGAACGTGGTGGTGATAGGCGGCACCGCCGGCATCGGCCGCGCAATCGCCCGCTTCTACTCCGAACGCGGCGAGGACGTCGTCCTCAGCGGACGCGACGCCCACCGGGCCGACACCGTGGGCAAGGAACTCGGCGCCCGCGGTATCGCCCTCGACCTGTCCCGGCCCCGGGAGATCGCGGGCGCGCTGGCGGACCTCGGACACGTCGACCGGCTGGTCCTCGCGGGCATCTCCCGCGACGACAACCGCGTCACCGACTATGACATCGACGCCGCCGTGCACCTGGTCACGCTCAAACTGGTCGGCTACACCGAGGTCGTGCACACACTGCACGGCCGGATGGCACCCGACAGCTCGATCGTGCTGTTCGGCGGGCAGGCCAAGGAGCGGCCGTACCCGGGGGCGACGACCGTGGCGACCGTCAACGCGGGCGTCACGGGCCTGGTGCACACGCTCGCCACCGAGCTCGCCCCGATCCGGGTCAACGCCGTACACCCCGGCATCGTCGGCGACAGCCCCTTCTGGGCGGGCAAGCCCCTCGACGGGCCGCGCTCACGAACCCCAACGGGGCGGCTGGCGACGATGGCGGATGTCGTGGACGCCGTCGACTTCCTGCTGCGCAACGGGTCCGTCAACGGTGTGAACCTGAGTGTGGACGGGGGGTGGCTGCTGCGGTGACCCAGCGGGGCCCGGGCGGGGCTGGGGCCGGGGCCTGCCCCCAGCCCCAACGGCTCCCATGGCCCCTACGACCCCTACGGCTTGAGCGGATCGTGACCGAGGGTCATCAGCTGGTGACGGCGGTGGTCGTCCTCGGCTTCGGGCTCGTCGTAGACGTCCAGCTGTTCCGTGATCGTGTCCACCACGTCGAGCATGAACTCGATGTCGTCGTCCGTGAGGTCCGTGCGGCGCTTCTGCAGGATCGCGAGGACGTGCCGCCCGGTCTCCGGGCCCGCCTGGTCCGGCAGCGGCTCGGTGTTCTCCTCCGCGTCGAGGACCCTGAGCCAGGCGGCGAGCTCCGCGGAGGTCATGTTCACCACGCGGTGGAAGTCCTCCCACAGCGTGTTGAGTTCCAGGGCGTCGGTCATACGGCACTCTCCTTGTGACTCTTGCCGGGGCCGTACGGAGCGCCCACTCGACGAGGGCCCTCCGCACCCTGCTCCCGCGGCGGGTGCCCAGGCCATCGGGACGGAAACGTGCGGACGGACGGGGCGGAAGTGGGTGGGACCGACGGGGTGGAAGCAGGTGGGACCGACGGGGCCGAACCGGGCGGGAAACGAATCGGCGGGGGCGCGCCGCATGGGGTCGCCGTAATGGCTCTCACCCGGGGTGGGCCTTACGCGGCAGCATGTATGGACATAGCATCGGTCTCCGCATGGACACTATGACGCTCTGGGGCGTGTCCCCGTGGGGCTTCGCCGCGCTCGCCGTCGCGGCATTGCTCGTCGGCTTCTCCAAAACGGCTGTGAGCGGAGCCAACACGGTCAGCCTCGCGATCTTCGCGGCGGTACTGCCCGCCCGGGCGTCGACCGGCATCCTGTTGCCGCTGCTGATCGTCGGGGACGTCCTCGCCGTGCTCACCTACCGCCGGCACGCCCACTGGCCGACCCTTTGGCGACTGTTCCCGGCGGTGGCCGCGGGGGTGGTGTTCGGCACGATCTTCCTGTTCTGGGCCGACGACGGGATCGTCCGCACGTCGATCGGCGCGATCCTGCTGCTGATGGCCGGGGTCACGCTGTGGCGTCGGCGGAGCGGGGCGCAGGACGACGACCCCGACGCGGTCACCTCCCGGGCGGGCCGGATCAAGGCGCGCTCCTACGGTGTCCTGGGCGGTTTCACCACGATGGTCGCCAACGCGGGCGGCCCGGTGATGTCGATGTACCTGCTCTCGGCGGGCTTCCGGAAGCTCGGTTTCCTGGGCACCTCGGCGTTCTTCTTCCTCATCGTGAACGTCTCCAAGGTGCCGTTCAGCGCCGGTCTCGGCCTGATCGACGGCCGCTCGCTCCTGCTGGACGCGGCACTCGCGCTGTTCGTCGTGCCGGGCGCGTTCCTCGGCAAATGGGCTGTGAACCGTATCAACCAGCAGCTCTTCGAGCGGCTGGTGATCGCGGCGACGATTCTGGGCGCGGTGCAGCTACTCGTGCGCTAGCAGCTACTCGGCGCCAGCAGCTTCTCTGCGCCAGGGGAGCCCCCTGGCCCTCAGGAGTCCCCGTCCGCCCGCGGTCGCCTGCGCAGCAGATAGGTGTCCATGATCCACCCCTTGCGCTCCCTGGCTTCGGCACGCATCCGCTCGATGCGGGGGCCCGCCTCGGCGATGGGACCGGAGGCCAGGATCTCGTCCGGGGTGCCGATGTACGCGCCCCAGTAGATGTCGATGTCCTGGTCGGCGTACTCCCGGAACGCCTGGTGCGCGTCGAGCATCACGACCACGTCGTCCACGCCTTCGGGGAAGCCCTCGGCGAGCCGTCGGCCCGTGGTGATCTGCACCGGGCGGGCCACGCGGTTGAGCCCCGTGCGGTGCCTGGCGACGAGCGCGGAAACACTGCTGATGCCGGGCACCACGTCGTACGAGAAGTCGGCCTTCCCTCGCTCCAGGACCTCCTGAAGGATCCCGAGCGTGCTGTCGTACAGCGCCGGGTCGCCCCAGACGAGGAACGCCCCGCTCTCGTCCTCGCCGAGCTCCTCGCAGATCAGTCGCTCGTAGATGTCGGCGCGCGCGGAGCGCCAGTCGCCGACCGCGGGGGAGTAAGCGGCGGTGCCGGCGGAACGGTCCCGCTCGGGGTCGCGTGCCTCGACGAGCCGGTACGTCCCCTCCTCAAGATGTGTCTCGAGCATGTCCCGGCGGAGCCGGACCAGGTCCGACTTCACCTCGCCCTTGTCCAGGATGAAGAACACGTCGGTGTCCTTGATCGCCTTGACCGCCTGCAGGGTCAGCTGGTCGGGGTCGCCCGCCCCGATGCCGATGACATGTATCTTTCGCACGCGGTCGAGTCTGCCGTACGGCGACGACCGCCGGGGCATCGCGTCGGCCGAAGCCGAACACCGGAGGCGTTTTCGACCCTTTCGCCGCCAGAGGGTGTTTCCCTCGTCCGTTCCGGGGCGGCCGCAAGGGCCCGGGCGGTGGCGCGCCCGCCCCCCGGCGTCACCCGGGGACGTCCCGAAGCAACCGCGGCACCCAGTCCTTCGCCTCGACCGCGGCCGCCTCGCGCTCCAGCACGTGGGCCGTGTCCTGGGCCCACGCCACCAGTTCCGCGAGCGCCATCCCGTACGGGCGCTCCCGCCCGGTCCCGGCCGTCCAGGCCTCGATCGCCCCCGCACCACGGCGCAGCAGCCGGGCCCCGCCGGCCGTGTTGCCCCGGGCGCCGTGCGTCAGCCCCACGGCGAGCTGCGCCAGCCCCCGCCAGAGCTCGCGCTCCTCCTCGGGGCCCGATTTCCAGGCGTCCTCGAAAACCTCGTGTGCGTGGAACGGCCGCCCGGCGTCCAGCAGGGCCTGCGCCTCGGCGACGGTGTCATGTGGCGTCCGCACCACCCCCTCGGGCTGCCGGGCCACGCCCTCCGCCCCGTACTCCAGCGGTCGCCCCAGCCCGTCCCGCGGCCGGGCGTTGCGCGCCCGCCCCTCGGCATCCCGATCCCGTCGGCCGTCCTGCCGTGCACCACTCATCCCCCCATTGTGGCCCCGTGGGGCCGTCCCCTCCGGTGAGGTAAAGTGCTGTCCTGCGCGATCACACAGGTCGCGCACCGGGACGTGGCGCAGCTTGGTAGCGCACTTGACTGGGGGTCAAGGGGTCGCAGGTTCAAATCCTGTCGTCCCGACGGTGCGATGTCTCAGGACATCGGAAACCCTCGAACCTGCGGGTTCGGGGGTTTCGTCGTGTTGGTGGGGTGCTGGGGCTCGTAGGCGCGGGTGGGGTCGATGATCGGCTCGCGCGGGTGACCAGGTCGGACCGGTCGTTCGCCGGCAGGTGTCGAGGTCGATCGGGCCGGTCCTTCGCGGTCGGCAGGCCACGTGCTGGGCGTAACTGCGGAAACGAGTCCTCCAGCCGGTAACATCGGATCTTTTCTTCACGTACTCGGTGTGGACACGTCATGCAGCCGCTGGGTTAATGGGAAAGGTTCAGACCTGACCGAGGCTCCCTAGGAGGATTGATCGGATGTTGAGCGGGCGGATCCAGAAGAGAATCCACGTGTTCTGCCTCACTGGCGCGCTGATCACCGGCCTGGCCCTGACCGGCGGCTCCGCACAGGCCGACGCCCGGCACGACGCGGGCGTCCAGGCCTTACCGGCCGGGGTCTACTTCCAGAACGAGGGCACCGTGCAAGGGTGGTCCAACTACCCGCAGAAGCCCCAGAAGCAAGGCGTCCTACGCAACGTCGGCACCCCCGCCTACAAGGGCGGCAACGCCATCGAGGCCAGGCAGACCTACATCAACGAGGGCGGCGGCTACCACTCCGAGACCGTGCAGGCATCCACCCAGTCCGTCGGCCAGGACCGCTACTACGGTCAGGCCATCTACATCGCCCCCAACTGGCAGTTCCACAACCAGAACGTCACCTTCCAGCAGTGGTCGCCCGAAGACCCCGAAGGACCGTGGGAGTTGATGTTCATCCAGAACGACGACCTGCGCATCGGCGGATCCGGCGGCTTCAGCGCGAACGTCGCCAAGGTGACCGGTCTGCGCGGCACTTGGATCCGGATCGTCACACGCCTGAAGTTCCACGCGACCGACGGCGCCTTCGAGATCTGGGTCAACGGCGTGAAGAAGTACAGCAGGACCGGAGTCCCCGTGCTGCCCAAGACGTCGAAGACGGTCCGCTGGTCGTCCGGCATCTACTGCACGGGCTGGCGCGAGAACCAGCCCGCCGGCCCTCGGGAGCTCTCCGTCTTCCACGACCAGGCACGCATCGCGAACTCCTACAGCCTGGCCGAACCCGCGAACTGGTGACGCTGGAACGGCCCGAACCGCGCGGACGGCCCCAACCATGGGAAGGCGGCCTCGGTGCTGTCCGCGGACGACGATCGCCGCCGCGCGGACCTGGGTCCGCACGGCGGCGATGTCCTGTCGGCCCCTGGGACCGTACTGGGCCGACATGCTGTTGGCGGCCCGAAGGGTCGCGGTGGGGTCCGTGACGGTCAAGGGCCTGTGACGGTCAAGGGCCTGTGAGGGTCAAGAACCTGTGATGGTGAAGGATCAGTGACGGTCAAGGACCTCACGGACACCGCAGGCGTACGCCCGACGTGTCAGGGCGGGCTGTCAGGGCCGGCTGGTCAGATAGCCGCCCATGGAGGTGAAGTACTCCGTCGCGGGCAGCTCCCGACCGTCCTCGGTCCTTACGCGCGTGATGGCCAGGCCGTGGTTGCGGCCGGTGCGGGCGTCGGCTCCGGCGACGATCACCACACCGTCGCGCTCGCGGTAGAAGATGCGGCCGGGAGTGCCGCCGTAGCGGCCCTCGGACACGACCGCCGCCAGGACTTCGAGGCGCTCGCCCTTGTGGAAGGTGTAGGTGCTGGGGTAGGGCTCCGACTGGGCGCGGACCAGGCGTTCCAGGTCCTCCGCCGGCCAGGTCCAGTCGATGCGGCTGTCCTCGATGGACCGCTTGTGGAAAAAGCTCGCTTGGGAGCGGTCCTGCTTGGTGAACTCCGTCTGCCCGGAGGCGATTAGGTCGAGCGCGCCGATGGTGACCGGGGCGATGAGGTCGACGGTCTTGTGGAAGAGGTCGGTGGCGGTGTCCGTCGGGCCGACCGCGACCGCCTCCTGCCGGACGATGTCACCGGCGTCGAGTTCGTCGTTCATCATGTGCGCGGTGACGCCCACTTCGGGCTCGCCGTTGATCAGGGCCCAGATCAGCGGAGAGAAGCCGGCGTACTTCGGCAGCAGCGAGTCGTGGACGTTGAGCGTGCCGTGGCGCGGCAGGCCGAAGATGCGCGGAGGGATCCACGTCCGCCAGTTGTTCGCCACGATGATGTCCGGGTCGGCCTCCTTGAGGCGCCCGAACAACTCGTCGTCGTCAGGGCGGTTGCGGAGCAGCACCGGGACGCCGTGCTCCTCGGCGAGGTCGGCGACGGAGTCGCTCCAGATCTTCTCGTACGCGTGCTCGCTCTTGGGGTGGGTCACGACCAGCACCACGTCGTGTTCGGAGTCCAGGAGGGCTTGCAGGGTGCGGTGCCCCCAGGTCTGGTAGCCGAACATGACGACCCGCATGGGGTTCCTCCTCAGGGCAGGGAATGACCAGGGGCAAGTAAAGCAAGGCTTACCTTAGTTTGCAACGGGCGCACCTGCCGCCCCAGTTGGCTGGCTTCGAGCCTCGACTGCCCGGAATTCGCCCTATCGACAGCCTCACGGGTTTAGCTTAGGCTCACCTAAGTTGTCGGTGTGCCGCTCGGTCGGCGTGCCCATCTTCCGTACTTCCCCCACGCCTGACAGGCGACTGCACCCGCACGATAGGAGTGACATGTCACAGGTTCTTCCTGCTGACGCATCACCGGTCCACGACCTCATCGGCATCGGCTTCGGACCGTCCAATGTGGCCATGGCGATCGCACTCAGCGAGCACAACGCACGCGCCGGCAGGCAGGAGGCGATCACGGCTCACTTCTTCGAGCAGCAACCGCGCTTCGGCTGGCACCGTGGCATGCTGATCGACGACGCGACCATGCAGGTGTCCTTCCTCAAGGACCTGGTGACCCTCCGCAACCCGGCCAGTGAGTTCAGCTTCCTCTGCTACCTGAAGGACAAGGGGAGGCTGATCGACTTCATCAACCACAAGAACTTCTTCCCGCTGCGGGTCGAGTTCCACGACTACTTCGAGTGGGCCGCGGCCCAGGTCGAGGACATGGTCTCCTACGGCCACGAGGTCGTCGGTGTCGCTCCCGTCGTCCGTGGCCGAGACGTGGAGTACCTGGAGGTGACGGTCCGTTCGGAGGAGGGCCTCGCGGTCCACCGGGCCCGCAACCTCGTCATCGGTACCGGGCTGCGTCCGCTCATGCCGGAGGGCGTGGAGCGCGGCGACCGCATCTGGCACAACTCCGAACTGCTGGCCAGGGTCGACGGATTGGAGGGCACCTCGCCCTCCCGGTTCATCGTCGTGGGCGCCGGACAGAGCGCCGCCGAGAACGTCGCCTACCTGCACCGCCGCTTCCCCCGGGCCGAGGTCTGCGCGGTCTTCTCCCGCTACGGCTACAGCCCCGCCGACGACAGCAGCTTCGCCAACCGCATCTTCGACCCCGCGGCGGTCGACGAGTACTTCGCCGCGCCCGAGAACGTCAAGCGCCGGCTGATGGACTACCACGGGAACACCAACTACTCCGTGGTGGACATCGACCTGATCGAGGACCTGTACCGGCAGATGTACCAGGAGAAGGTCCTCGGCACCGAGCGGCTGCGCTTCCTCAACGTCTCCCGGCTCACCGACGTCCAGGAGACGGGGGACTCGGTCCGCGCCAGCGTGAAGTCCCTCGTCACCGGCGAGGAGACCCAACTGGACGCCGATGTCGTGGTGTTCGCCACCGGCTACAGCCCCGCCGACCCCCTCGGCCTCCTCGGCGAGGTCGCGGACCGCTGCCTCCGCGACGACGAGGGCCGCGTCCGCGTCGAGCGTGACTACCGCATCGCGACGGACCCCGGCCTGCGTTGCGGGATCTACCTTCAGGGCGGCACCGAGCACACGCACGGCATCACGTCGTCCCTGCTGTCCAACACCGCCGTCAGGGTCGGCGACATCCTGGACTCGCTCCTCGACAGAGGCGCCAAGTCCGGTGCCGGCGAGGCCCGTACGGTCGCCGACGGAATCGGCAGCGCCGCGCGCTAACCCGCCCACCGATCCCGCCCCAGCACTGGATAACGTACTTCGACATGGGCACGACTGCAGTTGAGCGCCCCGCGGTCAGGGGCACAACACAGGCCCGCCGACGGCGGGTTGTGGGTTTGAGCACGCTCGTGGTGATCCTCGTGACCGCCGGGGCGGTGTCGTTGGCCGTCGGTGCGCGCGCGTTGAGTCCCGCCGAGGTGTGGCACGGGCTGTTCGCGGCGCCCGACTCCGACCAGCGGCTCACCGAGATCAGGCTCATCGTGCAGACCGTGCGCGTGCCCCGGACGGTGCTCGCGATCGTGGCGGGCATCGCCCTGGGCGTCGGCGGAGCGCTGATCCAGGGCTACACGCGCAACCCGATCGCCGACACGGGTCTGCTGGGGGTGAACTCCGGCGCCTCGTTCGCCGTGGTGACGGTGGTCGCCCTGTTCGGGTTCTCCAACCCGTTCCAGTACGTCTGGTTCGCCTTCCTGGGCGCGGCGGTCGCCGGTGTCGTCGTGTTCGGGCTGTCGAGCATCGGCGGGGGAGCCGGCAACCCGTTGACGCTAGCACTGGCCGGGCAAGGAGTCACCGTGTTCCTCGCGGCGATGACCACGGCGGTCGCGCTGACGGACAAGGCGTCGCTCAACGCGCTGCGGTTCTGGAACGCCGGCTCCGTGGCCGGAGTCGAATTCGACGTGATCTGGCCGGTGTCCGCGTTCATCGCGGGCGGGCTGGTGCTCGCGGCGACGACGCTGCCCGCCATCAACCTGCTCAACCTGGGCGACGACGTGGCGCGGGGGCTGGGCGTGAACATCGCGCTGAGCCGGACCGTCGGCATCGTCG
This sequence comes from Streptomyces cavernae, assembly GCF_004023625.1. Taxonomy (GTDB): domain Bacteria; phylum Actinomycetota; class Actinomycetes; order Streptomycetales; family Streptomycetaceae; genus Streptomyces; species Streptomyces cavernae. Next base: position 108,409 of record NZ_RPDJ01000017.1, on the reverse strand, counting down.
CCATCACCCTGCTGGCGGGCGCGGCGACGGCGGCGTGCGGCCCCATCGCCTTCGTCGGGCTCATGGTGGCCCACGTGGCCCGGTATCTGACCGGGCCGGACTACCGCTGGCTGGTGCCGTACGCGGGTCTGCTGGGCGCGATCGTCCTCCTCGTCTGTGACATGGTGGGGCGCTTGGTGGTGCGGCCGGGTGAACTGGACGCGGGCGTTGTCGTCGCTCTCCTGGGCGCTCCGTTCTTCGCGGTCATGGTGTGGCGCGGGAAGTTCAAGAACGCATGAACGGGACAGAGTTGAAGCCATCGGTGGCGCCGGGCGTGCGGCTCGGCCACGTGTCGTTCGTATGGCGGCCCTGGATGGTGTGCGTCACGCTGCTGCTGGCGGCGGCGACCTTCCTGGTGTTCTGTCTGTCCATCGGCGTCGGGGACTTCCCCATCGGCCTGTCCCGGGTGATCGCCACGATGCTCGGCCGGGGCGAGCAGGTCGACGAGTTCGTGATCATGGACCTGCGGATGCCGCGTGCCCTGGCCGGTCTCGTCGTGGGGATCGCGCTCGGGGTGTCCGGCGCGATCACGCAGTCCATCGCACGCAATCCGCTGGCCAGTCCGGACATTCTGGGAATCACCACGGGCGCCAGCGCGGTCGCGGTGTTCGGGGTGACGGTGTCGGGCGGGACCGCCGCCGCGATCGTCAGCTCCGTTGGCCTGTCCGCGGCGGCGCTCGCGGGCGGTCTCGGCACGGGTCTGCTCGTCTACTTCCTGGCGTGGCGGCGCGGGATCGACGGCTTCCGGCTCATCCTCATCGGCATCTCGGTGAGCGCCGTGATGGAGGCGATCACCACCTGGCTGATGCTCACGGCCGACATCAGGGACGTGGCCCGGGCCCAGGCGTGGCTGATCGGCTCCCTGGACAACCGGTCGTGGAACGAGGTCTGGGTGGCGCTGTGGGGCTCGCTCGTCCTCCTGGTCGTCGTGTCCTGTGTGGCGTTCCAGTTCAAGCCGCTGCACTTCGGCGACGAGGTCGCCGCGGGTCTGGGCGTCCGGTACTCGACGGTGCGGGCGGTCATGCTGCTGTGCGCGGTCCTGCTGGCCGGTGTGGCGGTGAGCGCGGCGGGCCCGGTCCCGTTCGTCGCGCTGGTGGCGCCGCAGGTGGCGATGCGTCTGGTGAGGTGCCCGACGCCGCCGATGGTGGCCTCCGCCCTGGTGGGAGCGCTGCTGCTGATCGGCTCGGACCTTCTCGCGCGCACGGCACTGCCGATCAGTCTCCCGGTCGGCCTCGTCACCGCCACGATCGGCGGCCCCTTCCTCGTCTATCTGCTGGTGCGGGCGAACCTCAGATAGCTGATACAAAGTTAGGCGACGCTAAGTTGAGGGGGCCTGGTGGCTGCTCAGGACATCACCGAGATCGAGTCCGGGGTCAATGACGTCTCACGGCTGGCTGCCAGGGGCATCACGGTCGGGTACGGCGCCCGGACCGTCATCGACGATCTCGACGTGGCGATCCCGCCAGGGGTGATCACCACGATCATCGGCCCCAACGGCTGTGGCAAATCAACCCTGTTGCGGACCCTGTCGCGGCTGCTCAAGCCGGCCCGGGGGACGGTCGTGCTGGACGGCGAGGACATCGCCAGGCTAAGGACCAGGGACGTGGCGAAGAAACTCGGCCTGCTGCCGCAGACACCGGTCGCGCCGGAGGGCCTGACGGTGGCCGACCTGGTCGCCAGGGGCCGCCATCCGCACCAGAGTTGGCTGCGGCAGTGGTCGTCGGACGACGCCGCCGTCGTGGAGCGCGCACTGGCCATGACCGGAGTGGCCGACCTGGCGGACCGTCCGGTCGACGCGCTGTCCGGCGGCCAACGTCAGCGCGTCTGGATATCGATGACCCTGGCGCAGGGCACCGACCTGCTGCTGCTGGACGAGCCGACCACCTATCTCGACCTGGCACACGCGATCGACGTGCTCGACCTGGTGGACGACCTGCACGAGTCGGGGTGCACCGTGATGATGGTGCTGCACGACCTCAATCTGGCCACGCGCTACAGCGACAACCTCATCGTCATGAGGGAGGGGTCGATCCTGGCGCAGGGGCACCCGCGTGACGTCATAACCGCCGAACTGCTGCGCGAGGCCTTCGGGTTGCGTGCCAAGGTGATCGACGACCCGGTGGGCGACCGGCCGCTCATCGTGCCGATCGGCCGCACCCACGTCGAGATCGATTAAGTACCGATAAAGATGATAAGTAAGGGTAGGCTAACCTCACTTCGGCAAGGTAAGGTTTGCCTGCCCTTAGAAGGGGTGGCAGCGGACAGCGCGAAAGCAAGGGATTTCGGATGCTTCTCCATCGAACGACGCTCATGAGGCCGTGGCGGCGGCTGGCGGCGATACTGTCCGCCGCGACCCTCGGCGTCGGACTCCTCGCGGGATGTGGTTCCGACTCGGCTGACACCTCGTCGGACAAGCCGAGCGACAGCAACTCGTCCTCCGCCTCCGGCGTCTTTCCGGTCACCGTGGAGCACGCGTTCGGATCCACGAAGGTCACCAAGGCTCCCGAGCGGGTCGTCTCCGTCGGCTACACGGACGACCAGACGATCCTGGCGTTCGGCATCAAGCCGGTCGGCATGGTCGACCAGTACCCGAACCCCGAGGGCCAGAGCCCGGACATCAACACCCAGTGGCCCTGGGTGAAGGACAAGTGGGGCGACACCAAGCCCGAGGTCATCATGAAGAACGGTGACAACGGCCCCAACTTCGAGAAGATCGCGGCCCTTCGGCCGGACCTGATCATCGCGGTCTACTCCGAGATCGACCAGGCCGCCTACGACAAGCTCTCCAAGATCGCTCCGACCGTGGGCCGCACCAAGGGCGAGAAGGAGCCGTTCAGCGCGCCGTGGCAGGAAAACGCCCTGCACATCGCCAAGGCACTCGGCAAGGCCGAGGAGGGCGAGAAGATGGTGGCCGACATCCAGGGCCAGCTCGACGAGGCCAAGAAGGCCCACCCCGCGTTCGCGAACGAGACCGCCGTCGCGCTGTCCTGGTACGAGGACAAGGTGGCGCCGTTCACCTCCACCGACGTGCGCGGCCGGCTGGTGTCGGGCATCGGCTTCAAGTACCAGACCGAGATCGACAAGGTCGCGGGCGGCAGCTTCTACACCCAGCTGTCCCCCGAGCGCATCGACCTGGTCGACGTCGACCGCATCTTCGTCATCAACGACAAGGCGGACACGGAAGCCCTGAAGAAGTTCAAGCTGTTCGCCAACCTCGACGCCGTGAAGAAGGGCAAGGTGTCGTACCTGCTGGACAGTGAGGGCCCGGCGGTCGGCGCGGCCATCTCCCAGGGCACCCTGCTGTCCATGCCGTACGCGATCGACGAGCTCGTCAAGTCGGCCGAGTAGGTGTGAGTACCGCTGACACGCGCGTCGCCCCGGCGACCCTGCACACGGCGACCGGACGCGAGGCCGGCCGATGGGTCGCGGCGCACTGCCGCGAGGTGCCATGGCTGACGGTCGCAACCGTGCTCACCACGGTGGCGGGGGCGGCGCTCCAGGTGCTCCCTGTCATCCTGCTCGGCCGGGTGGTCGACGGGGTGGTCGAGGGCGAATCCCAGTCGATCCTGGTCACGATCGGGGCCCTGATGGCGGCCGCCGCGCTGTTCGGCGCGGCGGCCACCGCGGTGTCGACCTACCTCATCGGGCGGCTGGGCGCGGATCTGCTCGCACGGCTGCGGGAAGGCGCCGTACGGGCCGTGCTGGGGATGCCCAGCGCACGGATCGAACAGGTCGGCCGGGGAGATGTGCTGTCCCGGGTCGGTGACGATGTCGCCGTCATCTCCAAGGGCATACGCACGGCCATCCCCACGGTGTTCTCGGCGGGCGTGCTGGTCGTCATCGCCACGGTCGGCATGTTCGGCCTCGACTGGCGACTCGGGCTGGCGGGCGCGGGCGCGCTGCCCGCGTACGCGCTGGCCCTGCGCTGGTACCTCCCCCGGTCCGCCCCCCTCTACCGGAAGCAGCGGGCTGCCCAGGCCGACCGTGCGCAGGCCTTGATCAGCGGGCTGAACGGGATCGACACGGTCCGGGCGTACCGCCTTGAGGGCGCCTTCCGCGAGAAGGTCACAGTTGAGTCGTGGCGGGTGCGCGATCTCGGCATCGAGGTGTTCAGGTTCTTCGGCCGGTTCGTCGGCAGGGAGAACCGCGCCGAGTTCATCGGGCTGGTCCTGATCCTCGTGGTGGGGTACGCCCTGCTGGAGGCCGATGCGGCCAGTCTGGGCGAGGTGTCGGCGGCCCCGCTGCTGTTCCACCGGCTGTTCACCCCGCTGGGCGCCATCATGTTCACCTTCGACGAGGCGCAGAAGTCGGGTGCGAGCCTGACCCGGCTGGTCGGGGTGCTGGGGGAGGCCGCGGAGGAACGGCTGGTGGGCGACACGGCCGTCGCGTCGCCGGACGCCGCGCCGTACCCGGTGACGGTGGAGGGACTGACGTTCCGTTACCCCGGTGCCGACGAGCCGGTCCTGCGGGACGTCAACCTGACGATCCCGGCCGGGCGTTCGCTCGCACTGGTGGGGGCGACGGGCGCGGGAAAGACGACCCTGGCCGCGCTGATCGCGGGCATCGGAACCCCGCAGGCCGGGTCGGTACGCGTCGGGTCGACCGACCTCGCCGGTCTGGACGAGGCCGGGGCGCGGGCGTTGGTGAGCATCCTGACGCAGGAGACGCACGTGTTCTCCGGTCCGCTCGCCGACGACCTGAGGCTGGCCGCGCCGGAGGCGACCGACGCCGAGCTGATGGACGCGTTGCGCACGGTCGGCGCCGAGGAGTGGGTCGACGCGCTGCCCGAGGGGCTGAAGACCACGGTCGGTGAGGGCGGTGAGCGCCTGGACGTCACCAAGGTCGCCCAGATCGCCCTCGCCCGGCTGGTGCTCGCCCGGTCACCGGTGGTGGTACTCGACGAGTCGACCGCGGAGGCGGGCAGTGAAGGCGCCGCCGAGCTGGAGCGGGCCGTGCTGGCCGCGTGTGCGGGCCGGACCACGTTGTTCGTGGCGCACCGGCTGACCCAGGCGATGGCGGCGGACCGGATCGCCGTGCTGGACGCGGGACGCGTCGTCGAGCAGGGAACCCACGAGGAGTTGGTGGCTCTGGGCGGCCGGTACGCACGACTGTGGCGGGCTTGGCGAGAGGGCAGCTAGTGCCCCGACAGGCAACGTTCGCCCCGTCGCGACGTCCGGCACTCCGCCAAGCTCTTCGAGCAGGGGACCCCCGCTCGCCGCACCGGCCGAAAGCCCAAGTACGCCAGTACGAAAGCTTCCGGCCGGCACCCCCCAGCTCTTCGAGCAGGGGGTACCCCCAGAGCACGCTCCCCCAAGCTCTCGACTTCTCCCCCACTCTCGGCTGCGCTCGAGCGAGGAGACCCCCATGAGCAGGGGGGACCCCCACGACGCCGCTCCTTGACAGGCAAACGTTGCCTGCCGGGGCACTAGCGCGCTCTGGTTAGGTAACCCTTATTTAGGTTAGGCTAACTTTCATAACCTGGAAGGGACGCTGTGTCTTCGATGATGGAACCGAGCACTCGCCTCGTACTGCTTTCTCCCGACCGCCTGGCCGACGTACGGCGGCGAACCGGTGACTACTCCGACAGGACCATCGCCGAAGCGTGCGCCATCGGGCTGTCGTACTGGGCGACGGGCCGGAGCCCCGACGGCATCGACCTGACCCCCTCCACCCTGTTCGCCGACGTCCTCGGTTGGGTCGACAACGGCGGGGCGGCGCCCGGCGGTTGGGAGGTCGGCGCGGACGGCCGTAGCATCTCCGTCCCGGACGGCGTGGAGCCGGCCGAGGCACAGCTCGCGGTGGACGACCTGGCCGACTTCCCTGACCGGCCCATCGGCACCATCGGCCCCACCAGCGTGGACGCCAGGCTCGAGGCCCTGGCCGAGTGGAACGACACCCGGGCCGACCGGGTCCGCCCGACCATCGTGGACATGTTTCGCGAGCAGGCGCGGGCCAGGCCGGACGCCATCGCCGTCGTCGACGAGCACCGCCCCCTGACTTACCGTCAGGCCGCTGAGCTTTCCAGTCAGTTGGCCCACCACCTGATCGAACGCGGGCTCACCGCCGAACAGGTCGTCGGCATCTCACTGGGCCGCTCCGCGGACATGGTGATCGGGCTGCTCGCCGTACTCCAGGCCGGGTGCGCCTTCGTGCCGCTCGATCCGCAGTGGCCCGCCGCGCGCCGGGCCGTCGTCATCGAGGACGCCCGGGTCGTACTCCAACTCAACGACTCGGGCGAGCACGACCCGGCCGAACCGGAAGCCGTGCCCGTGGACCTCGGCGACTGGAGGTTCGGTGCCTACCCCACCGAGGGGACCGGCGCCAGCGTCCACGGCAACTCCCTCGCCTACGTGATCTTCACGTCCGGCTCGACCGGCCGGCCCAAGGGCGCGATGATCCGGCACGAGGCGATCAGCGAGCGCCTGCTGTGGCAGGTGAACGAGATCCTGGGCTTCGGCCACGACGACGCGTCGCTGTTCAAGGCGCCGCTGTCCTTCGACATCTCCATCAACGAGATCTTCCTGCCGCTGGTGTCCGGCGCCAGGCTGGTCGTGCTGCGGCCCGGTGGCGAACGCGATCCGCACCACCTGCTGAGCGTCATCGCCGAACAGCGCGTCACCTTCACCTACCTGGTGTCGTCCATGCTGGACGTGCTGCTGGAGATCGCGGGCGACTCCGACCGTCTGGACAGCCTGCGGCACGTGTGGTGCGGCGGCGAGGTACTGACCCCGGAGCTGTACGAGCGGTTCCGCACCAAGCTCGACATCCCCATGTACCACGGCTACGGCCCGGCCGAGACGACGATCGGCGTCTCGCACGTCATCTACCGGGGCGCGGCGGAACGCCTGTCGACGTCGATCGGCAGGGCCAACCCCAACACCCAGCTGTACGTGCTGGACGAGGAGCTGCGCCCGGTGCCCGTCGGCGTCGGCGGCGAACTGTACGTGGGAGGGTTCCTCCTGGGCCGTGGGTACGTGGGCGCGCCCGGCCTGACGGCGTCCCGGTTCGTCGCGAACCCCTTCGCCGACGACGGGTCCCGGCTCTACCGGACCGGTGACCTCGCGCGGTTCGCCCCGGACGGGTCGCTGGACTTCCTCGGCCGGGCCGACAACCAGATCAAGATCCGCGGTATGCGGCTGGAAATAGAGGACGTCGAGGCCGGCCTCGCGGAACACCCCGGCGTACGGCACACCTGCGTCGTCGCGAAGAAGAACGCGGCGGGCGGCACCTACCTGGTGGGGTATGTGATCCCGGCCGCCGGGAGTGAGCACCTGCGGGCGGACGACGTCAAGGCGTGGGCCGCCGAGCACATGGTGGAGTACATGGTGCCCGCCCACATCGTCGTGATGACCGAGTTCCCGCTCACCGCGAACGGCAAGCTCGACCGCCGCGCGTTGCCCGAACCCACGATCACGACGGGCTCGCTCGTACAGCCCACCACCGACAACGAGCGCGCGGTGTGCGCGGCGGTCGCGGCGGTACTGCGGCTCGAAGAGGTCGGTGTGGACCAGGACTTCTTCCAGCTGGGCGGGGACAGCATCCTGGCGATCTCGCTGCTGAGCGCGCTGCGCGACGCGGGGCTCTACGTCACCGCACGGCAGATCTTCGCCCACAGCACCGTGGGGGCGCTGGCGGCGGTGGCGAGCCGTGAGGACGTCTCCACCGTGGACCACGGCGATGTCCCGACCGGTTCCGTCGTGGGATCGCCCATCGTGCAGTGGCTCGGCGAGACCACCGACGCGATCGACGGCTTCGTACAGTCGGTCGTCCTCAACACCCCGGCGGACCTTACCGCCGAGGCCCTCGAGCAGATACTCGCCGCCGTGGCCGAGCGGCACGACATGCTGCGCGCCAGGCTGGTGCGCGGCGACCGCTGGAGCTTCGGCATCCCGGAGGCGGACGGGGCCACCGTGGCATGGGAGGAGAGCGACCGGCCGCTCGACGAGTGCGTCGCGCTCGCCACCGACAAGCTGGACCCGGTGGCCGGCGTGATGCTGCGCGCCGTCTGGCGCCGCGAGGCACGGCAACTGGTCCTGGTCGCCCACCATGTGGTGATCGACGGCGTGTCCTGGCGGGTCCTGATGGAGGACCTGGCCGCCGCCTGGCGGCAGTCGGCCTCGGGGGCACCGATCGAACTGCCGCCGGTGGGCACGTCGTTCCGGCGCTGGACGCAACTGCTGGAGCGCGCCGCGTTCGACGCGGACAGCAGCTACTTCCGGCGTCCCCTGCCGGGAGAGGACCAACCGCTGGGCAGGCGAGCGCTGTCCGCAGCCGACACCGTCGCGAAGGAGCGACTGCGGACCGTCTCGGTCGGCCCAAAGGTCACGGCCGCGCTGCTGGGCGAGATCCCCGCGAAGTTCCACGCGGGTGTCAACGACGTACTGCTGACCGGACTCGCCGTCGCCCTCGCCCGGTGGCGACGCGACCTCGGGCAGGACCAGACGTTCGCGCACATCGAACTCGAGGGCCACGGCCGCGAAGGACGGTTCGTGGCCGGCTCCGCCGGCTTCGAGCCCGAACTGTCGCGGACCGTGGGCTGGTTCACCACCCTCTTCCCGGTGACCGTGGACCCCGGCGCGGCGGCCGACCTCACCGCGCCCGGGTATCTGGCCGCCGCGCTCAAGGCGGTCAAGGAAGACCTCGCCCGGGTGCCGGACAACGGCGTCTCCTACGGTGCGCTGCGGTATCTGACCCACACCCAGTTCGACGCGCCCGCACCGCAGGTGCTGTTCAACTACCTCGGCCGATTCGACGCCGGCGCGTCCGGAGACTGGCAACTGGCAAGCAGCACCGGTCAGTTGGGCGAGAAGCGCGATCCGAGGATGCGCCTGCCACGCCCCCTGGAGTTCAACGCGATCGCCGAACCCGCCTCGACCGGCGAGTACGAACTGGTCACCACCATCTCCTGGCCGGAGGGGATGTTCACCGACGACGACATCGCGACGCTCGGCGACTACTTCCGGGTGGCTCTGGCCGGACTGGCCGCGCTCGAGGAAGGCGGCCACTCTCCCAGTGACTTCGGCCTGGTTCCGCTCACGCAGGCCGACGTCGACGTCCTCGACGGTCCGGCACTGCGGGACATCCTGCCGCTCACCCCGCTGCAGGAGGGCCTGTACTTCCACTCCGTCTTCGACGACGACTCGGCGGGCGCCTACGTCGAGCAGCAACTGCTCACGCTGGACGGCGAGGTGGACGCCGACCGGCTCGCGTCGGCCGCCACCCGGCTGCTCACGCTGTACCCGAACCTGGCCGCGCGCTTCGTGGCCCTCGCCGACGGCCGTGTGGTCTCCGTCCTGGAGAGCGGCGTGGAGGCGCCCTTCACCACGCTGGACCGTCCCGGCATCACCGACGACGAGATACGCGACCTGGCCGAGCGGGACCGCCGCGCCGGGTTCGACCTCGCCACCGGCCCCCTGATGCGGTACACGCTCGTCCGCGCGGGCTCCGGCCGGAACGTCCTGGTGCAGACCGTGCACCACATCATCGCCGACGGCTGGTCCGTGCCGCCGATGCTCCGCGCGCTGCTGGCCGAGTACCACGCGCCGGGAACGGTGTACCCGCTCGGCGGTTTCCCCGATTACGTGCGCTGGCTCGACGGACGCGACGGCGACGAGAGCGACCGCGTGTGGCGCGAACAGCTCGCCGAACTGCCCGGCCCCTCCCTGGTCGCAGAGGGACACACCCCCTCCGACCGGTTCGCCGACACCGCCGTGGAACCGGAGCACGACATCGACGCGGCCGCCCGCTCCGCCGGCGTGCCGTTGAGCGTGGCCGTGCACAGCGCCTGGGCGGTGACGCTCGGCGGCATCCTGCACGGCAACGACGTGGTGTTCGGTTCCACCGTGTCCGGGCGCGACGCGGACGTGCCCGGTATCGAGGACATGGTGGGTCTGTTCATCAACACGATCCCCGTGCGCGCTCGTTGGGCCGGTACCACCACGGCGCGCGATCTGCTCGCCTCGGTGCGGGAACACCAGAGCGCGGTGCTGCCGCACCAGCATGTCTCGCTGGCGAGGATCGGCCGCCAGGCCGGCGCCGGCTCGTTGTTCGACACCCTGGTGGTGTTCGACGTCGCGACCGACGTCGACGGTCTGCGGCGGCCCGGCGACACCCTGGTCATCACCGACATCGTCAACGAGGGCGCTCCGCACTACCCGTTGACGCTGGTGGTGGAGCGCGCGCCCGACGGCCGTCCGCGCTTCAACCTGATCTACGACGGCGAACTGCTGCGGGAGCCGAGCGCCCGCGAGATCCTGCGCACGTTCACCTCGACCCTCACCGGCCTGCTCACCCGGCCGGACGCCTCGGTCGACGACCTGGCGCGCGAGGACACCGGCGGCACCCGCCGTCCCGCGCGGATCGCCCCGACGACCCTGGGCGGACTGTTCGATGCCGCCGCACACCGCGACCCGGCCGCCACCGCCGTCACCCAGTGCGCCCTGGACGGTGGTACCCGGTCACTGACGTACGGCGAACTGGCGGATGCCAAGAACCAGTTGGCCTCTGCTCTGCGCGCTGCCGGTGTCGGGCCGGGCCGGCGGGTCGCCGTCGCCGTCCCGCGCTCCCTGGAGCAGGTCGTCGCCCTGGTGGCGATCGTCAGCGCGGGCGGCGCGTACGTACCGCTGGACCTGGCGTACCCGGACGAACGACTGGAGTACATCCTCGCCGACGCCGCTCCCCAGGTCGTCCTCGTCGAGCGTGAACAGCGGGACCGCTTCACGCGACTGCTCGCCAGGGCGGGCGTGTCGGCCCGCGTGCTCGTCCAGGGAGACGAGCCCACGCCGGCTGTTGCCGCCCCGGAGCCCGAGGCCGACTGGCACAACCCCGCGTACGTCATCTACACATCCGGATCGACCGGCCGGCCCAAGGGCGTAGTCGTCCCGCACTCCAGCGTGGTGACGCTGCTCGCCAACACTCAGCCCGACATGGACTTCGGCCCGCGCGACGTATGGGTCCAGTTCCACTCCTTCTCCTTCGACTTCGCGGTGTGGGAGCTGTGGGGAGCGCTGGCGTACGGCGGTGAGCTGCTGGTGCCGGAGTACGCGCTGACCCGCTCCCCGGTCGACTTCCACCGGCTGGTCCGCGAGCGCGGAGTGACCGTGCTCAACCAGACCCCGTCGGCGTTCTACCAGTTCATCGAGGCCGACCGGCATGCCGGCGAGCCGCTGCCCGCACTGCGCCGGATCATCTTCGGGGGTGAGGCGCTGGATCTCGGTCGGCTGCGCGGCTGGGTCGAGCGGCACGGCACCGGTTCGCCACAGCTGGTCAACATGTACGGCATCACCGAGACCACCGTGCACGTCACCCACCGCGTGCTGACCGACGAGGACTTCCGGCTCGGCGACGACGTCAGCCCCATCGGCGGTCCGATCCCCGGCCTGGTCACCTATCTGCTCGACGACCGGCTCCGGCCGGTGCCGCCGGGCCGGGTGGGCGCCATCTACGTCGCCGGCGACCAGGTGTCGCTCGGCTACCTGGGCAGGCCGGGGCTCACCGCGGGCCGGTTCGTGGCGAACCCGTTCGCGGGCGACGGCTCCCGCATGTACCACACGGGCGACCTCGCCCGCCGCACCCTCGACGGCGAGCTGGAGTTCACCGGCCGCGCCGACGGCCAAATCCAACTCAGGGGGTTCCGGATCGAGTTGGGGGAGGTGGAGTCCGCGGTCAGGGAACTCGACGGCGTGGTCGACGTGGCCGTCACCGTGGCGGACAGCGGCGACCACCTCGTCGCGCACGTCGTGGGCCGGGTGCCCGGCGACTTCGCCGCCCTGCTGTCCACGAAGCTGCCCGTGCACATGGTGCCGGGCCGGGTGCTGCCGGTCCACGCGCTGCCGTTGACGGTCAACGGCAAGCTGGACCGCAAGGCCCTGATCGAGCGCGCCGCACAGGACGACACCCCGGTAGGCACGAGTGAATCGGTGAGTGACTCCGCGCTCGCCGCGTTGGTCGGCATCTTCGCCGAGACGCTGCCCGGCTCGGCCGTTGATGCCGACACGGACTTCTTCCGGGCCGGCGGCGACAGCATCGTCGCCATCACCGTCATCAACCGCGCCAGGGCGCTCGGCCTGCCGATCGCACCACGCGACGTGTTCCTGTTCCGGACCCCCCGCGCGCTCGCCGAGCACCTGGGGACCCGTACACCGCGCGCCGCGGCGGCGTCCGCGCCCGCCCGCCGCGAGGACGGCCCGCTGACACCGACGCCGATCATCCTGCGCCAACGCGAACTGGGCGGATCGCTCGCCCGGTTCGCCCAGGCGAGGACGCTGACGGCACCCGAGGGCACCGGGTTCGCGGACGTCGAGCGCGCCGCGAACGCCGTCGTGGCCGCACACCCGGCCCTCCGGCTGCGGCTGCGCGTCGAGCACGGCGTGTGGGCGCTGCGCACCGAACCCGCCCGCCCGATCACTGTCGTACGGGCGGACACGACCGACGCGACGACCGCGGCGAACGAGGCCGCCGGACGGCTCGACCCCGAGTCCGGGGACGTCATCGCGTTCTCGTGGCTGGAGGTGAGCCGGACCCTGGTGGTCACCGTGCACCACCTCGCCGTCGACTCGGTGTCCTGGCTCGTCCTGCTGGACGACCTCGCCACTGCCCTGCGCGGGGAGACCCTGCCGGCGCCGACCACCTCCTACGCCGATTACGCCGAAGCACTGACGCTCCAGTCCGGCGAGGCGATCGACGACCTCGGGCACTGGGTCACCACGCTCCAGGCACCCGCGCTGCTGCCCGCGGCCGCGGGGCTGCCTTCGGCCCAGGGGCTGCGCGAGACGACGGTCGTGCTCGCGCCCGAGGTGAGCGACCGCGTGACGCGTACCGCGCCCGCCGCACTCGGTGTCGGTCTCACCGAGTTGCTGTGCGGCGCGCTGCGCGCCGCGCTGACCCGCATCCAGCCGTCGCCCACCGATCTGGCGATCGAACTGGAGCGGCACGGCCGGGTACCGGTCCTCGAACACCACGACTACACCCGTACGGTCGGCTGGTTCACCTCCATCGCGCCCGTACGGCTCACGGCGCACACCGACCCGGTGGCCGCGGCGCGCGAGATCGCCGAGCGCCAGCCGGACGAACGCGCACACGTCGCCTACGGCCAACTCCGGTACCTCAACCCGCAGACGGCACCGCTGCTGCACGCCCGACCGCAGGTGCTGTTCAACTACCTCGGCCGGGGCAGCGAGGCCCAGGCGGTGCACATCAGCGGCGGCGACCAGGGCAGCCCGTACGCCGTCGAGGTCAACGCGTGGCTCGACGAGGCCACCGGAAGCCTGCACACGGCCTTCATCCTCGCCGAGGGCATACCCGACGAGATCACCGAGTACTGGCACAGCGCACTGGAACGGATCGCGGACGCCTCCGCGACCGCCGAGCGCACGGCACCCGTCACCCCGCTCCAGCGGGGACTGTTCTTCCAGGCCCAGATGGCGGATTCGGCCGGACACTACGTCGCCCAGAACTGGTTCACCTTCGACCGGCGCCTGGACACCGACGCGCTCGCCGAGGCGATGGCGTACGTCATCGCACGGCACCCTGTCGTCGGGGCCGGCTTCACCACCGACGACGACGGAAACCCGGTCCAGGTCCTCAAGGCGGGCCGGCGGGTCGACGTCCACACGGTCCGCCTGTCGACGGACGTGGAGGTCGACGCCCTGCGCGCCCGGGACCGCGACACCGGATTCGACCCCGGCGAGCCGCCGCTGATCCGGATGACCGTGGTGCGTCTGCCCGGTGACCGCGACGGCCTGCTGCTCAGCTACCACCTGCTGCTGTGGGACGGCTGGTCCCGCGAGATCATGCTGCGGGACCTGTTCGACGCCTACCGGGCCGCCGTCGCGGGCGAGCCGCTCGACGCGGTCCCGGCGACACCGAGCTTCGAGGACTACGCCCGGGCGCTCGACGCCAGGGACCCCGCCGTGTCGGAACGTTTCTGGGCGGAGCACCTGGCCGGTCTCCCCGGCCCGACGCTGCTCGCCGGACCGGCACCGTCCTTCTCGGACGACCTGCCACGCGCGCTCGTGCACACGCTGTCCGCCGAGCAGTCCGACCTGCTGCGGGACGCGGCCAGGGCGCACGGCGTCACGCTCAACTCGGTGCTGACGGGCGCGTTCGGCCTCCTCCTCGGCGCCCGCACGGGTCGCAGTGACGCGGTGTTCGGCGTGACGGTCTCCGGCCGTGAGGGCGAGGGGCTGTCCGACATCGTCGGCGTGCTGCTCAACACGGTGCCCATGTGGACGCGGGCACGGCCGGACGACACGGTTCGTGACTACCTGTCGGCCGTGCAGACGGCCAGGGTCGAGGCGATGGAGCACGAGCACCTCGGCCTCGGCGAGATCCAGCGGGCCAGTGGACACGACACTCTGTTCGACAACCTGTTCGTGCTGCAGAACTTCCTGGACATGGACGCCTTCGCCGAGATGAACACCCGGCACGGCATCACCTCGGTGCAGGCCGACGACTCCACCCACTATCCGTTCACGTGGGTCGTCACGCCCGGTGACCGGCTCACGATCAAGCTGGAGCACCGCGACGGCGACACCGCGGGCGCCCGTCGTCTCCTCGACGACTACCTGCGCGTGCTCGAGGACCTCGCCCGGTCGACCGGCCCGGTGGGCGCGCTGCGCGGTCTGGGGCCGGAGCCCGAGCCCGCCGAACGCACGCACGTCGGCACGGACACCGTCGTCGACCGGTTCGACCGGGCGGCGGACCGCGACCCGCAGGGGGTGGCGCTCGTCGCCCACGGCGCGACCATGACCTTCGCGGAGCTCCGGGACCGCAGCCGCGCGGTGGCGGGTGTGCTCGCCGGGCGCGGCATCGGCCCCGAGACGAACGTGGGCCTCGCGATCCCGCGCTCCCTCGACTCGATCGTGGCGCTGTTCGCCGTGCTGCGCGTCGGCGCCGCGTATGTGCCGCTGGAGCTGGACCACCCGGACGAACGGATCGCCGCGATCGTCGAGGACGCCCGCCCGCAGGTGATCCTCACCGTGAGCGCCGTGTCGCCCCGGCTGACCGGCGACCTGTACGACCCGATCGACCTGATCGAGCTGGACCGCCCGCTGCCCGGGGCCGAGCCGTACACGACGTTCGCGCCGGACGACCCGGACCGTCTGCGGCACCCCGCGTACACCATCTACACCTCCGGATCGACCGGGAAGCCCAAGGGTGTGGTGACCGAGTACGCCGGGCTCACCAACATGCTGATCAACCATCAGCGCCGGATCTTCGAGCCGGTCCTGGCGGAGCACGGCCACCGGGTCTTCCGCATCGCGCACACCGTGTCGTTCGCGTTCGACATGTCGTGGGAGGAGCTGCTGTGGCTCGCCGACGGGCATGAAGTGCACATCTGCGACGAGGAGTTGCGGCGTGACGCGCCCCGTCTGGTCGAGTACTGCCTCGAGCACGGGATCGACGTCATCAACGTGACCCCGACCTATGCACAGCAGCTGGTGGCCGAGGGACTGCTCGACAACCCGGAACGGCGGCCGGCGCTGGTGCTGCTGGGCGGCGAGGCCGTCACCCCGACACTGTGGCAGCGGCTCGCCGAGACCGACGGGACGGTCGGCTACAACCTGTACGGACCCACCGAGTACACCATCAACACCCTCGGCGTCGGCACCTTCGAGTGCGAGGACCCGGTGGTGGGCGTGGCGATCGACAACACCGACGTGTATGTGCTGGACCCGTGGCTGCGGCCGCTGCCGGACGGCGTTCCCGGTGAGCTGTACGTGTCGGGCATCGGCATCGCGCGCGGCTATCTCGGACAGCCCGCCCAGACCGCGCACCGCTTCGTCGCGTGCCCGTTCGGCGCACCCGGCGAGCGCATGTACCGCACCGGGGACCTGGTGGTCCGGCGGCCCGACGGCAACCTGATGTACCTGGGCCGCACCGACCAGCAGGTCAAGATCCGGGGCCACCGGGTAGAACTCGGCGAGGTCGAGGCGGTGTTCGCGGCGCACCCGGCGGTGCGGTTCGTGGCCGCGGTCGCCCAGCCCGACCCTCAGGTCGACGGCGCCTACCGGCTGGCCGCCTATCTGGTGCTGGACGGGGCGGAGTTGGCGACGGTGGCCGCCGAAGTGGGCGCCGGACTGCCGGACTTCCTGCGCCCGACGCACTACGCCCAGGTCGACAGCATCCCGCTGACGGTGAACGGGAAGGCTGACACGAAGGCGCTGCCGGAGGCCAAGCCGCTGGGCGCGCTGACCACGGCGGCGGAGCGGGGACCCGAGACCGAGACCGAGACGGTGGTGTGCGAGTTCTTCGCCGAGGCACTGGACCTGGACGACGACGAGGTGAGCGCGGTGAGCGACTTCGTGTCCCTCGGGGGGCACTCCATGCTGGCGGTGCGGCTGATCGGGCTGCTCCGCCGGGAGTACGGTCCCGTGATCACGATCCGAGATCTGTTCACCCTGCGAACCCCGGAAGCGATTGCCCGCCACCTCGATGACAACTCCTGACAGGCGATGACAACTCCTGACAAGCAGCGGCCCCGCCCGGGGTCCGACATCCTGCGGACCGCATTGCGCCGCAACATCGGCGCCATGGCCTGGGGCACCGTCCTCATGGGCCTGTACCAGGCGGGCGAGACCGCCTTCCCCATCGCGCTCGGCCTGATCGTCGAGCACACCATGCGGGAGAGGAGCCTCGGCTCGCTCGGCCTGTCGATCGCGGCGCTGGCCGTGATCATCACGACCGTGTCGCTGTCGTGGCGGTTCGGGATGCGCATCCTGCAGAAGGCCAACACGACCGAGGCACACCGCTGGAGGGTGAAGGTCGCGGCCTGCGGTCTCCAGCCGGTCGCCAGGGAGGCCGACCTCAAGTCCGGCGAGGTGCTGACCATCGCCACCGAGGACGCCGACCAGACCGCCGACATCATCGAGGTGGTGCCCCTGTTGATCAGCTCGCTGGTCGCGGTGCTCGTCGCGGCGGTCGCGCTGGGCCTGGCCGACGTCCGGCTCGGCCTGCTGGTGATCGTGGGAACCGTCGCGATCCTGTCGATCCTGAGCGTGATGTCCAAGCGGATCGGCTCCAGCACCCAGGAACAGCAGGCCCGGGTGGCGCGGGCCGGCGCGAAGGTCGCCGACCTGATCACCGGCCTGCGTCCGCTGCACGGCTTCGGCGGCAACCACGCGGCGTTCCGGTCCTACCGGAAGGTCAGCACGGAGGCGAAGCACCAGGCCATCACCGTCGCCAAGGTGAACGGCGCGTACGCGGGCGTCGCGCTGGCCCTCAACGGCGTCCTCGCCGCCGCCGTGACCCTGACGGCGGGCTGGCTGGCGTTCCACGGACGGATCAACATCGGGGAACTCGTCATGGCCGTGGGCCTCGCGCAGTTCATCATGGAACCGCTCAGACTGTTCTCGGAGATGCCGAAGTACGTGATGATCGCGCGCGCCTCGGCCGAGCGGATGGCGCTGGTGCTGTCCGCGCCGCCGGTGACGACCCCGGGGCTCCGAAGCCCGGCGCCGGGCGGGGACCTGGAGATCGACGGCGTCCGATACGGGACCCTGCGCAAGGTGAAGTTCCAGGTTGCCGCCGGAGGGTTCGTGGCGATCGCCGCCTACCAGCCGCGCGCGGCGGCCGACCTCGCGGCGGTCCTGGCCGTGAACGTCCCGCCCGACGCGTACGAGGGAGTGGTGCGGGTCGGCGGACAGGACCTCGCGGACCTGTCGATCGAGGCGGTCCGTGAGCACATGCTGGTGAACCCGAACGACGGGGAGATCTTCGCGGGCACCCTCCGCACCAACATCGACCCCTCGGGCACCAGCCGGACGGTCGCCGAGGCCGTCGAGGCGTCCATGCTGACCGACGTCGTCGCCCTCCACCGCGAGGGCCTCGACTACGGCGTCCGCGACCGCGGCGCGAATCTCTCCGGCGGGCAGCGTCAACGGCTGTCCCTGGCCCGCGCCCTGGCCGCCGACACCGACGTCCTCGTCCTGCACGACCCGACGACGGCCGTCGACGCCGTCACGGAACAGCTCATCGCACGCAACGTCGCGAAGCTGCGCCGGGGCCGTACGACCCTCGTGATCACCAGCAGCCCGGCCCTCCTGGACGCCGCCGACCGTGTTCTCGTCCTGGACGACGGCGTCATCACCGCCGAGGACACCCACCGGAACCTGCTCGCCACGGACGAGGACTACTGCCTGGCGGTGGCCCGGTGACCCGCTGAGCGGCTCGAACGAAGGGGGAGCCCGATCCGGGCTCCCCCCTGTCGAAGTGCTCTGTCGAAGTGCTCTGGCGGAGTTCTCAGGCGGAGTCCTCTGGTGGAGTCCTCATGCGGAGTCCTCCGACCGAGTTCTCAGGCGAGGGCCCAGGCGACATCCCTGAGCAGGGCGTGCCGCCAGCCCGCCCGGTCGTGGTCCGACGCCGACCGCGAGACCCGTACGGTCGCGCCGGCCTGTTCGGCCAGGGTCTCGGTGAGTTGGCAGTGGGGGAGCATCCGCGTCTCGTGTTCCCCCACGTCGAACGCGATACGCAGACCCGAGAGGTCGGGGCGCTCCCGCAGGCGCGCGGCGATCGTGCCGCCGACCGGGCCGCCCAAGGGGTCGGGGCGTTCCATGGCGTCGGGTGTCCACCAGAACGACCCGGACTGGCAGGCGACGCGGGACACCAGGTCCGGGAACTGAAGCGCCGCGTACATCGCGCTCAGCCCGCCGAGGCTCTGCCCGGCGACCACCAGCCGGTCCGGATCGGCGGGCACGCCGGATTCCGCCACCAGCGGCAGCAGTTCGTCCCGGACCGACTCCCACAGCTCGGGCCTGCACGCGAACTCCGCCCCCCTGTCCTTGGCCGGGAGGAAGACGAGTGTGACGGGAGGCATCTCGCCGCCGGAGACGGCCGAGTCGAACGCGGTCATGGCCGGGTGCAGATACAGCCAGTCGTCCCCGTCGAGCAGCAGGACCACCGGTCCGCCGCCGCCCGCGGGGTGGACCCGCACGGTGCGGCGCCCGCCGAGCCGTGCGCCGGCCCAGCGGATCCGGGTGCGGGGGAGGGGCAGTACGACGTCGGTGCCGGCGCCGACGACGGGCCAGTGCGGCTGGACCGGGGCGTCCGGGGTCGCGGCGATGGACCGCTCACCGCCCGCGCCGACCGGGTTGAACGGGTCGGCGTACGCTTCGCCGCCCGCGAGGAACTGGTAGGTCACCCGCAGCCGCGCGGGCATGCTCACCTTGGCGTACCAGCAGTCCGTGTCGCCCCACCGGCGCAGTGGCACCGGCTCCGACCAACTCTCGAAGGCGATGCTCGCCGGAGAGCCGCGCCACAGGAACAGGGTCGTCCAACCGCCGTCGTCGGCGGGTACCGACGCGGGTGCCCCCGCCGCCGCCCAGAACTCGGCGGTGCCCACCTCGCCGGGCAGTCCGAACTCGACGAAGGCGTTCTCCAGGTCGGCCGCGAGGCCGGTGGCGTGATCGGTCAAGGCCGGACCCGTTCGATCACCAGGCGCATGAACGTCTCCTTGATGGGGGGAAGGGGAGGAGCTAAGCTCAATTCTGATTAGGTGAGCCTAACCTAATAGTGGCGTTCCCTTCCATCCCCGCTCGGAGGCACTGAGACATGAGCACCAACCCCTTCGACGACACCGAAGGCCGTTTCCTGGTCCTCGTGAACGATGAGGGCCAGCACTCGCTCTGGCCGTCTTTCGCCGAGGTGCCCGGAGGGTGGACGATCGTCTTCGAGGAGAACACCCGGGAGGCGTGCCTGGACTACATCGAGACCCACTGGACGGATCTGCGTCCCCGGTCCCTCGCCGCGTCCATGGACGTCGTCTGACCCCGCCCGGCTGACCGACCGTCAAGTGCGGTGAGGCCGCGCCCGATTCGCCCGCGACCGTGCCGGCCGTCGGGTCACCCCGGAAAGACACCGCTGATGCTCTGCACCAGACTGACGAACGCCCGCTTCCTCACCATGGATCCGGACCGCCCCGTCGCCTACGACCTGGGCATCTGGCGGGGCCGGATCGTCGGCCTGGACGAGGCCGTCACCTCCCTGCCCGCACGGGAGGTGATCGACCTGCAGGGCGCCACCGTGCTGCCCGGGTTCATCGACGCCCATGTGCACCTGGCCTGGACCGGGTTCAAGGAGAACACCCCGAGCATCGCGGGCCGCACGAGGATCGACGACGTGCTCGCGGTCGTGGAGGAAACAGTCATCCGGAAGGGTTCGCCCGGCGCCTGGGTGAGCATCGCCGGCTACGACCAGCGGGCCCTGGGCCGTCATCTGACCGCCGCGGAACTGGACCGGGTCAGCCACGGGCACAAGCTGTACGTGCTGCATGACTCCGGGCACGGCTGTGTGGTCAACTCCGCCGTCCTCGACCTGCTTCCGGCCGGCATCCCGCACGACAGCGGCTTCCTCGCCGAGGGGGCCATGGGCGCCGCCCGCGCGCTCAGACTTCCCCACTCCCAGCAGGAGTTGGCCGAGGTCATCGGTCGCGCTGCCCGCACCTGCCTGGCCGAGGGTGTCACCGCCTGCGCCGAGGCGGGCATCGGTGGCACCCTCTTCGGCCACAGCCCCGTCGAGCTGGGCGCCTACCAACTCGCCCGCGAGCAGGGGCTGTTGCCGCTGCGTGTGCAGCTCATGGTGTCCGCCGACCGGCTGCGCCCGGTCGCCGCGCACGAGGCCGACGGCATTCCCCGCGCCCTCGACCTCGGCCTGCGCACCGGTTTCGGTGACGACCGGCTCTCCGTTGGCGCGCTGAAGATCTACACGGACGGCGGCATGATGGCCCGGACCGCCGCGCTCAGCGGTCCGTACGAGGGGCTGGAGCACACGGGCCAGTTGCAGGACGACCCGGAGGTGCTCGCGGACACGATCGTGGACGGCCACCTCGCCGGGTGGCAGCTCGCCGTCCACGCGATCGGCGACCGCGCGGCCGACATCGCCCTGGAGGCGCTGGAACGGGCCCAGCGCCTCCGGCCGCGCCCCGGGGTCCGGCACCGTATCGAGCACGCCGGCCTGATCCGCCCCGACCAGCTGCCGCGCTTGGCGCGGCTCGGCGTCAGCGCGGTCGTCCAGCCGAACTTCCTGCGCTGCTTCGGCGACGACTACGCGGCGATCATGGGCGAGGAACGTGCCCCGTGGCTCTACCGCGGCAGGGCGTTCCTGGACCATGGCATCCCGCTCGTCGGCAGCTCCGACCGCCCCGTCACCGACGGATCCCCGCTGCGGGCCATCCAGTTCATGGTCGAGCGCGCCTCCGCATCCGGACAGGTGATCGGTCCGGACGAGGGCATCGGCGTCGACGAGGCCCTGCGCGCCTACACCGTCGCCGGCGCGTTCGCCTGCCACTGGGAGGACAGCCTGGGAAGCCTCGCCCCCGGCAAGCGCGCCGACCTGGTCGTGCTCGGCGACGACCCCCACCGTGTCGGCGCGTCCCGCATCGGAGACATCGAGGTGGTGGCGACATACGTCGGGGGCCGCGAGACGGGGAAGTCGGCGCCGGGAGGGGCATTCTGAGGCACCGTCAGCTGGACTTGTAAATTAGGTAAGGCTAGCCTTACTTCGAGTTCGTTGGGTGACACGGCGACGCGCCGTTCTCCGACCGTGGAACCGAGGAAGGGAAGCCTTGATCACGGCTACGCCGCGCCCCGCCCCGCCGGCGCACACACTCCTCGCGTCGGCTTCCGCCGTGCGCACCGCCCGTCAGGAGGACGCCGCCGCACTCGCGGCCCTGTCCCGGCCCTTCGTGCGCTCGGGGGCGCTGAGGGAGCGGTCGCTCTCCCTCTACGCAACCCGCGCGACCGACTTCCTCGTGACGGAGGCTCCCGACGGCACCCTCGAAGGCTGCGTGGGTCTGAGCGTGCATCAGGCCGAACCGGGCGACGGCCGTGGACCGGCGGGTGTTGTGTACAACTTCTGCGTGGCCGGGCACCGGCAGGGAAGCGGGATGGGGGCCACGCTCCTGCGTGCCGTGCTGGCCAGGGCGCGCGCCCGGTCGCTCGGTGCCCTGTTCACGGCGACGACCGGCGGCGGGGGGCTGTTCCTCCGGTACGGGTTCGCACCCACGGCCGCGCGCCTGGCGCCGCCGTCCTGGGCCGAGTCCCTGGATCCCCGGCGCAAGGCACGGATCCTCACCCGGATCCTGTGACCGTCGGCCGGTGTGTCACGCGTTCTTCGGCTCCCTGCGCAGGAGAAGGCCGCGCAGTATCCCGTCCGTCATGCACACCACGCCGCTGCGTGCGGCCCACCGAAGCGCCAGGGTGTGCTCCTCGGCGGAGAAGTCGGCCACCGCGTCGGCGACGACGAACGGCTGGATGTCGTTCATGAAGGCGTCCGCCGCCGTCAGCAGGACGCCGAGGTGTGCGTACACCCCGCAGATGATCAGCTGGTCGCGCCCCTTCGAACGCAGCAGTCTGCCGAGATGGCTGCGCAGAAACGCGTTGTGGCGCACGTTCGCCAGCAGATGCTCGCCGGGGCGAGGCGTGAGGGGTGCGACGATCGAGGCGGCGTCCGGCTCGTCCCCGATTCCCGGACCCCACATGTCGGCGACGAGTCCGCGCTGCCCCGGTGGCTGGCCGGCCGGCTCCGCGCTGAAGACGACCGGCATGTGCAGCGTCCCCGCGAGTTCCCGGAGCGCCGCTATGTTGTCGACGAGTTCGGCCACGGGGGAACGCCCCTCCGGGAAGGCGCCGACGAAATGGTTCTGCATGTCGTGCACCAGCAGTGCGGCGCGTACCGGATCGATCCGCCACGAGACGTGCGACCGGGGGAGGGCGGAGCGGTCCGGCATCGGGTAGGAGTCGATGGCGGGCAAGCTCATGGGTGAATCCCTCCCTTGATGACGACGCATCACCGGGTTCGGGCTGCCAAGATTTTCTTAGCTTAGCCTAACCTAAATAAGGAAGTGTCTGGTCTGGAATCGGCTTGTTTCCCGGACCTACCGCGAATGCCAACTGGGCGCGCATGAAAGGCAGTTGCCGCGTCCCGGAACTGCGGCCACGCCTCTCGCGGCGCCACTTGCGCGTATTTCCACCCGCGTATCAGGCGAGCGAAAAACACTTGGACTCAGCGGGCACCGCCGCGGGACACTGCGACGCCACTCACTCGACAACACAGGGTTTGGGATGGGATCACCTGAATCGCGTGAGGTTCCGCAACGCAGGGGCTCCGTGCTCCTCGCGCTTCGTCACTACGGACGTGAATTGGCCCGGCTGCGATGGCTGACAGCGCCCGCGATGCTGCTGCCGGCGCTGGGCAACATCGGCATCGCCTACATCGCGCCGCTGATCGTCGCCAAGCTCGTCGGCAAGATCGCCGATGACGTCGACAGAACGATCGGCTCGACGCTGCCGTACGTCGCCGGCTTCGCCGGCGTCCTGCTGCTCGCCGAGGTGCTGTGGCGCATCGGCATGCACTGCCTGAACCGCCTCGACGCCCTCGGTATCGAGCACCTGTACGTGATCGGCATGGACGAACTGTTCGCCAAGGACGCCGCGTTCTTCCACGACAACTTCGCCGGGTCACTGACCAAACGGGTCCTGAGCTTCGCCTCCCGCTTCGAGGAGTTCGTCGACACGCTGACGTTCCAGGTCGTGGGCAGCTTCGTGCCACTGCTGTTCGGCTCGGTGGTGCTGTGGCGCTACGAACCGCTGCTCGTCGTCGGCCTCTTGACGATGATCGCACTGACGGGGCTGTGCGTGGTGCCCCTCATCCGCCGCCGGCAGGCGCTGGTCGACCAGCGCGAGGAGGCGATCGCCCGGGTGTCGGGCCATGTCGCCGACAGCCTGATGAACATGGACACGGTCCGCGCGTTCGCGGCCGAGGAACGCGAGGCCGCCGAGCACCGGTCCCGCGTCGCGCAGTCGCGGCGGCTCACCCTGCGGTCGTGGGACTACGGCAACCTGCGCATCGACACACTGGTCGCGCCGATGTCCGTGCTGACCAACGCCGTCGGCCTGCTGCTCGCGGTCACCCTCGGCGGCGGCGCGCACGGCGTGGAGGCGGTCGTGGTCGCCTTCACGTACTACAGCAACGCGACGCGGATCATGTTCGAGTTCAACCAGATCTACCGCCGCCTGGAGAGCTCGATGACGGAGGCCGCGCAGTTCACCGAACTGCTGATGTCACCGCCGACCGTGCTCGACCCGGCGTCGCCCGAGCCGCTGCTGTCCGGGGCCGCCGACGTCCGCTTCGAGCAGGTGACCTTCGCCCACGGGGGTGCGGATCCGCTCTTCGAGGGCCTCGACCTGGCCGTGCCCAGCGGGGCGAAGATCGGTCTCGTCGGCCGCTCCGGCGGCGGCAAGACCACGCTCAGCCGGCTGCTGCTGCGGATGACGGACATCGACGGCGGCCGCATCCTGATCGGTGGTCAGGACATCAGCAGGATCCGCCAGGCCGACCTGCGCAGCCTGATCGCCTATGTGCCGCAGGACCCGGCGATGTTCCACCGCACGCTGCGGGACAACATCGCCTTCGCCCGGCCCGACGCCACCGACGCGGAGATCCGCCGCGCCGCCGAGGCCGCGCACGTCACGGAGTTCGCCGACGCGCTGCCGGACGGCTTCGACACCATGGTGGGCGAGCGCGGCGTCAAACTGTCCGGCGGACAGCGCCAGCGGGTCGCCCTCGCGAGGGCGATCCTGCGCGACGCGCCGATCCTGCTGCTCGACGAGGCGACCAGTGCCCTGGACTCCGAGAGCGAGCTCCTCATCCAGGAGGCGCTGTGGCGGCTCATGGAGGGGCGGACGGCGCTCGTGGTGGCGCACCGGCTGAGCACCGTCGCCACCATGGACCGGCTCGTGGTCCTCGACCGTGGACGGATCGTCGAGCAGGGCACGCACCAGGAACTGCTCGCCTCGGACGGCGCCTACGCCAAGCTGTGGCGGCACCAGTCGGGCGGCTTCCTCGACGACAGCCCCGCGCGCGCCGACCTGCACTGAACGAGCCGGGCGGCCACGTGCCGCCCGGCTCACCGCCGGGCGACGACCGCGCCCGGCTCACCGCCGGGCGACGACCGCGCGCGGCTCACCGCCGGGCGACGACCGCGCGCGGCTCACCGCCCCGGCGACGGCCGCGCCGGGCTCACGATCTTCGTGTCATCCTGGTGGTGCCGGAACTCGCCGATGCCCAGCCCTCTTCCGGCCGCCTGCTCCCCGGCCGGCAACTGCGCCGGAGGATCTCCAGTACGGCTCCGGACACGGCGGCGCTCCGGGGCACGGTCAGTACGGCCAGCCCGGGTTCCGCGCCGTTGTGCCGGCGAGTTGCCGCCCCCGGGCCCGGGCGTCGCCCTCCCCGTCAGTCCGCCGGAGCCGGCCCCCGCTCCGGCGGACTGACGGGGAGCGGCGAACAGTGACCCACGGGTGACGCGCCGCCCGGGCGGGCCTTGGTTTCGACGAGTCGCGCCGGCCCCGGCCGGGCTTTGGCTTGGATGTGTCGCGCCGCCCCTGGAGGGCCTTGGCCTGGATATGCCGCGCCGCCCCTGTCGGGCCTTGGCCTGGATGTGCCGCGCCGCCCCGTGCCGGGCCCCGCTTCGACCTGTCGCGCCGCCCCGGACGGGACCTGGCTTCGACGTGTCGCGCCAACCGGGCCGGGCCCCGCTACGACGTGCCGCGCCGCCCCCGGCCCGGTCGGCCGGAGGCGGCGGCGAGCCGTACGGGTGGGCGTCGACGGTTGGACGGCCCCGTACGGTGTGGCACGGCGTCGGCCCGACTTGTGGTCGGGCGACATGACGCCGCGCCAGGCTATCTGACGCAAAGTCAGTTTTGGTCGAGCACCGCCCCCAGCACCTCCGTCAGCGTCGCCTCCGCGTCCGTCGCCGCACCGGGGGAGCGCCACGCCACGAAACCGTCCGGGCGTACCAGGACCGCGCCCTCTGAGGTCGTGCCGTGCACCTGGGCCCAGTCGGCGCCGTCCTCGGGGGCGAGCTCGGCGTCCGGACCGGCTCCGACGCGGTACGACTTCAGGCGGACGGCCAGCCGGTCGGCGACGCGTCCGGCCGCGGCGTGCCAGTCGGACGTCGCACGGGCGTCGCTGAGCAGGACCATGGAACGCTCGTACAGATCCAGCGTGGAGATCCGCTCACCGGACCGGCGCAGCCACATGTGCGGTGCGCGGCTGCCCGGTTCACCCGTCAGCCGCATCCCCTCGGGCACCACGGGCTGGTCGGGATCGGCGCCCAGCACGGCACCGCTCGGGTAGCGGTAGCCCAGGGCCACGTTCAGGATCCCGCCCTGCCTGCCGCCGCCCGCGCCCGGAGCCGGCACATAGCCGGGGTGGCTGTGCTCCACCGAACGGGCGGAGGCGCGGGCACTGGTCGCCTGCGCCACGGGGCGGCGTTCGGCGTCGTAGGTGTCGAGCAGTCCCGGACCGGCCCAGCCGCCCAGCACGGCCGCCAGCTTCCACGCCAGGTTGTGCGCGTCCTGGATTCCCGTGTTCGAGCCGAACGCCCCCGTCGGGGACATCTCGTGCGCCGAGTCGCCGGCCAGGAACACCCGACCGGACGCATAGCACTCGGCGACCCGCTCGGCCGCGTGCCACGGGGCCTTGCCGGTGATCTCCACATCGATGCCCAGGTCGCCGACGGCCTGCCGGATGTGCCGGGCGCAGCGCTCGTCGGTGAAGTCCTCCAGCGTCTCGCCCCGCTCCGGGTGCCAGGGCGCGTGGAACACCCAGTGCTCCCGGTTGTCCACCGGCAGCAGCGCACCGTCTCCGTCCGGGTGGGTCAGGTAGCAGACGATGAAGCGCCGGTCGCCCACCACGTCCGCGAGCCGCTCCGACCGGAAGGTGATGCTCACGTTGTGGAACAGCTCGCCGGGCCCCGTCTGGCCGATGCCCAACTGCTCGCGCACCGGGCTGCGCGGCCCGTCCGCCGCGACAAGGTAGTCCGCGCGCAGTGTGCGGTGCTCACCCGTGCTCCGGTCCTTCACCCGGGCGGTCACCCCGTCCCGGCCCTGGTCGAAGGACATCAGCTCCGTGGAGAACCGCAGATCGCCGCCGAGCTCGCGGGCGTACCGCAGCAGCACCGGCTCCAGGTCGTTCTGGCTGCACAGACACCATGAGCTGGGGCTGAACCGGGCCAGCCCGCCACCCGCGTCGATCTCCTTGAACAGCCACTCACCGGCGTCACCGACGAGCGTCGGCGTCTGCAGGATGCCGTGGTTGTCCGCCAGCACCGACGCCGCCTCACGGATCAGCGGCTCCACACCCGCGACCCGGAACACCTCCATCGTGCGTACGTTGTTGCCCCGTCCGCGGGGATGGATCGAGGTCGCCGCGTGGCGCTCGACCAGGGTGTGCCGCACGCCCAGGCGGCCGAGGAACAGCGACGTGGACAGCCCCACCAGGGAACCGCCCACGACGAGGACCGGGACGTGCTCGTCGATTTCCTGTTCGGCGCCGAGGTCGCCGTCGACGCCGCCGTTGAGTTCTTCGTTCATCAAAGGCCTCCAGCCGATTGCCTCCACCGGCGGACCCGGGTCCCGGCCCGGGGCCGTGCCGGTTCCCGGTGCCGTGTCCCTGCCCGATGCCCCACACGGGTGAGCCCGGTGCCGAGTCCGATCCCGGGTCGGTGGCTGAGCCCGGGCTGGAAATCCATGCCCTGACAAAGATCGTTTCGAGCACGGGATCGTCCATATGGGCGCCAACGCTCGCGGCGCGCGTGGTGCCGACACATGATCGGGATTCAGCGACTGACGTCGTGTCGAGGGACGCGGCGGTCGCTTCTGCTCTCGCGAAGGAGAGGTGTGGCAGATGACGATCTCGCAGCGCGTATCCCAATCGGCACTGGACGGCTCGAGGCTTCGGGTCGTACTGCTGCTGGATCTGTACGAAGGGGCTCAGCAGCGGTTCCTCGAGGCCTACGAGAAGATGCGCAACCAAATCGCATCCGTGCCCGGACACATCAGCGACCAGCTGTGCCAGTCCATCGAGAACCCCTCGCAGTGGCTCATCACCAGCGAATGGGAGAGCGCCCCGCCCTTCCTCGCCTGGGTCAACAGCGAGGAACACGTCGAGATGGTCCGGCCCCTGCACAGCTGTGTCCGGGACACCCGCTCGTTGCGCTTCAGCATCCTGCGCGAGACCGGCCGCGGGGTTCCCCGCGCCACCAAGTCCGCCAGGGGCGCCAGCGGAGGGCTCCAGACCTCCCCCCGGGTGGGTGACGGCGTGGTCCGCCACGCGCTGACCTTCACCGTCAAGCCGGGCACCGAGTCCAAGGTCGCCGAGATCCTCGCCGGCTACACGTCGCCCGAACCGCGCGTCAACGAGCACACCCGGCTGCGCCGGACCTCGCTGTTCATGCACGGCAACCGCGTCGTACGGGCCATCGAGGTGCAGGGCGACCTGCTCGCCGCGCTGCGCCACGTCGCACGCCAGCCCGAGATCCGCGCGGTCGAGGAGGCCATCGACCCGTACCTGGAGCAGGACCGCGACCTCAGCGACTCGGAGTCCGCGCGGCTGTTCTTCACCCGGGCGGCCCTGCAGGCCGTGCACCATGTGACCTCCGGCCGGGAAACCCCGGACGTACGCCGGCACGCGCTGTACTACCCGGCCAAGTCGGGCTGCGGCATGACGCTGGCCCGCTTCCTCGCCCAGCAGGACGAGACCGCCGCGGACGACCCCAACAGCCCGGTCTGCGCCAGCACGGTCTTCCAGCGCGACGACGTCGTGGTCCGGCTCATCGACATGCCGGGCAACATCGACGCCCACCCCGCCGCCGCCCTCGGGCTGGAGGGCCCCCGCAAGGCCGCCGTCCTGTCACGGCTGCTCGACGGCGCCGCCCTCGGCGTGGACGGCCCGCTGAAGTCGCAGCGGGACGTCGTCCGGCTCCTCGCCCACGCCGACATGACCCCCATCACCGACCGGCGGGCGCCGGACGCCTGACGGGCCGTGCGGCCCACCGGGGCCGCAGCCCGCGGCAGCGACTCCCACATCTGGAGGAAGAAGACCATGCTCAAGCCGCGCCCACGCATCGTGGACCTGTCAGAGATCGAACCCAACATCAGACGCGGCGGCGATCTGCGCGCCCTGCTCACCCCCACCACGGTGGGCTCCACCAGCGGTTTCATGGGCCTGGCCATCGTGCAGCCCGGTGAGCGCATCGGGGAGCACTACCACCCCTACTCCGAGGAGTTCGTCTACGTCGTCAGCGGCGCCCTCGAGGTCGACCTGGACGGTGAGCCGCAGCCGCTGAGGCCCGACCAGGGACTGATGATCCCGCCTCATGTACGGCACCGCTTCCGCAACGTCGGCAGCGAGGAGGCCCGGCTCGTGTTCCACCTGAGCCCCCTCGCCCCGAGCCCGCCCCTCGGACACGTCGACACGGAGGGAACCAGCGCCACGGGCGCCCCCGCCGCGCACCAGGAGGGGCCGCCCGAGCACAGCGAGGCGAGCCGGTGAAGCGGCGGGTGGCGGTCACCGGAATCGGTGTCGTGGCGCCCGGCGGCATAGGCGTGCCGGCCTTCTGGGACCTCCTCGCCCAGGGCCGCACCGCGACACGCGGCATCACCCTGTTCGACCCGGCGGGGCTGCGCTCACGCATCGCCGCCGAGTGCGACTTCGACCCGGCCGAGCACGGCCTGGACCCGGAGCTGACCGAACGCACCGACCGCTACATCCAGTTCGCGATGGTCGCCGCCAGGGAGGCCGTGGGCGACGCCGGACTGGACCTCGCCCACGAGAACCCCTGGCGGGTCGGTGTCTGCCTGGGCAGCGCGGTCGGCGGCACCACCCGCCTGGAGCACGACTACGTCCTCGTCAGCGAGCGGGGACAGCACTGGGACGTGGACCACCGTCAGGCGGAGCCGCATCTGCAACGGGCGTTCTCGCCCAGCACGCTCGCCTCGGCGGTCGCCGAGGAGTTCGGGGTGGGCGGCCCGGTGCAGACCGTCTCCACCGGCTGCACCTCCGGACTCGACGCGGTCGGATACGCCTTCCACTGCATCGAGGAGGGCCGGGCCGACCTCTGCATAGCCGGCGCCTCGGACTCGCCGATCTCACCGATCACCATGGCCTGCTTCGACGCCATCAAGGCGACGTCCCCCAACAACGACGACCCCGAGCACGCCTCCCGGCCGTTCGACCTGCACCGTGACGGGTTCGTCATGGGCGAGGGCGGCGCGGTGCTCGTCCTGGAGGAACTCGAGCACGCCCGGGCCCGGGGCGCGGAGGTCTACTGCGAACTCGGCGGCTACGCCACCTTCGGCAACGCCTACCACATGACCGGTCTGACCAGCGAGGGCCTGGAGATGGCCCGGGCGATCGACACCGCGCTCGACCACGCCCGCGTCGACCGCAAGCTGATCGACTACGTCAACGCCCACGGGTCGGGCACCCGGCAGAACGACCGCCACGAAACCGCGGCGGTGAAACGATCCCTGGGCACCCACGCCTACGAGATCCCGATGAGTTCCATCAAGTCCATGGTGGGCCACTCGCTGGGCGCGATCGGCGCGATCGAGGTCGTCGCCTGCGTCCTGGCCCTGGCCCACCAGGTGGTACCGCCGACGGCGAACTACGAGACCCCGGACCCCGAGTGCGACCTGGACTACGTCCCGCGCGTCGCCCGCCCGCGGAAACTGCGCAACGTGCTGTCCGTCGGCAGCGGCTTCGGCGGTTTCCAGTCCGCGGTGGTCCTGACCCGACCGGGTGGGAGGAGACCATGAGCCCTTCGAACCCCCGGCGCGCGGCCGTCACCGGCATCGGTGTCGTCGCGCCCAACGGAACCAGCGCCGAGACCTTCTGGAAGTCCACGGTCGAAGGCGTCGGCGTACTCGACGCGGTCACCCGCGAGGGATGCCGGCACCTGCCGCTGAAGGTGGCCGGTGAGGTCCGCGGATTCGACCCGTCGGCCTTGATCGAGGAGAACTACCTGGTCCAGACCGACCGGTTCACCCACTTCGCCATGGCCGCGGCGACGCTCGCCCTGACCGACGCCCGGCTCGATCCCGACGGCATCGGCTCGCCCTACTCGGTGGGCGTCGTCACCGCCGCGGGGTCCGGCGGCGGTGAGTTCGGCCAGCGCGAACTGCAGCAACTGTGGGGACAGGGGTCCCGGTTCGTGGGCCCGTACCAGTCCATCGCCTGGTTCTACGCCGCCAGCACCGGACAGATCTCCATCCGCTCGGGCCTCAAGGGCCCCTGCGGGGTCGTCGCCAGTGACGAGGCCGGCGGGCTGAACGCGCTCGCCCACGCCGCGCAGGTCATACGCCGCGGCACCGACGCCGTGGTGGTCGGTGCCACCGAGGCGCCGCTGGCGCCGTACTCGGTGGTCTGCCAGCTCGGCTACCCCGAGCTCAGCACGGTCGCCGACCCCGCCCGCGCCTATGTGCCGTTCACCGACGGCGCCTGCGGGTTCGTGCCCGCCGAGGGCGGCGCGATGCTCGTCCTGGAGGAACTCGACACGGCACTGCACCGGGGTGCCGACATACGGGCCACCGTGGCCGGCCACGCCACCACGTTCACCGGCGCCTCCCGCTGGGACCGCTCACGGGACGGACTCGCGCAGGCGATACGCGGCGCCCTGGACGAGGCCGGCTGCGCCCCCCAGGACGTCGACGTCGTCTTCGCGGACGCCCTCGGCGTTCCGGAGGCGGACCGGGCCGAGGCGCTGGCCATAGCCGACGCGCTGGGCCCGCACGGGCGACGGGTCCCCGTCACCGCACCGAAGACGGGCACCGGGCGGTCCTACTGCGGGGCTCCGGTGCTGGACGTGGCGGCCGCCGTGCTCGCCATGGAGCACGGGCAGATACCCCCGACCCCGTACGTCCACGCCATCAGTCACGACCTCGACCTGGTGACCTCGCGGGCACGCCCCGCGGAGCTGCGCACGGCCCTGGTGCTCAGCCGGGGCCTGATGGGCTCGAACGCGGCGCTCGTGCTGCGAGGCCGTACCGGTTCCGCCCGGTAGCAAAAGGAGAAACGAGCATGACCACACAGCAGAACACGCCCCCGACCGCCCAGGTGACGGTGGAGGAACTGGCCGCGCTGATGAAGAAGGCGGCCGGGGTCACCGTCGACCCCGCCGAGCTGGCGGACCGGCTGGACGCCGGCTTCGACACCTTCGGCCTGGACTCGCTCGGCCTGCTCGGCATCGTGGGCCAGCTGGAGAACCGCTACGGCCGCCCGCTGCCCCCCGACGCGGAGCGCTGCAAGACCCCCGGGGACTTCCTCGAACTCGTCAACAGCACTCTTCTGGCGGGAGCCTGACATGGCCGGACACACCGAGAACGAGATCACCATCGCCGCACCGCTCGACCTGGTCTGGGAGATGACCAACGACATCGAGAACTGGCCGCGGCTGTTCAGCGAGTACGCCTCCGTCGAGATCCTCGACCGCGACGCCGACACCACGAAGTTCCGGCTCACCATGCACCCCGACGACAACGGGAAGGTGTGGAGCTGGGTATCGGAGCGGACCTGCGACCGGGAGCAGCTCACCGTCCGGGCCCGCCGGGTCGAGCCCGGGCCCTTCGAGTACATGAACATCCGCTGGGAGTACGCCGAGACGGCGGACGGGACGCGGATGCACTGGACGCAGGACTTCGCGATGCGGCCCGACGCCCCCGTCGACGACGCCGGGATGACGGACATGATCAACCGCAACTCGAAGGTACAGCTGGACCTCATCAGGGACCGGATCGAGCAGGCCGCCCGCGGCCGGCGCACCGCGTCCGTGGTGTCCGAATGACCGCTGCCCCGCTGACCCCCTGGCTCACTGACCTCCTGGCTCACTGACCACTGACCGAAGGACGACCGACCCATGCACCACGCCCTGATCGTCGCCCGCATGGCCCCGCAGTCGGCTCCGGACATCGCCAAGGTGTTCGAGGCCTCCGACAGTGGCGAACTGCCCCACCTCGTCGGTGTCACCCAGCGCAGCCTCTTCCAGTTCGGTGATGTGTACCTGCACTTCATCGAGGCGGAACGGGAGCCCGGACCCGCCATCGCCAAGGTGACCGAGCACCCCGCGTTCCGTGACATCAGCGACCGGCTGTCGGCGTACGTCAGCCCGTACGACCCGCAGACCTGGCGCGGGCCGAAGGACGCGATGGCACGCTGCTTCTACCGCTGGAGCAGGGACGCGTAAGCGTCCGTCCCGACCGGATGTGCAGGATGTGCGAAGCCGCCGGCTCCCGCGATAAGCGGGCGCCGGCGGCTTCGGGCCTTTTTCGGGTGGTCTTTCGGCGGGTCTCGCTCAGCCCGGGACGGTGCATTCGAACGCGTGCAGATACGCGTTGACCGGACGGATCCGGGCGATGACCAGGCCGGCGTCGGTCAGCCGCTTGACCATGCTCTCGGTGGTGTGTTTCGCGCCCCCCACGTTGAGGAGCAGCAGCAGGTCCATCGAGGTGGTGAACTTCATGGAGGGCGTGTCGTCGACCAGGTTCTCGATGACCACGACCCGGGCGCCGGGCTTGGCCACCGCCATGATGTTCCCCAGCGCGCGGCGGGTGCTGTCGTCGTCCCACTCGAGGATGTTCTTGATGATGTACATATCGGCCTGGACCGGGATGTCCGCACGGCAGTCGCCGGGCAGGATGCGGGCCCGGTCCGCCATGGCGCCGCCCTTGCGCAGCCGCGGATCGGCGTGCTCGACGACACGCGGCAGATCGAGCAGGACGCCTGCCAGCGCCGGGTGCCGCTCCAGCAGGCTCGCCAGCACATGGCCCTGGCCGCCGCCGATGTCCACGACCGACGACACCCCCGTGAGATCGAGGAGTTCGGCGACCTCGCGGGCCGACTGCTCGCTGGAGGTGGTCATGGCCCGGTTGAACACGTCCGCCGATTCCGGCGCGTCCTCGTGCAGGTAGCTGAAGAACTCCTTGCCGTACACGTCCTCGAAGACGCTCCGGCCGGAACGCACGGCCTCGTCGAGCCGGGGCCAGGCGCCCCACGTCCAGGGCTCGGTGCACCACAGCGCGATGTACTTCAGGCTGTGCGGATCGTCCTCGCGCAGCAGCCTGGACATCTCGGTGTGGGCGAAGGTGCCGTCCGGTCGTTCCTCGAAGATCCCGTAACAGCACAGGGCCTTGAGCAACCGCCCCAGTGCCCGGGGCTGGGCCCGGACCGCGGACGCCAGCTCCTCCGCCTTCATCGGCGTCTCATCCAGGGCGTCGGCCACACCCAGCCGAGCGGCCGCGCGTACCGCAGCGGCGCAGGCCGCGCCGAATACGAGCTCCCTGAGCCGCATGGGCGGCGGGGGAGCCTGACTCACGGTCGTCATGCACTGCCTCGATTCTCTTGCGGGAGGAAGGTGACCGGCACGGGCCTGCTCAGCACAGTCCGGCGGGCTGGGAGCCCGTGCAGAGGTTGGCCTGGAACGTGTTGCCGGCTCCGGTGTCGCCGTTGACCAGATCGGCCGGGGCGTTGCCCTGGGCGACGTTGTACTTGACCGTGTTGCGTTCGTTGAGGGCGCCCACGAAGCTCTTGAAGAGCACGATGCCGCCCGACAGCGGCGAGGCGCCCCGGTTGTCCTCGACCCAGTTCGCGGTGATCAGGGTCTCCTCGGCACCGGTGAGTACGATGCCGGAGCCCTGCAGGTAGGGCAGCCGTGGGGTCTTGGGGCAGTACCGGTTGTTCTCGTGGACGTAGTTGCCCCGAACCGTGAGCGCCCCGGCACGCGGCTTGGACTCGTCGCCGACGACGAACACGCCCGCGCAGTTGGCGGTGACGTCGTTGTGCTGGACGACGAGGTTGCGCAGTCGCCGGACGGTGACGCCGATCCGGTTGCCCGTCATGCGGTTGCCCTCGATCACCGTGCCCCGGGCGTCGATGGCGCCCTGTTCGGTGTCGGTCGTGTTGGACACGAACAGCCCTGCGTCGGCGTTGTTCCGGGCGGTGTTGTCCCGCAGCACGCTGCGCACCGACCGCTCCGTGGCGATTCCCCACTGCCCGTTCTTCTCGGCGGTCACGCCGCGGACGGTCAGGCGGTCGGTCCGGGACGCCCACAGACCGTGCTTCTTGAAACCGGAGAGGGTGAGCGAGCGGACGGCGGTTCCGGTGACGGGGGCGGCGTCGGTCCCGGCCACGCAGATGCCGTGACCGGCGGTGGCGCACGCGTTGCCCGCGGGGTCGGCAGCCGGCATGAGGACGGTCGTGCGGCCGGCGCCGCGCAGGGTGATCCCCGAGGTGGTGATCCGGACACTTTCGCGGTAGGTGCCCGGGGTCAGGAAGACGGTGTCCCCGGGGCGGGCCGCGTCCACCGCACTCTGGATCGACTGCCCGGGGCGCACCAGGTGCATGGTGTGGGCAGTGGCGGAGGGGGCGGCGCCCAGCATCGACGCCACCACGATCGCTGTGCCCGCGAGACAAGAAAACTGTCGCTTCGTCATGTGGCAGAAGTTATGGGGCGTTGGTCCGTTTTGCCACATGTGTTAACCCGTGCTGGACGGGTCACTGCCGCCGAGTGGGTGGTGGGCCGGGGGTCGGCGGCGGCAAGATCACTCGTGTGACGCAAACCCGTCGTGTCACCGTCGTTTCTGCATCACGTCCCGGCCGGGCGACCTGGACGGTTTTTCGCCCCCTCCGCCCCTACCCGCCCCTTGTCCCGGGGGCTGCCGCCCCCGGACCCCCGCATCGGCCTGAACGGCCTCGTCCTCAAACTCCCCCAAGATCTCGGCTTCGCTCGAGCAGGAGGGACCCCCATGACCGGCTGACATGGCTCCGGCTCCGGCGAGGGGTGTGTGTACGGCGGGCGAACGGATGCGGGCGCTGACGGCCTGGTCGGCGAGCGTGTCGTGAGCCGACGCCGCGGGAGTCGACTGGGGCTCCCGGGAGTTGCCGGAAGTCACCGGACGCCTCGGAGTCGCCGGGTGCCGCGGGGGGCCGCCGGGTGTCGGGCGCCGTGGGTGTCCGGGTGCCGCGGGGAGTGCCCGGGCGCCGCGGGTGTCCGGGTGCCGCGGGTGTCCGGAGTCGCCGGGAGTCGCCGAGTGTGGGAGTCGCAGGGAGCCCTCCGGGCCGCCGAGCGCCGCGGGTGTCCGGAGCGGCCGGGTACCGGGAGCCGCCGGTGTCCCCCGGGGCGCTCAGTGGGTGCGTGGAGGGCCGGCCGAACGCTCCCGTTCCCCGGGTCGCCAACGGCTCCGCAGCGCCAAGAATGTTCCTCCGGTGGTACCGATCACCAACACCAGCATCCGGTATTTCGTACACAGTTCGAAGTTTCGGTGCTGAAGATAGGGTCGCTTCACAGGTGCGTCAACCCCTTTTGGCCGGGGGTTTTGTGTCGGGGGAGGCGCGATGCCGCGGCCGGCCGTCGTCCCGAGTCGCGTCTTCGGGCGCGTTATTCAAACGTGACGACTTCCCGGCGCAGCCCTCTTGACCGCCATGAATTGTTAGCGCTCACAATGGCGTCCGCATTCATCAGTCGGCAGCCAGCGACATCCCGAGGAGGTGTGACCGTCGTGCCCACTGGACCCGAACTCGCCTCCCCCGTCTGTGTCGTGGGGGACCGGACGCCCGAACGGTTAGCGGACCGTCAGGCGCCCCGGCCGCCCCGGGAGTTGGCATGAACCCGGCTACGCGGAGGCATCCGCACGCGTCACAGGTCTTGTCCGTAGACGACCGCCAAGGAGGTGCGGCCGTGGCACCATCGCAGCTCCGGCCGCCCACCATGGCCGACGTGGCACGACAGGCGGGCGTCTCGCACCAGACCGTGTCCCGGGTGCTGGGCGACCACCCCAACGTTCGGGACGAGACCCGGGCCAAAGTGCTGCGCGTGATCGAGGAGATGGGCTACCGTCGCAACTCCTCCGCACGGGCTCTGGCCACCCGGCGCACCCGGACCCTGGGTGTGGTCGCGTCCGACACCACGCTCTACGGTCCGGCCAGCACCCTCTTCGCCCTCGAGGAGGCGGCCCGGGCCCGGGGGTACCTGGTCTCCACGGTCAGTCTGCGCAAACTGACCGTGCAGACGCTGTCCGAGGCGCTGGACCACCTCAGCGACGGCGGGGTCGAGGGAGTGGTCGCCGTCGCCCCGCAGCGGTCGGCGGTCGACGCCCTCGCCGGACTGCGCCGTCCGTTCCCGGTGGTCACGGTGGGCAGCGGGCCCGGCGTGGACATCCCCTGCGTCACGGTGGACCATCACCAGGGCGCACGGCTGGCCACGAGCCATCTGCTGGCGGCCGGCCACCGCACGGTCTGGCACCTCGCCGGACCCGAGGACTGGCAGGAGACCGCCGACCGGGCGGCCGGCTGGCGGGCCACCCTCGAAGCGGCGGGCGTACAACCGCCGTTGGTGCTGCACGGGGACTGGAGTCCGCTGTCCGGCTACCGCGCCGGCCAGGAACTGGCCGGCTGGGTGGGCCGGGGACTGACGGCGGTCTTCGTCGCCAACGACCAGATGGCGCTGGGGGTGTTGCGGGCCCTGAGGGAGGCGGGCGTGCGAACTCCCCAGGACGTGGCGGTGGTCGGCTTCGACGACATCCCCGAGTCGGAGTTCTTCGCCCCGCCGCTCACCACGGTCCGACAGGACTTCGCGGCCGTGGGCAAACGCAGTATCGCCCTGCTCCTGGACCTGATCGAGGGCCGGGCACCGTCCGGGACACCCCGGATCTCGATCGAACCGCAACTTGTCGTCCGCGCCAGTACGTTCCCGTACGCACCCGGAACGGGGGCCGCTCCAGGCTGACGCGGCACGCACGGCACCACACGGCTGTTTCCGCCCAGCGGTGCGGCCGACATCTCGAACAATGATCGACAGGCTGGACGTAGTGCGGCCGGTCCCATCGAGTAACCAGCACGGGTACCACCCCGGGCCGGCTCTTCAAAGGAGAAGAACATGCTCAACAGAAGGAACTTCCTCACTGCGGCCATCGGCGTGGCGGCTGCGGGCGGCCTCGCGGCCTGCGCCAAGAAGGAGGAGTCCGGCTCCACCTCGACCTCCGGGGACGGCGGCAGCAAGGCGATCACCCTCGGCTTCTCCCAGGTCGGTTCGGAGAGCGGCTGGCGCAGCGCCAACACCGACTCGGTGAAGTCGGCGGCCAAGGAGGCGGGCTACAGGCTCCAGTTCTCCGACGCCCAGCAGAAGCAGGAGAACCAGATCTCCGCGATCCGCAGCTTCATCTCGCAGAAGGTGGACGTCATAGCCTTCTCGCCGGTGGTCGTCACCGGCTGGGACGCGGTGCTCAAGGAGGCGAAGGCCGCGAAGATCCCGGTGGTCCTCACCGACCGCTCCGTCGAGACCTCCGACGAGTCCCTGTACGTGACCCTGGTCGGCTCCGACTTCACCGACGAGGGCCGCCGCGCCGCCAAGATCCTGGAGAAGGTCCTGGAGAAGGCCGGCCACAAGGGCCCCGTGAAGATCGCCCAGCTCGAGGGCACCACCGGTGCCGCCCCCGCGATCGAGCGCGCCAAGGGCTTCAAGGAGGTCATGGAAGCCGACCACAAGGACGACTGGAAGGTCGTCGTCAGCCAGACCGGTGACTTCACCCGCGCCGGCGGCAAGCAGGTCATGGCGGCCTTCCTGCAGTCCAACCCGGACATCAACGTGCTCTACGCGCACAACGACGACATGGCCATCGGCGCCATCCAGTCCATCGAGGCGGCCGGCAAGAAGCCCGGCAAGGACATCCTCATCGTCTCGGTCGACGGTGTGAAGGACGGCTTCGTCGCCATGTCCGAAGGCAAGATCAACGCCATCGTCGAGTGCAACCCGCTGCTCGGCCCCCAGCTGATGGAGGTCGTGCAGAAGGTCAAGAACGGTGAGACGGTCGAGCGCTGGATCAAGACCAAGGAGAGCGACTTCATGCAGGACCAGGCCAAGGACGCGCTCCCCACCCGCAAGTACTGACCGAACGCACCCACCGGCAGGGAGCCCGGCCGGCCGAAGACCTCGGCCGACGGCGCTCCCTGCGGGCCTGAACCCATTTCAGAGGAGCGCTGCCATGGCAGAGCCGCAGCCCGTCCTTCAGATGACGGGCATAGTCAAAGAGTTTCCTGGGGTACGGGCTCTGTCGGGCGTCGACTTCCGGCTCTTCCCCGGCGAGATCCACGCCCTGCTCGGCGAGAACGGCGCCGGGAAGTCCACCCTCATCAAGGTGCTGACGGGAGTTCATTCCCTGGACGGCGGCACCATCACCCTCGATGGCGAGTCCGTGCGCTTCGCCAGCCCGCTGCAGGCGCAGCAGGCCGGCATCAGCACGGTCTACCAGGAGGTCAACCTCTGCCCCAACCTGTCGGTGGCGGAGAACATCTTCATCGGGCGCGAACCCACCCGGGCCGGCCGCATCCAGTGGAAGCGCATGCGCCGCGAGGCGGCGGAACTGGTCGACCGGCTCGGCCTCGACATCGACGTGACCGCGCCGCTGTCCTCGTACCCGCTGGCCGTGCAGCAACTGGTCGCGATCGTACGGTCGGTGGGCACCGGCGACAGTGTCAGCGGCGGATCGGGCACCAAGGTGCTGATCCTGGACGAGCCGACGTCCAGCCTCGACCGCGGCGAGGTGCTCGAACTCTTCAGCCTGATGCGGCGGTTGAAGGAACAGGGCGTGGCGATCCTGTTCGTGTCGCACTTCCTCGACCAGATCTACGAGGTCTGCGACCGCATGACCGTCCTGCGCAACGGCACCCTGGTCGGCGAGCACATGGTCCGCGACCTCGACCAGGTGGGACTCGTCCAGCTGATGATCGGCAAGGCACTCGACCAGCTGGAGGAACTCCACGACCACCAGCTGCACTCGGACGTCGGCGAGACGCTGCTGAAGGCCGAGGCCCTCGGCAGGGCAGGCGGAATCGCCCCCTTCGACCTGGAGGTCAAGAAGGGCGAGGTGATCGGACTCGCCGGACTGCTCGGCTCGGGCCGCACCGAACTGGCCCGGCTGCTGTTCGGCGCCGACCAGCCCGACAGCGGCACGGTGTCCATCGGCGGCAAGCAGGTCTCGATGAACGCCCCCAACGACGCCATCGGCGCCGGGG
Organism: Streptomyces cavernae; assembly: GCF_004023625.1. Classification (GTDB taxonomy): domain Bacteria; phylum Actinomycetota; class Actinomycetes; order Streptomycetales; family Streptomycetaceae; genus Streptomyces; species Streptomyces cavernae. The sequence continues at coordinate 68,533 of NZ_RPDJ01000017.1, read as the reverse complement.
TCGCGTTCTGCTCCGAGAACCGCAAGACCGAGGGATTGGTACCGGACCTGACGGTCCGTGAGAACATCATCCTCGCGCTCCAGGCCGCACGCGGCTGGACCCGGCCCATCCCGGCCTCCCAGCGCGACGAACTCGTCGCCAAGTACATCAAGGCGCTGGACATCCGCCCCGCCAACCCGGAGGCCCGCGTCGGCCAGCTAAGCGGCGGCAACCAGCAGAAGGTGCTGCTCGCCCGCTGGCTGATCACCCAGCCCAAGCTGCTGATCCTGGACGAGCCGACGCGCGGCATCGACATCGGCGCCAAGGCGGAGATCCAGAAACTCGTGGTCTCGCTCTCCGAGGACGGCATGTCCGTGCTGTACATCGCGGCCGAGCTCGAGGAGGTCCTCCGGCTCAGTCACACCATCGGAGTGCTGCGCGACCGCCGGCTGGTGGCGCAGCTCACCAACGGGCCGGAGATCACCACCAGCCGGATCCTGGAGACCATCGCGAGCGGAGAGCACCAGTGACCACCACTTCCCGATGGCGAGCGCTGACGCACCACCACCTGTTCTGGCCGGTCGCGGTCCTGGTCGTCCTCCTGCTCGTCAACGTGCCTTTCACCCCCGACTTCTTCTCGATCAAGATGACGGACGGCCACCTCTACGGCAGCCTCGTCTCGATCGTGCTGTTCGGCTCGCCGCTGATCCTGGTGGCGGTCGGCATGACCCTGGTCATCGCAACCGGCGGCATCGACCTCTCCGTCGGTGCCGTGGTCGCCATCACCGGGGCCCTCGCCTGTTCCTACATCAGCGACCAGGCCGACCAGAGCGCCCTTGCCGGGGTGCTGCTCGCCATGGGTCTCGGACTGCTCGCCGCGGTCGTCTGCGGCCTCTGGAACGGCTTCCTGGTCGCCAGGATGGGCATCCAGCCCATCATCGCGACCCTCATCATCATGGTCGCCGGCCGCGGTGTCGCCCAGCTCATCACCGACGGCCAGATCATCACCATCAACAGCGAGCCGTACAAGCTGATCGGCGGCGGCTACTGGCTGACGCTGCCGTTCTCCATCTTCGTGGTCGCCGTTGTCGTCGCCGTCACCGTGGTGCTCACCCGCCGCACCGCGCTCGGCCTGCTGGTGGAGTCCGTCGGCGGGAACGCCGAGGCCAGCCGCCTGGTCGGCATCCGGTCCCGGCGCATCAAGATCATGGTGTACGTGTTCTGCGCCCTGTGCGCGGGCATCGCGGGCCTGATGATCAGCTCCAACACCTCGGCCGCGGACGGCAACAACGCCGGTCTGTGGATCGAACTCGACGCGATCCTCGCCGTGGTGATCGGCGGCACCTCGCTGCTCGGCGGCCGGTTCTCCATCGGCGGCACGGTGGTGGGCGCCCTCGTCATCCAGACCCTGACCACCACGATCTACACCATCGGCGTGCCCACCCAGACCAACCTGGTCTTCAAGGCCGTCGTCGTCATCATCGTCTGCCTGCTGCAGTCCCCGAAGTTCCGCGCCAAGGTCTTCAGCGCCAGGCTCGGAGCCAAGTCCGGCGCGCAGGGCGGCGGTTCGCCGTCGGCCCCGGCTCCGGCGGGAACGACCGCCGCGGCGACCGAGGCCGCTCCCAAGATGGAGGTGTCGTGATGAGCGCGACGACCCAGACTCCCACGACGCCGGCAAGCTCAACGGCGTCCAAGGCCGCGCGCCTGCTCGGCGACCGGCGGCTGCCCGTCCTGGCCACCGCCGCGCTGTTCCTCGCGATGTACATCGGCGGTCTCAGCCGGTACCAGAACTACGGGTTCGCCGAACCGCAGGTGTTCCTCAACCTGTTCATCGACAACGGCTATCTGCTGGTCGCGGCGGTCGGCGCCACCTTCGTCATCCTCTCCGGCGGCATCGACCTGTCCGTGGGATCGGTGATCGGCTTCACCACGATGTTCACCGCGTGGCTGGTGGAGCGTCAGGGCGTGCCGCTGGTGATCGCCGTCGTCCTCGCCCTCGGCGTCGGCTCGTTCGGCGGCTTCCTCATGGGCTATGTGATCCACAACTTCGAGATCCAGCCGTTCATCGTGACCCTCGCCGGGCTCTTCCTCTTCCGGGGCCTCTGCCTGGTCATCAGCAAGGAGTCGATCTCCATCGGCGACGCCTCGGTGAGCAGCCTCGCCCAGACGCGGGTGTCGCTGGGCCTGGGAGAACTGTCGATCGGTGCCCTGCTGGCCCTGGTCGTCCTCGGCATCGCGTTCTACGTACTGCACTACACCCGCTTCGGGCGCCGTGTGTACGCCATCGGCGGCAACGAGCAGTCCGCGATGCTGATGGGCCTGCCGCAGGGCGGCACGAAGATCGCCGTGTACACCGTGAGCGGTTTCTGCTCGGCTCTCGCCGGGCTGTTGTTCACCCTGTACATCCAGTCCGGTGACCCGCTGCACGCCACCGGCATGGAGCTCGACGCGATCGCCGCGGTCGTCATCGGCGGCACCCTGCTGACGGGCGGCTCCGGCTATGTGATCGGCACCCTCTTCGGTGTCCTCGTGCTGGGCCTGATCAAGAGCCTCATCCAGTTCGAGGGAACGCTCAGCTCCTGGTGGACGAAGATCGCCACGGGTGTGCTGCTGTGCGCGTTCATCCTGATCCAGCGGGCCATGACGGCACGCAAGAAGACCTGACCGGCCGGATCACGTTCAGGAGGCCTTGCACTACGCCCGCCCGGGTCGCTCATAGTGCAAGGCCCCTCAGACCGCCGCGGCCCGCCCTTGTAGATCCACGGGGCGGGCCGTTGGCATGAGGGCGGGAGCCCGTCACTTCTGCAGGACCGCCTGCATGACGCTGCGTGCCAGGGGAGCGCCGAGCCGGCCGCCGGAGATGTCCGCCCGGGAGATGTCCATGTCGGTCGGGTCGATGAAGACCGCCACCGCGACGGAGGCCCCGTCGGAGTTCTTGCCGTAGGAGACGAACCAGCCGTAGGGCACCTCGTCGGCGACGTCGACGCCGCGCTGCGCGGTGCCGGTCTTGCCGCCCACGGTGATGCCGTCGATCTGTGCCCGTTGCGCGCTGCCCTCCTTGGCGGTGAACTCCATCATCTCCTGCACCTTCTTGGCTGTCTCGGGGGAGACGGCCTGGCTCATCTCCCGCGGTTCGGTCTTCTTCAGGGTGCTGAGGTCGGGACCACGGACCTCGTCGACGATGTAGGGCTGCATCAGCTTGCCGTCGTTGGCCAGCGCCGCGGTGATCATGGCCATCTGCATGGGGGTGGTGGTGAGGCTGCCCTGGCCCATGCCGGTGAGGGCGGTCCCGGGCTTGTCCAGGTCCTCGGGGTACAGGCTCTGGACGGCGCGCAGGTCACCGTTGTCCTCGGAGTAGACGTCCTCGTTGAAGCCGAACTTCTCCGCCGTCTCACGCATCTTTTCCTGGCCGAGCTTGTTCGCCACGTCGAGGAAGACGTTGTTGCACGAGTACTGCATCGCCGTCTTGAGCGAGGCGTTGCCGCACACCGCGTCGCCCGCCTGGCTGCCGATCTTGTTGGTGGACAGGGGCAGCTGGTAGGGGGAGGGAGCGCCGCTCGAGGCGTCGACGTCCGTGACGACGCCGTGCTCCACGGCCGCCGCCGCGGTGAGGATCTTGAAGGTGGAGCCGGGCGGGAAGGTCTCGCGCAGGGGCCGGTTCGCCAGCGGCTTGCTCTTCTTCTTGTCGAGCGCCACGAACCGGTCGGACTCCTTGAAGGTGTTGCCCGCGAACACCGACGGGTCGTACGAGGGTGCCGACGCCAGGGCCAGTACCTTGCCCGTGGCGGGCTCCAGGGCGACGACCGCCCCCCGGGCCCCCTCGAGGTCCGTCAGGCCCTCGTAGGCGGCCTTCTGCGCCTTCGGGTCGATCGTGGTGACCACCGAGCCGGTGCGGGGTCCCTTGCCGGAGACCATGTCCGTGAACCGCTGGAAGGCGAGGGAGTCGTCCTGTCCGCTGAGGATGCCGTCGTAGGTCTTCTCCAGCAGCGACATCCCCTGTGCCTGCGAGGCGTAGCCCGTCACGGGCGCGTACATGGGGCCGTCCACATACGTGCGCTTGTACTTGAGGTCCGAGCCGTCCGCCTCCGTCGAACCGGTGACGGCCTTGCCGCCGACGACGATGTCACCGCGGGGCGCGGAGAACTGCTCGATCTGCACGCGCTTGTTTCTCTCGTCCGTGGCGAGCTTCTCGGCCTGCATGAACTGCAGCCAGTTCGCGCGCAGCAGCAGGGCCAGGGTCAGGAGCCCGCAGAAGATGGCGACTTTCCTCAGCGTCGGGTTCATCGGCGGCCCTCACCGGTGATCCGACGCCCGGCGTCCGCGCCGACCTGGGGCCGGTGGTGTCGGGAAGGTATGGAGGTGCGTAAGTACATGGTGGCAGTTTAGTGATCCCGATCCGAGCGGCCGGTGCGACCCTCAACGCGCCGAGCGGCACCCGGGGTCGGACCGGGTGCCGCTCGGTGGTGTGTGCGGTGTCGGGGGAAGGGTGTGCTACGGCCGGCCGATGGTGATGCCGGCCGTCCTGCTTCCCGGATCGTTGTCGTAGACGACCTCGCCGGTGGACTTCTTCCAGATCTTGATCCGGTAGGTGTCCGGGCTGTTGGTGGCGGTGACGCGGAATCCGTAGCCGCTGGTGCCGTTCAGGGTTCCGGAGCCCTGGTAGCGGATGGTGGAACCGGTGACGACGAGCCAGTCGGAACCCGTGGCGCGGAACTTCAGCCTGGCCGCCAGGAAGTCGAAGGTGGCGTGGCCGGACGGGACGGTGGCTCCCTTCTTGTAGCGGGCGTCGAAGGAGTAGGCCGCGGGTCCGGTCACCTGCGGCTTCGCCGGGTAGGCGCCGGCGGGCGAGGAGAAGAAGCCCACCCCGACGGCCCAGGCCGCCCGGTCGTAGACGACCAGTTCGGGGAGCTTGGCGCTGCCCGAGCCGCCGTCGTCGTCGGTGACGGTGATCTCCGGACGGTGGATGCCCGCCTTGGTGTAGGTGTGGGTGGCCGTGCAACGGGAGCCGGTGACGGTGCCCTCGGCCGGGCCGCTGCCGTCCTTGAAGTCGATGCGGCAGGTCTGGGTGTCAGCGGTGCCCAGGTCGGTGAAGTCGGCGGTGACGACGGTGCTCCTGCCGACCGCGACCGGGTCCTTCGGGCCCGCCGCCGCGGTGATCACCGGGGCCGCGTTGGCCACCGTGACGGTGAGCGTGTCGCTGCCGCGGCCACCGGTCAGGGTGACCTTGTAGGTGCCGTCGTCGGCGCAGGTGATGGTGGTGAGGATGGCGCCGGCGTCGGCGAAGGTGCAGGGGGCGCCGTCCTCCACCGTCCACTTGGGGTCGCCCGCGCCGGAGATGGTTCCGGTGACCGGGATCGCGGTGCCCTCGGTGCCGGCGGCGTTCGGCCCGGCGCGGACGACGGTGACGGGGTCGATGCTCGTCAGGGTCGGGACGACCTTCTTCATCAGGCCGTCGGCGTCGAACTCCAGCTTGTCGATGGTGGTTTCGCGGTTGGTGCCGTCACCGCCGGGGATGGCGAAGCGGTGGTAGGCGATGTACCAGTCGTCGGTGTTCGGGACATGGACGACCGAGTGGTGGCCGGGGCCCTTGATGCCCAGGGAGAGGTCCTTCTCCAGGATCACGCCCCGCTTGGTCCAGGGTCCCGTGGGGGAGGAGCCGGTCGCGTAGGCGACCCGGTAGTTCTCGTCCCGGGTGTCGTTCTCCGACCACATGAAGTAGTAGGTGCCCTTGCGCTTGATGACGAAGGTGCCCTCATTGTAGCCGCTGGGGGTGATGTCCTTCACCTTCGACGCGTCGAAGGAGACCATGTCCTCGTTCAGCGGCACGACGTACGCCCGGCCGTTGCCCCAGTACAGATACGGCTGCCCGTCGTCGTCGGTGAACACCGCCGGGTCGATCATCTGGCCCGGGTACTGGCCCGCCTTGAGCAGCGGCTTGCCCAGCGCGTCCTTGAACGGTCCGGTCGGCGAGTCGGCCACCGCGACACCGATGTTCGCGTCGGCGCAGAAGTAGAAGTAGTACTTGCCGTCCCTCTCCTCGATCGCGGGCGCCCAGGCCCGGCTGTCGGCCCAGCTGACGTCCGGCCCCAGGTCCAGGATGACGCCGTGGTCCTTCCAGTGGACGAGGTCCTTGGAGGAGTACGCCTTGAACTGCGTGCCGCTCCAGCCCGGGAAGCCGTCGGTGGTGGGGTAGATGTAGAAGGTGTCACCGAACCGGACGATGTTCGGGTCGGCGTTGAGTCCCGGCAGGACCGGGCTCTTCATCTCCAGGGCCGTGACCGTCCAGGTGCGCTTCTTCCCGTCGGAACCGGTGACCTCGTACGTGACCGGCTCGGTGAAGTCGCGCAGCGTGCCGGAGGCGGGGCTGATGGACGCGCCGTGGGCGAGGGTGAACTCCGGTGCCAGCGCGGTGAGATCGCTGCCTTCCGCAAGCGGGAGAGTGATCCTCGAGTCCTTGTCGTCGATGATCGCGTCGACCTTCAGCGCGGGGTGGGTCGCCGCGGCGATGCCCGTGGTGTTGCCGCTGAGCTCCAGGACCTCGGTGGGGGTGAGGGCGCGGTTGTAGATCCGGAAGTCGTCGACCTCGCCGCCGAAGTACGGGTCGGCGGAGTACAGGGAGCGGCCGATGTAGCCGGAGTAGCCCTTGGCCGCGTCGTAGAGCTCGGACGGCTTGGTGGTGACCCCGGTCGCGCGGGTGGCCTCTACCCCGTCGACGTACAGGACCGCCGTCTCGGTGGCGCCGTTCAGGGTGACGGCGACGTGCTGCCACTCACCGGGGGTGAGCGCGGAGCCCGCCGTCATCTTCGACTCCGCCGACCAACTGGCCTTCGTGATGGCCGAGTAGAGCTTGGAACCGCCGTTGGAGGGGCTGGCGAAGAGGTACTTGTCGCTGTCGGGGCCGAGCCCGAAGAGCCACTGCCAGTTCTCCCCGCCCTTCCACTTCGCGTACGTGGAGACCGTGACGCTGCCGGCGTCCTTCAGCACGCCGTTCGGGATCCGGACGTACGGCGAGGTGGTCGAGGTGCTGGAACCGCCGGACATCTTGAACGAGCCCTCGTGCACACCGGTCCCGAAGTCCGGGGTGCGGACATAGGTTCCGTGGTTGCCGTGGCCGCTGGCGTCCCGGGCGATGCTGCCGGCCATTTCGTCGAACTTGTAGTCCAGGACGAGATCGGCCGGCACGTCCGGGCCCTCCGCCGAGACCGTGACCTCGGCCTTGGCCTTGAGCGCGGCGCCGTCCGGCAGGCTGCCGGTCACCGTGAAGGTGCCGGCCTGCGCGTACGCCGACGCGGGGACGTCGTCCCAGGTGACGGAGACGGGCCGCTTGACGCCGTCCGAGTACTCGGCGATCACGGTGGCCGGCAGGACCGGCGCGTCACCGATGCGCGTCTCCACCGAGGCGTCCTCGACGCTCTGTACGAGCTGGTCGGACTGGTAGGTGCTCAGCAGCCGGTCGTACTCGGCCTGGGTGACCGGAAGCACCGTGCCGTGCCGCGGCCTTGACGGCAGGTCATAGCCGGTGGACGGGGTCCAGGCGCCGGAGGCGAGGTCGGTCGTCTCGAACGGGATGTAACCACGGCCGCCGAACTCGTCGAGGAACGCGTACCACTTGTCCTCGGTGTTGGACTTGAACACCAGCGGTCCCTCGGCGGCGCTCATCGCGCCCTTGCCGATGCCCTCGGCGACGGCGTCCCAGGACAGGTCGAGGAGCGAGTCGCTCTTCTCCTCGAAGATGAACTTGCTGTTGGGGGTGGAGGAGGTGTTGTTCCGCTCGTCCTTCGACAGCCTGAAGTACGTTCCGTCGTGCTGGATCACCGTGGAGTCGATGACCGAGTAGCCGCGGTCGATCCACACCTTGGGCTCGCTGAAGGTGTGGAAGTCGCGGGTGGTGGCGTACATCATACGGTTGTACGTGTCGCCGGTGTGCGCCTCGTTGTCGTAAAGCTTCGACGCCCAGAAGACCACGTACTCGCCGCGCTGCTCGTCGTAGAACGCCTCGGGTGCCCAGGTGTTGCCCGCGCTGTCGGGGGAGACCTTCACCAGACGCTGGTTGGTCCAGTTCACCAGGTCGGTGGACTCCCAGACCATGATGGACTTGCTGCCGGTGCGCTGTGCCGCGTCCCAGTTGCCGTTGCCGTAGATCCTCAGGTCGGTGGCGATCTGGTAGAACTTGTCGCCCTCGGGGGAGCGGATGATGAACGGGTCGCGCAGACCCTTCTCACCGAGCGTGGAGGTCAGGACCGGCTTGCCGTCGTTCAACTCCCGCCACTTCAGCGGGTCGTTGCCCTTGCTGAGCGCGAAGTACAGCTGTTCGCCGTCCGAGGTGCCCTCGCCGGTGAAGTAGCTGAACATATAGCCCTTCAGGGCTTCCTTGGCGGGGAGTTCGGGCACCTTCGCGGTGAAGACCCTGCTCGCCTCGGCGTCGCCCTTGGTGACCTTGGCGGTCAGCTCCACGGTGGTGCCGCCGTCGCTGTGCGCGGGGCGGTGCACCACACCGTCGGCGTCGATGACGTCCGGCTTCGCGGAGGACCAGGAGACCTTCGTCGCGTAGTCGCCGGTAGCAGGGAGGGTGAGGTTGCCGCGTACGTCGTCGAGGTTGTGGACGGTCAGCGCCTCGGCGGCCCGCTCGGTGGCGGTGGCGTCGTCGAAGGCGGCGGGGACCGTGATGTCGAAGGACTTGGTGTCGGTCACGGTGCCCTTCTTCAGGGTCGCCGTGAGCGTGGCCTGGCCGTCGGGCTCACCGGAGGCGGGACGCGTGACCTTGCCGGTCGCGGACACCACGGAGGTGTTGTCGCTGGCCCAGGTGATGGTCGAGCCGCCCGCCGTGCCCTTGGCAGGCAGGGTCAGGTCCGAGACGACGGCGCTGGTGTCGCCGAGCGTGAGGGCGGCCTTGTCGTCGGCGACGCCCTGGGTGGCCACGGGGAGGGAGAGCTGCTCGACCTCCGCACCGGCCAGCGCGCGGTTGTACACGCGGAAGTCCCGGATGCTGCCCTTGAAGAGCTTGTCGCCCGGATACACCGACTTGCCGACGTAGTTGGCGGTGGTGGTGCCGGCGCCGATCGAGCCCGGGGTGATGGTGACCGCCGTGTTGCGGGCGACCTCGACCCCGTCCTCGTACAGCACGCCGGTGTTTCCGGTCTGGGTGTAGGTGACCTGCTTCCAGACGCCGCGGGTCAGGTTGGGGGAGCCTGACGGCCTGGTGGTCTGCTCGGTCGACCAGTTGCCGGTGGCGATGGAGGTGCGGAAGCTGTCGCCGGTGGTGAAGAGGTAGCCGTTGCCGGCCGAGCCGCTGGTGTTGCCGAAGCCGTGGATGAAGTACGGGGTGGGCTGCGTGGAGTCGACCTTGACGTCCATGGAGACGCTGATCGAGTTCATGCCGCTCATGATGTTGTCCGGCACCTTGATGTAGGTGTCGGAGCCGTTGAAGGCGAGCCCCTCGCCGCTGCCGGACCAGGCGGCGGTGCCGTTCACCGTGCCGTCCCGGCCGTTTCCGGAGGCGTCGGCGGCCACGGCGCCCGAGGCGGCGTCGAGCTTGTACCAGAGGGCCAGACCGTCGGTGATGTCCGCCGCCCGTGCGGGGGCGACCGGTCCTGCCAGCCCCATGAGCAACGAGGCCGCGGTCAGTCCGGCGAACCGGCCCGCCCTCCGTCTCGCGCGGCTGGGGGGCCGTGGGATGAGCAGCATGTACAGGTCTCCTCGTCGAGACATGACGGAAGGAACGACGGAGGGGCGGAATGGCGGGCCTCGAGCCCTGCTCACCCCTCCGGTTTCGTCTGTGTGACGTCGTGTTGCGAGAGTGTCAATCTCTGCCTACTGGCGAGTCAAGAGGTTTCGAACGATGTCCGACCAGCCGAACGGTCAATGCCCGTCGGCAGTTGTGCGCGCACGGGAAAAGGGCCGGGGTCACGGATGTCCGTGACCCCGGCCCGGGTTCTGCGGTGACCTCAGGAGGCCGGCTCGGTCACCTTCGCCACGGTGTCGCCGTCAACGGCCGCCGCCCGCTGCGGGACCAGCCGCTCAGCATGTACGACAGGGCCGGCACCGACGCCTCGTCCTCCACGCCGACGCGGCGGCGAGCCGGGTGCCTCTCGGTGAGCCGGGCATCAGTGGCCCTTCGTGTCGAGTCGGGCTACTGGGCGGCCGAACCGGCCGTCGTGGGCAGGGCGTTGTCGCTCGCACGACGGTCCAACAGCGAGTCGAGGATCTCCCCGGAACGCACCGCGGTGGTGGACAGCAGGGTGGACGTGAGGCCGTGCGTGTGCTCGGTCGCTCCCTGCAGATAGATGCCGGCGCTGACCTCCGGCACGACCTCGATGCGATGGTCGCGGCCCATCCGTACGGCGTCCTTGTCGTCCCGCAGGCAGACCTTGGCGGCCCTGCCCAGCAGCGCGTCGAGGTCCCGGGGGCGGTAGCCGGTCGCATGGACCAGCAGGTCCGCCGAGAGCAACTCCCGTTCGCCGGTGGGGAGGTACTCAACGGTGACATCCAGGCGGTCGTCCGACTCCCGCACGTCCCGGATACGGGAGACGTTGCGCAGGAGCAGCCGCTCCTGGCCCTGCACCTTCTCGCGGTACATGGTCGCGTACAGCGACTCGATCAGATCCATGTCCACCACCGAGTAGTTGGTGCTGCGGTGGTAGTCGTGCAGGGACTGCTTCACCTCCGGCGTCGCCCGGAAGTAGACGTCCACCGCCTCCGGGTCGAAGATCCGGTTGGCGAAGGGGCTGTCGTCGGCGGGTGTGTACCCGTACTTGGCGAAGACCGCGCAGATCTCCGCCTCGGGGAAGGAGCGGTGGAGGTAGTCCACCGCCTCGGCCGCGCTCTGCCCGGCGCCGAGCACCAGCACCCTGCTCACCGAGGTGCCCGACGCACTCAACTCGGCCACACGCGGCACCAGTTCGCTGTTGTGCCAGATGCGGTCGGACAGCTCGGTGCCCGGCGGCAGATGCGGCTCCAGACCGACGGCGACCGAGATGTTGCGGGCTCGCCGGACGACGGTGCGCTCCGGAGCGCCGGGGACCCGGCTGGTCACGTCGAACCAGCGGACCTCCCCGTCCTCCGTCGTCACCGGTTCCACGGAGACGACCTCGGACGAGTACTCGACCAGGTGCCCGAGGCGGGCGGCGGCCCACTCGAAGTACTCGTGGAACTCGATCCGCAGGGGGAAGAGCGTCTTGGCGTTGAGGAAGTCGACCAGCCTGCCGCGCTCCTGCAGGAAGCACAGGAAGCTGAAGTCGCTCGTCGGGTTGCGCATGGTGACCAGGTCCTTGAGGAAGGACACCTGCATCGTCGCGTCGTCGATGAGCATTCCGCGGTGCCAGCCGAAGGCCGGCTGGCGCTCCAGGAACCGGGCCCGGATCCGGTCTTCGGGTGCGACACGGGCGTTGTGTTCGTCAACGGCAATGGCCAGAGCGAGATTTGACGGACCGAAACCGATGCCGAGCAGATCGTGGACGACGTCGGATTCGTAGTGCAGTGCGTTCACCGCGACTTCCCTTCCCTAGGCGCCCCACATGCTAAATAAGGTTAGGCTAACCTTGCAACGGTGTGTCCTGAGGAGAGGATCGACTATGCGGGTCGTCATGTTCGGCTACCTCAATGCGCGCCCGTGAGCGGGGAGTTCACGCTCACGGACCGGTCGGCCGCACTCGAACCCCTGCGGGGGAGCACGGTCGTCGTCAAGTACGGCGGCCATGCGATGACGGACGACTCGCTCCGGCGCGCCTTCGCCGAGGACGTGCACACGCTGCGCGGTGCCGGTGTGCGAACCGTCCTGGTGCACGGCGGTGGCCCGCAGATCGGCGCCCATCTGGACCGGCTGGGGCTCGAGTCCGCCTTCCTGGCCGGCCTTCGGGTCACCACGCCGGAAGCCATGAAGGCGGTCCGGATGGTGCTCACCGGCCAGGTCCAGAAGGAACTGGTGGGACTGCTCAACGAGCACGGCCCCTACGCCGTCGGGCTCAGCGGCGAGGACGCGCACACCCTGACCGCCGTCAAACGGTACGCCGAGGTGGCCGGTGAACGGGTGGACATCGGGCTGGTCGGAGACGTGGTCCGGGTGAACACCTCGGTCCTGAGCGTCCTGCTGGACCACGGTCACATTCCCGTCGTCTCCTCCGTGGGCCGCGGGTCGGACGGGCAGGTGTACAACGTCAACGCGGACGCTGCCGCAGGGGCGGTGGCCGCCGCCCTAGGAACCCGGACCCTCGTCGTGCTGACCGACGTGCCCGGCCTCTACGCGGACTGGCCGCGCGGCGACCGGATCGTCGAACGCATCGGGGCAGGCGAGTTGGAGCTGCTGCTGCCCGAACTGGACGGCGGTATGCGGCCCAAGATGGAGGCGTGCCTGACGGCCGTACGCGGTGGTGTGACAGCCGTCCGCGTGCTCGACGGGCGCGCGCCGCACGCTCTGCTGGACGGGTTGACCGGGACCGTGGGGACGACCGTGGTGCCGGACGCGCGGGAGGTCCCGGCCGGGCGTGACCTGCCGGCCGGGCGGGACGTTACGGCCGGGCGGCACGTCTCGGCCGTGCGGGAAGTGTCGGACGCGGAGTTCGTCTAGGACGCGCCCTGCCGGGGGCGGCCGGTCGGGGAACGGCCGGGGCTGCGTGGAACGGGCCGCGTGGCAGACGCGGCGGGGATCGGGCCGCGTGGCAGACGCGGCGGGGATCGGGCCGCGCGGCAGACGCGGCGTGGATCGGGCCGCGCGGCAGATGCGGAACGGATCGGGCCGGCGGGACCGCGGCCGTGCGCGGCAGGGCGCGGCTCGGATCGGGCAGCGTGGCAGGGCAGCGACGCGGATCGGGCCGTGCGGCGAGACCCCGCGCACGTGCCGCGTGACCACACCCCGTGGGTGTGGTCACGCGACCGCGAGTCGCCGGGAGGCGCCCTATCAGCTGCAGTCGGCCTCCGTCACCGGCCGGTCGTCCGCGCGGATCACACCCGAGGGGAACCCGTCGGCGTCCAGCGCGTCCGCGGTCGCCGAGATGGTGTACCCGCTGGAGGTGACCCGGATGCTGCCGTTGCCCTTCCAGCCGTCCTTCTCCTCGACCTTCTCCGGGGTGCTCGTCTGCCACCTCTCGATGACGAAGTTCGGCTGGGAGACCACGGTGCGCAGCTTCGGGACCCGCTCCAGGAATCCCACGGTCTGCGGCGGAACCGTGATGTCACGCGTCCTGGTCTTGCTCACCTCCTCGCCGAAGGACCAGGCGGTGGTCACCTCCGCCGAGCCACCGATCCCGAACACATCCTTGATGATCTTGAAGTCGAAGCTCGCGCCCACGCTGACGCTGTGGGTGATGCTGCTGGACGTGCTGATCGTGTGGGAAACCGATTCCCTCGTCTGGACAACGTCGCCGCAGTTGGGAATGTCCTCGGTGACCTTGACGGGCTTGCCGTTGGATTCCTTGACCTCGATCGAGGGGTACTCGCAGTGGCCGTCGAACCGGTGCACGAGGCCGTTCTCGATCTTGCCCAGATCCCCGGCCCCCTTGGCCGGGTCCACGGACAGTTCGCCGTTGTCGGACATGAAGAAGAAGCCGACGTCCCGGAAGGGCGTCTGGGAGGTGGGGCCGGGGCAGAGCTTGCCCATCAGGGCGTCGGTGTCGAAGCTCTCCGCGCCCTTGAGCTGGAACGGGGTGGATTCCGGGGCCGGCACCAGAGCCGCCATCGCGCCGGGCACCACCAGGGCCCCTCCGGTCAGGGCCAGGGCCGCCCCCAGGACGGTGACGATGGTGCGCTTGCGCCTCGAACTGCGGGCGTGCGCGCCTGGGTGGCGAGGTGATACAGACATGACAGGGTCCGTTTCATGGAGCGGAACTGTGGGGGAAACGCACCGGACAAGGCCTGAAGCCGGAAGGACGCCCGGTCGCGCGGTCCCGATTCTGTCCACCCGACGACGGCCCCGACAGAGTCAAACATCCCTACCCGTGGGTAGAGCGGACGGTTTCCGGTCCGGCACCACGGACGGCCGCGCTCGGCTCTCGCCGACGACGTGCTCGGCGTAGCGCCAGGCCTGGTTGAGGTCTGGAGCACCATCACGACTGTGTGGGTGCGGTCGCCCGTCCCCAGGCGCTCGGCCAGTTCCCTGGGGCTCCCCATCAAATCCCTTGTGCGGGGCATGCCTTGATCCCAGTGGCGAAAACCGCGACCGACGCAACGGGTTATGGTTAGGTAATCCTCACCTTAGTATGAGTGGGTCCTGTCGCGGAGCCGGATCGACGTGGTGATCACGATCGCGGGGGGACACGAGACGGAGGAGAACGCACTGTGAGCACGCGGACGGACGGCGACACCGAGCGTTACGCGTATCTGTGGCGGTGCTCGCCCCACGAGTGCCGATGGGTCCTCTGGCACACCGCCGGGGACACCCTGGTCTTCGACCGGGACACCAACTGCCCTGTGTTCATCGATGACGAGGTGACCCTGCGGGAGGTGGTGCGCCGGATGCGCACGGCGGGCGCACCCGAGAGCCACGATTATCCGGGGCGGCCCTGCGCGAGCGTGAGCGTGGGCTGACGCGGCGGCGAGCGCCCGGGTTCCGGCCCGGCCCCGGATGCCGTGGCGGCCGGACCGGGCGGCGAGGACGACCGGCGTGCCGAGGCCGACGGCGAGTTGGGGGCGTTCGGGTTCGGGAGCAGCCACAGGGAAACCCGGCCCGAGCCGGGGCCGTGTGCGTACGGGCGGTGGACGAACCGGAGCGTCAGGTATACACCGGAAACGTTCCGCTGAGTACGATCCTCGACGTCCGGCTCCGAGAGCCCCTCCCGGTCGTGCGGAGGGGACCGGGCGCGAGGGAGGCGACCGATGAGGTGTACCGGCCGGGCCCGCAGGGGGACCCGGCGTCCGCCGCGGATTCCGTGGACGACCCGCCCGCCGTCCCGTCCGCCCGATCGGACCGCACCGCCGACGGGCGCGTTCGGGCCGCGTTGAGCCGGGACCCCCACGGCACGTGCAGAACACCCCCCGAGGAAAGCACGGGACGTGCAGAACACCGCCCGGGGAAAACGCGATGACGGCAGGTGCCGTCGGTCTTCACAATGAAGCGCCGGGGCCTCAGGCCGGGCGGTGTGCGCCCGAGTCCGGCGGCGTACGCCCGAACGCCCGGATGGCGTACGCCCCGACGGGCCCGAACCGGAAGGAAGGCGGCGCCGACCGTGACTGTCACCAACGTCCTGCTGTCCGGCGTCGTCGGCTCGACGGCCTACGGACTGGCCCATAAGGACTCCGACGTGGACCGGCTCGGCATGTTTGCGGCCCCGACCGAGTCCCTGCACGGTCTCCACCCGCCCAGGGAGTCGCACGTCACCACCGCCCCGGACCGCACCCTGCACGAGGCCGCGAAATGGTGCCGGCTCGCCCTCGGGGGCAACCCCACCGTGATGGAACTCGTATGGCTGCCCGACGAGTTGTACGAGGTGCGGACCCCGCTCGGTGACGAACTGATCGGCCTCCGCACGTCGTTCCTGAGCGCGCGACGCGTCCGGGACGCCTATCTCGGCTACGCCACCCAGCAGTTCAAGCGCCTCACCGACCGCGGCGACGGCTCCGTCGCAGGGGGCTCTGCCGGCACCCGCAAACGGACTGCGAAGCACGCCCGCCACCTGCGTCGTCTCTGCCACCAGGGCTTCGAGCTGTACGCGACCGGCCGACTGAGCATCCGGCTCGAGGACCCCGAGAGCTACCGCAGCTTCGGAGAGCGGGTGGCGGCCGACTCCACCGCGGCACTTCCCCTCCTGCGGGAGTTCGAGGAGGCCTTCGCGACGACCCGGAGCGTTCTGCCCGACGAGCCGGACGAAGCGCCCGTGGAAGCGTGGCTCCGCCGTGTCCGGCGCCACCACTTCCACTGACCGGGCGGCAATAGAAACAACTTCATAGCCGTAATCGATCAACAATGAAATGAATTCGGAATAGAAAGCGATACCCCAACGGCGGTGCCCATCACGGCATTTCCAGTGACTCGCGCCCGTGCTAGCGTCAGGGCGCGAGTCAGGGGGGAAACACGTGTTGCGCTACGGGGTTGTTCTTGTTTTTTCGTTCGTCGCGTTGCTGATATTTCCCCCCGACCGGGCCATGCTGCTGTTCCTCACCGCGGCCGTCCTCCTCTCCGGAATAGGCGTGGGCGCGGAAATGGTGGGCGCCGCCCATGCGGACCGTGCCACAGGGCAGGAGTACCGGCCGCCGTCCGCGGAATGCGCCGGCCCGGCGGTCTGCTCCACCGGAGCCGACAGGCGTTCGGGCGCGGTCGCCCCGGGATCGGCCGCGTACCACCTGGCGAGCACACCGACGCTGGTCGCCAACGACGGCACCGGCGGGCCGGACCTGCGGACGCGGCCGATCGGCCCGCGGCACGCCGAGCCGGCCGACCGGACTCCCACCCGGGCCCAGGCAGGGGCCCCCGACCGCGCTCCCACCCGAAACCACGCCGGCGCGTCCGCCCGCGACGAACACCACCCGCGGCCACCGCTGTTCGGCGACCGGCACACCCCCGCTTACACCAGCCCCTGGAAGCTGCCCACCCGCCCGGTCCAGCCGGCCGTGGCCGCCGACGACGCCAACATCGGCGCCCTCGGTGTACTCGCCGCCTCCGTCGTGGGCACCGGCCACCGCTGTGCCGAGCCCGCCGAACCCCGGCAGGACGCCTACCGGCTCGCCCGCGACGAGACGGGCCGTCACCTCATCGTCGCCGTCGCCGACGGCATCTCCAGCTGCCGCTTCTCCGACCTGGGCGCCCAGGTTGCGGTCACCACCGCCGTCAACGCCGTACGTCAGACACTGGGCACGGCGCACGGACCGGACGCCCTGGACCGCCTCGACGCCATGGAGATGTTCCAGTCCGTCGCCCAGCGCATGCTGGCGACGGCCGAGGAACGCGGGGTACGGCCCCATGACGTGGGAGTCGTCCTGATCGTCGCGGTCGTCCCGACCCGGAGCGACGCCCCGGACGGCTCACGGCAGGTATGGATCGCCCACGTCGGGGACGTGTCCGCCTGGCGCCTGCGCCACGGCGCGTGGGAACCGTTCGTCGGGGGCGGCAAGGCCCAGCACGGCGGACTGGAGTCCGGGGAGATCGACGCCGCACTGCCCTGGGCACCGGGGGCCGTCGAGGCCGGCCGGCACACCGTACCGGCGCACAGCACGCTGGCCTTCGTCACCGACGGCATGGGCGACGCCTTCCACGGCAACCGGCCGCTCAACCGCCACTTCGCACGCCACTGGTCCGGCAAACCACCGATCACGTCCTTCCTCAACGACATGCATTTCGACGCGCCGAGCTGCCAGGACGACCGCACGGCCGTCGTCGTGTGGACCGACCGGGCCGACCGGTAGCCCCGAACCGCGGGACAGGAACAGTGGCACAGAAACACAACACCTCTCCGGCGGCCGCCTGGCCGCTGCCCGCGGTCGTCCCGCTCGGTGCGCTGGGGCCGCTCGGCACCCCCCTGAGCAGGGGCGACGGCCAGTCGAAGATGGTCTGCCGACTCGACCGGCACGAGGGCTGGCTGCTCAAGCTCTACCGTTCGCCCGCCGACGCCCAGGACAGCGCACGCCTCGACCGGCTCGTGTCCCTCCCGGGCGCCGTGCCCGAAGCCGACCGCACCCTGCTGCGGACCGCCACCTCCTGGCCGGTGGCCCGCGTCACCGACCAGAACGCGACCGTCGGCTGCGTGATCCCCGCCGCCCCGCCCAACTTCCGCGTCACCCTGCAGGCATCGGCCACCAGCAGCCTGGAGAAGTACCTCCTCGTCGACTGGCTCGCGATGCCCGACGCCACCCTGGTCGGGCGCGGTGTCCGGGTCCCCTCGGAGACCGAACGGCTCAAGGTCTGCCGGGACGTGGTGGCCGTGGCGGCTTGCCTCGAACGCCACCAGATCGTCTATTCGGACTGGTCCTACGCCAACACCTTCTGGGATCCGCTGGCCCACGTGGCGTTCGTCATCGACATCGACGGCTGCGGCAAGGGCAGCATGACCAACATCTTCCAGCCCAACTGGGAAGACCCCCTCACCGCCCGCTCCGCCGTGGCCGACGGCTGCACCGACCGTTTCCGCGTCGCCCTGCTCGTCGCCCGCTGCCTCACCGGACTGCGCGAGGCACGCGACGTACTGAAGGCGACAGGCCCCGCCTGCGAGCGCGCCGGAGTGGCCGAGCTGGCGGAGGTCCTGCTGGACATGCTGCTCGCCGCGGACCGCAGGCACCGCCCCACGCTGGACACACTGCACTCCGTGATGCAGGGCCGGCCCTACTTCCGGCTCAAGGTCGAGCGCGTCGCCCTCCCGCCCCTGCCCACCCCCGCGCCGGCCCCCGCCACCACCGGCGCGGCCACCCAGCCCGCGGGCCCGGCCTCCGGGGCCGCCACCGTACCCGCCGCACCGCAACCGGCCGCAGCGGGAAC
This sequence comes from Streptomyces cavernae, assembly GCF_004023625.1. Taxonomy (GTDB): domain Bacteria; phylum Actinomycetota; class Actinomycetes; order Streptomycetales; family Streptomycetaceae; genus Streptomyces; species Streptomyces cavernae. The sequence goes on along the minus strand of NZ_RPDJ01000017.1, from coordinate 50,160 downwards.
CGGGGCCGGGACACCCCCGCCCCCAGCCCAGGCACCCGGGGACCCCGGCGGCGACCCCCAGACCTCCGAACCACTCACCTCCTCCGGGGTCACCACCCTCCTCGTTCTCCTCGTGCTCGCCGTGATCACCGTCGTCGCGATCGCCAACTCGCGGTAGCCGGCCCGCAACAGTCCCGGTCCGGCACCCACCCTCCGCCCGGCCCGCACCTCCGGACCACTCCGCACAAGCCGGACCACCCCGTACTCCCAGACCACTTCACACGTTCCGACCACCCCATACCTCCCCTATCTCCCGAGAGGACCACCACGTGTCCGAAGCATGGTTCCCCGCCGGGGACGGCACCGCAGGCCAGGACGCGAGCATGCGTCAGAAGTGCCTGCCGGCCTACCTCGTCGTGGACGTCTCCGCGTCGATGGCGCCCTTCCAGGACGCGCTCAACCGCACCCTCGAGGACCTGCACCTCACGCTGTCCACCAGCCCGCGCGTCTCCGAGTTCGCCCATATGTCGATCGTCGTCTTCTCGCACGAGCCGATCATGGTCCTGGAGATGACCGACCTCGCGTACGTACCGTCGATGCCCTCCGTGGTGTGCGGCGGCGGCACCCACTACGGGAAGGCCTTCGACCTCGTACGGCAGCGCATCGACCTCGACATCCCGGCCCTCAGCGCCCAGGGCAAGGCCGTGCTGCGGCCGGCCGTGTTCTTCCTGACCGACGGCGAACCGATGGACTCCGACTGGCACGGCAGCTTCCGGGCGCTGGTCGCCCCCGGGTCCAAACGGCGTCCGCACGTCATCACCTACGGATTCGGCTCGGCCGACCCCGCCGTCCTCGGCAAGGTCGCCACCAAGGCCGCGTTCGTGGCGACCGGGGCGACCGATCAGAACGAGGCCCTGTCGCACGCCATCAGCAGCCTCGTCAACACACTGGTGGCCTCGGCGACGGCCGCCGAGATGCGTATCCCCGCGGAGGCGGACGGCTACCGCTCCATCCCCGTCGAATACGTCGACTGAGCCGGGAGCGATGGTGGCGCGACGACATTCGGCGGGGGGACGCCGCACCAACGTGCTGTGGGCGGTGGCGGTCATGGCCGTGACCCTCGCCTGGTGCTTCGGCATCGCCGAGGCGCTGGACACCCCCGAACCCCGCCCCCCGGCACCGACCCTCCCGGGCACGCCGAAACCGGCGTCGTCCTCGCCTTCCGCGAAGGTGGGCAACGCACCGGCGGATCTCTTCGAGTTCCGCAACACCCGGGTGCGGGCCTCCGAGGACGGGCTCCTGCTGAGCAGCACCGTCGAACTCACCGAGCTGGGGGAGCGTCGCGGTCTGTCGTTGAAGGACGCCCGCGTCCTCTTCACGCTCGACTCCGGAGGTGACGGAGGTAACGCAGGTGAGGGAGATGACGACCCGAAATGTGAGGGGAAACCGGGCGACGGCGGCCATGCCGAATGCACCCTGCAACTCCTCGGGAAGGATCCGGTGACCCATCGGCTCACCGTCTCGGTGACCTCGTCCGCGCCGGTGCAGGTCGAGGAGTATCCGGTGAAGGACATCTACTCCGACCTGAAGGGCCGCACCGACAGGACCCGCTGAGGGCGGGCGCCCCGCACAGGGGCGCCCGCCCTCAATGCTGCCGGGCCGGATCCGGCACCGGCCCCGCCCCGGTGAGCGCGTCCAGTGCGTACACGTGCTTGTCCTGGCTGCTCGCGTAGACGAAACCACCCGCGACCGACGGCGATGCCGCCAGCCAACCGCCCGTGCGGTAACGCCAGCGCAGCACGCCCGTATCGGCGTCCAGCGCGTAGAGCTGCTCGTCCAGGCTCCCCGCGTAGAGCACTCCGCCGGAGACGACCGGCGTGCACCGTATCGCTCCACCGGTGCGGTAGCGCCAGCGCACGCCTCCGTGCGCCGCGTCGAGCGCGTACACGCCCCCGTCGGTGCTGCCCACGAACACCGTGCCGTCGAGCACCGTCGGCGAGGATCTGACGGGTCCTCCGGTGTGGTGCCGCCAGAGCAGCCGGCCGGTCCGCTCGTCGAGGGCGTAGACGCAGGCGTCCGCGCTGCCCGCGTACACCACTCCGCCGGCCACCGTCGGCGCGGACTCCACGGCGCCCCCGGTCGCGTACCGCCACAGTCGCTCCCCGGTCGTGGCGCGCAGGGCGTGCAGCCGTCCGGCCTCGTCCCCCACATACAGCAGCCCCGGGACCGCACAGGAGTCCGAGGCCGCCCCACCGCCCGTGTCGTAGCGCCACAGCGGCTCGCCCGTCCCGGCGTCCAGCGCCCGCACGACTCCCGCCCGGCCGCTGACGTGGACCGTAGCGCCGGCCACCGTGGGACGGGCCGCGACCTGGCAGTCGATCGCATGCCGCCACCGCACCTCGCCGCGCGCGGCGTCCAGCGCGGTGACCTGCCCACGGCCGCCCACGATCACCAGGCCCGGCCTGCCCGCCGGCGCAGACAGCGCTCCCCGGCCGACGCTCCGGCGCCACAGCTCGCGGCCGGTGAGCGTGTCGGCGGCGTACACATGTCCGCTGGAGTCGGAGACGTACACCGCGCGGTCGATCACCAGCGGCGACGACGGCAGCAGCCCGTCGACGGCCAGCCGCCACGGTGTGCTGAGCCACCTGGTCCGCACCGCGTCCGGCAGTCGGAGCGTACCGGTCGGTCCGAATTCGGCCGTGGTGGGCGGGGTGACCCGACGCTCGTACCCGGAGATGTACGCCAGCACCTGGTCGGGAAGCACCCGCGGCTGTCCCCGCCGTGCCCCCGCGCCCGCGCCGGCCGTGCCGGGTCCGCCCGGCCCCGGACGGGCCTTCCGCCGGGCCACGGCCAGTACCTGGGGAGCCGACATACGGCTCTCCGGCGAGGCCTGCAGACAGCGCGGGACCAGCCCGGAGAACTCGGCGGGCAGTCCGCTCAGGTCCGGGGCGGCGTGGCTGATGAGCTTCTGGAAGACCTGATGCCAGTTGGCGCCCGTGTGCGGCGGGTGCCCCGAGGCCGCGTACAGCAGGGTGGCCGCCAGGGCATAGACGTCCCCGGGCGTGCCGACACCCCGGAGGTCCACCTGCTCCGGCGGCATGAACCCGGGGGTGCCCGCCGCCACGCCGGGACGGGTGTAGTTGGCGCTGTCCACGACCTTGGCGATCCCGAAGTCGATCACGCGCACGCCGTCCGGGGCCAACAGGACGTTCCCGGGCTTGAGATCGCGGTGCAGCAGTCCGGCACGGTGAATGGAGACCAGGGCCTCGGCTATGCCGCGGGCGATCCACCACAGTGCCGGCGGCGGCAGCGGGCCGCACGCGGCGACCACGTCGTGCAGTGTGGGCGCGGGGACGAACTCCGTGGCCAGCCACGGCTGCCGGGTCTCGGTGTCGGCGGCGACGAGCGCCGCCGTGAACCAGCCGCTCACCCGCCGGATCGCCGTGACCTCCCGCCGGAACCGCTCCCGGAAGTCCCGGTCCTGAGCGTGATGGCCGTGTGCCACTTTCACCGCGGCCAGCGAACCGGAGGGCGCTCGGCCGAGAAATACCCGGCCGAATCCCCCTTGCCCGAGACAGCCGAGCAGTCGGAATTCGCCAACTGTTCGAGGATCTTGGATTTCCAGTTCCTGCATCCGTCCCCCTGAATGTGCTCATCGCGTGGCCTGCGGCGACGCGGAGCAACAACATAGCCGAATTTCTGCCGTCCGCCCGACTTCCACCGGATTCGGGTATTGGGCGTACCGGAACGATCTGCCGCGGCGATCGGAACGGCCGGAGAAAGGGAATGCCGAACGCCGGACTCGATTCCCGGAAAGCGACCTTCCAGTTTCCTTTTCATTGTCCATCGAACATTCGTTGCCCGGTTTTCCGTTTGCCTTGGACACCGGGAATCCTCCCGGCCCGGCGCCGGCGCGCGGTCGTTTTCCCCGGCCCTCTGCTCATGCGGTAGGGTTTGGCTGCGAGATCACACGCGGGGACACCCCCGTGCCGATCCGTACCGGGACGTGGCGCAGCTTGGTAGCGCACTTGACTGGGGGTCAAGGGGTCGCAGGTTCAAATCCTGTCGTCCCGACTGGTGAAGCAGCAGGCCAGAGGCCGTATCGGGGAGTCCTCGATACGGCCTCTCGGTCATTCCCGGCAGGCGGCGGTGAAGTGACTCGGTGCGAGATGGTACAAGCGGGCATGACCAACTTCTCTGACCCCTCCCGCCGGGCCGGTGTTCGATGACCGCGGGTATCGACACCCCGGACCGCCGGGGCCGTACCGGACTCGACCGGACGGGCCGGGACCTGACCGGCAATCCCCGGGTGAAGGTACGGGACGTGAAACTGCTCTCCAGTCACTGGTATGTGGAGCGCACGACCGTCTTCGACCTCCAGCACGCCGACGGCAGCTGGAGCACCCAGGAGCGCGAGACGCACGACCGCGGCAACGGCGCCACCATGCTGCTGTACGACGCCGAACGTGAAACCGTCCTGCTCACACGGCAGTTCCGCTTTCCCGTGTACGTCAACGGTCACCCCGACGGAATGCTGATCGAGACCCCCGGCGGTTTGCTCGACGACGATGACGAGCACCCGGAGATCGCCGTACGACGCGAAGTGGTGGAGGAGACCGGGCACACCATCGGCGACGTCGAGCACGTCTTCGACGTCTATATGAGCCCGGGCTCGGTCACCGAACGCGTCAGCTTCTACGCCGCCGCGTACGGCCCGTCGACCCGCACCCATGAGGGCGGGGGCCTGGACGAGGAGGGCGAGGACATCGAGATCCTCGAACTGCCTTACCGCAGGGCCCTGGAGATGATCCGCACCGGCGAGATCGCCGACGCGAAGACCATCATGCTGCTGCAGTGGGCGGCGCTCGAGGGCCCCTTCAGCCGCTGACCGACTCGTCACCCGTCATCACGCGAAGGCCCTTGTGGCGGACAGCCGTTGGGGCCTTCGCGGCGTCACTCCCTACTCGTCAGTACCGTTGACGCTCACTCGCCCCATACCTATCTTCTGGTCGGACGTTCGTACGGCGTTCGAAATTGTGAACAGCCGTGAATTGTGGGCGCCCCCGACGCCCCCCCGACGCCCCTCCCGCCCCAAAGCACCGGCAGAGACGAGTAGCAGATGGCTTCCCCCCTCTCCAGACGCACCCTCCTGCAGTCCGCGATGCTCGCCTCGGCGACATCCGGCATGTCGTTCGCGGCGGGCGGCCGGGCGGCGGCTGCCACCGTGCCGGTACCGTCCGCCTGGACGACCCGGCCCTTCGCCCTCAAGGACGTCACGCTCGGGCAGGGCATCTTCTCCGCCAAGCGTCAGCTGATGCTCGACCACGGTCGCGGCTACGACGTGGACCGGCTGCTGCAGGTCTTCCGTGCCAACGCGGGACTCTCCACCCGCGGCGCGGTCGCCCCCGGCGGCTGGGAAGGCCTGGACGGCGAGGCCGACGGCAACCTCCGCGGCCACTACACCGGCCATTTCCTGACCATGCTCTCCCAGGCCTACGAGAGCACCGGCGAGCAGGCGTTCGCGGACAAGATCCGCTACATGGTCGGGGCGCTCACCGAGGTCCGGGCGGCCCTGCGGACGTCCCCGGCGGTGCTCGGCGTCAGCGGGAAGTTCGGCACCGCGGCGGAGAACGTCCGGGGCTCCTACCAGTACGTCGACCTGCCCGCGACCGTGCTCGGCGGCGCGTCCGCGATCACCCTGTCGGCCTGGGTCAAGCCCACCCACAACGCCAACTGGGGCCGCGTCTTCGACTTCGGCAACAACACCACCCGCTACATGTACCTGGCCACGCGCAACGCCGGCGGTGTACCGCGCTTCGCCATCACCACGAGCGGACCCGGCGGCGAGCAGGGACTCAACGGCACCGCCGCACTGCCCCTCAACCAGTGGAGCCACCTGGCGGTGACCATCTCGGGCAGCACCGGCACCCTATACGTCAACGGCACCGCCGTCGCCCAGAACACCTCGATGACCCTCAACCCGGCGAGCCTGGGCACCCTCGCCAACAACTGGCTGGGCCGCTCCAACTTCTCCGGCGACCCCGTGCTCGCCGGCGCCTTCGACGAGTTCAACGTCTGGTCGCGGGCCCTGACCGCCGCCGAGATCACCTCGCTGCAGAGCAACCCGGCCGCCGCCTCCACCGCCGGCCGCGGCACCCTCGCCTCGTACACCTTCGACGAGACCACCGGCGGAGCCTTCGCGGACACCTCCGGCCGAGGCCTGACCGCCACCCTGCGCCGCACCTGGGGCGGACCGAGCCACCCCGGGTTCCTCGCCGCCTACCCGGAGACACAGTTCATCCAGCTGGAGTCGATGACTACCGGCGACTACACCAAGGTGTGGGCGCCGTACTACACCGCCCACAAGATCCTCAAGGGCCTGCTGGACGCCTACCTCGCCACGGACGACAGCCGGGCCCTGGACCTGGCTTCCGGTATGTGCGACTGGATGTACTCCCGGCTGTCCAAGCTGCCCGCCGCCACCCTGCAGCGCATGTGGGGCATCTTCTCCAGCGGCGAGTTCGGCGGCATCGTCGAGGCCATCTGCGATCTGCACGCCTTCACCGGCAAGGCCGAACACCTCGCCCTGGCCAAGCTGTTCGACCTCAACAGCCTCATCGACGCCTGCGCCGCGAACAACGACATCCTCGACGGACTCCACGCCAACCAGCACATCCCCATCTTCACCGGCTACCTCCGGCTCCACGACGCGACCGGCGAGGCGCGCTACCTCACCGCCGCGAAGAACTTCTGGGGCATGGTCGTCCCGCACCGGATGTACGGCATCGGCGGCACCAGCACGGCCGAGTTCTGGAAGGCCCGGGGCGTCATCGCCGGGACGATCAGTGACACCAACGCCGAGACCTGCTGCGCCTACAACCTGCTCAAGCTGAGCCGGATGCTGTTCTTCCACGAGCAGGACCCGAAGTACATGGACTACTACGAACGCGCCCTGTACAACCAGGTCCTCGGCTCCAAGCAGGACAAGGCCGACGCGGAGAAACCGCTCGTCACCTACTTCATCGGCCTGAAGCCGGGCCATGTCCGCGACTACACCCCCAAGCAGGGCACGACCTGCTGCGAGGGCACCGGAATGGAGAGCGCCACCAAGTACCAGGACTCGGTGTACTTCAGGAAGGCCGAGACCACCGACAACGCGGCCCTGTACGTCAACCTCTACAGCCCGTCGACCCTGACCTGGTCCGCCAAGGGCGTCACCGTCACCCAGACCACGGACTATCCCGGGGAGCAGGGCTCCACCATCACGGTCGCGGGCGCCGACGCATCCTTCGAGCTGAAGCTCCGCGTGCCGTCCTGGGCCACCAGTGGCTTCCGGGTGACCGTCAACGGCACGGCGGTCAGCGGCACGCCGACCGCCGGCAGCTACTTCACCGTCTCCCGGACCTGGCGCAGCGGCGACACCGTGCGGGTCACCATCCCGTTCAGGCTCCGCGTCGAGAAGGCCCTCGACGACCCGTCCCTGCAGACGCTGTTCTACGGGCCGGTCAACCTGGTCGGCCGCAACTCCGCCACCAGTCACCTGCAGTTGGGGCTCTACCGCAACGCGGCACTGTCCGGGGACCTGTTGCCGACGCTCACCCCCGTGACGGGCAAACCGCTCCACTACACCCTGGACGGCACCGAGTTCGCGCCCTTCCACGAAGGCACCGAGGACCCCACGCACGCCTACATCAGGCGCTCGGAACCCAAGGTGTTCTTCGGCGGCACCGACTCCGGCGTCACCAACCCCGCGAAGAGCGACGGCACCACCCTGCTCGACGAGATCTGGGCGGGCGCACCCTTCGCGGACAAGAGCGCCCTGGTGGCGCGGGTGCAGTCCACGGTCAACTCCTGGGTGTCGGCGGGACTCCTGAGCCAGGCCGACGGGACCAAGGTGGTGAGCACCGCGCAGAACGCCACCTACGCCGCGTGACGACGATCCGTCGGTTCGGCCTCGGGACGCGTCCGTCCGCGTCCCGAGCGGGGACTACGGCAGCAGTCGTCGCTCCTTCGCGACGGCCACCGCGCCCGCCCGGGTCTCGACCCCGAGCTTGGTGTAGATCCGCCCGAGGTGGGTCTTGACCGTCGCCTCGCTGATGAACAGGGTCCGGGCGATCTCCCGGTTGCCCAGGCCGCGCGCCAGCTGACCGAGGATGTCCAGCTCGCGCCCGGACAGCGTGGGACGCGGGCTGCGCATCCGGGCGAGCAGCCGGTCCGCCACCGGTGCGGACAGCGCGCTGCGGCCCGAGGCGGCGTCACGGATCGCCGCGAACAACTCCTCCGGCCGTTCGGCCTTGAGGAGATAGCCGGTGGCGCCGGCCTCGATGGCCCGGGCGATGTCGGCGTCGGTGTCGAACATGGTGAGCACCAGCACGCGCGGCCCCCCGTCCGAGGTCAGCTCCCGGGTGGCCGTCACCCCGTCCATTCCGTCACCGAGCTGAAGGTCCATCAGCACCACGTCGGGCCGGACGCGTTCGGCCACCGCGAGCGCCTCCTCACCGCTGCCCGCCTCACCGACCACCTCGATGCCGTCGGTGCTGGACAGCAACGCGCGCAGTCCCGCCCGCACGACGGCGTGGTCGTCGCACAGCAGCAGCCGGACCGGGCCGGCAGAGGCCGGAGTCATGAGGCGAGCTCCTTTTCCGTCCCGGGCGCACCGGGAGCCAGGGGGAGGGCCACGGACACGACCGTGCCCTCGCCCGGTGTGGACTCCACGGTGAACGTGCCGCCCGACTGCCGGGCCCGGATGCGCATGGCCGGCAGTCCGTGTCCCCGGGGCGGCTGCCGTTCGCCGGTGGGCGCGGGCCGCGGGGCGGTCACGTCGAAGCCCCGGCCGTTGTCGGCGACGTCCAGCGAGATCTGGTCGTCGAGGCAGGTAAGGGTCAGCGCGGCCCGGGTCGCCGCGGCGTGCTCGCGGACGTTGGCCAGCGCGCCCTGGGCGATGCGCAACAACGCCGCCTCGGTCCGCTCCGGCAGCCGGGCCGGTGTGCCGTCGAGCCGGAAGTCCACCCGCAGACCCGGGCCGCTCTCGCGTTCCGCGAGCGCGCCCAGAGCCTCCGGGAGGCTGCGCTCCGCGAGATCGGCCGGGGCCAGGTCGTGCACGAAACGGCGGGCCTCGGCGAGACTGTGGGAGGTGATCGCGACCGCGTCCCGGACATGCCCGCGGGCCGCCTCCGGGTCCGTGCGCCAGACACGCTCGGCGGCCTGCAGCAGCATCCGCTGACTGGACAGACCCTGTGCGAGGGTGTCGTGGATCTCCGCGGACAGCCGCTGCCGTTCCGCCAGGACCCCCGCCCGCCGTTCGGTGGCGGCGAGATCGCGGCGGGTGCGGACCAGATCGTCGATGAGGAGGCGCTGCCGGGCCGCCTGGCGCTGCAGATGGACCAGTACCGCGGTGGCGACGGCGGCGATCGCCGGCGGGGCGACCACCATATTGGGGTTGATCGATCCCTGGGACACCCGGATCTGGGAGGCGACGACCAGCGCGGTGAGCACGCCGACCAGCGGCACCGCGATACGCGCCGGCAGCGTGTGCAGCCCGGCGAAGAGCACCGGCATGGCGCACCACGTGGCACTCGGCGCGAGCACCAGCAGCACCACCCAGACGGCCGACACCGCGCCCAGCCAGACCAGATGGCGGACCCGCGGCCGGACACCCGGCGGCGGGGCCGGGGCGAGGAACTGTCCCAGGACGTAGAGCAGCCAGAAGACGACGAACAACCCCACGACCCACGCGGTACGCGACCCGCCCGGGTCCCGGGTCAGGAACCGGACCAGCGAGGACCCCAGCAGCAGGAAGAACGCACCGTGCATCACCCCGGCCAGCCACCGCCGGTCGGGGTCGCCGGACCCGGGCACACCCTCCAGCACCCCTGGCCTCCTCCCGCACTCGAGTCCCGCTTGCCGTGCCACGCACCGCAGCTTGCCCTACCGTGTCTAACGCGCCCGGACCGGGCGCGCATCAACCGATCGGCTGACACGGGTATCGCCCGGACCGTCCCCGGAACGGAGCCGGTGGACCGAACCGGAACCCCGCCCCCGCGGCCAGGCTGGGACCGAGCATCGCGGGGCCAGGCGGCATTGCCGCCCCCGCCCCGCCCATCCGGGAAGGAAGAACCGCGTGCCTGCCAAGAACGTCACCGTCAACCGAGCCGCCCTCGGGCACCGCATCGGCTACGCACTGCGCCACCCCGAGCGGGTGCCGCGCCACCTGGTCCGCGTCGCCCGGGACGCCTGGCTGCGCCACCGGTACCCGGACCACATCGCCTACTACCGTGCCGTGATGCGCTCGGACACCCGCGTCGATCCGGACGCCGCCGTCGGCAGCCGCAACCGCGAACGGTGGCTGGCACTGGGGGCCATGCAGTTCGACTACCTGATCGAGCACGGTCTGCGCCCGGAGCACCGGATGCTGGAGATCGGGTGCGGGAACCTGCGGGGAGGCTGGCGCTTCATCCGGCACCTGGAGCCGGGGCACTACTACGGCGTCGACATCTCGCCGGACATCCTCGCCGCGGCCCAGGACACGATCGTCGAGATGGGGCTGCAGAAGCGGGTCCCGACCCTGACCCCGGTGCGTGATCTGAAGCTGCGGTTCCTGCCCGACGCCTACTTCGACGTGGTGCACGCGCACAGCGTCTTCTCGCACTCCCCGCTGCCGGTCATCGAGGAGTGCCTGGCCGGCATCGGCCGGGTGCTGGCGCCCGGCGGCTGGTTCGACTTCACCTTCGACCGCACCGAGGGCGAGGAGCACCAGGTCCTGCGGGAGGACTTCTACTACCGCACCGAGACGCTCATCGCGCTGGCCGAGAAGCACGGTCTCGCCGCCCGGTTCATGGAGGACTGGGAGCGGCTCCCGCACGGCCAGTCGAAGATCCGTGTCACCCACCGCCCGGACACCGGCCGGACCCATGAGTCCGGAGATCGTCAACTGCGTACATGACATAGATTGACGGGATGACGGAGGGGACCGGAAGCACGACAGCGACCACGACCGATCGCGGGGGGCGGAGCGCGGAGACGTCCGGAGGAGGGACGGCCCGCGCGTCGCTGCTGATGGCGCTGGGCACGGTGGTCTCCCGCGCGACCGGACTGATCCGTCAGGTACTGCAGGCCGCCGCCCTGGGCACGGGGCTGCTGGCGAGCACGTACAACACGGCCAACAACGTTCCGACGAGCCTGTACACGCTGCTGATCGGCGGTGCGCTGAACGCAGTGCTCGTACCCCAGCTCGTACGGGCCAGGGCCACCCGGCCCGACGGCGGGGTGGCCTACGAACAGCGTCTGGTGACCCTGGTGGTGACCGTGCTGGCGGTCGGCACGGCACTCGCGGTGTGGGCGGCGCCGGGGATCGTGGGCATCTATATGCGCGACACCCCGGAGAAGCACCAGGAGTTCGAGCTGACGGTGACGTTCGCCCGGTTCCTGCTGCCGCAGATCTTCTTCTACGGGTTGTTCGGCATCTACGGTCAGGTCCTCAACGCCCGTGAGAAGTTCGGCGCGATGATGTGGACGCCGGTCCTCAACAACGTCGTGCTGATCGGTATGTTCGGCGTCTACCTGGGGATGATGACCATCCCTGAAGGGGTCGAGGACATCACCGACACCCAGGTGCGGCTGCTGGGCATCGGCACCACGGCGGGCATCGCCGTACAGGCCCTGGCCCTGATCCCGTTCGCGCGGGCGGCCGGGTTCCGGCTCAGGCCCCGGTTCGACTGGCGCGGCACGGGTCTGGGCGCGAGCGTCCGCGCGGCGAAGTGGACGCTGCTGTTCGTCCTGGTCAACCAGGTCGCCCTGGCCGTGGTCACCAACTTCGCCAACACCGTCGACCAGGAACTCCCGAACTCCGGCGCGGGCTACACCGCCTACGTCTACGCGCACACCATCTGGATGCTGCCCCAGTCCATCGTCACCGTCTCCCTGGTGACCGCGTTGCTGCCCCGCATGAGCAAGGCCGCCGCCGAAGGCCGCGTACCGGACCTGCGCGCGGACCTCTCGCGCGCCCTGCGCGTCAGTGGCGTCGTCATCGTGCCCGCCGGATTCCTCTTCCTCGCGCTCGGACCGCAGATCTCCGCGCTGCTGTTCGCCCACGGCGCGGCGGACCCCGCATCCGCCGAGCCGCTCGGACACATGCTGCAGGCGTTCGGCCCCGGACTCATCCCGTTCTCCGCCCAGTACCTGCTCCTGAGAGGCTTCTACGCCCACGAGGACACCCGCACCCCCTTCCTCATGGCCACCTGGATCGCCGGGGTGAACATCGCCCTGGCCACCGCATGCCATCTGCTGCTGCCCGCGCGATGGGCGGTGACCGGTATGGCGGGCGCCTACACCCTGTCCTACCTCGCCGGACTCCTCCTCACCGCACGGCTGCTGCGCCGCAGGCTCGGTGGCCGCATCGGCGACGGAACACTGGGCCGCGCGCACACCAAACTGCTGTGTGCCGCGGCCCCCGCCGCGGCGCTGGGCTGGAGTGCCGCCCGCGCCTGCACCGCCGCAGCGGGCTCCGGCACCTGGCCCACCGCACTCGCCCTGACCGCGGGAACGATCACCCTGGCCCTGACCTACCTCGTCCTCGCCCGGCTGTTGAAGATTGACGAACTGCGCCTGCTGTTCCGCAAGCCGAGCTGATCCACGGTTCGGTGACGCGCCGCCCGAACGCCCTGCCGACCTTTTGGAGGAGCTTCACGCATGGCCACGACCGCCACCCGGATCCGGGAACTGATCGTCACCCCCATCGCCTTCCGTGACCCGCCGCTCCTCAACGCAAGCGGCGTGCATGAGCCGCTCGCGCTGCGCTGTGTCCTCCAACTCGTCCTGGAGGACGGCACGGTGGGCCTCGGCGAGACCCCGGGCGGCACCGCCCGGCTGGCCCGGCTGCAAGCCGCCGCCAAGGCCGTCGTAGGTATGGACGTCTTCCAGGCCACCGCGGTCTCGGCCGCCGTCGACGCGACCCTGCGGTCCACCGAGCCCAGTTCCCACGAACGCGGCTGGATCACCTCGGCCATCGAGGTGGCCTGTCTGGATGCCCAGGGCCGGCTCACCGGGCGCCCGGTGAGCGACCTGCTGGGCGGCAGGGTCCGTGACGCGGTGCCCTTCGCCGCGTACCTGTTCTACAAGTGGGCCGAACACCCGGCGCTCGACGGCGACCCCGCCGTCGGCGACGACTGGGGTGCGGCGCTGGACCCGGCCGGCATCGTGGAGCAGGCACGGGTGATGCAACAGCGGTACGGGTTCAGGTCGTTCAAGCTCAAGGGCGGAGTGTTCCCGCCCGACGAGGAGATCGCCGCGATCCGGGCCCTGGCGGAGGCCTTCCCGGGGCAGCCGCTGCGACTCGACCCCAACACGGCGTGGACGGTGTCCACCTCACAGTACGTCGCCAATGAACTGGACGGTGTCCTCGAGTACCTGGAGGATCCGACGGCCGGCATCGAGGGCATGGCGGAGGTGGCGAGGACGGCTCCGATGCCGCTGGCCACCAACATGTGCGTGATCGCCTGGGAACACCTCCGCCCGGCACTCGAGCAGAACGCGATACAAGTGCTTCTGACGGACCATCACTACTGGGGAGGGCTGCGGCGTACCCGGGAACTGGCCGCCGTGTGCGAAGCCTTCGGCATCGCACTGTCCATGCATTCCAACTCGCACCTGGGCATCAGCCTGGCCGCCATGACCCATGTCGCGGCGACGCTCCCGGGACTCGACCACTCCTGCGACACCCACTACCCGTGGAACTCCGCCGACGAGGTGATCGTCCCGGGTGCCCTGGAACTGCGGGACGGCGCGGTCGCGGTCCCCACCGGCCCCGGCCTCGGCGTCGAGCTCGACCCCGAGGCCCTGGACCGCCTCCACCGCCTGTACCTGACCTCGGGCATCCGCGACCGCGACGACAGCGGTTACATGCGGAGCGTCCGCCCGGAGTACGAGCCCGGGCTACCGCGCTGGTGAGTCCGGGCCCGACGGCCCCGAGCCGGGCGCGACGCCAGTGAGCCAGGCCCGGCGGTGCCGAGGGTCAGGCCCGGCGGTCCGCGGTCTCGTACGGCTCCTCCTCGGGTACGTACGAGACCTTGGACGCCCGGCGGCGCGCGCCGAGCCGGCTCGCGAGCGGCTCGGTGTAACGCGCCGTCAGCGGGCCGACGATCACCAGGATCAGGACGTAGGCGGTGGCCAGCGGGCCGAGGGACGGTTCGATGCCGGCGGTGACCGCGAGGCCGGCGATCACGATCGAGAACTCGCCCCGGGCGACCAGGGTGCCGCCCGCCCGCCAGCGGCCCTTCTCCGAGATCCCGGCGCGGCGCGCGGCCCAGTACCCGGTGGCGATCTTCGTGGCGGCGGTGACCACCGACAGGGCCAGCGCGGGCAGCAGCACCGGCGGGATGCTGGCCGGATCGGTGTGCAGTCCGAAGAAGACGAAGAACACCGCGGCGAACAGGTCGCGCAGCGGGGCGAGCAGGCTGTGCGCGCCCTCCGCGACCTCCCCGGACAGCGCGATGCCCACCAGGAACGCGCCCACCGCCGCCGACACCTGCAGTTGCTGGGCGAGCCCGGCGACCACCAGGGTCAGCCCCAGGACGACCAGCAGCAGTTTCTCCGGGTCGTCGCTGGAGACGAAGCGGGAGATGTGCCGTCCGTAGCGCAGCGCGAGCAGCAGCACCAGCCCGGCCACGCCCAGCGCTATCGCCAGGGTCAGGCTGCCCGCCGCGAGCCCGGCACCGGCCAGCAGCGCGGTGACGATCGGCAGATAGACCGCCATCGACAGGTCTTCGAGGACGAGGATGCTCAGCACCACGGGCGTCTCGCGATTGCCGAGGCGGCCGAGGTCGCCGAGGACCTTGGCGATCACCCCGGACGACGAGATCCAGGTGACACCGGCGAGCACCACCGCGGCTACGGGCCCCCAGCCGAGCAGCAGTGCCATCGCCGCGCCGGGCAGCGCGTTGAGGGCGGCGTCCACCAGACCGGCCGGGTACTGCGTCTTGAGGTTGGAGACCAGATCGCTCGCCGTGTACTCCAGGCCCAGCATGAGCAGCAGCAGGATCACGCCGATCTCGGCGCCGATCGCCACGAACTCCTCGCTGGCGCCCAGCGGCAGCAGTCCTCCCTCGCCGAAGGCGAGCCCCGCCAGCAGATACAGCGGGATGGGGGAGAACCGGAAGCGGGCGGCGAACCGGCCGAGCAGTCCGAGGCCGAGGATGATGGCCCCGAACTCGATGAGGAAGACCGCGGAGGAGTGCATCGAATCACTCCCGTCCGAGTATCGCCGCGGCCGTCTCCACGCCCTCCCGGGTGCCGATGACGATCAGCGTGTCCCCGCCGGCCAGCCGGAAGTCCGGCGCGGGGGAGGGGATCGCCCCGGCCCGCCGGAGCACGGCCACGACGGAGGCCCCCGTCTCGGTCCGCAGCCGGGTCTCGCCGAGCACCCGTCCGTTCCAGTGCGAGACCGACGACAGCTCGATGCGCTCGGCCACCAGTCCGAGCTCGGTGGTGGACAGCAGGTTCGGGCTGTGGTGGGCGGGCATCAGGGCGTCGATGAGCGCCTCCGTCTCACCCGGTGTCAGCCGCACGGACAGGGCGCACGCGTCCGGGTCGTCCACGCGGTACGCGCTGAGCGTCCGCCCTCCCTCCCGGTGCGCGACCACCGACAGCCTGCGTTGCTCGCGCGTCGTCAGGTCGTAACGGACACCGATTCCGGGCAACGGCGTACTGCTCAGGCGGGGTGCACCCACGATCGTCCTCTCCGTCGTGCTCTGTCTCGAATGATGGTTTCCGCGGGCCGCGGGCGGGCCCGGCGATCCCGGCAGTCGCAGCGAACACCTGCTTTCCGGTGGGAGAATCCTCCTCCGGAGAGCGCGCACCGGGCCCCAGCCGGCGCGCGGGGAAGGAGTATCGGGATGATCGAGTGGAGGCAGGTCACCAGTGAGGCACGTGCCGTGCCCAGTCCGGTCGCCACCCCACTCGTCTGGTCCGCGGCCTTCGGTGGGGCGCTGCTGCTGGTTGCGGTCCTCAGCCCGGCCGGTCCGACCCTCGCGCTCGTGGGGCTCTCGCTCTTCGCCGGTCTGCTGGGGCTGTGTGCGCGGTTCGTCGCGGCCCCCGGCACGGCCGTGCTCTGCTGGCTGTTCCTCAACGGCTTCGGCATTCCGCCCGCGGGCCGGCTGACCTGGGCCGGGCACCGGGACACCCTGTGGCTCGGCTGCCTGCTGGCGGCCGCGATCGCGGGTACCGTGCTGGCCAGGATCGTCAACGCCCGCGCCGCGTACCGGCGGATCACCCCGGATGCCGCGGACCGCTGACGAGCGAGCCGGGCGGCCGTCCGAACACCATGGTGGCGTCCGCTCCTTCCTGTGCGGCGACAACGTCTGCGAGCACGTGGAAGGTTAGGGTACTACGCTCCGCTTTGCCATTCCTTTACTATGGTGGCGTACTGCTCTCCGCACGTCTCCCACACGAAGAGCAGATCCGCCCCACGAACCGAAGGAGTGGCAGTCCCGCAATGGGTGAGCCTCCCAGTACCAGCCGTCCATGGCCCTCGAACCACCGCCCGGCGGTGGCCCGGTGACCGAGATCCTGCTTCTCCTGCTCGCCCTCCTGCTCACTGTGACCTGCGCGCTCTTCGTCGCGGCCGAGTTCTCGCTGACCACCGTCGAGCGAGCGGATCTGGAGCGGGCCGCGGCGGCGGGCGAGCGCGGTGCGGACAGCGCACTGCAGGCCGTTCGCCGGCTCACCTTCCAGCTCTCCGGCGCCCAGCTCGGGATCACCGTCACCTCCCTGGTGATCGGCATGCTCGCCGAGCCGTCCCTCGCCGCCCTGCTCGCCGGCCCGCTCGAGACGGCCGGTCTGGGCGGTGCGGCCTCCGCGGTCGCCACCGTGCTCGGCGTCGTCGTGTCCACCGTGGTCCTGATGGTCGTGGGCGAACTGGTGCCCAAGAACTGGGCCATCTCCCGTCCGCTGGCCGTGGCCAAGGTGGTCGCCGGACCGCAGCGCGGCTTCACCGCCGTGTTCGGGCCGTTCATCCGGCATCTGAACGACACCGCAAACCGCGTCGTACGGCGCTTCGGCCTGGAGCCCGCCGAGGAACTGGCGTCCGCGCGCACCCCCGAGGAACTGGTGGCGCTGGCGCGGCACTCGGCGGCCGAGGGCGCCCTCGAGGCGGACTCGGCGGAACTGTTCGTCCGCACCCTGCACCTGGGGGAGCTGACGGCAGAGAACGTGATGACACCGCGGGTGGACGTCCGCGCGCTTCAGGCGCACGCCACGGCCGCCGACGCCGCCAACCTCAGCCACGCCACCGGCCTGTCCCGCTTCCCGGTCTACCGCGACAGCCTGGACGACGTCATCGGCACCGTCCACATCCGCGACGTTCTCGCCCTGCGCCCGGAGGAGCGGAGGCAGAAACCCGTCACCGAACTGGCCACCGCACCGCTGCTGGTGCCCGACAGCCTGCCCGCCGACCGTCTCCTGGAGCGGCTGCGGGAGAGGCGGACCATGGCCGTCGTCATCGACGAGTACGGCGGCACGGCCGGCGTGGCGACGGTGGAGGACATCGTCGAGGAGGTCGTCGGCGAGGTGCGCGACGAGCACGACCCAGACGAGACCCCCGATCTGCTGCCCGCCTCCGGTGTGACCGATGGCCGCCCGGTGTGGGAAGTCGACGGTGGCGTCCGCATCGACCAGCTGGCCGACATCGGCCTCACGGCGCCCGAGGGCCCCTACGAGACGGTCGCCGGACTCGTCGCCACCCGGCTCGGCCGGATACCCGCCAAGGGCGACGGCGTCACGTTCGAGGGCTGGGAGCTCGCCGTCCTTGAGGTCGCACACCGCCGCGCGGACCGCGTCCGCATCACCGCCGCGCCCCGGCAGGAAAGCAAGGAGGCCCGATGACCGCGCTCCAACTCCTCGTCGGGGCCCTGACCCTGCTCACCAACGCCTTCTTCGTGGGCGCCGAGTTCGCGCTGATCTCGGTACGCCGCAGCCAGATCGAGCCGCGTGCCCGCGAGGGCGACACCCGCGCCCGGATCACCCTGTGGGGCCTTGAACACCTGTCCGCCATGATGGCCACCGCTCAACTCGGGATCACCGTCTCCTCGCTGGTCCTCGGCGCGGTCGCGGAACCCGCCATCGCGCATCTGCTGGAGCCGGTCTTCGCGGCGGTCCGCATGCCGGACGCGCTGGTGCACCCGATCGCCTTCGTCATCGCCCTGACCCTGGCGACCTACCTTCACATGCTGATCGGCGAGATGGTGCCGAAGAACATCGCGCTCGCCGCCCCCGCGCCGACCGCGCTGCTCCTCGGACCGGCGCTGGTCGCCCTCACCCGGGCGCTCCGGCCGGTCGTATTCGGCGTCAACGCCTTCGCCAACGTCCTGCTGAGGCTGCTGCGGGTCGACCCGAAGGACGAGGTCGAATCGGTGTTCACGGACGACCAGTTGGCCCAGATGGTCCTCGACTCCAGCGAGGCGGGACTGCTGAGCCCCGCCGACGGGGAGAGGCTGCGGGACGCGCTGGAGCTGGGCTCGCGCCCGGTCGGCGAGATCCTCGTACCGGCGCGCAGGATGCGGACGGTGGACCACACGATCACTCCCGCCGGTCTGGAACGCGTCGCCGCGGAGGCGGGCTACTCCCGCTTCCCGGTGATCGGCCCCGACGACACGCTGCTCGGCTATCTGCACATCAAGGACACCCTCGGCGCCACGGACCGCGACCGGCCGTTCCCGCGCGCCGCGCTGCACCCGGTCACCCGGGTCCGTATCGACACACCGCTCGACGACACCCTCACCGCACTGCGCGCGGCGGGCGGCCACCTCGCCGCCGTGACGGGCGCGACGGGCAAGGTCCTCGGCTTCGTGACGATGGAGGACGTCCTGTCGGAGCTGGTGGGGCCCGCTGCGGCGCGGTGACGCGAGGTCTCTGGCACGGGCCTGCACGGCGACCGGCCGGGTGCCGTTCCGCCTTCCGAGACCGCCCTGACGGATCGTCGGTGGAGCCGCTGCGCATGGGTGCACCGTAACCCGCGCGTGCGGCGCCGGTGGCAGTGCACGGTCGTCGCATCCGGCAGCGGCACCCGCCGCTGTCCGGCGGAATAACAGGTCCTGAACCACAGGGGGCGGCGGACGGATGCCCGTCCGCCGCCCCCTCGGGACGACCGGTGTCACACCAGCGGCGTCGACGACTCCCGCTGCATCGGGATCTCCATCTCCGGCGGCAGCGCCGCCCCGCCCGGGTGCAGCGCCACCGTACGGGTCGGGGCCGGGATGCGAATGCCCTCGACCTGGTAGCGCTTGTGCAGCCGCTTGATGAACTCGTGCTTGATCCGGTACTGGTCGCTGAACTCACCGACGCCCAGGATGACGGTGAAGCTGATCCGCGAGTCCCCGAACGTATGGAACCGCACGAGCGGTTCATGCTCCGGCAGCGCGCCCTCCACGTTCTTCATCACCTCGGAGACGACCTCCATGGTCACCCGCTCCACGTGCTCCAGGTCACTGTCGTAGCCGACGCCCACCTGGACCAGCAGGGTCATCTCCTGCTCAGGGCGGTTGAAGTTGGTCATGTTGGTGCCGGCCAGCTGGCCGTTGGGGATGATGACCAGGTTGTTGGAGAGCTCCTTGATCGTCGTGTTGCGCCAGTTGATGTCGACGACATAGCCCTCCTCACCGCTGCTGAGCCGGATGTAGTCACCGGGCTGGACCGTGTTGGACGCCAGGATGTGGACGCCCGCGAAGAGGTTGGCGAGCGTGTCCTGGAGCGCCAGCGCGACCGCCAGACCACCCACGCCCAGCGCGGTGAGCAGGGGCGTGATGGAGATCCCGAGGCTCTGCAGCATGACCAGGAAACCGATCGCCAGCACCACGACGCGCGTGATGTTGACGAATATGGTGGCCGACCCGGCGACGCCCGAGCGGGACTGCGCCAGTTCGCGGACCAGACCGGTGATCAGCCGGGCCGCGGTCACGGTCGTGGCCAGGATGAGAAGCACCGTCAGGGACCGGTTCACCGTACGGCCCACCCCCGCGGTGAGCGGCAGCACCGCGGCGGCCGAGGCAAGGCCGGCGGCGACCGCGCTCAGCGGCACCAGGGCCCGCAACGCGTCCACGAGGACGTCGTCACCGGCCCACCGGGTTCTGGTGGCATGCCTGCCGAGCCAGCGCAGCAGCATACGCAGGAGCACGGCCGCCACGACACCGGCGACCACCGCGATCCCGGCGACGATGAAGTCGTGCAGCGTGAGCGCCCGGGTCACCGGTCACCTCCCGCGGGACCAGGCCCTGTCGTCGTACTCCGGATGTGAAGAGTCGTCACCTTGCCACCTGCTCGAATCTGGAACGCGCGATCGGGCCGGGGACCTCGTCGTCCTCCGGCACGATCGTTCATCCTGCCGCATGTGGACGGGCGCCTCTCACCAGGGCATGGGATCTCGGCCGGTCCGTCCACCCCCTCCGCGAACACCTTTGTGAGACACGCCACCCACCCAAGCTAGCCGTCAACGCCGGTGCTCCACAGCGGAGTTCATGCATTGCACGCTGTGATGGCGGCGGTTCAGATCACCTTCAGCCGCACCAGCGCGCCCAGCGTCAGCGCCCCCGGCAGCAACGGCAGCCACACGGTGATGATCCGGTACGCCAGTACCACCGCCGTCGCCACGGCCGCCGCGCCGCCCGCCGCCACCAGGGCGATGATCAGCGCGGCCTCCACCGAGCCGATCCCGCCCGGGGTCGGCACCATCGCGACCGCGACGGTCGCGGCGAGATACGCGACGATCATGTGCATCACGGGCACGTCCAGGCCGAGCGCCAGCCCCACCGCGGCCAGGCCGGACGCCTGCAGCACGGGGAAGGCGAGCGAACCGCCCCACAGGGCCATCGCCCGGGCCGGTTTGGTGTGCACCGAGCGTGCCTCGCCGAGCGCGGTGCGCAGGAACGAGAGCACGGCCGTCCGCAGCCTCCGCACTAGGAACAGGGCCGCCACCGCGACGCACGCGGCAGCGCCCAGGGCGATCAGCAGCGGGCCGATCGCGGCGTCCGGCACCAGCGAGCCGACGCGCAGGGCGTTCGGGAACACCAGCAGCAGCGTCAGCAGCAGGGCGACGCGCATGATCGACTCCGCGAGCAGATACAGCGCGAGGGCGGCCGAGGAGCGCGCGAGCGTCAGACCGCACACGGTCATGAACCGCAGGTTCACCGCACTCGCGCCGAGCCCGGTGGGCAGCAGATGGTTGGCCGCGCCCGCCGCGAACTGGGTGGCCAGCAGCCGCCGTGCGGGCAGTCGTTCCACCACCGCCCCCTGCCGGGTCACGGCGGCGGCGACCCACGTCAGACAGGTCGCGCAGCCGGCGGCCAGCAGCCAGGGCCACTCGGCCGACCGCAGATGGCCGATTCCCTCCGCCAGCACGGACCAGTGGCGCACGGCCACCACGAGGACGAGGGCGAGCGGCAGCAGGCACAGGACCTGTCGTACGTAGCGTGCGGCAAAGCGCCGGGGAGTGCGCTTGCCGAGCTCCTCGGGGAGTTCGGGGAGCTCTGGGGGAATTCGGAGCACCGTCACATCAGCAGAGGTTCCCCATGCCGCACCAACATCGGGTTGCGAGCGGGCGGCCACGGGCTGACACGCCGGGCAAGGGAGGGACGCGGGGTTTCCCGGACGGTCCTTGACCTCAACATTGGTCGAGGTCCTACCGTCTCCCTCATGAGCATGGAGACCACCGCATGGATGCAACTGCACAGCGTCATGAACGCTCAAAAGCAGAACCGTCCTTTCGCCCGCGCGACCCTGCGTCGCATCGCCGCCTTCGCCCGCCCGCACCGCCGCCGGATCATCCAGTTCGTCCTGCTGAGCGTGGTGGGCGCACTGCTCGCCGTGGCGACGCCCGTACTCGCCGGCCACGTCGTCGACGCGATCGTGCACGGCAAGGACGAGGGTACGGTCGTGGGGATCGCCGCGCTCATCGCGGTGATCGCGCTCGCCGAGGCCGCCCTCGGCCTGCTCGGCCGCCTGCTGTCGGCGACCCTCGGGGAGAGCCTCATCCTCGACCTGCGGACGGCCGTCTTCGACCACGTACAGCGGATGCCGGTCGCGTTCTTCACACGTACCCGTACGGGAGCGCTCGTCAGCCGACTCAACAACGACGTGATCGGCGCCCAGCGCGCCTTCAGCAACACCCTGTCCGGGGTGGTGGGCAACCTGGTCACGCTGCTGCTGACGCTCGGTGTGATGCTCACCCTGTCCTGGCAGATCACCCTGCTCGCACTGGCCCTGCTGCCGGTGTTCGTCGTGCCGGCGCGGCGCATGGGCAGCCGGATGGCGCGGCTCCAGCGGGAGGCCGCCGACCTCAACGCCGCCATGGGCACCCGGATGACCGAGCGGTTCTCCGCACCCGGCGCCACGCTGGTGAAACTGTTCGGCCGCCCGGACGACGAGTCCGCGGAGTTCGCGGCCCGCGCCTCCCGTGTCCGGGACATCGGCGTGCGCACCGCCATGGCGCAGTCGGCGTTCATCACCGCGCTCACCCTGGTCTCCGCGCTCGCCCTGGCGCTGGTCTACGGCCTCGGCGGCTGGTTCGCGCTGCGCGGCAGCCTCGAACCGGGCGCCGTGGTCTCCCTCGCCCTGCTGCTCACCCGCCTCTACGCCCCGCTGACCTCCCTCGCGGGTGCCCGCGTCGAGGTGATGAGCGCACTCGTCAGCTTCGAGCGGGTCTTCGAGGTCCTCGACCTGAAGCCCCTGATCGAGGAGAAGCCGGACGCCCGGTCGGTCCCCGACGGCCCGGTCTCCGTAGAGTTCGACGACGTCCGCTTCGGCTACCCGTCCGCCGACAAGGTGTCCCTGGCCTCCCTGGAGGAGGTCGCCGCCCTCGATACCCGCGGCGGCTCCGAGGTCCTGCACGGCGTGTCGTTCCGCGCCGAACCCGGACAGACCGTGGCCCTCGTCGGCTCCTCAGGCGCCGGCAAGTCCACCATCGCCCAGCTGCTGCCGCGGCTGTACGACACCGACGAGGGAGCCGTCCGCATCGGCGGCGTCGACGTACGCGACCTGAGCGCCGAGTCCCTGCGCGGCACCCTCGGCATGGTCACTCAGGACGGCCACCTCTTCCACGACACCGTCCGCGCCAACCTGCTGCTCGCCCGCCCCGACGCCACCGACGACGACCTCTGGGAAGCCCTGCGTCGGGCCCGCCTCGCCGACCTCGTGCTCTCCCTGCCCGACGGCCTCGACACCGTGGTCGGCGAACGCGGCTACCGCCTGTCCGGCGGCGAACGCCAACGCATGACCATCGCCCGGCTGCTGCTGGCCCGCCAGCGTGTGGTCATCCTCGACGAGGCGACGGCTCACCTGGACAACACCTCGGAGGCGGCCGTCCAGGAGGCTCTCGCCGAGGCACTGCACGAGCGCACGGCGGTGGTGATCGCTCACCGGCTGTCGACCGTACGCGCCGCCGACCTGATCCTGGTCGTCGAGGCCGGCCGGATCGTGGAACGCGGCACGCACGAGGAACTCCTGGCGGCCGAAGGCCGCTACGCGGAGCTGTACCGCACGCAGTTCGACGAGCCGGCGGACGTGGCGGTGTGCGCGGAGCCCGGGTGCGGAGCGACCCCGGTCGCGGCGGAGGAGGCCGCGGTCTAGGCGGCCGGCGGGCGGATACACGCCTGGGTCTCGCCGGTCGGAGGTCGGCGGGTCACCGGCCGGAGGTCGCCGGGTCACCGGCCGGAGGTCGCCGGGTCACCGGCCGGAGGTCGCCGGGTCACCGGTCGGAGGTTGGCGGGTCACCGGTCGGAGGTTGGCGGGTCACCGGTCGGAGGTTGGCGGGTCACCGGTCGGAGGTCGCCCGGTTCACCGGTCGGAGGCCGCCCGGGTAACCGGCCGGAGGACGCCGGGTCGGGCGCCTGGTCGCGGTTGGCAGCCCCGTCGTCGCTCTGGTGACCGACCTTCCAGCGTCAGTCAGGCACCTGATGCTGAGCTGCCGCAGGTCATGCGACCCATCTTGGAACAGGCCCTGGCGATGGAGCCATTGCTTGACCCTAGAGAATTCACTAGCGAAGGAGGCGCGGCCGTGATGTGGAGCGACGAGTCGGGCTACAGTTCAGTTGTATTCAGGAGAACTGGATCGCAATCTGTAAGGGGAATTTCTCATCGCCATGAGCAATGGAAAATTCGCGCCTTCCGTTCTGGCTGTCGCCGCCTTACGCCGAGGCGATCTGGTGTCTGCGGCACGACATATCGAGACCGTCGACGACGGAAGCCTCGACTCCTCCTCGCCCGATGAACTGGCTCATTACCACTGGCTGGTGCTCCAGCTCGCAGCAGCGTCGATAGGGTCACGACGCGCCGTCGAGCGGTTCATGGCGGAGCAACCCGGCACCCTGATGGACGGAACCATGCTCTCGGTGGAGCCAGGCTCCGCGGCATGGCTGGTCAGAGTCCTGCTGAGAGCCGATGACCGACCGGCCGCAGAGTCGGTCGTCCGGGCGGCCGGCACCGAACCGCAGCCCGGCACATTGCATGCGCGCAGCCTGCTGGACAAGAACGCCATGCGCCTCGGCCACGTCATCGGTCACTACCGGGACCCATGGGCCCGCGCATCGGCCATCGAGGACCTGGGGGTGCTGCTCATGACCGGCCCGGAGCGCCGGTACAGGGAATCGGAAGGCCGTCTCCGTGAAGCGGCCGATATATATCAGGAGATCGGCTCCGTCCGTGACGAGAGGCGTGTCGTCCGGCGATTACGGGAATTCCCCGTCCGGGCCACCGGCGGTTTGGCTGCCCGCCCTGCCGCAGATACCTCCTGGTCCTGCCTGACCAAGTCCGAACGGGCCGTCGCGCGTCTGGTTCGGCAAGGACTGAGCAATCACCAGACAGCGAGTCGGCTCTATATTTCTCCCCACACCGTTGATTTTCACCTGCGCCGGATCTACCAGAAGCTGGGAGTTCGGTCGCGTGTGCAACTCGCGAGCGTCCTGAACGGCTTTCTGGAGGATCAGCTCACTCCGTCTGAATAGGGTCAGCCGGCGGCGTTCGCTGTGGAGAGGACCGGTGCGCGCGAGGTGACACGGCACATGATCGGGCCGAATTCCTGGAGAGTCAGCCTGGTGCCGAGTGGGACTTCCGTGTCCACGGGTGCGAGTTCATAACGCTGGAGCAGCACGGCAAGACAAAGTACCGACTCCAGCATAGAGAAGTGCTGCCCGATACAGGCTCGTGGACCACCGCCGAAGGGATACCACGCATAGCGCGGGCGGCTTGCCTCGGCCTCCGGTGAAAAGCGCTCGGGGTCGAATCGCTCCGGGTCCGGCCAGTATTCGGGCTTGCGGTGAGTCACCCCAGGGCAGATGAGCACATCGGCTCCGGCCGGGATACGGTACCCGTCGACCACCGCGTCGGCGACGGCCCGGCGGCCGACGAACATGACAGGCGCGTGGACACGCATGGCTTCCTTCAACACCATGGTGAGGTAGGGCAGCGAGTCCAGGTCGGCGGCTCCCGGCCGACGGCCTGCGAGCACCTGGTCGACCTCCGCACGGGCACGGGCCTGAACCTCGGGATGCCCGGCGAGCAGGTGCAGCGTGACGGCCAGCGAGGTCGCGGTGGTCTCATGGCCGGCGAGCAGGAAGATCAGCACCTGGTCGCGGAGTTCGTCCCCGTCGAGCGCCTCGCCGTGCTCACCGCGGGCGCGGATGAGCACGCTCAGCAGGTCGTCGCCCTCCTCGTCCCCGCCGGCACTCCAGGCCGCGGCCCCTGCCTTGGTCCGCCCGGTCCGGCGCTCGGCGATGATGCGGTCGCAGAGCGCGTACAGCTCACGCTGGGCGGCAGCGCCGCGGCGGTTGCCCGGAGTGGGCCAGTGGCGGGGCAGTCTGAGCAGGGAGTAGCCGCGCTGCAGGGTGTAGTCCAGGAGTGTGGGCCAGCAGCGGCGCATCACCTCGACGGCCGCGTCGGCGTCGGCTCCGAACAGGATGCGGGACAAGGCGTGGAGTGAGAACGACGGCATCTCGCTGCTCAGGTCGACGGTGCCGCCAGAAGCGCTCTGCCACCGCTCGGCGAGCAACTCCGCCTCGGTGCACGCGGCTTCGGCGTAGCCGTCGACCCGGCGACGGGTGAAGAGCGGCTGGATCAGTCGCCTTTGCCTCCGGTACTCGTCGTCCTGGCTGGTGACCAGACCGTTGCCGATGGACTCCCGGACCTCGCCGTACAAGACGTTGTCCTTGCGGAAGTTCGCCGCCTGGGTGCCCAGCACCTGCTGGGCGCCTTCGGCGGAGAAGACCAGGTAGAGCTTCTGCCGCAGGCCCGGCGGTCCGGCGGTGAGCCGGACGACATCCCCGTAATCACGTTGGGCACGCAGGAAGGCGGTCATCGGATTCCTGCGCAGTTCCAGTAAGGACCCGATCAGCGGCAGACCGGCCGGCCCGGGGATATGAGTGTCAGTCATGCGCTTCCGCTTCCCATCCGTGGTCTCTGGTTGCTGTCGAGAATGGCAGAGACGTCCTCCCCGCGGGACTACGTGAATACGTAGTCCCGGTCCTACGTATCCACGCGGTGTCCGTGCGGCGGAACCCGCGAACAATTAGGCATGGCCGGGTGCCAGACCGTATCGCAATGCCAGGGAAGAGCAGGAGCAAGAGAAAGAGGAAGAAGGACATCATGACGACGATTTCGCGATACAGCCGCTTCGAAGCACTGGGGGCTTACTTACCTGCCGCGGTGCAGCCGACATCCGAACTGGTCGCCCAGGTCACCGGAGTGTCGAACCTGCCCGTGGAGCGCATCACCGGGGTCGCGGAGCGCCGGGTCGCCGACCCGGACCCGGAGGCCGGAGAGGACTCCTTCGGCCTGGCCTTGCGGGCTGCCCGGGACGCACTGAGCAACTCCACATACGAACCCGCCCAGTTGGACGTGGTGATCTGCACCTCGATCAGCCGTGACAAGGGCGGCGGCCGCTACCACTTCGAGCCGTCGTTCGCTCGCATGCTCGTCGAGGAACTGGGCGCCCACTCGGCGATCCACTTCGACGTGTCCAACGCCTGCGCCGGGATGATCACCGGTGTCTACATCCTGGACCGGATGATCCGGCAGGGCATCGTCCGCAACGGCATGGTGGTCAGCGGCGAGCGCATCACTCCGGTGTCGCGGACGGCGGCGGCCGAGATGGACAGTATCCGCGACCCTCAGTTCGCCTCGCTCACCGTGGGCGACTCCGGCGCCGCGGTGATCCTCGACGAGTCCGCGGACGAGGCGGACCGCATCCACTACGTCGAGCTGATGACCGCTTCCGCATACTCCCACCTGTGCCTGGCCATGCCCAGTGACCGTACGGGAGGCCTCGCCATGTACGCGGACCAGAAGCGCATGCACGCCAAGGAGCGGCGCAGGCTCTGGTCAAGCTTCTACGGCGACTTCCTGGCCAAGAACGGCGCAGACTTCGCCGACGAGAAGTTCGACTACATCATCCTTCACCAGGTCGCCACGCGCTTCATAGAGTCCTCGATCGAGCACGCGGAGGCGGCGTTCGGCACCGCCATGCCCGAGTCCCTGTCCGTGGTGGAGCAGCTGGGGAACACCGCCAGTACCTCGCACTTCATGGCGCTCAGCCAGCATCTGCGGGCCGGAACCGCCCGCCAGGGAGCCAAGTTCCTTCTGGTCCCCGCCGCCTCCGGCATGGTCCTCGGCGCCCTGTCCGCGACGATCTCCAATCTGGGAGTCTGACCCATGAGTACGGTGATCACAGCCGCCTCGACCACCGCGCCGCAGGCCGCCCGCGATTCCGACACCTCCGTGCGGCTCGCCGCCCAGGCCGCCCAGGACTGCCTGGCACAGGCCGGGCTGCCGCCCCACGCGGTGGGCGTTCTGGTGAACGTCGGCGTCTACCGGGAGAACAACGTCATAGAACCCGCCCTCGCGGCGATGGTGCAGAAGGAGGTGGGCATCGGCCTGGACTACCTGGTCGAGCCGGTGGCCGGCTTCTCCTTCGACTTGATGAACGGCGCCTGCGGCGTGCTCAACGCCGTCCAGGTCGCCCAGGCGCTGCTGGGCAGCGGCAGCACCGACCGGGTGCTGGTCACCGCTGCCGACGTGCACCCCGGCGGGCACGCCGGCGCGGACCCCGGGTACCCGTACGCCGACCTCGGCGCGGCCCTGCTGCTGGAGCGCTGCGCCGACGACGACAGCGGTTTCGGCCCGGTACGGACCTACAGCGCGCGGGGGACCGAAGGGACGGTCGGCTACGCGGACCTGTCCGGCGCGAGCGGCGACGAACGGAGGCTGATCACCGTACGCCGTGACGGGGACTGGGCAGACCGGCTGCTGGACCTCACCACGGACAGTGTCCTCGGGTACGTGCTGGAGGAGGGGCTGGCACTGGACCGTACGCTTCTGGTCTGCAACCGGCCCACCACCGGCTTCGCCGCCCAGATGGCCCGCCGGCTGGACCTGGACGCGGCGGCCGTCGTGGCTTCCGGGGCGCCGGCCACGCAAGACGGCGAGCCGCACACCGCCGCGCCGGTGCTCAGCTACCTCCAGGCGGTCCGGGACGGACTCCCCGAGGGGTACGACCAGTTGCTGTTCGTGGCCGCCGGCGCCGGTCCGAGCGTCGTCTGCACGAGCTACCGTCCAGTGGACCGGTGACGGAGCGATGTCACCGACAGTGCTCTCCGTCGGCCTCGAGGAAGGCCCGGCCGGCATCCTAGAGCGCAATGCCCGCACCTTCCCCGCCAAGGCCGCGATCATTCACCCGGACGGTCACCAGGCCGGTGGGGCGGTCCGCTACGGCGAGCTGACCTACGGCGAACTCCAGGACCGGGTGGAGCGACTGGCAGCCGGCTTCCACCGGGCCGGCATCACCCGGGGGACCAGGACCATCCTGATGACGCCGCCGGGCCCCGACCTGTTCGCCATCGCCTTCGCCCTGTTCCGGATCGGCGCGATCCCGGTCGTGGTGGACCCGGGCATGGGCGTCAAGCGGATGCTGCACTGCTACCGGACGGTGGGCGCGGAGGCGTTCATCGGGCCACCCATCGCCCATGTCGTACGGGTCCTCGGCCGCCGTACCTTCCGGGGTGTCCGCACCCGGATCACCCTGGGCCGCCGCTGGTTCTGGGGCGGCGAGACGCTGGAGCGGCTGGGCGACGGCCCCCGTGCCGAAGACCTCCCCCGGCCCTCCGGCGACGACCTGCTGATGATCGCCTTCACCACGGGCAGCACCGGCCCTGCCAAGGGGGTGAAGTACACCCAGCGGATGACCGCGCCCATGGTCCGGCAGATGCTCGCGCTCCACGACCGCGACCGCGACGCCGTGTCCCTGGTCACTCTGCCGGTGTACGGCATTCTCGATCTGCTCTGCGGCTCCACTCTGGTGCTCGCGCCGCTGTCGCCGGCAAAGGTCGCGAACGCCCGGCCCGAACTGCTGACCGAGGCCCTGACCCGCTTCAAGGTGACGAGCATGATCGCCTCCCCGGCCCTGCTGCGGGTGCTGGGGCGGTACCTGACGCAGCATCGGACCACGCTGCCGGAGCTGAGGTTCGTCGCTTCCGGCGGGGCTCCCGTTCCACCGGACGTCGTCGACACCGTACGCGGCGTACTCAGCGAGAAGGCGGAGCTCCATGTGACCTACGGGGCCACGGAGGCACTGCCGATCTCCTCCATCGAGTCGGCCGAGGTACTGCTCGAAACAGCCGCGCTCTCCGCGTCCGGCGCGGGCACGTGCGTCGGACGCCCGCTGGAGGGCGTGACAGCAAGGATCATCCAGGTGTCCGACGCGCCGCTGGCCCGGTGGGACCCGGAGCTGGCCGTACCGGAGGGTGAGGTCGGCGAAATCGTGCTGGCAGGCGAGTCGGTGAGCCCGGGCTACTACGCCGACCCCGTCGCCGACGCCCAGCACAAGATCCGTGAGGAGACCGGCGACGGCACCACCCGGCTGTGGCATCGCACCGGTGACCTCGGCTACCTGGACGCATCGGGACGGCTGTGGTTCTGTGGCCGACGCACCCAGCGGGTGCGCACCGCCGACGGGGATCTGTACACGGTGCAGTGCGAGGGCGTGTTCAACGCTCACCCGGCGGTCCGGCGCACTGCCCTCGTCGGGGTCGGAGAGCCCGCCGCCCAGCGGCCGGTGGTCTGTGTGGAGACCGAACCGGGCGCCGGTGATGTCGAGTGGCGGCAGCTCGTCTCCGAACTGCGGCACTTGGCGGCCGGTCAACCGGTGACCCAGGGCCTGGGGGAATTCCTCCGGCATCCGGCCTTTCCGGTGGACATCCGGCACAACGCGAAGATCGGAAGAGAACAGCTCGCCCGCTGGGCCACCCGCCGGCTCGCATCGGGTGGTGCCGCGGCCACGCGGCGCGTCCGGGCGCTGCGCGCGATACCGCTGCTCGGCTGGGCCTACGTGGCGGCCGGGCCGGCCCTCCCCGCGGACCAGCCGGTACTGCGGGCCCTGTGGTGGGTCGACGTCTTCCTCAGCGTCGTGGTCCACGCCGCCCAGATCCCCAGGGCCCTGCCGCGTGGCCGCGCCGCCGGGTACAGCGGCGCGGCGACCGTCGGCCTGACCATGCTCTACGGCGCTACCTGGTGGCGCACCCTGCCCCCGGCCACCGCCCCGGTACGGCACGAGAGCCCGGGAGCGTCATGAAGGTCCTGATCACCGGCGCGTCCGGATTCCTCGGCGGACATCTCGTGGACGGCGCACTGAGTGAGGGCCACGACGTCCGGGTGCTCGTCCGCGGGAGCAGTGACATCACGCGACTGCGCGGCATCTCCGGCCTCGAACTGGCTTACGGCGACCTCGGCGACGCCGCCTCGCTGCGGCGCGCTGTCGAGGGCGTCGACGTCGTCCACCACAGCGCCGCGCGGGTCGTCGAGCACGGGACCCGAAAACAGTTCTGGAACGCCAACGTCCTCGGCACCGAGCGGCTGATGAACGCCGCTCGTGACGCCGGAGCCGAGCGTTTCGTGTTCATCAGCAGCCCCA
Source organism: Streptomyces cavernae (assembly GCF_004023625.1). GTDB lineage: Bacteria > Actinomycetota > Actinomycetes > Streptomycetales > Streptomycetaceae > Streptomyces > Streptomyces cavernae. Next base: position 19,247 of record NZ_RPDJ01000017.1, on the reverse strand, counting down.
GCGCCCTGATGCAGGTGGGGGAGGGAGACGGCCTGGGCATGGATGAGAGCACCCCCTACCCCACCCGCTACCACAACCTCTACTGCGAGACGAAGGCCGCCTCCGAACGCATGGTGCTGGCCGCGAACCGCCCGGGCTTCACCACGGTCGCGCTGCGCCCGCGCGGCATCTGGGGACCACGGGACCACTCCGGGTTCCTGCCCCGGCTGGTCGCGAAGATGGCCCGGAGAAAGCTGCCTGATCTGCTGGGCGGCCGGAAGGTACTGGTCTCGCTGTGCCACTGCGACAACGCGGTCGCCGCGTCGCTGCTGGCCGCGAAGGCCCCGGCGGAACGGATCGGCGGCAAGGCCTACTTCGTCGCCGACCGGGAGCACACCGACCTCCAGGTCCTGATCGTACGGCTGGCGGAGCTGTTCGGCCTGCGGCCGCCGACCCGTCGGATCCCTCCGCTCCTCCTGGACGCCCTCGTCGAGGCCGTCGAGCTGGTGTGGCGGGTGCCCGCGCTCGCCGCCCGCCGCGAACCACCGCTCAGCCGCTACGCGGTGGCACTTCTCACCCGCTCCACCACGTACAACACGGACGCCGCCGCACGGGACTTCGGCTACCTGCCCGTGATCAGCCAGGAGGACGGGCTGAAGCAGCTCGTCACCTGGGTCGAATCGATCGGCGGTGTCCAGCAGTTCGTCCGTGCCGTGCTCCGACCGTGAAAGAGGAAGCCGTCGTACTTCTCGGGCACGAACAAGGCCGGCTGGAGCATGCCGACTGGCGGTATCAGTCGGGGCCGTGCAGCCAACACCTCTGCGCCGACCAACCTGGTCCATGCGCCTTGTCGAACGGTTGGGCGGGGAAGGCGGACCTGTTGGTGGGGAATCACGCGGAGTCCCACACCAGGGCGGGCGTTTGGGCCCGGCCCCGCCCAGTCGGACCCGATCGTGTGTAGCCCTACGCCTACTCTGAACAGGCCCGGCCTGCAGCGACCGAGCGGCCAAGGACGCACCGACAGCCTTGGCCGTCCAGCGGCTGACGATCCGGGGGATCGTACGCATGGTCGGGGGCCAGTGGCCGGGAGACATCGAACGACTCGCACTACAGTTCATCCAAGCCGAGGCGGCCGACGCCCGCGTGGACGGCTCGCCGGAGCCCGGGGTGTGGATCACACCCCGTACCGATCGTGAGGCCGAGGCGCTCGGCGTCCTGAAGGAGCTGGGGCTCGCCGACGACGCGATGTTCTTCACCGCCGCCTACGGTGCCGTGGGCAGCGAGGCGGCCATGGTGTCCCGCGCCTGGGACCTCAGCGAGGTGGAGGAGCGTTACGAGGCGTTCATCGACGAGTTCACCGGACTGCGCCCGGCCGACGGCGACGCCGTACTGCAGGCTCAGACCATGCTGGTGCACGAGTGGCGCCGCTTCCCCTTCCTGGACCCGAGACTCCCGCTGAAGCTGCTGCCCGCCAACTGGAGCGGGGCGCAAGCGGCGGACCTCTTCCACGGCCGGCACGCCGAGTGGGGGCCGGTGGCGTTGCGGCGGTGGGAGGAACTGGTCGACGGGCGCAGCGGGGGGTGAACTCTGCACGGCGGCGGGCTTCTCGGCCCCTCCGTGGTCACAACCCCTCCGTGGTCACACCGCCTCCGTCGTCACGCTTCGAGCCCGGTGGGCCAAGCATCGGCCCGCGGAGGGCACGGCTGAGCGGACGCGGATCGCCGCGGCGGCCCGAACGGCCCGCCGCGGCGATCCTCATACCCGGCTCACGAGCTGGTCAGCACTCGCGCACCCCCGGCAGCCAGGCGGCCTCGTGGTCGATGTAGATGTTGGAGATGTATCCACCGAGGGCCGGGATCCGGGACCAGGCGTTGTTGCGGTACCCCTCGGCCTCGACCATGTCGCCGACCTTCTGGCACTCCACGTACACGGGCGTCGGCCCGGACAGGGTGCGGACCACTGCGGTGTTCAGGCGGGCGTCCTCGCGGACCCGGACGCCCGTGCCCCACGTGTTGAAGTTGGGCGCCGGAGTGCCAGGGGGAGGGGTGCCCGGGGTGCCCGGGGTGCACGGCAGCCTCACCCCCCGGTCGGCGAGGTAGGCGACGGGGTCCATGCCCCGGGTGCTGGATGTCGAGGAGTGCGCCTCGAAGTGGAGGTGGGGGCCGGTGGACTGGCCCTCGGAACCCATCCGGGCGATCAACTGGCCGCCGCTGACCCGCTGGTTCGTGGACACGAGCCGCTCGTACATGTGGCCGTACTCGGTGACGGTGCCGTCGTCGTGCCGGATCCGGATCCACTGGCCGTAACCGCTCGCGGGGCCGGAGACGATGACGGTGCCGGGGCCGGACGCGTAGATCGGGGTGCCGCGGGTGTTGGCGATGTCCACACCGTCGTGGCCGGAGTGGTAACCCTGCGTCACTCTGCCGGCGGTAGGACAGGAACCGGCGTACCCCGCTGCGGCGTTGGGGACCGCTCCGGCTGCTGTCCCGGCCGGAGCCGCACCGGCCGGGGCGGCCGACAGCGGGACCAGCGCGGCCGCCGCCGCGGTGGTGGCCAGCAGGGCCACGGACTTGGCGCGCCTCGGCGACCTCGATGACGCGGAGGACCTGGATGACGCGGAGGCCCTGGACGACGGTGACGACTTCAGTGAGCGGTTCGAGAACATGTGGAAGCCTCCTGGGGGACGCGCTCAGGTACGGGCGGCAGCCCGTGCTCGGGACCGAACGTGCCTGCGCGCATGGGTGATTGGGTGCATGCGTGGTGGAGTCATGACGCCTCGCCCTCGAAGAGCTGCGCGGCTGGGCTCATGACGCTCGCCTCGAAGAACTGGGCGGCTGGGCTCATGACGCTCGCCTCGAAGAACTGGGCGGCTGGGCTTGTGACGCCTCGCCCTCACAGAGCCAAGCCAATTGGGCTTATGACGCCTCGTCAGGAGTTGCAGGTCGGGACGTCCAGCCACGCCTTCGGGTCGTCGATGAAGATGTTGGAGATCCAGGCGTCGTACTTCGGCAGGTACGACCACGCGTCGTTGCGGTACCCCTCGGCCTCGACCATCTCGGCGTGCACCTGGCACAGCACGTCCACGGGCGTCGGCCCGCTCAACCTCGCCTTGACCGGAGCCTTGGTGCTCGGCTGGGCCCGCAGGTTCACGTTCGTGCCCCAGGTGACGTACCGCTTGGTGCCCGCGGGAGGCTGTTCACCGCCGCTGATACGGATGGCGCCCGCGTACTCCGCGTTCAGCCGGACGTCGCTGACCATCACCAGCGTCCCGGACTCGCGGGCCTCGACCATCTTGCCGTTGCCGAGGTAGATGGCGATGTGGTGGACGGAGCCGAGGTTGGCGGGGTTCTTGGACCAGAAGAGCAGGTCGCCGGGCTGCAACGGGGCGAGGCCCTGGCCACGGTCGAAGCGGGCGGTGGCCCCGCCCCACTGCGCCTGATTCCAGGAACCCTCGGGCAGCAGGATCCCCGCACCCTGCCAGGCCGCGTACTGCACCAGGTGCGAGCAGTCGAACCCCTTCACCTGGCTGTCGTGCGATCCGGGCCCGCCACCGGGGTAGTCCTGCCCGTACGTCGGCCCGTGGATGGAGCCGCCGCCCCAGGAGTAGGGCACTCCGAGCTGGCTGCAGGCGGCGTTGACGATGGCCCGGGCCGCGGCCGAGGCGTCCGCGAGCGGCCGGCAGTCGGCCGCCGCCCTCGCCCGGGCTTCCGCCCGCGGCTCCGCCGCGACCGCTCCCTCGGCCGCGACCGCTCCCCGCGCCGCGGCCGTCGCCTTCGCCGCTGCCGTCGCCGCGCTCTGCCGCGGTGCCTGTGGTGCCGCGGCGGCGACCCCCGCGCTCGCGGTGCTCAGCAGCGCGGCGAGCAGGACGCCTCCTGTGGCCGTCATCGCGCGGTTCATGCGGCGCATGTGCCCTCCGTCAGTTTCCTGTTGTTCTGGTGTGGGGTGGTTCGGCCGGACGCGGTCCGGGCCGGTGCGACCGGGTCGGAGCCGCCGTGGGCGCCGCCCTCGGCCTTCGTGGAAGCGACGGTTCCCGGGGGCGGTCCGTATGCGCCCAGAGCAGTACGAATCTTGGCGAGTCCGCGCATCCGGTTTCGCTGTACGGTTCCGCGGTGCGCGCCGAGCCGCTCACCGGCCGTGTCGTGGCTGAGGCCTTCGAGGTCGACGAGGATGACGGCGGCCGCTTCCTTCGGAGACAGGCTCCGCAGCAGGTCGAGCACGGTCGACTCCGCTTCACGCAGGGCGAGTCCGCCGTCCCAGCCCTGTTCGGGCAACCGGTCGGAGCACTGTTCCCGACGGGAGGAGTGCTGCCAGGAGTCGCGCAGCAGATTGAGGGCGGCGACGCAGGTGTAGGCGTACGTGTGCCGCTGCCGGGCGAGCCTGCGGGTGTGCGCCCGGTGAGCGAGCCGCACGTACGTCTCCTGGAGCAGGTCGTCGGCGTCGTGCGGATCTCCGGTCATGGCCAGCAGCCGACGGCGCAGCCTCGGCATCGCGGCCGTGAACACCGTGTCGAACTCCTCCGGAGTCATCCAATCCCCGGTCTCCGGGACGACGGTGTGCGTGTTGGTGGTGCTGGGGTTGGTCCCGCAGTCGGAAATGGTGCTGGTGCTGGTGGTGCTCGTGTCCATGTGTGTCCCCCGGGGTGCGTGGGCGGTCATCCCGCGCACCGGTCCGTGTGTCGTTCACTCCAGCTCGGTCGGGCCGTACCGGGCGGCCGGCTGCCCGGAGACGAGGGCCCAGTAGCGGTCCCCGTACGACCAGTGCCACCACTCGGTCGGGTAGTTGACGAACCCGGCCGAGGCGAGGGCCTTGCCCATCAGTTCCCGGCGGGTGCGGGCCTCGGCACTGATGTCGGGTGCCGCCGTGCGGCAGGCGCCTCCGCTCTCCTCCGGCGTGGCGTTGACCTCTGTGCCGAGCGGCAGTTCGGTGCCGTCCTCGGTGCACAGGGTCAGGTCCACCGCGCCCCCGCTGACGTGCGGCGCGACCTCGGGCGGCGAGATGTACGCGCTGGCGAGTTCGCGTATCCGCGCTTCCGATGCCCCCGGATGCGCGGCCCGCATGGTGGCCGCGTACTCCTCGTAGTAGCGCCGTTGCAACGCAGGCGGCCGGAAGCCCTCCACCACCATGAAGCGGACGCCTGCGGGCAGTTCTCGCTGTGCCTGAAGCAGCCGCCGCACCACACCGGTGCGCAGATGGGCGTACGAACCGTCGCCGTCGGCCTGCCGCGCATCCATGCGCAGCGTGCCGGTGTAGCGAACGTCGGTCAGTGGTTCGCCGCACTCCACGACAGGGGTCCGGGCGACCCGTTGGTCCGAGAGCAGGATGATCTCTGTCACGCCTACAGCGTCGCCGAGGGCGATGCAGAAGTGATGCAGATCTTCTGCATGCCGCCGCAGATCGTTCTGCAGGTCGTTCTGCAGGTCCTTCTCAGGGTCCTTGTGCAGGTCCCTCTGCAGGTCCTTGTGCAGGTCCCTCTGCAGGTCCTTTGCGCAGGTGCCCCTGTAGGCGCTTCTCCAGCCATTCGCGGGTTCTCGCGCGGGTCGTTCCGCGCGTGCCCCTCAGGTTGTCTCTCAGGTTGTCCAGCAGGACTTCGGCAGGTGACGCGTGGCCGCGGCTATCACTCCGCGGCCTCCCGGCTCCCCAGCCGGCGGAAGACCTCCAGGGCCTCGGCACGGGCCGCCTCAGCCGCCGTCAGGTCGCCGCGGCCCTCGGCGACGGCACCCAGGTCGCGTAGGGTGCGCGCCCGCCACAGTGGCAGTTCGAGCTTCTCCCAGAGGGCGAGGGCCTGCCGCAGGGACTCCTCGGCCGCGTCCCAGTCCTGTCCGGCCAGTCGGCACTCGCCCAGTGTCCGCATCACCAGGGCTTCCCCGAACAGGTCCTGACGTTCCCGGGTGACCTCCAGGCAGTGCTCGAGCCGCTCGCGCGCCTGGGTGAGCCGGCCCTGCCGGAGCTCTGCCTTGGCCAGCGACTGGCCCGCGTACATGGCGCCGAAGGCGTCGTCGTCCTCCTCGAAGAGACGCAGCGACTCCCTGAACAGCTCTTCCGCCTCGGCGAGCCGGCCCCGCGCCCGGTGGCACAGGCCCAGCGAACGCAGGGACAGTGCCTCGCCGTGCCGGTCCGCCGCCTCCCGGTAGAGCTCCAGTGCGCGCGTCAGTTCCCCCCACGCCTCGTCGTGCCGGCCCTGCTCGCGGTGGACGTAGCCGATGCCGTACCGGACGTGGGCGCAGGCGACCTGGGTACCGAGCCGCTCGTACCGGTCGAGCGCGGGCCGCAGCAGCTCCAGCGCCTCGCCGTACCGCGCCTGTTCGCGGCGCGCCGATCCCATCCCGGTCAGCGCGACGGCCTGCCCGCGCAAGAACGCGGCAGCGCCGGTCGCGTCGGCACCCTCACCTCGACCGAGCCGCTCGAACAGCCGCAGCGCGTCCCTGAAGTACGCGTACGACTCGTCGAACCGGTCCTGTTCGTACCGGAGTTGACCGAGCCCGCTCAGCAGCCAGGCCTCACCCTCCCGGTCCCCGCCCCGGCGTACGGCCTCCAGGGCCACGGTGTGCGAGCGGGACCAGGCGTCGAAGTGGTTGTAGAGCGCCGCGGAACTCGCTATCAGTACGCCCGCCAGGTCACGTGCGGCCCGGGTCTGACCGTGGGCCGAGCAGTGGACGACGGCGGCGATCAGGCACCCTTCCTCGGACGCGAACCAGTCGGCCGGCCGGGCGAGCAGTTCCTCAGCGACGGCCGGGTCCAGCGCCAACTCGCTGTGCGGTTCGGGCAACAGCCGCGACGCCCCGCCCGGCGCCCGGGCCGCGGCACCGCGGGCCAGCGACATCCAGCAGGCCACCAGCCGCCCCACGGCGGCCTCGCGCTCCTCGGGGCCCTCCTCGGACAGACAGCGTTCCCGGGCGTGTTCGCGGGCGAGGTCGTGGATGCGGTACCGGGTCTGCCCGACCCCGTCCACCCCGACCAACTCGATGAGGTGGCAGTCCACCAGCCGCTCGACGGCCTCCTCCGCCTCATCGAGGCCCACGTCCAGCAGCGGGGCCGCGATCCACGCGGGGAAGTCCGGCAGGTCCATCAGGGCGAGCCGGCGCAGCGCCCGCCGCTCCTGCGGGCCGAGGTCGGCGTACCCCAGCTCCAGGCTGGTGCGCAACTCCAGATCACCTACCTGCAGTTCGTCGAGCCGGCGGCGCCCGTCCCGCAACCGTGCCGTGAGCCGGGCGGGCGTCCAGTGCGGGCGTGCGGCGAGCCGCGCGCCGGCGATCCGCACGGCGAGCGGCAGCCGCCCGCACAGCGCAACGATCTCGGCGACCTTGTCGCCTTCGGCGCCGGTGCGTCCGGGCCCGGCGACCCGGCCGAACAGGGCCAGCGCCTCCTCCTCCGCGAGCGCGGGCAGATCCAGGTGGGCGGCCCCCTCGAGTGCGACCAGCCGTCTGCGGCTGGTGATCAGTACACCGGAGCTGGGACTCGGTGGCAGCAGCGGCCGCAGATGCGCCTCACCGACGGCGTTGTCGAGGATCAGCAGGACCCGGCGGCCGGCGATGTGCGTGCGGTAGAGGGCGACCAGGTCCTCCGTGTCACCGGGCAGCGCGTCGGCGCCCACGCCGAGCGTGCGCAGCAGCCGGGCGAGGGCGTCGGCGGTGTGCAGGGGAGTGGAGTCGGAGGCCCGCAGGTCGAGGAAGAGCCGGCCGTCGGGGAAGAGGTCGGCGATGCGGTGGCCCACGTGCACGGCCAGCGAAGTCTTCCCCGTGCCCGAACGCCCCGAGATCACACCGATCGGCGGTGCGGTCCTCGTCGGGTCGTTGATGCCGCCGAGCACCTCGGCCGCCCAGGCGATCTGCTCCTCCCTGCCGACGAAGTCGGCCACGTCGGGCGGGAGTTGGGACGGGACGCGGGGTGCGGACGGCACGGGTGCGTACGCCGTCCGGTCGGGCACAAGGGCCGGTTCGTGCGTTCCGGGTTCGTGCGTTCCGGGTTCGCGCATTCCGGGGAGCGTGTCCCGGAGCGGGCCGACCGTGCGGGGAGAGGCGCCGGTCGCGGCGCCGGTCGCGGCGCTGGTCGCGCCACCGGCAGTGGCACCGGACTTCGCCGGGGAGGCCGACCGGCCCTGGCGGGCGTCGGCGCCGGACGGGACGGAAGCCGGGCCGGTACTCGCGGACGGACCGGGGACCGGCGCGGGGGCGTGACCAACAGGTGCACCAGGGACCGGCGCGGCAACGTGACCTGCGGGTGCCCCGATGGGGGAGACAGGGGAGGCGCCGGCCGGCGCACCAGGAGCGGGCCCAGTGTCGAAAGCGGCGGCCGGCGCGGAGGCGGTGAGCGCCACGGTCTGCGGGCGGCCGAGCATCTCCGTGTTCCCGGTCAGCAGCGCCTGGTGCAGGGTGCGCAACTCGTTTCCCGGGTCGATCCCCAGCTCCGTACGGAGGATCCGGCGCCCCTCCTGGAACACGCGCAGGGCGTCCGGTACCCGCCCGGTACGGAAGAGCGCGGTCATCAACTGCCCCCGCGGACGCTCCCGCAGGGGATGGGCGGAGACATGGGCGAGCAGCCCGGGGATCACATCGTCCGCCCGGCCGAGCGCCAGTTCCAGCGTGTACGTCTCCTCCTGGGCGACCAGCCGGAGTTCGGCGAGCCGGGCCGCCTCGATCCGGGCGAACGACTGCCCGAGTCCTTCGAGTGCGTCCCGTCCGCGCCAGAGCCCCAGGGCGTCCCGCAGGATGCCCGCCGCCTCGGCGATGTGTCCCTGAGCCGCCGTACGACGCCCCAGCGCGAGCGCGTCCTCGAACCGCCGGGCGTCGATCCGGTCGGCCGAGAAGGCGGCGAGGTAGCCGGGCGAGCGGGTCTGGATCGCGCCCGCGCCGTCCGCCCGGGCGAGGGCCCGGCGGAGGCCGGCCACGTGCGAGGCCACGAGGGCGCTGGCCGTCGCGGGCGCGTGTTCCTCCCAGACCAGGTCCACCAGCCGGTCCGTGGACAGAACTTCACCGAGTCGGGTGACGAGGGCGACCAGGATGGCGGTCGGTTTGGGTCCGCCCAGTGGCAGGCGCCGGTCCTCGTACCACACCTCGGCCGGCCCGAGAATGCGCACTTCCAGCATCGTTCCCCCGTCCGCCGGGCGCGTGTCGCAGCCACGATACCGGCGGTAGCGATCACGGCACGCCAAAAACCGGACGGTGTGCGTCACGGCGGCGGTGTTGCCGCGGCCGGCGTCGGCCGTCCGGTGGCCGGGACCCGCGCCGCAGGTCAGGCAGCCGGGGCGGCGGGGGGCGGAGCGGGCTTCGGGGTCGTCTCGTCTCCTTCGTGCGGCGTTCGCGGCAGCATTCGCGCGGGCAACTGCCCGGTGGGCGGGGCACCAGCGGATACGGCGGGGCACCAGCGGATACAAAAGGGGACGGGAAACGAGCGCCTCCCGTATGAGGGAAGGCGAGAAGACTTTCCCCGCCCGAACACCCTCCTCCGACTACCGGCCCTCCGGGTCCTGTCGGCCCTACGGAACCTTCCCTCGACTACCGGCCCTCCGGGTCCTGCCGGCCCTACGGAACCTTCCCTCGACTACCGGCCCTCCGGGTCCTGCCGGCCCTCCGCACGGCGGGCCGGTTGAGCGCCGCCACCTACCGGCCCTCCGCCACCCCGTGCAGGGGTGCCCCGGTGATCGACTCCGAGGGGGTGCCGTCCACGCTGACTGGGATGTCCCCGGCGGTCATCACCCGGTGCATGATCCGTGGGGAGCCCAGGTGGGCGGTGTCGCTGGGGGCGAGGTGGATCGTCGCGCGGTTGTCCCACATGGCGACGCTGCCGGGCTCCCAGCGGAAGCGGACGGTGTACTCGGGCCGTGTCACCTGCTCCACGAACATCTCCAGCAGCAGCCTGTTCTCGGCCCGGGAGACACCGGTGATGTTCTCCACGTAGTACGGGTTGACGTACAGCACGCGTTCGCCCGTCTCCGGGTGGACGCGGACCAGCGGGTGCACCGAGGCCACCTGGTGGTCCTGGAGGTGGCGGAGGTAGGCGTCGGGGCCGGAGCGGGGGAGGTAGCCGACGCCCAGCCGGTGCTCCGCGCGCAGTCCGTCCGCGAAGCTCCGCACGGTCTCGGACAGCCCCGCGTAGGCCGTGGCCAGATTGGCCCAGGTGGTGTCACCGCCGTACGGCGGCACGCGTTCGGCGCGCAGGATGGTGAGGGCGGGCGGGTCGATCCGCGCGGTGTGGTCCGCGTGCCAGCCGCGCAGTGTGGAGTGGCGCCGGCGCTCCAGCCATTCCGCGTGCGTCATCCCGTGCCTTCCGGCGAGCTCCAGCCGGTCGGCCGTCGTCTCGACCTCCGGGTGGTCCGCGGGCGAGGCCGTACCGCGGGAGCGCAGCATGATCGGCTCACCGAAGCGGCGGGCGAACGCGACATGGCCGTCGTGGTCGAGCTTCTGGTCCCGGAAGAACACCACCTTCCAGCGGAGCATGGCCGCGCGGATCCCCGCGACGACCTCGTCGGGGAGGGGGCCCGACAGGTCGACGCCGTGGATGTCCGCACCTATGTACCCGGCGACGGGCCGTACGTCGAGCCCGCCGGCGGGCCCTTGCCACACGGCCCCGGAGAGCTCGTCCGACGTGACCGGCCCGGTCGAGGACGTCGTCATTCCCATTCACTCCTCGTGTGTTCGTCCGCCGTTCGCTGTCGGTCCCGAGCCCCGACCTTCCCCCACCACGGCGGACGCAATCACCCCGAGCCGCGTCGGCCAGGTGGTCCGACCCGGCCGGACGGCAGCGCGTCACGGTGACCGGGGTGCGTAAACGATCAAAATCGGCGGGAACACCGCTCACGTGGTTGCCGGGCGGAGCGTCACGATCAGAGGGGTACACAGAAAGGACGAGGACAACGATGTCAACCCCCCACATCTCCTCCACCTCCCCCCAACTCGACCCGCAGGAACTCGACTTCGACCCGGACGTGCTGCGGGACCGCTACCGGGCCGAACGCGACCGCCGTATCCGTCCCGACGGCAACGCCCAGTACGGGCGCGTGACCGGCGAGTTCGGCTACTACGCGGAAGACCCCCACGCGGACCCGGACTTCAGCCGGGAGCCCTTGCACGACCGGGTGGAGGTGGTGGTCGTCGGCGGCGGGTTCGGTGGTCTGCTCGCCGGCGCCCGGTTGCGGCAGGCGGGCGTGGAGTCGATCCGGGTGATCGACAAGGGCGGTGACTTCGGCGGCACCTGGTACTGGAACCGCTACCCGGGCATCCACTGCGACATCGAGTCGTACATCTACATGCCGCTGCTGGAGGAGGTCGGCTACGTCCCGAAGTGGCGGTACGCGCCGGGGGAGGAGATCCGGCAGCACGCACAGGCCATCGCGCGGCACTTCGGTCTCTACGACGACGCCAGTTTCCAGACACAGGCGACCGAACTGCGCTGGGACGAGGCCGAGTCGGAGTGGATCGTCTCCACCGACCGCGGTGACCGTATGCGGGCGCGTTACGTGGTGGCGTCCACGGGCACGCTCAGCGAGGCCAAACTCCCCGGGATCCCCGGCATCGAGACCTTCCGGGGCCATACCTTCCACACCAGCCGCTGGGACTACGCCTACACCGGCGGTGACGCCAACGGCGGTCTCACCAAGCTCGCCGACAAGCGGGTGGCCCTCATCGGCACCGGCGCCACCGCCATCCAGGTGGTGCCGCACCTCGGGAACGACGCCGGGCACCTGTACGTCTTCCAGCGCACGCCCTCCTCCGTCGACGTACGAGACAACCGCCCCACCGACGCGCAATGGGCCATGTCGCTGAAGCCCGGCTGGCAGCGGCAGCGCATGGAGAACTTCCTCAAGGTCGTCACCGGCATCCGCACGGACGAGGACCTGGTGAACGACGCCTGGACGTCCAGCGCCCGGCTCCAGGAGAAGCTCATCCCGACCAACGCCTACGCGGACGTCCCGGCCGAGGAACGCGAACGGGCCTATGAGATCGCCGACTTCCAGAAGATGAACGAGATCCGCGCCCGCGTGGAACGCATCGTCGAGGACCCGGAGACGGCCGAGAAGCTCAAGCCCTGGTACCGCTACATGTGCAAGCGGCCGACGTTCAGCGACAACTACCTCCAGACGTTCAACCGGCCCAACGTCACCCTCGTCGACACGGCCGACACCCACGGCGTGGAGCGGATCACCGAGAACGCCGTCGTGGTCGGCGGCGTGGAGTACGAAGTCGACTGCATCATCTTCGCGACCGGGTTCGAGGTGGGCGTCTCGGGGATCCTCTCCGGACGGCTCCCGGTGTACGGCCGGGGAGGCACCCATCTCTTCGAGGCCTGGGCGAAGGGCCCGAAGACGCTCCACGGCTTCTACAGCCACGGCTTTCCCAACCTCTTCCAGCTCGGCCCCCTGCAGAACGCCAGCTCCGTGAACTACGTCCACGTCCTCGACGAACAGGCCCTGCACGTCGCCGAGGTGGTCGCTCAGGCCCACAAGCGGCGGGCCCGGTACGTCGAGCCGACCCCCGAGGCCCAGGACACCTGGGTTGCCACCCTCCGGGCGAAGGCACCCGACCTCCACAAGTTCCAGGCGGAGTGCACCCCTGGTTACTACAACAACGAGGGCATGCCCCGGGAGCGCAGCGAGGCGTACGCGGACGGCCCGGTCGCCTTCCACGAACTGCTCGGGCGCTGGCGCGCGAACGGCGGCATGGACGAGGTCCTCGTAGCGGGGGAGGAGGCGTGAGCACCGCGCACACCACCCCGTACCCCAGCCGGTTCGACGAGTCCGGCAACGGACCTATGCGGAGCGCCCGTTGGGGGGCGAAGCGGCTCAACCCGCCCAATCGGCTGTGGGGTTCCAACGGTGTCGCCTTCGGACCGGACGGACGGCTGTACGTCGCCCAGTTCCTCGCCGGCCAGATCAGCGCCGTCGACCCGGCCACCGGGGACGTGGAGGTGGTCGTGCCGATGGACGGCCCGGTCCAGTCGCCGGACGACCTGTCCTTCGGCGCGGACGGCTCGATGTACATCGCCGACCTGGTCCCCGGCCGGGTCTGGCGGCGCAGCCCGGCGGGCGAGTACACGCTGGTCTCCGACGAGGTGAAGTTGCCCAACGGCATCACCTGTGTCGGTGACCGCCTCTTCGTCAACGAGATGCGGCCGGGCGGCCGTCTGCTGGAGCTGTTCCCGGACGGCGGCGACCCGCTGGTGCTCACCGAGGGACTCGCCCTCGGCAACGCCATGCAACTGGGCCCGGACGGCCACCTGTACTACCCGCACATGCTGACCGGACAGGTCTGGCGGATCCCGCCGGACGGAGGCGTTCCCGAGGTGGTCGCCGAGGACGTCCACGAGCCGGTCGCGGTCCGCTTCGACCAGGGCGGCGTCCTGCACGTCCTCTCCCGCGGCGTGGAAGGCATCGTCACCCGTATCGACCTGCACGGCACCGGCACCCGCACCCTCGTCACCAGTGGCCTGATGGGCCTGGACAACGCGGCGTTCGACACGGAGAACCGCATGTTCGTCTCCAGCTACGCCACCGGCGGTGTCACCGAGCTGCACCCGGACGGCCGCACCCGCGAGCTCGTCCCCCGGGGCCTCGACGGCCCCTACGGCGTGACCGTCGACCTCGGCGGCACCGTGTACGCGGCCGACCACTACCGGCTGACGAGCACGGCACCTTCCGGCGCGGACAACCCCACCTCCCTGACGCTGACTCCGCCGTTCGTCCACGGCGTCACCCACGCGGGCGGGCTCGTGCACCTGACATCGCAGTACGGCGACGTCCATACCTACGACCCGGAGTCGGGGACGACGCGGCCACGAGCGGCGGGACTCGACCAGCCATTCGGGATCGCCGTCGGACCGGACGGCTCGCTGGTGGTGGCGGAGGCGGGCGCGGGCCGGATCGTGTCCGTCGATGACACCGGCACCGTCACCGTGCTCGCCGAAGGGCTCGACCACCCGGTGGATGTGGCCTTCGACACCGCAGGGCGCTGCTACGTCAGCGACGACCGGCTCGGGGCTGTGCTCCGGCTCGCGGACGACGGGAACACGGAGATCGTCGCGGACGGGCTCGGCGCACCCCAGGGGCTGGTGGTTGAGGGCGAGGAGCTGTACACGGTGGATACCGGTCGGCGCCGGCTCCTGGCGGTCTCCCTCAGCACGGGGGAGATCCGGACCGAGGCGGAGGACCTGCCGGTCGGGCCGCCGGTTCCGCGCACCGACCCCGCGCTGTTCACCCACGGCATGGTCGGGGCGCCCCGCCTGTTCGCCGGCCTCGCCGTCGCCGCGGACGGCAGCCTCCTCCTCTCGGCCAACGGTGAGGGAACGGTGTGGCGCCTGGAGGCGGGGCGGCCGTCGTTGAACGACGTACCGCACCACTTTGCATGACCATGCGCGATACTGCATACTCTTTCCATGTCCAAGGTCCTCACCTCCCTGCCCACCGGCGAGCGCGTCGGCATAGCCTTCTCGGGCGGCCTCGACACCTCCGTCGCGGTCGCGTGGATGCGCGACAAGGGCGCCGTCCCGTGCACCTACACCGCCGACATCGGCCAGTACGACGAGCCCGACATCGCCTCGGTGCCCGGCCGTGCGAAGACCTACGGGGCCGAGATCGCGCGCCTGGTCGACTGCCGTGCGGCGCTCGTCGAGGAGGGCCTGGCCGCGCTCACCTGCGGGGCGTTCCACATCCGCTCGGGCGGGCGGGCCTACTTCAACACCACGCCGCTCGGCCGTGCCGTCACGGGCACCCTGCTGGTCCGGGCGATGCTCGAGGACGACGTACAGATCTGGGGCGACGGCTCGACCTTCAAGGGCAACGACATCGAGCGGTTCTATCGCTACGGCCTGCTCGCCAACCCGCACCTCAGGATCTACAAGCCCTGGCTCGACGCGGACTTCGTGACCGAGCTCGGCGGCCGCAAGGAGATGTCGGAGTGGCTGCTCGCGCACGGCCTGCCCTACCGCGACAGCGCCGAGAAGGCATACTCCACCGACGCCAATATCTGGGGCGCCACCCATGAGGCGAAGACCCTGGAGCACCTGGACACCGGGGTGGAGACCGTGGAGCCGATCATGGGCGTGCGGTTCTGGGACCCCGAGGTCGAGATCGTTGCCGAGGACGTGACGATCGGCTTCGACCAGGGCCGCCCGGTGACGATCAACGGCAAGGAGTTCGCCTCCCCGGTCGACCTGGTGATGGAGGCGAACGCCATCGGCGGCCGCCACGGTCTCGGCATGTCGGACCAGATCGAGAACCGGATCATCGAGGCCAAGAGCCGCGGCATCTACGAGGCGCCCGGCATGGCCCTGCTGCACGCGGCCTACGAACGCCTCGTCAACGCCATCCACAACGAGGACACCCTCGCCCAGTACCACAACGAGGGACGGCGCCTGGGCCGGCTGATGTACGAGGGCCGCTGGCTCGACCCGCAGGCATTGATGATCCGGGAGTCGTTGCAGCGCTGGGTCGGCTCGGCGGTCACCGGCGCCGTCACCCTGCGGCTGCGGCGCGGTGAGGACTACTCGATCCTCGACACCACGGGACCCGCGTTCAGCTACCACCCGGACAAGCTGTCCATGGAGCGCACCGAGGACTCGGCGTTCGGCCCGGTGGACAGGATCGGCCAGCTCACCATGCGCAACCTCGACATCGCGGACTCGCGCGCCAAGCTCGAGCAGTACGTCGGACTCGGTCTGATCGGCACCGGCAGCCCCGCCATCGGTGCCGCCCAGGCCGCCGCGACCGGGCTGATCGGCACCATGCCGGAGATGCCCGAAGGCGGCGCCGAGGCCATCGCCTCCCGCGGTGAGATCTCCGCCGACGACGAACTGCTGGACCGCGCCGCGATGGAGTTCGGCACGGACTGACCGGTACCGCGGACCGCGGGGCTCGGACCCCCGGGCCGCACACGCCGGAACCAGCCACCGGAAAGGGCCGCCCCGACGCCAATGGCGTCCGGGCGGCCCTTTCCGCTACGCCGTATCGTCGCGAACGAACGCGCCAATCACCTCACGCGCCAGGGCCGCGCGGATCGGCTTTCCCCTGCTCATCAAGGCGGTCGGCGGCGGTGGCGGCCGGGGCATGAAACAGGTGCACGACCCGGCCGCCCCGGCCGCCACCATCGACCTGGCCGTGGCCGAGGCGGCCGCCGCCTTCGGCGACCCCCGCGTCTACCTGGAACGCTTCGTCGCGACCGGACGGCACGTCGAGGTCCAGCTCCTCGGGGACGGCGAGAACATCGTCCACCTCGGCACCCGGGACTGCTCCGTGCAGCGCCGCTATCAGAAGCTCATCGAGGAGGCGCCCGCGCCGGCCCTCGATCCCGCCCTGCGCGAGGAGATGCACCGCGCAACGGTCGCCCTCGGCAAGCATCTGGAGTACCGCGGCCTGGGCACGGTGGAGTTCCTCGTGGACGTGGACCGCGGCACCTTCTACTTCCTGGAGATGAACGCCCGCATCCAGGTCGAGCACCCCGTCACCGAGGCCATCACCGGCCTGGACCTGGTCGCCGAACAGTTCGCCGTCGCCGAAGGCCGATCGCTGACCTTCGGCCAGGCGGACGTCTCGTTCACCGGCCACGCCATCGAGTGCCGGCTCAACGCCGAGGACTGGGCACGGGACTTCCAGCCGAGCCCGGGCACCGTGACCGACGCCGTGTGGCCGCTCGACGAAGGCATCCGGATCGACACCCACCTCCAGGACGGCGCCGCGGTGCCGCCCTACTACGACTCGCTGCTCGCGAAGCTGATCGTGCACGGCCAGGACCGCGCCGAGGCGCTGGCCCGGCTGCGACGGCCGGCCCGGCCCGGCGGCACTACAACCCCGACGTCAAACCGGTGCTCGACCTGCTCCAAGGGCTACGGACGCGCCCCGCCACCACCGAACTGGCCCTGGAACGACCCGACTTCCGACTGGAGCTGCACCGTGACCGCCGACCCGACTGACGCCGTCGCCGCTTCCCTCACCGACCGTCTCCGAACCGTCCGCGGCATCGTCTTCGACCTGGACGGCACCGTCGTCCTGGGCGACCGGCGCAACCGCGGGCTCGCCCCGCTGCCCGGAGCCCTGGAAGCCACCGCCTGGCTCACCGCACAGGGCCTTCCCTGGCTCACCTTCACCAATGGCACCACCCGCACCCCCGAGGCATACGCGGACACCCTGCGCCGGATCGGCTTCGACGTGGCCGACACCGCCATGCTCACTCCCGCCACCAGCGCCGTCGACCACTTCCTGACGGTGGGCCACCGACGCGTCCTGGTGCTCGGCGGCGAAGGGCTCAAGGAACCGCTCCGCCAGGCAGGTATCGAAGTCGTCACGCCCATGGACGCCCCCAGGAAGAAGGACGCACCGGACGCGGTACTCGTCGGCTGGTACCGCGAGTTCACCATCGACGACCTCGAAGCCGCCTGCCACGCCGTCTTCGGCGGCGCCACGCTCTACAGCTCCTCGCAGTCGGTGTTCTTCGCCAGCACCGACGGCCGCACACTGGGAACGTCGCGGGCCATCTGCGCCATGATCAGCGCTGTCACGGGCGTGGCCGAACACGTGGTGGGCAAACCCTCGCTGTACGCCCTGCACTGCGCATCGCGCCGCCTGAGGGTCACACCCGAGGAGCTAGCCGTCGTCGGGGACGACCCGGAGCTGGAGATGGCGATGGCCCGCCGCGGCGACGCCCTCGCCATCGCGGTGGCCACCGGCATCCACGCGACGGACCGCTTCACCGCACTGCCGCCGGAGCAGAGCCCGCACATCACCATCGACGGCGTCGGCAGGCTCCCCGATCTGCTCACCCCACGCACCTGAGCCGCGGACCGCGCGCAGGCCGGTGGGTGTCTCAACCGCTGGGTGCCCCGTCCCCGGGTGCCTTGTCGGCGGGTGCCTCTTCGGTGGGCGACTCGTCGGTGGGTGCCGCGCCGATGGGTGCCCCGCCGATTGGTGCCTCCCGTCTCAGCAGCCTGGTGCGCACCTCGAGCGGGGTCGCCCCGTGCCACCGGCGAACCGCCCGTCTGAGTGCGCTCACATCGGCGAAGCCCGCCTGACGTGTGATGTCACGGAGCGTCACTTCCGGTCGCCTCAGCAGTAGTTCGACCCGTTCGCGGCGTACTCCGTCGACGATCGCGTCGTACGTGGTGCCGCACTCGGCCAGACGGCGGCGCAGGGTGCGTTCGCTGGACGCGTGCCTGCGGGCCTGCTCGAGGAACGAGGGGACGGCCGGGAGGCTCTGCGCGATGGAGATCTCCAGCACCTCGAGGAGGTCCTGCTGGCCGCGTCGTGACTCCAGCTGCGCGTCCAGCAACTCCAGCACCGTCGCGTAGGTGATGGGGTCCCGCCCCGGCATCGCGCTACGGACCCACCGGGCGGGGAAGACCATACGGTTGCCGGCGGCGCCGAAGCGCAGTGGGCAGCGGAACAGTTCGTCGAACGGGCCCGTGTCGCGCGGGGCGGGGAAGGCGAACTCGACCGCCTGCGGCGCGAAGGCGGCGCCGGAGTTCAGACGGGTGAGGGTGACGACACTGGAGTACGCCTCCTCGATCAGGAAGACGGCGACCGTCGGATCCAGTGCGGGGTCCGGCAGATCGGCGCGCAGCACATAGCCGGTGTCCTCCCAGCCGGCCGACCACACCGTCATCGCCCCGGAGAGGTTCTGATAGCGCACCCCCGTCTCGATGGCGTCCTGCTGGGTGTCGGCGGCCATCATGGCGAAACCGAGCAGTCCCCATGCGGTCAGGTGCTGCGCGGCGCCCACGCGCAGCCCCAGATGTTCGTCCCCGGTCAGTTCCAGCGCCTGGCGGATGACGTCACTGCCCTGCCGGTAGGAGACCCGCAGTGCCGCGGAGCCCATCACCGTCGGGTCCAGCCCGACCCGGGTCAGCAGCGGCTGCAGGTCGACGCCGTACTCGTCGGCGACCCGGGCTAGGTAGCGCAGGATGTTCGGCGCGATGGTGGCCGAGGTGCTGCGACTGGTCCCCGGGGACTCGGCCGGGGCGGGGGCATCGGGCATCGCGTTCCCTCTCACCAGGGCGTTCTCGCTTCACTGTAGGCAGTGGGGCCCCGCCTGTCGCGGGCGTGGCCGCCGGAGCCCCCATTCCGGCCTCCGCCGCACTGCCCGCGGCCTTCGCGCCTCTCTACGTTTGCGGAAATCCGCCCGCCCGTGCCGTCCGTGACCCATGGAGCACCCGAGCTCTAGGCCCTGTCGTCAAATTCCCGTCGTCCGCCCGGAGGGCGGGCCGCGCGGCGCTCAGGTGCGTGCTCTGGGGTCCCCCAGCCGGAGGCTGGGGGGAGTGCCGGGTGGAAGCCGTCGTACTGGATGTACTTG
>NZ_RPDJ01000016.1 GCF_004023625.1 Streptomyces cavernae | reverse complement strand
CGATGTCCGGCTTCTTGGCGAACTTCGACTTCAGAAACCGCTCCGTACCCTCCGTCGGCCGGTGGTACATCCAGCTGAGCAGCCCCAACGCGAACATGTTCTTGCTGCGCTCGGCCTCCCGGCGGGACAGGTCGAACTCCTTGAGCGCCTCCACGGTCAGCGTGGTCAGCGGCACCGGGTGGAGGTTGTAGCCGTCCAGCGAGCCGTCCTCGAGCGGGTTGGTCGCGTAGCCGACCTTCTGCATCGCCCGCTTGGTGAACTCGTCCGTGTTGACGATGATCTCCGCGCCCCGCGGCAGATCTCCGACGTTCGCCTTCAGTGCCGCCGGGTTCATCGCCACCAGCACGTTCGGCGCGTCACCGGGGGTGAGGATGTCGTGGTCGGCGAAGTGCAGCTGGAACGACGACACGCCCGGCAGGGTGCCGGCGGGGGCCCGGATCTCCGCGGGGAAGTTCGGCAGGGTCGACAGGTCGTTGCCGAACGAGGCCGTCTCCGAGGTGAAGCGGTCGCCCGTGAGCTGCATACCGTCGCCCGAGTCACCCGCGAACCGGATGATGACCCGGTCCAGGCGGCGTACGTCCTTCGTACCCGCCGCTTGGCGCTGTTCTCCCACGACGGCCCCGTCGGCCTGCTCGGCTGGGCTACTGACCTGGCTGGTCACTGAACTGGACCTCCCTCGAGGCGGCTGTCTGGGAGCGGCCTGTGTCCCGTCGGCCTTCCCAGAACCAACCCTACGTCTGTAAGGGTCCCCTTCCTTCGGCCGTTCGCATGATGGACACAACTTTGAGATCGCCTGACGTCACGAATTGTCACGGTTTGCTCGCCCCTCGGCGCCACTTCTGAAGACGCTCCCCGCTCATCCTTTGGTTCTAGGTTCCACTTCCGCGCCGACGAGGTGTCGCTTCGCCGCGCAAGGTCCGGCGGGCCCATCGGGCCCGTCAAGTGCCTTGATAGCGGAAACCGCCCGAATCTGACAGAACGTCAGGCAAGTACTTCAGATGGCTTCGGCGGTTCGTGGCCTCGCGCGAAGCGGAGGACCTCAGCCAGTTCAGGGGCTTCAGGAGTTCAGGTAGGTAAGGACGGCCAGGACACGGCGGTGATCCCCGTCACTCGGCGACAGGCCCAGCTTCAGGAAGATGTTGCTGACGTGCTTCTCGACCGCGCCGTCGCTCACCACCAGTTGTCGCGCGATCGCGGAGTTGGTCCGCCCCTCCGCCATCAGCCCTAGGACCTCACGCTCCCGGGGGGTGAGGCCCGCGAGCACGTCCTGCTTACGGCTGCGGCCCAGCAGCTGGGCCACCACCTCCGGGTCCAGAGCGGTGCCGCCCGCCGCGACGCGCACCACCGCGTCCACGAACTCCCGCACCTCGGCCACCCGGTCCTTGAGCAGATAGCCCACTCCGTGACTGGAGCCCGCCAGCAATTCGGTGGCGTACTGCTCCTCCACGTACTGGGACAGGACCAGCACACCGAGGCCGGGGTGCGCCTTGCGCAGCTGTACGGCGGCCCGGACTCCTTCGTCCGTGTGGGTGGGGGGCATCCGGACGTCGGCGACGACCACGTCCGGGAGTGCGTCCGCGCTCGCGAGCTCCGTGATCGTCTTGATCAGCGCCTCGCCGTCGCCCACTCCCGCCACGACGTCGTGCCCGCGATCGGTCAGCAGCCGGGTCAGCCCCTCCCTCAGCAGCACTGAATCCTCGGCGATGACCACGCGCACCCTGTCCTCCACGACCTTCGGCCCCCCATGCCTGCTGTGTCCGTCATCCGACGTGTACAGCATTCCAGCATTTGGGACAGGGTGGGACTCGTTATCCGGGGCGTTCGATGACCGGCGGTCTTTCGATGACCGGAGGTTCTACGATGACCGGCGGTTCTGCGATGACCGGCCGTCTTTCGGTGACCGGTCGGTCACCCACCTACCCCCGCCACGGCAGCTCCGCAGTGATGCGCGTAGGCCCGGCCACGGGAGAGTCCACCACCAGAATCCCGTCCACCGCGTCGAGTCGCTCCGCCAGCCCCGCCAGCCCCGACCCCGCGGTGACCTCCACCCCGCCGACGCCGTTGTCCGAGACCTGGAGCATCAGACGGTTGTCCACCCGCCAGACGTCGACCGTCGCCCGCGTCGCCCGCGAGTGCTTGCTGATGTTCTGCAGCAGCTCGGAGACCGTGAAGTAGGCGATGCCCTCGATGGCGGGCGCCGGGCGGGACGGGAGGTCGACCTCGACCTGCACCGGCACCGTGCAGCGGGAGGCGACCGCGGAGAGGGCCGCGTCCAGACCGCGGTCGGTGAGGACCGCGGGATGGATCCCCCGCGCGAGATCACGCAACTCCTGCAGCGCCGTCTTCACCTCGCCGTGCGCCTCGTCCACCATGCGCGCCGCCGCACGAGGGTCCTCGCGCAGCTTCTCCTTCGCCAGCCCGAGGTCCATCGCCAGCGCTACCAGCCGGGCCTGCGCCCCGTCGTGCAGATCGCGTTCGATGCGCCGCAGGTCCGCCGCCGCCGTGTCGACCACGACCCCGCGGTCCGACTCCAGCTCCACCACGCGGGACGCCAGCCGCGACGGTCCCAACAGTCCCTGCACCATCAGCCGGTCCACCATCGTCAGGGCCCGCACGACCCACGGCGTGGCCAGTGTGAACAGCAGTCCCACCAGCGCGGTCACCGTGATCTCGAAGGGGTTGTCCAGGTAGATGCTGTGCGTCTTGTCGCCGTAGAGCTGGAGCCCGTCCTGGCCTCCGTACATCGGGAAGAACCAGAACCACACCGGATAGGTGAGCAGAGCCCAGCCGTACGTCCAGAAGATCAGGGCGACGGAGAACGCGAAGGTCGCCCACGGCATGTGCAGCAGGCCGTAGAGCAGGTGGCGCCAGGACGAGCCGCTCTTGAGCACCGCGCCCAGCCACCCCATCAGCCCGTGCTTGCGCACCCGCAGCGGCTCCGGATCATCGACGTGCAGGCCCAGCAGCCCGCGCGCCCGGGCCCGCTCCAGCGCACCGAAGCCGCGGCAGCCGGCCAGCGCCGCCGCGAGGACGGGGATACCGAGGAACGTGATCAACAGGCCCATGCCGAGCGAGCCCATCGTGATCGCGAACGTGAACATGATGATGCTGATCGGCAGGCTCAGCATCAGATAGCCGAACTCGCGCCAGGCGCGGGCCGTGAAGGGCGCGCGCAGCCCCGCGGGAATCCGGTGTCGCGGCTCCTCGACGTCCACCCCGTACCCCTGTTCGTACCCCATGGCCATCGGCTCGTCCGTCCTCCTCGTCCTGCGCGCCCGCCGAGCTCGGCCCGCGCGTCCCCTGTGGTACCTCCCACCCTCTTCTCCCGGGCCCCTCCGGACCATGGAGCGCGTCGGCGTCTTGGGGCGGGGGTTTTCCCCACCCCTGGCGGGGCCCGCCGAGGGCCGGAGCACAGCTGGCGGCCGGACCCCGAACGAAGAAGCGGGCCCGGCGCCTCGCACACCGGACCCGCCGTCGTACGGCACCCCGAACCCGCCGCCCCGCATGGCACGCCGAACCCGCCGTCGCGCATGGCACGCCGAACCCGTCCTCGCGCATGGCACGCCGAACCCGCCGCCCCGCATGGCACGCCGAACCCGCCGCCCCGCATGGCACGCCGAACCCGCCGCCCCGCATGGCACGCCGAACCCGCCGTCGCGCATGGCGAGCCGGTACCGGCTGCCGCACGGTGCGCCGAACCCGCCGTCGTGTGGTGCCCGCTTACCTCCGGGCAGCCTCCGCCGCCGGCCGGTCACGCCAGGGGAGTTCCGCGGTGATCGTCGTGGGGCCGCCCTCGGGGGAGTCGATGACGAACAGGCCGTCCACCGCGCCGAGGCGGTCCGCGAGACCCGCCATCCCGCTGCCGCCGTCGAGGTTCGCCCCGCCGCGGCCGTCGTCCCACACCTGGATCAGCAGCCGGTCCTGAGCCCGCCACACGTCCACCGACGCGGACCTCGCCCCACTGTGCTTGCTGATGTTCTGCAACAGCTCGGAGACCGTGAAGTACGCGATCCCCTCGATCGCCGCGGCAGGACGTACCGGCAGGTCGGCCGTCACCTTCACGGGGACCGTGCAGCGGGAGGCGACCGAGGACAGGGCGGCGTCCAGACCGCGGTCCGTGAGGACCGCCGGGTGAATGCCGCGCGCCAGGTCACGCAGCTCCTGCAGCGCCAGCTTCACCTCGCCGTGCGCCTCCTCGACCATCGCCGCCGCCGCGTCCGGGTCCTCCAGGAGCTTCTCCTTGGCCAGGCCCAGCCCCATGGCGAGATTGACGAGCCGGGCCTGCGCCCCGTCGTGCAGGTCGCGTTCGATGCGCCGCAGGTCCGCCGCCGCCGTGTCGACCACGACCCCGCGGTCCGACTCCAGCTCGGCGATCCGCCGCTCCAACTCGTCCGAGGGCGAGAGCAGCGCCCGTACCAGCGCCCGGTCCACATTGGTCAGCGCCCGCACGATGAACGGCAGCACCGGCCACGCCACGAACAGCCCGGTCAGCGTCACGGAGAAGGTCAGGGCCCCCCAGGGCAGCCGGATGAACTCGTACAGCGCCGTCCGCCAGGCCACCGGATCCGTCAGCCGTGCCCACAGCCACACGAACAGACCGCGTTCGCGCATCCGCAGCGGGCTCGGCTCGTCGACCCGCACCTCCAGCAAGGCCCGGACCCGCGCCCGCTCGAACCGGCCGAACAGCCGTGTGCCCGCCAGCCCTGCCGCCAGCAACGGGAGTCCGACCACCGTCACCGCGAGCCCCGCGCCGGTGGAGAGCACGGTCACCACGTAGACGAAGCCCGCGATGGACATCGGGAAGTTGATCAGAAGGTGCGCTATCTCCTTCCACGTCAGTGCGTCGAAGGCGAAGCGGGCGGGGGGCAGCCGTTCGACGTCTGGCTTCCCGCTCCGGAAGCCGTGCACGGTGATACGTTCGGTCATGTTCGACAGCCTGCCCGGCTGGAGCCCGCGGCGCCATGAGGTGAACCGGCCCGGCCGCCCTGGGGGAATCCCCACCTTCCGCACCGCCGAGCCGACTCCGTGGCACCCGGGCACGAGCGCACACGTGACGGGCTGCTTACCCGCTCTTTAGCAGGGCCTAGACTCCCGTGCGTACAGATCGTCGAACGCGGCGCATCACAGCGTTGCGCGAGGGCGCACACCGAGGCGCAACCAAGGGAGCGAGGACGTGCCGGAACCGACCGCCGTCGCGGAGACCGGGGCTGGGGCGGGGCCCGTCATCGCGGCGGACTACTTCCAGTCCTACTCGGTCGTCGGACTGCTCGCCGTCGTCGGCGTGCTGTTCGTGGCCGTTGCCTTCGGCGCGGGACGGCTGCTGCGGCCAGTCGTCCCCACCCCCGAGAAACTCCTGACCTACGAGTGCGGCGTCGACCCCGTCGGAGAGGGCTGGGCCCACACTCAGGTCCGCTACTACGTCTACGCCTTCCTCTACGTCATCTTCGCCGTCGACTCGATCTTCCTCTTCCCCTGGGCGACGGTCTTCGCCGCGCCGGGCTACGGTGCGACGACGCTCGTCGAGACGTTCATCTTCCTCGGCTTCCTCGCCGTGGGTCTGCTGTACGCGTACAAGAAGGGCGTCCTGGAATGGACGTGACTCCCTCGACCCCTGATCCGACCGATTCGGCCGCCACCGCGACCGCTGCCTCTCCTTCGACCGGTTCGGCTGCCGCGTCGAACAGTGCTGCCGCCGCGTCTGACAGCGCGGTCGCCGCGTCTGCCGGTGCTGCGGCCGCGTCTGCCGGTGCCGCCGCCGGGCCCGTGATGGTTCCCGAGCCGAAACGGCTGGGCGCACTCGCCCGGCTCGCCCCCGAACCCATGAAGGTCGTCCTGAACTGGGGCCGCCGCTATTCGCTCTGGGTGTTCAACTTCGGCCTCGCCTGCTGCGCGATCGAGTTCATCGCCGCGTCGATGGCCCGGCACGACTTCATCCGCCTCGGCGTGATCCCCTTCGCACCGGGACCGCGCCAGGCAGACCTGATGGTGGTGTCCGGCACGGTGACGGACAAGATGGCACCGGCCGTCAAGCGGCTGTACGAGCAGATGCCGGAGCCGAAGTACGTCATCTCGTTCGGCGCCTGCAGCAACTGCGGGGGCCCCTACTGGGACTCCTACTCCGTCACCAAGGGCGTCGACCAGATCATCCCGGTGGACGTGTACGTGCCCGGCTGCCCACCGCGGCCGGAGGCGCTGCTCCAGGGCATCCTCAAGCTCCAGGAGAAGATCGCGCGCGAGTCGCTGGGGGAGCGGTACGGCTCCTCCGGGCCTTCCCCCGCCGTTCTGCAGAGCGACCTGGTCCGGCCGCCTGCCACGGGAGACGCGAGATGACCGCCGTGGGCTGGCTGCCCGCCCCCGTGGAGGACCTCTTCGGCCCTGAGGCCACGGCCGCGGAGGCGTACGAGGTCCTGACGGTCGACGTGCCGCAAGGGTCCTGGATCCCCGCGCTCCAGGCCGCACGCGACGCCGTGGGCTGCACCTATTTCGACTGGCTCAGCGCGGTGGACGAACCGGGCACGGGCTTCCGCGTCTCGGCGCACGTCGTGGCGCTGTCTCCGGTACGCCGGCTGCTGCTGCGTACGACGGTTCCGCACACCGCTCCGTCCCTGCCCTCCGCCGTCGACGTCTACGCGGGCGCGGCCTGGCACGAACGCGAGACGCACGAAATGTTCGGCGTCGTGTTCGAAGGCCACCCGGCGCTGCAGCATCTCCTCCTCCCCGAGGGCTTCGAGGGGCACCCGCTCCGCAAGGACTTCGTACTGGCGGCACGTGTGGTGAAGGCTTGGCCGGGTGCGAAGGAGCCCGGGGAGTCGGAACACGGCGGGCCGAAGCGGCGCCAGATGCTGCCGCCGGGCGTTCCCGACCCGAACGAGTGGGGTCCTCTGAAGGGTCAGCTCCCGCCCGCCCCGGCCCGCCCGGCCCGCGGCGCCGGCCGCGCGGCGGGCGAACGCCCCGCCCGTGCCGCAGGCGAGCGCCCGGTCCGCCGCACCCGCACGGCCGCCGAGGGGTCGGTCGGCCAGACCTCCCCGGGCGCGACCGCCGGCACCGAGGGGCCCGCCACCCCGGCCGCGCCCCAGGGGACACCGCCGGAAATCCCCGCACCCACGCCGCGTCGCTCGCGCACCGCGAGCGGAGGTTCTGCTTCCCAGCGGACGGAGCGCGCGGGGAGTCCGGAGGGGACGGAGGACGC
Source organism: Streptomyces cavernae (assembly GCF_004023625.1). Classification (GTDB taxonomy): domain Bacteria; phylum Actinomycetota; class Actinomycetes; order Streptomycetales; family Streptomycetaceae; genus Streptomyces; species Streptomyces cavernae. The sequence goes on along the minus strand of NZ_RPDJ01000016.1, from coordinate 277,895 downwards.
GGCGGCCGCCGGCGCGAGTGCCCCAGCCGGGCCGCCGCGCCGGACACGCAGTGCCTCGCAGGGCTCCGCCAGCCAGCGGACCACCGCGGACGAGGCCAAGAAGGATGTGCCCACCACGGACCTGGCCAAGAAGGACGAGCCCACCACGGACCAGGCCAAGAAGGACGAGCCCACCACGGACCAGGCCATGAAGGACGAGCCCACCAAGGACTCGCCCGCCGGGCCCACCGCGCGGCAGAAACCCACCACGCCTCGCAGCCCGGATGCCCCTTGGCACCACGCGCGCCCCGCCTTCGACGAACCGGAGCCCGCGCCGGAGTCCGGTCCCACGCCCGGGTCCGGTCCCGCGCCGGGGTCCGGTCCCGCGCCGGGGTCCGGTCCCGCGCCGGGGTCCGGTCCCACGCCCGGGTCCGGTCCCGCGCCGGGGTCCGGTCCCGCGCCGGGGTCCGGTCCCGCGCCGGGGTCCGGTCCCACGCCGGAGTCCGGTCCCACGCCGGAGTCCGGTCCCACGCCGGGGTCCGGTCCCGCGCCCGAAGCCGGCTCCGAGCCCACGTCCGGCTCCGAGCCCAAGTGCGAGCCAAAGTCCGAGTCCGCGTCCGCGAGCGAGTCCGAGGCCGCGCCCGAAAGCCAGACCGTGCCTGGATCCGGGGCCGCGCCGGACAACGAGCCCGCCCCTAAGTCCGAAGCCGCGCCCGACACCCCGACCGCGCCCGGGTCCGACGCCGCGCCCGACAACGAGCCCGCGCCTGGGTCCGAACCCCCGCCCGACAACGAGACGGCGCCCGAACCTGGCGCCCCGCACCGACCCGAGGAAGAGCCCGACGACACCCGAGGAGACCGGCCGTGAACGACGTGCTCGACGTCACCCTGCGACTCCTCGTCGTCTTCGTCGTCTTCCTCACCTTCCCCTTGATCATCGGCCAGACCGAACACAAGGTGATGGCCCACATGCAGGGCCGTCTCGGCCCCATGTACGCGGGCGGCTTCCACGGCTGGGCCCAGCTCGTCGCGGACGGCGTCAAGTTCGCGCAGAAGGAGGACGTCGTCCCGGCGGGCGCCGACCGGCGGATCTTCCAACTCGCCCCGGCCGTCGCGCTCCTGCCGTACCTCCTCGTCCTCCTCGCTATCCCGATCGGCCCGGGCGAAGGCGCCGTCGGCGAAGTCGTCGACGCAGGGGTCTTCTTCGTCCTCGCCGTCATGGGCGTGGGCGTCCTCGGTTCACTCATGGCGGGGTGGGCCTCCGCGAACAAGTTCTCCCTCCTCGGCGGTCTCCGCACCGCCGCGCAGCTCCTCGCGTACGAACTCCCGATGCTGCTTGCCGCCGCCTCCGTCGCGATGGCGGCCGGCACGGTCTCCCTGCCCGGCATCCTCGACGCCTTCGAGTGGTGGTGGCTGCCCTGGCAGATCGTCGGCGCGATCGTCTTCTTCGTGGCGGGCCTCGCCGAACTCCAGCGCCCCCCGTTCGACATGCCCGTCGCCGACTCGGAGATCATCTTCGGCGCGTACACCGAGTACACCGGTCTGCGCTTCGCCCTGTTCCTCCTCGCCGAGTACGCCGGCATCGTCGTCCTGTGCGGTCTGACCACGGTCCTTTTCCTGGGCGGCTGGCACGGCCCCTGGGGCGCCGACGGCCTCGGCTGGGTCTGGACCCTGCTGAAGACCGCGATCCTCGCCTTCGTCGTGATCTGGCTCCGCGTCACCTATCCCCGTCTGCGCGAGGACCAGCTCCAGAAGCTCTCCTGGACCCTCCTCGTCCCCCTCTCCCTCGCCCAGATCGCCCTCACCGGCGTCGTCAAGGTGGTGATCCAGTAACCATGTCCCGCCCGTCGCCCGACCACCGCCCCGCAACGACGCCCTCCGGGCGGCCCCGTCGGTCTGTTCCCGGTAGCGGCCTGGCCAAGGGCCTGGCCGTCACCCTCCGCACGATGACGAGGAAGTCCGTCACCGCGCAGTACCCGGACGCCCAGCCCGAGCTGCCGCCCCGCAGCCGCGGTGTCATCGGCCTGTTCGAGGAGAACTGCACGGTCTGCATGCTGTGCGCCCGCGAGTGCCCGGACTGGTGCATCTACATCGACTCCCACAAGGAGACGATCCCGGCCGCCACCCCCGGCGGACGCGAGCGCAGCCGCAACGTCCTCGACCGCTTCGCCATCGACTTCGCCCTGTGCATGTACTGCGGCATCTGCATCGAGGTCTGCCCCTTCGACGCCCTCTTCTGGTCTCCTGAGTTCGAGTACGCCGAGACCGACATCCGCGACCTCACCCACGAACGCGACAAGCTCCGCGAGTGGATGTGGACCGTCCCGGCCCCGCCCGCCCTCGACCCCGGCGCCGAGGAACCGAAGGAACTCGCCGCGGCCCGCAAGACCACGGAAAAGCTGGCCACGGCGGCCCAGCCCGAGTCCCAGCCCCCTGCCCAGTCCAAGCCCCAGCCCCCTGCCCAGCCCGAGTCCGAGCGCCCGGACCGGGCGGAGTCCCAGCGCCCCGCCCGTACCGAGTCCGAGCGCCCGGCGCGGGGTGGCGCAACCGAGCCCGGGGAGGGCGAGTCATGACCCTCTCCACAGCCATGGCCACCGCGGCCCACACCATGACCAGCACGGCGCACACCACCACCGCCGCCGCCGACACCCCCGGCTTCCTCTCCCCGACCGGCGTCGAGATCGCCTTCCTCCTCGTCGGCCTGGTCACCTTCGGCGCCGCCATCGTCACGGTCACCACCCGGCAGCTGGTGCACGCCGCCCTGTGGCTGGTGGCCACGCTCGGCGGTCTCGCCGTCGAGTACCTCCTGCTCACCGCCGAGTTCATCGCCTGGGTGCAGGTCCTCATCTACGTCGGCTCCGTCGTCGTCCTCCTCCTGTTCGGTCTGATGCTCACCAAGGCCCCCATCGGCCGCTCACCGGACGCCGACTCCGGCAACCGCTGGGCCGCCCTCACCGTGGCCGTCGCCTCCGCCGCCGCCCTGATCTGGGTCGTCGTCGACGCCTTCCGCACCACCTGGATCGACCTGGACGGCGCCGCCGCCGGCTCCACCGAGGTCACCGGCAAGGCGCTCTTCCAGAACTGGGTCCTCCCCTTCGAGGCACTCTCCGTCCTCCTCCTCGCCGCCCTGGTCGGCGCGATCGTCCTCTCCCGCAAGGCGAAGGCGGACGCGGCGGCCACCTCCGCGAGCCGCCCCGGCGGCCGGAGCGAGAAGGAAGGCGCACGCTGATGCACCTCGCCTATCCCGCAGTGCTCTCCGCGCTCCTGTTCTGCACCGGTCTGTACGGGGTCCTCGCCCGCCGCAACGCGATCCTGGTGCTGATGTCCGTCGAGCTGATGCTCAACGCCGTCAACCTCAACCTCGTCGCCTTCGACGTCTGGCTCAGCAAGGCCGCCGAGGAGACCCTGCACTCCGGCCAGGCCCTGACCCTGTTCACCATCGCCATCGCCGCCGCCGAGATCGGCATCGGCCTGGCGATCGTCCTCGCCGTCTACCGCAACCGCGGCACCTCGGCCATCGACCGCCTCCGCGACACCGCCGAGCCGCACGGCCCCGATAACGACGGCCCCGAGGGCACCGACGGCTCCGAAGACACCGTCACGGCCGACGAGAAGGCCGAGGCCACCGCGTGACCACCACCACCCTCGCCGTCCTCGTCCCCCTCCTGCCCTTCCTGGGCGCCGCGGCCGGCCTGCTCCTGGGCCGCGCAGCTCCCGGTTTCGTCCGCCCGCTCGCCGTAGTACCGACCCTCACGGCCCTGGTCCTCGCCGTGCTGGTCGCCGTACGCCAGGGCGGAGACGGGGCCGTGGACGCCGCCACCGAGCTCACGCCCACCGGCTCGGTCCCCGTCGAACTGGCCCTGCACATCGACGGCTTCGCCGCCCTCGTCGCCGTCCTCGTCGGCTTCGTCGCCTCCTGCGTGCAGATCTATTCGACGGGCTACCTGCGCGACGACCCGCGCTACCCCTCGTACGCCGCTCTGGTCTCCCTCTTCACCTCCGCGATGCTGCTCGTCGTCTACTCAGGCGACCTGATGGTGCTGCTGGTCGGCTGGGAGATCATGGGCATCTGCTCGTACTTCCTCGTCGGCCACTACTGGGAGACCCCGGAGGCCCGCGCCGCCTCCCTCAAGGCCTTCCTCGTCACCAAACTCGGCGATGTCCCCTTCCTGATCGGTCTGTTCGCACTCGCCACCGACGCCGGGTCCTTCCGCATCACCCGGGTCCTCGGCGCCGTCGCCACCGGCGCGATCGACCACCCGACACTGATCGCCCTGCTGCTCCTCGCCGGAGTGGCGGGCAAGTCGGCACAGTTCCCGCTGCACACCTGGCTTCCCGACGCGATGGCCGGCCCCACGCCCGTCTCCGCGCTGATCCACGCCGCGACGATGGTCGCCGCCGGTGTCTACTTCATCGCCCGGCTCCTTCCGCTCTTCGAAGCCTCCGCGGCCGCGCTGGTCGTGCTCGCCGTCATGGCCGCGGTCACCATGGCCGGTTCGGGACTCGCCGCGCTCGCCCAGGACGACATCAAGCGCGTCCTCGCGTACTCGACGATCGGTCAGCTCGGCTACATGACCGGCGCCCTGGCCGTCGGCGACCGCGGGGCCGCCGTCTTCCACCTCCTCGCACACGGCGCCTTCAAGGCGCTGCTCTTCCTCGCGGCGGGCGTGATCATCCACGCCGCCGGCACCAACTCCCTCGCCGCGATGTCCCGGATGAAGGACCTCCGCAACCGCGTCCCGGACGCCTACTGGACGATGACCGTGGCGCTGCTCGCACTCGCCGCGATCCCGCCGTTCAGCGGCTTCTTCTCCAAGGAGGCCGTCCTGGCCACCGCCGAGCACGCCGCCACCGGCCACGCCGAGCGCATCCCCGTCGCCGCGGGCTGGATCGTCCTGATCGCGGGCATGGCCACCGCCCTGCTCACCGCCGCGTACGCGACGCGCCTGTGGCTGCTGGCCTTCCGGGGCCACGGAGCCGAGGCCCCCGACCACGGAAAGCAGCCGCTGACCATGACGGTCGTCCTGTGGGTGCTCGCCGTCCCCTCGCTCGCCTTCGGTCTGACCGCGGGGCTGCTGCCCGACTGGTTCGACGGCCGCGAGCTGACACCGACCCTCACCACGTCCGTCCTCGGCACCGGGCTCGCCGTCGTCGGCGGAATCGTCACCTACGGAACCTGGCGGCACACCACCGCGCTCGCGGCCCGCGCACCGCTGGGTGCGGTCGCGGCCCACCCCGAGGCGGACGCGGCGCAGGTCGAGGCCGAAGCCATCGCCAGCCACGCGCCCGCGTACGGAGATGTGGCCTACGCGCCCGACCCGGCGGACCCGAGCCGGCTGCTGCTCGGCCCGTTGCACCGCCCCGCGGCCGTCGGCTTCCACCTGGACGCCGTGTACAGGGCCCTCTTCATCCGCCCGGTCCAGGCCGGAGCCGCCCTCGTGCGGTTCCTAGACCGTGAGGTCGTCGAGACCTATGTACGCGGCGCGGGCGCCCTGCCCCGGCTCCTCGGCGCCGCCGTACGGCGCGCCCAGACCGGCAATGTGCAGACCTATGTGAGCGCGCTGCTCGCCGGCACCGTCGTCCTCGCGGTCGCCGTCCTCCTCGTCGCCACGGGAGCGTGAGCAGACGTGATCGATATCAGCGAGTCCGTGATGCAGTTCCTTCTGGCGTTCGTCGTCGTCGGCCCGCTCCTCGGCGCCGCCGCGGCTCTGCTGCCCGCCCCGCCCGGGCTGAAGGGGAAGTCGCCCGAGCAGGCCGTGCTCCGGCACGGCGTGACCGTCACCGGCGCCATCCTCATCGCCGCCGTCGTCCTCGCACTCGGCTTCGACCACGACCAGCCGTCGAAGATGCAGGCCAGCACGGACATCAGCTGGATCCCGGCGCTGGACGTACGGATCCATCTCGGCATCGACGGCATCTCCCTCCCCCTTCTGGTCCTGACCGCGCTGTTGACCTTCCTCTGCGCGCTCTACTCCTATTTCAAGATGCCCGCGGGCCCCACCCCGAAGGCCTTCGTCGCCCTGCTGCTCGTCCTCGAGTCCGGCACCCTCGCGACCTTCGCCGTCCTCGACCTTCTGCTGTTCTTCCTCGCCTTCGAGATGGTCCTCATCCCGATGTACTTCCTCATCGCCCGCTGGGGCGGTGAGCAACGGACCCAGGCGGCCTGGAGGTTCATCCTCTACACCCTGCTCGGCTCCGTCGTGATGCTGCTGGGCCTGCTGCTCATCGGCCTCAAGTCCGGCACATTCGACATGGTGGCACTCGCCACTGACAACGACCGCCCGCTGACCACATCCGTGCAGGTCATCGCCGTTTTGGCGATCGGGATCGGGCTTGCGGTCAAGACGCCGATGTGGCCGCTGCACAGCTGGCTGCCGGACGCCCACACCGCCGCCCCGACCGTCGGTTCGGTCCTGCTGGCCGGTGTGCTGCTGAAGATGGGTACGTACGGTTTCGTGCGCATCCTGCTGCCGGTGGCGCCGGACGGCATGCGGACCTTCGCGCCCTACCTCGCCGCCTTCGCCGTCGTCGGGATCATCTACGGGTCCCTGGCCTGCCTCGCCCTCGCCAAGCAAGGCGCGAAGGGCGATCTCAAACGCCTGATCGCCTACTCCTCCGTCGGTCACATGGGCTTCGTCCTGCTCGGCATCGCGACGATGACCACCACCGGCGTGAACGGCGCGCTCTTCGCCAACATCGCCCACGGCCTCATCACCGGTCTGCTCTTCTTCCTGGTCGGCGCGCTGAAGGACCGCACCGGCACCACCGACCTGGACACCCTCGCCGAGGAGACCGGCGCGGCCCTCTACGGCAAGGCCCCGCGCCTCGGCGGCCTCCTCGCCTTCGGCGCGGTCGCCTCCCTGGGCCTGCCGGGCCTGGCCGGTTTCTGGGGCGAGATGCTGGCGCTCTTCGGCGCGTTCCGACCGGCCGACGGGCTCAGCCGCCCCGCGTTCCTCACCTTCATGGCGATCGCCGCGTTCGGCACGCTGCTCACCGCCGCGTACCTGCTCGTCGTCGTGCGCCGCGTCTGCATGGGCGCGATCCCGCAGGACAGCCCGAAGCTCGCCGACGTACAGACCTACGAGTTCGCGGCCTGGACCCCGCTCGTCGCCCTCACCGTCGTCGCCGGACTCTGGCCGAAGGCACTCCTCGGCCTGACCGACCCGGCCGTGCAGCAGCTCCTCGCAGGAGGCACCCGATGAGCTCCCAGGCCCACGCCCAGGACCTGGCCCAGTCCGTGGTCCAGTCCGTCGACTGGCTCGCGATCGCGCCGCCCACCATCGCGGCGGTCGTCGGACTCGCCGTCCTCGTCGCCGACCTCTTCGTCGGCGACGGAAAGAAGGCGCTGCTCGGCTGGATCTCGGTGGCGGGTCTCGCCGCCTCCGCCCTCATGCTGCTGCCCCTGGTCGACGGAGACCGGGCGACCTTCTGCCTGACCGGCGACGCGGACGTCTGCAGTTACACCGCGGACCGCTTCACCCTCGTCATCCAGTTCCTGGTCCTCGGCGGTGCCCTCCTCGCCGCCCTGCTGTCGGTCACGACCCTGAAGGACGCCGGCCGGAGACTTCCCGAGGGAGAGTTCTGGTTCCTGCTGCTGTCCTCCGCCGCAGGCGCCGCCCTCCTGCCCGCCTCGCGGGACCTGGCCACCCTCGTCGTCGCCCTGGAGGTCGCCTCCCTGCCGGCCTTCGCGCTGGTCGGCATCAGATACGGCGACCGCAAGTCATCCGAAGCGGCCCTGAAGTTCTTCCTGTCCTCCGTCACCGCGACGGCGGTGAGCCTCATGGGCATCAGCTTCGTCTACGCGTCCACGGGCACCCTCTACCTCACCCAGATCGCCGACAGGATCCAGCAGGTCGACGGACAACTCCAGACACTCACCCAAACGGGTGTCGTACTCACTCTGGTGGGCTTCGCCTTCAAGACGGCGGCCGTGCCCTTCCACTTCTGGGTGCCCGACACCTACGTGGGGGCACCCCTGCCGGTCGCCGCCTACCTGTCGGTCGTCGGAAAGGCTGTCGGCTTCTCCGGGCTGATCCTCGTCACCGTCGTGGCGCTCCCCTCGTACGCCGACGCCTGGGGCCCCGCCCTCGCCGTGCTGGCCGCCCTCACCATGACCGTCGGCAACGTCGGTGCCCTGCGGCAGCAGTCGACGCGCGCGTACAGCGCCGTCCGGCTGCTCGCCTGGTCCTCCGTCGGCCAGGCCGGCTACCTCCTCGTGCCGATCGCCGCGGCCGGATACACCCGGGACGCCGACCGGGCCGTCGGCTCCACCGTCGCCTACGCCCTGATGTACGCAGCCGTGAACCTCGGTGCCTTCGCGGTGGCCGCGCTCGTGGCCCGGACGAGCCCCCACAACCGCATCAGCGACTACCGGGGCCTGTACGCCTCCCGCCCTCTGACAGCCCTCGTCCTGGGCTTCTTCCTGCTCTGCCTCGCCGGCCTGCCCCCGGGCGTCATCGGCCTCTTCGCCAAGGTCGCCGTCTTCTCTGCGGCCGTCGACGCGGGACTTGGCTGGCTCGCCGTCGTCATGGCCGTGAACGTCGTGATCGCGCTCTTCTACTACCTCCAGTGGACGGCGCTGCTGTTCCGCGCCCCCGAGGGAGAACCCGAGAAGCACCGCGTCCCGGCACCCCTCACCGCCGCGATCGCGTTGACCGCCGTCCTGGGAGTCGTCCTCTCCGGAGCACCCCAGCTGGTCCTCCGCTTCTCGGCGACCGCCCTCTTCTGACGCATCCGCACGCGCGTGCGGGGCACCCGGCACCGCACGCGCGCACGCCGCACACGCTCCGCCGTCACCCGGACGGCTCAGGGGCGCCCGTGCGCGCACAAGGGAACTAGTGCTCCCTGCCTGGCGTTGACCAGTGCGGGAGGGTCCACTGAGAAGTGGCGTCAACAGCATCCGCAGACAAAGGGTTCCCTGCCGCACGACTTGGAGGGCGTACCGTGCACCGCCGGCACAACGGGCTCAGGACCGCCGTACTCCTCGGGGGACTGTCCGCACTCATCATCCTCATCGGCAGCCTCTTCGGACGGATGGGCCTGATCGTCGCACTCGTGATCGCGATCGGCACGAACGCGTACGCGTACTGGAACAGCGACAAGCTGGCGCTACGGGCGATGCGCGCCCGCCCGGTGAGCGAGTTCGAGGCCCCGGCCCTGTACCGCATGGTCCGCGAACTCTCCACCCAGGCCCGCCAGCCCATGCCGCGCCTGTACATCTCGCCGACGGAGGCACCGAACGCGTTCGCGACGGGCCGCAACCCACGCAACGCGGCCGTGTGCTGCACCGACGGGATCATGCGGATCCTGACCGAGCGTGAGCTGCGCGCCGTCATCGGCCACGAACTGAGTCACGTCTACAACCGGGACATCCTGATCTCCTCGGTCGCCGGAGCGCTGGCCTCGGTCATCATGTTCCTGGTGAACTTCGCCTGGCTGATCCCGGTCGGCCGCTCCGACGACGACGACGGCCCCGGCATCCTCGGGATGCTGCTGGTCCTGGTCCTGGGCCCGATCGCCGCGACACTCATCCAGCTCGCCATCAGCCGCTCCCGGGAGTTCGAGGCCGACGCCGACGGCGCCCAGCTCACCGGCGATCCGCTGGCCCTCGCGAGCGCCCTGCGCAAGCTGGAGGCGGGTACCAAGCAGCTGCCGCTGCCGCCCGAGCCGCGGATCGAGACGGCAAGCCACATGATGATTGCGAATCCTTTCCGCCCCGGCCAGGGACTGGCGAGGATGTTCTCCACCCACCCGCCGATGGCGGAGCGCATCGCCCGGCTCGAACAGATGGCAGGTCGGCAACGATGAAGACAATCCTCAACATCATCTGGCTGGTGCTGAGCGGCTTCTGGCTGTTCCTGGGCTACCTGGCCGCGGGACTGCTGCTCTGCATCACCATCATCGGCATCCCGTTCGGCGTCGCGGCCTTCCGAATCGGCGTCTATGCCCTGTGGCCCTTCGGCTACACCACGATCGAGCGACGGGACGCGGGCGCTCCCTCCTGCGTCGGCAACGTCCTGTGGCTGGTCCTCGCGGGCTGGTGGCTCGCACTGACGCACATCGTCACCGGTATCGTCCAGTGCCTCACGATCATCGGCATCCCCCTGGGCATCGCCAACTTCAAGCTGATCCCGGTCTCGCTGCTCCCGCTCGGGCGCGAGATCGTGCCCACCAACCAACCCTTCGTCCAGAGCTGGTAGAGCGGCGCAGGGGGTGGGGCCGCCGAAGTACGTCCTGCTGTCGTACGACGCCGGCTACGAGTCCGACGGCGAGGACGGATACGAGGAGACGTGGGCGCTGTGCGCGGACGCCGAGGACCTGTTCGGCGACCCGCCGCCGCCCTCGCGCGGGATGTACGAGCTCCTCGGATGCGCGCCCGTGGGCCAGTTGGACGCAGCCCTCACCCGGGCCCGGACCGAGGGCTCGGCGCCCCTCGGCCTGCTCGTCCTGGAGATCCTCGACAAGAACGGTGAGCGGGCCGGCGAGTGGTGTCTGGAGGACGTGCGCGTCCTCGGCGACCGCCCGTGCGCACGTGACCTGTCACGGTGCGACGTCACCATCGAGGCACACCGGTCGGCGGAGTCGTCCGACCATCCGCACCGTCCGCCGCTCTCGCCGGGCTACCGGCTCCGCGGTGCGAAGGGCGAACCGTGGGGCATGTGCCGGGATTTGGCGCAGATCGGCGAGGAACAGCTCGACCCGCTGGAGCCACCGCTGCGGCTGCTGGGCTGCGCTCCGCAGGGAGCGCTCCGGGCGGCGCTGGACGCGGGGGTCGAGGACCTGGGGCACGCGAAGGTGGTACGGATCGATACATCCGGCCGTGCCGTCGAGATGGCGGTCGAGGGGGAGCTCACCGCGTGGATCCCGTCCGCCCGGGGCCGCGGCCTGATCGACCTCACGCTCGAACCATGGTCGGAACGCCCGCCGAGGGCGGCGGCCGAGGTCTGGGAGCTGTGGTCGCATGGGCGGCCGGCGGAGCCCAACCTCTGGTCACGGTGCGGATTCGAGGGCCGTGAGTTCTGGCTCGGTACGGCCCATCACTTGCGGGACCGCGGCAGGGACGACGCACCGCCGGGCGCCACGTACCACCTCGAAGGCCGGCACATCATCGACCTGCCCGGCTTCTTCTGCGCGCTGGGCGAGGCGGTGAACGGGCCCGGCGGATACTTCGGCCGGGGGCTTGCCTCCCTGAACGACTGTCTTCGCGGAGGCTGGGGCGCAACCCGCCCCTTCACCCTCGTCTGGCACGACGCACCGCACGCCCGCCGCTGCCTCGGGGTGGCCCCGACCGTTGTCCGACCGTGGACCTACGAGGAAATCCTGGAGTTCCTCGACGAGGAAGGCATCGAGGTCCGCCTCGCCTGAATGCCCTTCCTGGGCGGGTCCGAAGAGATCGTCCGGGTGGGTCTGAGGAGGTTGTCCACAGGCCGCCCGATTGTCAGTGGTGTCCCCCATCATGAATCCATGACCGAGAACGAGCAGTTGCTGAGCCGGGTGGCGGACGCCGCCCGCACCAACCGGCCGTGGGGCTGGCCGTCCCTCCCCGCGCCGGTGGACCCGGCCACGGTCGCCCGTGCCGAGTCGGCCCTCGGCTTCGGTCTGCCTCCGCTGCTCGCCGCGCTCTATCTGCGGATAGGCGACGGCGGATTCGGTCCCGAGTACGGACTGCTGCCCCTGCTGGACAGCCCGCCCTCCGGCGAGCCCGCCGCCGTCCGCCAGTACCTCGCCAACCGCGAGAACGCCCGCCAGGACCCCGACTGGCCCTGGCCGGAAGGAGTACTGCCGATATCCCACTGGGGCTGTGGAATGTACGCGTGTGTGGACTGCTGCTCCCCGCTGGCCACGGTCCTGCTCTACGAGCCGAACGCCGACGATTCCGCGCACTCCTGGTACGTGGACGCACCCGGCCTCACGGACTGGCTGACCGCCTGGCTGGATGGGACGGGCTGGTACGAGGAGTCCAACGACGGCGCGGATTTGGAGCCGTGGGCGGACTTCTGGGTACGCACGCGATCCGCGCAGGTCCAGTGAGCCGGGTCGCCCGGGTCCGGTGAGGGTACGTTTTCCGCACCTGAACCGCACAGTCCCTCGGTCGCCAACTGCCGGTCGGAGACCCGTGTCCGCCCGGCCGGAGCCCCGTAGTCCGCCGGCCGCGGACCACAGGTAGTCCGCTCCGCTGCGGCCCGCACAGCCCCCGCTCAGACTCCCGTAGCCCGCCCCCGCCCGGCGGACCCCCGTCCGGCCCACCAGCGCCGAAGCCCGTACGCCGCCGCCCCCACGGCCAGCACACCCGCGCCCACGACCACCGACACCCCCGGCAGCGCGAACGCCAGTGTCACGCATCCCACGAGGCCGAGCGCGGGCACCACGCGCGCGGCCGGGGCCGAACTCAGTGTCCAGGCCGAGGCATTGGCCACCGCGTAGTACGCCAGCACCCCGAAGGAGGAGAACCCGATCGCGCCCCGCAGATCCACCGTGGCCGCCAGCAGTGCGACCACCGCCCCCACGGCCAGCTCCGCCCGGTGGGGCACCTGGAAACGCGGATGCACCACGGCCAGCCGACCCGGGAGGTGCCCGTCGCGGGCCATGGCCAGGGTGGTGCGCGAGACACCCAGGATCAGAGCCAGAAGAGAGCCCAGTGCCGCGACGGCGGCGCCCACCCGTACCACCGGGACGAGACCGGGCACGCCCGCCGCCCTTACCGCCTCGGCCAGCGGCGCCGCGGCGTCCCCCAGCCTGCCCGCCCCCAACACGGAGAGGACGGCCACCGCGACGGCCACATACACGAGAAGGGCGATACCCAGGGCCAGCGGGATCGCACGCGGGATGGTCCGCGCCGGATCGCGCACCTCTTCGCCGAGCGTGGCGATGCGCGCATAGCCGGCGAAGGCGAAGAACAGCAGCCCGGCCGCCTGCAGCAGCCCGCCCGCGCCCCCGGACACCCCGACGTCCAGGCGCCCGGCTTCAGGCGAGCCGAGGCACACGACCACCACGGAAGCGAGGACCACCAGGACCACCGCCACGATCGCCCGGGTCAGCCAGGCCGACTTCTGGATGCCTCCGTAGTTCACCGCGGTCAGTGCCACCACGGCCGCGACCGCCACCGTGTGCGCCTGCCCCGGCCACACGTACGCGCCCACGGTGAGCGCCATCGCCGCACACGAGGCCGTCTTGCCGACGACGAAGGACCAGCCGGCCAGATAGCCCCAGAAGGCGCCGAGCCGCTCGCGGCCGTAGACGTAAGTGCCGCCGGAGGAGGGATAGCGGGCGGCCAGCCGGGCCGACGACATGGCGTTGCAGTACGCGACGACGGCGGCGAGACCCAGCCCGAACAGCAGCCCGGATCCGGCGGCATGCGCCGCTGGAGCCAACGCCGCGAAGATCCCGGCGCCGATCATCGAACCGAGACCGATCACCACGGCGTCACCGACGCCGAGACTGCGCCGCAGTTCCACACCGGAACGTGGCGGAGCCGGCTGTTCCGCGCCCGACTGGGTCATGGTGGCACCCTACTGATCAGTGCAACCGGTCCGCACCGGGCAGACGTCCTCCCAGGCAAGAGGGCATGAACAGTTGCGTGAGCGATGGTCCCCTGCTCGTCCGAAGACGAGAGCAAGGGGAGTGAACACAGCCTGGCCGAAACATGATCACAGGCCGGGCACAGCAAGGAGAGGCAGGGTCCGAGGTATGAGCATCGTCAGCTGGATCGTCCTGGGGTTGCTGGCCGGCGCCATCGCCAAGTTCCTGCTGCCCGGGCGCGACCCGGGCGGCTTCATCGGAACGACCGTCATCGGTGTCGCCGGTGCCTTCATAGGCGGCTGGATCTCCGCCCGCTGGCTGGACCACCCCATCAACAAGGAGTTCTACGACAGCGCGACCTGGGCGGCGGCGATCGGCGGCTCCCTCGTGCTGCTGATCGTCTACCGCCTGCTGTTCGGCAACTCCCGCGACTGACACGGGCCGGGCGAGGAGGCCGAGATCGGCCAACTGCTCCACCGAGTCCTCCAGTTGCCCCGGTGTGCCGCTGCGAAGGCCGGTGCGGCTCCGCCCGCGTGGGCAGCGCCCCGCCCGGCGGACTCACCGAGCCCGCGGGGCGGCAGCCGTTCGGCTAGCGGTAGTTCACGAACTGGAGCGCGAAGTCGAACTCCTTGCCCTTGAGCAGCGCGATCACGGCCTGCAGGTCGTCCCGGCTCTTCGAGCTGACCCGCAGTTCGTCGCCCTGCACCTGGGCCTTCACACCCTTCGGCCCTTCGTCACGAATGATCTTCGCCACCTTCTTGGCATTCTCCTGGGAGATGCCCTCCTCGATGGAAGCGAAGATCTTGTACTCCTTGCCGGAGAGCTGCGGCTCACCGGCGTCCAGCGACTTCAGCGAGATACCGCGCTTGACCAGCTTCGTCTCGAAGACGTCAAGGATGGCCTTCACCCGGTCCTCGGAGTTCGCCTGCATCAGGATCTTGTCGCCGGACCAGGAGATGGAGGCTCCGACGTTCTTGAAGTCGTAGCGCTGGGAGATCTCCTTGGCGGCCTGGTTGAGGGCGTTGTCGACCTCCTGCCGCTCGACCTTCGAGACGATGTCGAAACTGGAGTCGGCCATGTCCTGTGGCTCCTATCGGGGTGGGTGGGACGCGGCCACCGGTCCCGGCCGCATCATCGGTAAAGCCTAGCCACCCGTCCGCACCCGAGTGCCGATCAATCGGGTGGCGGAGCACCCCTGTGCATCGGGTATCGTTTACGTCGTTGCCACGGAGCACCGCCGAACAGCGGCTCCGCGATCAACACCCCCGGCGGTGTGCCCGAGCGGCCAAAGGGAGCAGACTGTAAATCTGCCGGCTCAGCCTTCCCAGGTTCGAATCCTGGCGCCGCCACTCTGGGAAAGACCCCCTCTCATCTGCGGAGACGCGGAGCGGAGGGGGTCTCTTTGTTTGGGGTTCGCGCGGTGCGCTGGGGGCGTCGGGGGATGGCCGACTGCGGGCGAGTCCGGGAACGGTGATGTGTTTCACGCCCGGGCGCTCAGCCCCCGTCTCAGCCACTCCCTCTTCCCCTCGGTCTCGGTCTTCTCTTGTCCTGTCGGTCTGGCTCGGTATCGGTCTCCGTCTCCGGCTCGGTCTTGTCCGGGTGTGGGCCTCACTGCGGCGGGAGCCATACCGGTCCGGCTCCTCATTCCCGATGCCGATCCCGGCTCCGGCTCCGGCTCGTGGGGCGTGAGGTGTGAGGGCGGACGCCCCCGTGGGCGCGGTGTCGCCCCCGCCCAGTCGGCATCGTCGCAGTCCACGGCGCTGCCAGGAATAGGCAGACGAAATGATTGGCAGTTGAGCAGCGAGTATTGAAGCAGTAGACCCGATGAAACGCACGGATCTATCACCCGAATACCGCACGGCGTCACTCGAATGCCCCGCACCTGGGTTAAACCCGATGTCGTTGTGGGGGATATGACGACAGCAGAGCTGCGTAACGGACTGTCCGGGCGGTACCTGGCCGGCGCGTTCGAAGGAAAGGAACAGTTGGGCGACTGGGTGCTGTTCCCGGCTCCTTCGTATTCCTCGGAAGATACCTCCGCCGTTCTCCAGCGAGGCAAGGAACGGGTACTTCTGCAGCACACGGCGGTTGCTCTGGAGGAACTCCTGAGAAAGCTGACGGAGCTCGAGGACAATCTGATCCAGCTTTCGAACAGCGCTCCCGCCCGCACGCAGAACGAGCTGTCCAGGCAGGGTCTCCATGTATGAGGGTTACTCCTCTGCCCTCACTGACGGACAGGGCGACAACCTCTACGACGCGTGGCTGAACTCCCCCCGCTTCAGCGGCGACGTCTTCGCTGACGGACAGCCGATGGCCGCGGTCCACGGCATGGACGTGCCCCAGTGGGATCCTGCCGAGGAACTGGCCTATCTGCTGCGCGGGAGCATGCTCGACGAGCCGTCGGTCGATCTCGGCGTCCACCAGGACGAGCCGACCGTCACCGCCACCCTGACGCAGCCGGTGGTCGGTACTGCACAGCCGGTGGTCGGTACCGCGCCACCCGTGGCGGGTGTTCCGCAGCCGGCCGTCGGCACCTCGCAGCCGGTCGTCGGCGTCGACCACACCTGTACCCGGCCGCCCGGACGCCCCCCGTATCCCGCTCCCGCCGGACACCGCCGCGCGCGGCGCAAGCTACGGATCGTGTCGCTGCTGCGGACGGCGAGCTTCTCGATCGGCGCGCTGTCCGCCGTCATCGTGGCCATGGTCAGCGTCTTCGGCGGGATCGTCGCCTACGCCCCCCTGCGTGACGCGGCCACCGACTATGAACTGTCCGCCGATGTGGTCCGCTGGTGGCCCCTGCTGGTCTACGGGCCGTGGATGGTGGCCTCGCTGTCGATCCTGCGCGCGGCCCTGCACAGGCGCCGCGCGGTTCACTCGTGGTGCGTGGTGCTCTTCTTCTGCTGTGTCGCCGTACTCCTGTGCGTCGTGCAGGCTCCGAGGACGGTCACGGGGATGGCGGCGGCCTGCCTGCCATCCCTGGCCGCGCTGACCTGCTTTCAGCAACTGGTTCGGCAGATCACCCTCACCAAGCCGCCCCGGCAGACCGCGCCGCGCCACCGCCAGGGCACGCCACGCCATCGCCAGTCCACGGCTTCTCCCGCGCATCGGCACGAGGAGGCGGAAGCGGCACGACAGGAGCAGGTCGCCGCGCACACGCAGGGCTGCCCGGCGCATCCCAACGGTGCAGTGACCAGCACGCTGCCGAGGCACCACTCCACATCCGCGGGCCTGGGCGTCGGCGGCCGGGCGGCCGGCCTGCGGATGCAGTAACCGGCGGTAGCTATTAGCTATCTCGGCACACTTTCTACGGAAATTCCGACGAGGCAATTCCGACGAGGCAATTCCGCGGCAATACCGCGGCATTCTTGTGCGTGCGCTCCGTAGCTCTGTGCATCGTTGTGCGCGCACTCCGCGGTGGGCAGGGCCCGCGACCCCAGTGGTGGTCGCGGGCCCTGCGGGTGCTCAGGCGGTCTGCCCGCGGCGGTCGTCGGGCCCGTGCGCTACTCCGCCCATCCGAGCCTGTTCCATGCGGCCTGAAGACGACCGATGTCTCGAACGAAATCCTCCAGAACGGGAGACGAAAACCTCAGGGGGATTTTCTGGCTGCCCCGCTGGAGAAAACCCCCCGCACCGTCAGGAAATCGGACCGGGGACGGAGTGAAAGTCCACTGTCCCATTCGAGCAGTGCGAAATCCGGGGCCGTGCAGTGACTGTCGGCAGTTCCCGGTGCGGCCACCCCATGAATTAGTCATGCTCCTCAAAACGAGCGAGCCCCTGATTCCGGTATCCGGCAACAAGGTGATTCACGCTCGTCGCGGACGGGCGGCGCATATGAACGCCAGTGAGACGCCCGGCAGTTGCCTGCTTCAAGGCCGCCGGGAGAGCCGGTGTCAGAGCTGGAGAGCGCTGTCAGTGCCGGCGGGCACACTGTGCGCATGTCGTCCCGTCGCAGGAACTGTCCCGAGTGTCACCGCGAGATCGCCGTCGTCGCGGGCCGCTTCGCGCGGCACGATCCGCCGGGAGCGGGCGGGGGACTGGTCTCGTGCCCGGGCTCCAGGCGGTACGCGCAGACGGACGCCGCGACACAGCCGGAGCTGGACGGATACGTCGTCCCGGAATTCCCCGGCCAGCTGCCGCTGTTCTGAGCGGCCGGCACGGGGTCGCTCAGTTCCCGGCGACCGACTTCACCGCCACCGAGATCGGCGTCGAACCGCTGATCACTTCCAGGGTGAGACCGGCCGTGGCTGGTGTGTCCACCAGTTCCGCGAGGGCCGCGGCGACGTCGTCCCGGGGGATCGAGCCGCGGCCCGTGGAGGCCTCCAGGCGTACGAGACCCGTCCCGGGTTCGTTCGTCAGGGCACCGGGACGCAGGATCGTCCAGTCCAGGGACGTGCGGCGCACGTATTCGTCGGCCTCGCCCTTCGCCCGCAGGTACACGTCGAAGACCTCGTCCCCGGGGTGCTTCGGATTCGCGCCCATGGACGACACCACGACGAACCGTCGCAGGCCCACCCGGTGCGCCGCGTCCACGCACAGGATCACCGCGTCCCGGTCCACCGTGTACTTGCGTTCCGCGCCGCTGCCCGGACCCGCCCCCGCGGCGAAGACGAAGGCGTCCGCCCCCATGAGGTGCGCGGCGACCTCCTCCACGGACGCGGCCTCCAGGTCGCACAGGACCGGCTCGGCGCCGGACGCGCGCAGATCGTCGCCCTGTTCGGCGTGGCGGACGAACCCGGCGACCTCGTCCCCGCGCACAGCGAGCAGTCGTTCCAGCCGCAGCGCGATCTGACCATGACCTCCAGCGATGACAATGCGCATGTTTTCGACCGTACGCCCGAATGGGCGACTTCGCCGCACTGCTTCGCCAGACTCTTCGCCGCTCAGCTTCACCGCCCTGCGTAGCGGCACTGCTTCACCGCTCTGCGTCGCCGCACTGTTTCGCGGCACTGCTTCGTGCGCGTCCTGGCGGCCCTGACGACACCTGAATACGCGGGAAGAGACGTGAATACGCACGTTCTCGCCTGGATACGCGCACGTTCGGCGCTGAGGCGTCAGGATCCCTGGCCAGGCGCCCGCCCCTGCCGCGGCAGGTCCAGGGCCGCCGCGGAGCTGCAGTACTCCCGGACGGCACTCGTCCGCGCCACCACCCGTCCCCGGTGCACCACGATCCGGCTGTACGCCAGCGACAGCGCCCCCGTGAGCCGGTCGCCGCGTACGGCGAGCAGCTCGGCGGGGAAACCTGCCTCGACGCGCACCTCGGGAAGGCCCAGCGCGGCCCGTGCCTCGGAACTCACCGCGTCGTACGCCTCCTGCGCCCCGAGCCCGCCCCGCGAGGCCAGCAGATACGCCGCCTCCAGCGGATCCGCGCGCCCGACCGGGTTCGACACGTCCCGCAGCGCCCCGCTCCCGGCCGCGACCCGTACCCCGGCCGCCCGCAGCAGCCGTACCGGAGCCGTGCCGCGCCGGTCGACGCCGCCGCACCCGCCCTGCGGCAGACACACGACGGTGACGCCGGCCGCGGCGAGCTGGTCCGCCGTGCGCGAGGCCACGTCCGAGGGCAGCCGGCCGAGACCGCCACATGGACTCAGCGTGACACCGGGCCGCAGCCCGCCCGCCATAGCCGCAAGCCGTGCGAGGCGGGCCGGGTCGGCACCGTCCGTGTGCAGGTCGACCGGGCAGCCGTTCTCGGCGGCGAGGTCCAGCACCGCCTCCGCGTACCCCGTGGGATCGGGGTCGAGATCAGGGCAGCCGCCCACCACGGCAGCGCCCATCCGAACCGCGTCCCGCAGCATCGCCAGCCCGTCCGCCCCGGCCAGCCCGGTCAGCAGCCGGGGCATCGCCACGGCCGAGAGTTCGGCGAGACCGCGCAGCGCCCGGCGTGCCCGCAGCACGGCCTTCAGCGCGCCCAGGCCCTGCACATCACCGACGCGCACGTGCGACCGGACCGCGGTCGCTCCGTGTCCGAGCTGCAGCAGGGCGGCCTCGGTGATACGGCGCTGCACCTCCTGGCCGTCGTACGGGACCGGGCCCACGTCCGCCGAGAGGGCGGTGTCGCCGTGCGCGTGCGGCTCCGCCGGGGCCGGGAGCAGGAGGTAGCCGGCCAGGTCCACGCGGGCGGCGTGCGCGCTGAGGCTGCCGGCCGTGCCGACCGCCTCGATGCGTCCGCCGCCCAACCGCACGTCAACGGTCCGGCCGTCGGTGAGCCGTGCGCCGCACAGCAGCAGGGCACCGCCGTCGGCCTGCCCCGAGGAGGCACTACCGGGCGAGGAGCCCGACGGGGGCGGTGAGGGCTGCGGCTGGCTGTCGGGCATCGCGCTCCTGGGGCTCGAGGTCGGCCGCGCGCGACCGGATTATCAAGATCACGCCGAGTGGGTCGAGCCTAGGGTGGGGATCCGTTCGCATTGAGGAGGAGCGAAATAGTCGTACCGGCGTGGCCCGCGCCGCCACCCGCGCTGCCCGGGTCCCCCGTCGGCGTTGCCCTGGGTCTGCACCGGTATCGCTCTGGGTCTGCACCGGTATCGCTCTGGGTCTGCACCGGCGCCGCCCGCCCGCACACCGGCGCCGCCCGCCCGCACACCGGCGCCGCCCGCCCGCACACCGGCGCTGCCCGCCCGCACACCGGCGCTGCCCCGGCTCCTGCAGCTCCAGCGGCTGTTCCCCCGAAGCTCCAGCAATCCCTCCGAAGCTCCTGCAACTCACTGCGTCTCACGCAGCTCACCCAGCTCCGGCATTCCCTGGCCCTCCCCTGCCGAAGAGGTGCCGACGGGGCCCGAGTGAGCTCGGGGAACGCGCGGGGGAACGGGTTGGGGACAGCCGGGAACAGGCCGGGGCGGGAGCCGCGAAACGGATTTGGGCGAACGGTGGGCGACCGTGTAATGTCTTCATCGCTCGCCCCAATAGCTCAGTCGGCAGAGCGTCTCCATGGTAAGGAGAAGGTCTACGGTTCGATTCCGTATTGGGGCTCTGGTGTGAGAGGTTCCCGCCGCGAGGCGGGGCCCGATCGCATCACAGCGGTGTAGCTCAGTCGGTAGAGCAAGCGGCTCATAATCGCTGTGTCACCGGTTCAAGTCCGGTCACCGCTACTCACAGTAGCCGATTGTGGGGTCGGTCCTTCGATCGGCTACTCTTTCTTGCGTTAAAGAATCCCATCCGTTCGTCAAGGAGCACTCACGTGGCTGCCACCGACGTCCGCCCGAAGATCACGCTGGCCTGCGTGGAGTGCAAGGAGCGGAACTACATCACCAAGAAGAACCGGCGTAACAACCCGGACCGTCTTGAGATGAAGAAGCACTGCCCGCGTTGCAACGCGCACACCGCGCACCGCGAGACGCGATAAATCAGGCTCGTACACGAGGCCGTCCCCGCTACGGGGGGCGGCCTCGCGTCGTTACACCGTCAGATCCGGACATCGTCAGACCCTGACACCGTCCGATCCGGACATCCCAGATCCGGCAGAGCCGGCGGACCGCCCAGCCGGTCACGACCGGCAGGTCCAGCGGTTGACATACCAGTACGACCGGCAAGTCCAGCGGTTGACATACCAGGAGGTGCCGAGCCCATGGCGCTCGACCAGTCCTTCGTGGGGCGTTCCTATCCGCCCACCGACCCCTACGAGGTCGGCCGGGAAAAGATCCGCGAGTTCGCCGAGGCCGTCGGGGACACCAACCCGGCCTACACGGACCCGGAAGCCGCCAGGGCCCTCGGTCACCCTGATGTGATCGCCCCACCGACCTTCGTGTTCACGATCACCTACAAGGCCGCGGGACAGGTGGTCCAGGACCCCCAGCTGGGGCTCGACTACAGCCGAGTGGTGCACGGCGACCAGAAGTTCAGCTACACCCGCCCGGTCCGCGCCGGCGACCGGCTCACCGTCACGTCGACCATCGACACCATCAAATCGCTGGCCGGCAACGACATCCTGGACATCCGCGGGGAGGTCCACGACGAGGCGGGTGAGCACGTGGTGACCGCCATCACCAAGCTCGTGGCGCGCGGGGAGGGCTGACGATGACGGCGAAGATCGCATACGACGACGTCGAGGTCGGCACCGAACTCCCCCCGCAGACCTTCGGCGTGACCCGGGCGACCCTGGTCCAGTACGCGGGCGCCTCCGGGGACTTCAACCCGATCCACTGGAACGAGAAGTTCGCGGTCGAGGTCGGCCTTCCCGACGTGATCGCGCACGGCATGTTCACCATGGCCGAGGCGATCAGGGTGGTCACCGACTGGGTGGGCGACCCGGGTGCGCTCGTCGAGTACGGCGTCCGTTTCACCAAGCCGGTCGTCGTCCCGAACGATGACAAAGGGGCCACGATCGAGGTCGGCGCCAAGGTCGCGGCCAAGCTGGACGACAAGACCGTGAGGGTCGATCTCACGGCGACGAGCGAGGACCAGAAGGTGCTCGGCATGGCTCGGGCGGTCGTCAGGCTGGCCTGACCGGTCCTGCTTGGCAGATAACGGCTGGTAAGGGGCACACCGCAATGGCGGGTGCCCCTTACGTCGTTCCGCGCGCACGTCGTTCCGCGCGCACGTCGTTCCGCGCGCACGTCGTTCCGCGCGCACGTCGTTCTGCGCGTACGTCGTTCCGCTCAAACGCCGTTCGGCGCACGACATGAGCCATTCCGCTCGCTGTTTCGCGGGTATGCCGCGCCTCGATCACGATCACGATCACGATCTCGCGAGCACCGCCTCCGCCTCCGCCTCCTCTCGCCTCAAGCCCCCTTGACGTAGTTAGTGATTGAGTACTAACTTCGCGGTATGGCCAGGATGAGTGCGGAAGAGCGGCGTGAGAGCGTCATCCGTGCGGCGATGAAGGAGTTCGCGCGGGGAGGCTACGAGGGCACGTCCACGGAGGCGATCGCCAAGCGTGTGGGTGTCTCGCAGCCCTATCTCTTCCGGCTCTTCCCCGGCAAGAAGGCGATCTTCCTGGCGGCGGCGGAGCGCTGCTTGGAGGACACCCGCAGGCTCTTCGCGGAGGCGGCCAAGGGTTTGGAGGGTGAGGAAGCCCTGCATGCCATGGCCGAGGCGTACACGGCGTTGATCGTCGAGGAGCCCGAGCGGCTTCAGATGCAGTTGCAGACCTATGTCACGGTCGCGGCCGCCGAGGCGGCGGGGGACCACGAGTTCGGCGAGATGGTGCGAGCAGGCTGGATGAGGCTCTGGGACGAGGTGCACCTGCCGCTGGGGGCCGATGTGAGTGAGACCACGACCTTCCTGGCGTACGGGATGCTCGTCAACACCCTCGCCGCCATGGGGTTCCCGCCGGAGCACCGTGTCTGGGACGGGCTCTATGTCTCGGCCCGGGTCAAGCGGGGTCTCGGGGACGAGTAGGCGGGTGGGGGCTTCACCGCTCGCTGCTGCGTTGCTTTATGACCGCAGAAGTTAGTCAGTGATAACTAATCTCAGTGACCAAGACGCTCTGGGGGAGCGATGTCCCAGCAAGGACGACCGCAAGAAGCACCACAGAACGCACGGCAGAACGCCCAACGGAACGCCCAACGGAACGCCCAACGGAACGCCCCGCAAGAGGCACCGCAGGCGGGGTCGCGCGGGCGAGCCGTATGGGCCCTCGTAGTCACCAGCACGGCCGGGTTCATGGCGTCGCTCGACAACCTCGTCGTCACTACTGCCCTGCCGTCCATCCGCGAGGACCTCGGGGGAGCACTGCCCGACCTTGAGTGGACCGTCAGCGCCTACACGCTCACCTTCGCCGTGCTGCTGATGTTCGGCGCGGCCCTGGGTGACCGGTTCGGCCGGCGCAGGCTCCTCCTCGCCGGGCTCGCGGTTTTCACCGGTGCCTCCGCCGCGGCGGCCCTGGCGCCCGGTATCGACTCGCTGATCGCCGCACGCGCGGTGCAAGGGGTGGGCGCAGCGATCATGATGCCGCTGACCCTGACTCTGCTCACCGAGGCGGTCCCGGCCGCGAAGCGCGGGATGGCCTACGGGATCTGGGGCGCCGTCAACGGGCTCGCCGTCGCCTCCGGGCCACTGATCGGCGGCAGTCTCACCGAACACGTCTCCTGGCAATGGATCTTCTGGCTGAACGTCCCGATCGGACTCGCCCTGCTGCCGCTCGCCAGGCTGCGCCTCACGGAGTCCTACGGCACCAGGGCCCCGCTCGACGTCCGTGGCACGCTGCTCGCCAGCGGCGGGCTCTTCGGGGTCGTGTACGGGCTGGTGCGGGCGCCCGTCGACGGCTGGACCAGCGAACTCGTCCTGCTGGGACTGTTCGCGGGCGGGGCGCTGCTCCTCGGCTTCGTACTGCACGGGATCCGCGCCGTGAATCCCATGCTGCCGATGCGACTGTTCCGCTCCCGAGCCTTCTCGGGGATCAACGCGGCGAGTCTGCTGATGTTCCTGGGGATGTTCGGCTCGATCTTCCTGCTCAGCCAGTTCATGCAGGGCGTGCTCGGCTACTCGCCGACCGAGGCGGGGCTGCGGATGCTGCCGTGGACGGGGATGCCGATGCTCGTCGCGCCGGTCGCCGGCTATCTGGCCGACCGGATCGGGGGCCGTCCCGTCGTCGCTGTGGGGCTCTTCCTGCAGGCCGTGGGGCTTGGGTGGCTGGCCTCGGTGGTGGCGGTCGGCGTCTCGTACGGGGCGCAGCTGCCCGCACTCGTCATCAGCGGCGTCGGCATGGCGCTGTACTTCGCCCCGGCATCGCACCTGGTGATGTCCAGCGTGCGGGCCGAGGAGCAGGGGATCTCCTCCGGCGCCAACAACGCGCTGCGCGAGGTGGGCGGAGCGCTCGGTATCGCTGTTATGTCGTCGATCTTCTCGGCGCGGGGGAGTTACGCGACGGCGGGGAGCTTCGTCGACGGGCTCCAGCCGGCGCTCTGGGTGGGTGCGGCCGTGGTGGCCGTGGCCGGGGTGGCGGCCCTGCTCATCCCGCGGAACCGGGGCGCCGCGGCGGTCGTCGCCGTCACGGAGCCCGCTGCGACACCGCCAGTGCCCGCCGGGGCCGTGAACTGAGTCCCGACTCCCGGTGACCGGCGCGAACCCCGCCTTGTCTCCCAAGGGCAGCCCGCCTCCGCGGTGGACGCGGAGGCGGCGCCGACTGCGACGCGCGAGGGCGACAGTGACGACAACAGCTACAGCAACCGGGACAGCGGCGCGACAACAGCGACAGCAACGGGGACAGCGGCGGCAGAGACGTAGGCGGCGACGCGCGGCGACGGCAGCGCGCGGCGACGGCAGCGAACAGGACCCCTCGCCTGGCCCGCCTTGCTTGCCGCCGCCTGGGCTGGGCCCGAGCTGCCGCGCTGCTGGGTCCCAGGAGCCAGCCGGCGGCCTGCTGGCCCGACGGGCCCAGGCTGCTGGCCCCGACGACCCGGGCTGCTGAGCCCGAGGGGTTGGGCCGCCGGGCCGCTGGACCCCCACGAGCCGAGCCGCTGAGGCGTACGAGCCGGGCCGCTGGGCCGCCACGAGCCGAGCCGCTGAGGCGTACGAGCCGAGCGGCTGGGCCGCCACGAGCCGAGCCGCTGAGGCGTACGAGCCGGGCCGCTGGGCCGCCACGAGCCGAGCCGCTGGACCGCCACGAGCCGAGCCGCTGAGGTCTGCGAGCCAAAGCCGCTGTGCCCAGAGCCGGGCCACTGGGCCCCCACGAGCCGGTCCGGGCGCCCCGGGCCCCTTCTCGTACTCTTGAGCCCGTGCAGGAACTCCACGACGCCGCGCTCGCCCCGTTGACCACCTTCCGGCTGGGCGGCCCCGCGACCCGACTGATCACGGCGACCACCGACTCCGAGGTGGTCGCCGCCGTCCGTGAGGCCGACGACACCGGAACCCCGCTGCTGCTGATCGGCGGTGGCTCCAACCTGGTCATCGCGGACAAGGGCTTCGACGGAACCGCCCTGCGCATCGCCACCACCGGTTTCGAACTCGAAGGCACCCGGCTCGAACTCGCCGCCGGCGAAGTGTGGACCGACGCGGTGGCGCGGACCGTGGAGGCGGGGCTCGCGGGAGTCGAGTGCCTCGCCGGCATCCCGGGCAGCGCGGGCGCCACGCCCATCCAGAACGTGGGCGCGTACGGCCAGGAGGTGTCCTCCACCATCACCGAGGTCGTCGCCTACGACCGCATGACCCGTGAGACCGTCACCCTGCCCAACGCCGAGTGCGCCTTCTCGTACCGCCACAGCCGTTTCAAGGCCGACCCGGAGCGCTTCGTGGTGCTCCGGGTCCGGTTCGAACTGGATGACGTCGACGGGCTGTCGGCGCCGGTCAGGTACGCCGAGACCGCCCGCGCCCTCGGCGTGGACGTCGGCGACCGGGTGCCGCTCGACGACGCGCGCGAGACCGTCCTGAAGCTGCGGGCCGGGAAGGGCATGGTGCTCGACCCCGAGGACCACGACACATGGTCGGCCGGGTCGTTCTTCACCAACCCGATCCTCTCCGACGACGAGTTCGCCGCGTTCCACGCGCGCGTGCGGCAGCGGTTCGGTGACGGCGTCACCCCGCCCGCGTACCCGGCGGGCGACGGCCGCACCAAGACCTCAGCGGCCTGGCTGATCGACAAGTCGGGCTTCACCAAGGGCTACGGCACCGGTCCCGCCCGCCTGTCCACCAAGCACACCCTCGCCCTCACCAACCGCGGCAAGGCCAGCACCGAGGACCTGCTGGCCCTGGCCCGGGAGATCGTCGCGGGCGTCCGCGAGGCCTTCGGGGTCACCCTCGTCAACGAGCCCGTCATGGTGGGCGTCAGCCTCTGAGACTCCCGGGAAACGACTACCGGGAACAGTCACGTCGTCACGGGCAGGGCCGCCGGGGCTCGGCCACAGGGCCCGGGCCCTGTGCCGGCTCGCTCAGGCGGGTGGAGCGGTCAGCCAGTCGTCCACTCCGGCGAGCAGCTTCGCCTTCTCCTCCTCCGGGGCCGCCGAGCCCCGGACCGACTGACGGGCCAGCTCGGCCAGCTCGGCGTCGGTGAAGCCGTGGTGGCGGCGGGCCAGCTCGTACTGGGCGGCCAGCCGCGAGCCGAACAGCAGCGGGTCGTCCGCGCCGAGGGCCATCGGGACACCCGCCTCGAAGAGCGTGCGCAGCGGGACGTCCTCGGGCTTCTCGTACACCCCGAGGGCGACGTTCGAGGCCGGGCACACCTCACAGGTGATCTGGCGGTCCGCGAGCCGCCGCAGCAGCCGCGGGTCCTCGGCGGCCCGCACCCCGTGCCCGATCCGCGTGGCGTGCAGGTCGTCCAGGCAGTCGCGGACGGAGGACGGGCCGGTCAGCTCGCCGCCGTGCGGCGCCGCGAGCAGCCCGCCGTCCCGGGCGATCGCGAAGGCACGGTCGAAGTCCCTTGCCATCCCGCGGCGTTCGTCGTTGGAGAGCCCGAAGCCGACGATCCCGCGGTCCGCGTAGCGCACGGCGAGCCGGGCCAGCGTACGGGCGTCCAGCGGGTGCTTCATCCGGTTCGCGGCCACCAGCACCCGCATCCCGAGCCCGGTCTCGCGCGAGGTGGTATCGACCGCGTCGAGGATGACCTCCAGCGCCGGGATGAGCCCGCCCAGCCTGGGCGCGTACGACGTGGGATCCACCTGGATCTCCAGCCACCCCGAGCCGTCCCTGATGTCCTCCTCGGCGGCCTCCCGCACCAGCCGCTGGATGTCCTCCGGTTCGCGCAGGCACGAACGCGCGGCGTCGTACAGCCGCTGGAAGCGGAACCAGCCGCGCTCGTCGGTGGCCCGCAGCTTCGGAGGCTCCCCGCTGGTCAGCGCCTCGGTCAGGGCGTCGGGCAGCCGGACGCCGTACTTGTCGGCCAGTTCCAACACGGTCGTGGGTCGCATCGACCCCGTGAAGTGCAGGTGGAGATGGGCCTTCGGCAGTTCAGAGACATCACGTACGTGCTCCATCCCCGGATCCTGCCGCACGCCGATGACCCATCGGTAGCGCTTTCCCCGATAGTGGTCTTGCTCGCACTCAGACACGAAGAAGCGGGTCCCCTCACCCAGGTTCTCCTGAGTGAGGGGACCCGCCCGTAGAGCCCGGAAGGCCTCAGTCCCGCGCCTCCGCCAGCAGCTTCTGGAGCCGGCTGACACCCTCGACGAGATCCTCGTCACCCAGGGCGTACGAGAGCCGCAGATAGCCGGGCGTACCGAAGGCCTCGCCCGGGACGACGGCGACCTCCGCCTCCTCCAGGATCAGCGCAGCGAGCTCCACCGAGTCCTGTGGGCGCCTGCCGCGGATCTCCTTGCCGATCAGGGCCTTCACCGAGGGATACGCGTAGAAGGCGCCCTCGGGCTCCGGGCAGACCACGCCGTCGATCTCGTTGAGCATCCGCACGATCGTCTTGCGGCGCCGGTCGAAGGCCTCGCGCATCTTCGCCACGGCCTCCAGGTCACCGGAGACGGCGGCCAGCGCGGCGACCTGGGCCACGTTGGAGACGTTCGACGTGGCATGCGACTGGAGGTTCGTCGCGGCCTTCACCACGTCCTTCGGTCCGACGATCCAGCCCACCCGCCAGCCGGTCATGGCGTACGTCTTGGCCACGCCGTTGACCACGATGCACTTGTCGCGCAGTTCCGGCAGGATCGCCGGCAACGAGGTGAACGTCGCGTCCCCGTAGACCAGGTGTTCGTAGATCTCGTCGGTGAGCACCCACAGCCCGTGCTCGACGGCCCAGCGGCCGATCGCCTCCGCGTCGGCCGCGCTGTAGACCGCGCCCGTCGGGTTGGACGGGGACACGAAGAGGACGACCTTGGTCTTCTCCGTGCGGGCAGCCTCCAGCTGCTCCACCGAGACGCGGTAGCCGGTCGTCTCGTCGGCGACGACCTCGACCGGGACACCGCCGGCGAGACGGATGGACTCCGGGTACGTCGTCCAGTACGGGGCCGGGACGATGACCTCGTCGCCCGGGTCCAGGATCGCGGCGAAGGCCTCGTAGATGGCCTGCTTGCCTCCGTTGGTGACGAGGATCTGCGAGGTGTCCACCTCGTAGCCGGAGTCACGCAGTGTCTTCGCGGCGATCGCGGCCTTCAGCTCTGGCAGGCCGCCGGCCGGGGTGTACCGGTGGTACTTCGGGTTCTTGCAGGCCTCGATGGCGGCTTCGACGATGTAGTCCGGCGTCGGGAAGTCCGGCTCGCCCGCGCCGAAGCCGATCACCGGGCGCCCGGCGGCCTTGAGGGCCTTTGCCTTGGCGTCCACGGCGAGGGTGGCCGACTCGGAGATCGCGCCGATACGGGCGGAGACCCGGCGCTCGGTGGGAGGGGTTGCAGCGCTCATGGGACCCATCGTTTCAGACCGGAAATAGCCCCGGCACGCGGGTTTCACAGAGTGAGCGGCGTCGAACAAAGCCCGTACGGACACTTCCTGTTCGACGACCGGCCGCGGACCACGTACACTCTCACGTCGTTGGCCTTCACCGGCCGTGCCCACCCGGTGCACACCGAGCACTCGGGCGGATGCGGTACGTTGGGGGAAGCCACAAAGGGTCGTAGCTCAATTGGTAGAGCACTGGTCTCCAAAACCAGCGGTTGGGGGTTCAAGTCCCTCCGGCCCTGCTACACACGTTCACCAGGATGTGTGCGCACTGTACGTATTAATGCACCCGCCGTGCGGCTCCACCGGGCGCGGCACGGCCACGACCCGGGAATCAGGTGAGGAAGAGTGACGGACGCCGTGGGCTCCATCGACATGCCTGATGCTCAGGACGAGGTGCCGGAGTCCAAGAAGAAGGCGCGCAAGGGCGGCAAGCGCGGCAAGAAGGGCCCGCTGAAGCGTCTGGCCCTCTTCTACCGACAGATCATCGCGGAGCTTCGCAAGGTCGTCTGGCCGACGCGCAGCCAGCTGACGACGTACACGACCGTGGTGATCATCTTCGTCGTCATCATGATCGGCCTGGTGACCGTGATTGACTATGGACTCAGCAACGCGGCCAAGTACGTCTTCGGCTGAGCCGCCAGCGAAGGGCGCCGGAGCCGGCGCCCGCTTTCGCATGTTCCACCCCTCAGTAACCAGGAAGAAGCAGCCACAGTGTCTGACCCGAACCTGAACGACGCCATCGAGCCGGTCGAGTCCGTTGACGACGAGCTCGACATCGTCGAGGGCGCGGATGAGACCGACGAGTTCGAGGCTGCGGACCTGGCCGCGGGCGAGCCCGCCGAGGAGGCGGCCGTGCACGTCGAGGAGCCGTCGGCGGTCATCGACGCCTCGGACGAGTCAGATGAGGCCGAGTCCGGCGAGGAGGAGCCGGCCGAGCCGGTCGACCCCATCGCCGCGCTGCGCGAGGAACTGCGCACCCTCCCCGGCGAGTGGTACGTCATCCACACGTACGCCGGTTACGAGAACCGCGTGAAGACCAACCTGGAGCAGCGCGCCGTCTCGCTGAACGTCGAGGACTACATCTTCCAGGCCGAGGTGCCGCAGGAAGAGGTCGTCCAGATCAAGAACGGCGACCGCAAGACCATCCGTCAGAACAAGCTCCCCGGGTATGTCCTGGTGCGCATGGACCTGACGAACGAGTCCTGGGGCGTCGTCCGCAACACTCCCGGTGTCACCGGCTTCGTGGGCAACGCCTACGACCCGTACCCGCTGACCCTGGACGAGATCGTCAAGATGCTCGCCCCGGAGGCCGAGGAGAAGGCCGCGCGCGAGGCCGCCGAGGCCGAGGGCAAGCCCGCTCCGCAGCGCAAGGTCGAGGTCCAGGTGCTGGACTTCGAGGTCGGCGACTCGGTCACCGTCACCGACGGCCCGTTCGCCACGCTGCAGGCGACCATCAACGAGATCAACCCCGACTCCAAGAAGGTCAAGGGTCTCGTCGAGATCTTCGGCCGCGAGACGCCGGTCGAGCTGAGCTTCGACCAGATCCAGAAGAACTGAGCCTGATCACGAGCTGAAGACGCCCCCACCAGCGGGTTTCCCGCCGGTGGGGGCGTTGCTCATGCGGCGTGGCCGTCTCCTGGGTGCCGACTCGGCGATGCCGAACCACTGCACCGCGACGGGTGGCACCCGCCGCGGCGGGCTGTTTCATCGAGCGGAGGCGGCGCGCAGTGGGCCGGGTGGTGGTGGCGGGCCTGGCCGTGGTCACCCTGATGCGGCCCAGCGACGGTGTGGCGGTCGCCTGCGGGGCCCCATGACGGTGTGGCCGTCGCCGTACCGCTGTTCCTGGCCGCCGTGCTGGTGCCCGGACTGACGGGCAAAGGCTCCGGGATGGCTGCGTACGGCAGTCCATCCCGGTCGGCGGGCCGGGCCCGCGGGTCCCAGGCCTCGCTCCGGCTTGATGAACGCCCCGGACCTGCCCGGCGCGGTGGCCCTGCGTCAACGGATGCCGCAGTGCCGGGGCCGCCACCGGCAGGGTTTTCCGGTACCGGACGCCTGCAACACGGGGTGGGCGGTCGTGGTGCGTCCATCAATCCTGACCTGCTCGGTTTGGGCCCGGGATCAGTACCCGTTATCGTTGTGCGGTATGCCTCCATCCGGCTGATCCGGACCCTCACCGGTCGCGGGTGATCACACATGTCGATGGAGGCGGACCACTCTCACTAAGGACCCGGAGAGAGCATGCCTCCCAAGAAGAAGAAGGTCACGGGGCTCATCAAGCTCCAGATCCAGGCCGGTGCCGCCAACCCGGCTCCGCCGGTCGGCCCGGCGCTGGGTCAGCACGGCGTCAACATCATGGAGTTCTGCAAGGCCTACAACGCGGCGACCGAGTCGCAGCGTGGCTGGGTCATCCCGGTGGAGATCACGGTCTACGAGGACCGCTCCTTCACCTTCGTGACCAAGACTCCGCCGGCCGCCAAGATGATCCTCAAGGCCGCGGGTGTCGAGAAGGGCTCGGGCGAGCCGCACAAGACCAAGGTCGCCAAGATCACCGAGGCGCAGGTCCGCGAGATCGCCCAGACCAAGATGGAAGACCTCAACGCCAACGACCTGGACGCCGCGGCGAAGATCATCGCCGGTACCGCGCGTTCCATGGGCGTCACCATCGAGGGCTGACTCCCGCACCCGTAGCCCTCGTGGCTGATGAACCACCGTGGCAGGGCCTGCTCGGCCCGTACCACGACTCCTTTCAACATTTCAGGAGCTAGCAGTGAGCAAGCGCAGCAAGGCTCTCCGCGCTGCGGACGCCAAGGTCGACCGGGAGAAGCTGTACGCCCCGCTCGAGGCCGTCCGTCTCGCCAAGGAGACCTCCACGACCAAGTTCGACGGCACCGTCGAGGTCGCCTTCCGTCTGGGTGTCGACCCGCGCAAGGCCGACCAGATGGTCCGTGGCACCGTGAACCTTCCGCACGGCACCGGTAAGACCGCCCGGGTCCTGGTCTTCGCGACCGGCGACCGTGCCGAGGCCGCTCGTGCCGCTGGCGCCGACATCGTCGGCGCCGACGAACTCATCGACGAGGTGTCGAAGGGCCGTCTGGACTTCGACGCCGTCGTCGCCACCCCGGACCTCATGGGCAAGGTCGGCCGCCTCGGTCGCGTGCTCGGTCCCCGTGGTCTCATGCCGAACCCCAAGACCGGCACCGTGACCCCGGACGTCGCCAAGGCCGTCACCGAGATCAAGGGCGGCAAGATCGAGTTCCGCGTCGACAAGCACTCGAACCTGCACTTCATCATCGGCAAGACGTCGTTCGACGACAGCAAGTTGGTGGAGAACTACGGCGCGGCGCTGGAGGAGATCCTCCGTCTGAAGCCGTCCGCCGCGAAGGGCCGGTACATCAAGAAGGCCGCCGTCAGCACCACGATGGGCCCCGGCATTCCTGTCGACCCGAACCGCACCCGCAACCTCCTCGTCGAGGAGGACCCGGCTGCCGTCTGAGCCGTCCGTCCGCTCAGCCTCGGCAGTCGCGTCGCGTACGCGATTCCCGGACGAGCCCCGCACCTTTCCCGGTGCGGGGCTCGTCCCTTTTCCCCGTCACCTCCACCACCCGGGAAATCAACTGCCTCGTGAGCCCCGCTGGGTTAGGCTCGCAGCCCTGCCCATGACCCGGGCAGTTGTTCCATGGGGGATTTTTATGGGGGGAATCTTGAGTTTTTCCATGCCTGCTTCCGTGCGTGCCGTGCGTGCTTCCGTGCCTGCCGACAGGCGTCCGCGGGCGGCCGGCGCTGTGCTGGCCGTCGCGGTCCTCGCGGGTGGTGCCGTCGCCTGTTCGACGGGGGAGGAGTCGCCGCGGATGACCCCCGCGGCGGCCGTGGCGAAGGCCGCCGAGAAGTCCGAGGACATCACCTCCTTGCGGTACCGGATGACCGGGCGGGTTCCGGAGGAGGGGCGGGTCGAGGCCGAGGCGCAGATGCGGTTGAAGCCGACCCTGGCCATGAGCATGAAGATGACCGCGCTCGACCAGACCAAGGACAACAAGGCCGAGATCCGGTTCATCGACAAGGCGATGTACATCGGCGGGGGAGTCACGGCGAAGGAGATGGGCGGCAAGAGCTGGATGAAGTTCGACCTGTCCGCGCTCGGGAAGGGCGCGCTGAAGGGCGCCCCGTCGACGCGGCTCGGACAGGCCGACAAGAATCCGGCCCAGGAGTCCACCATGCTCACCGGCTCCGACGACGTGAAGAAGGTCGGCACCGAGACCGTCGACGGAGTGAAGACCACTCGCTACACGGGGACGGTCACCCTCGACGAGTGGCGCGAGAAGCTGAAGGACGAGGACAAGGCGACCCGTGAGGGCCGCGAGAAGACCATCGACCAGTACGAGAAGATGGGCGTCGAGACGCTCACCATGGACATGTGGGTCGACGGCGACGACCGCACCAAGCGGTTCCGTCTGAAGGGCCAGGCCGACAAGGGCCCGCTCGACATGACCATCACGTTCCTCGGCGTCAACGAGCCGGTGAGCATCCAGGCCCCGCCGGCCAAGGACACGATGGATCTCGCCGAGATGATGAAGGAGCTCGACGGCTGAGACGGGCCGCGGGAGCGGATTTGCTTGACGGCGATCCGGTCCCGTACTCTTCCACAGAAGCCAAAGACCGCTGGTCGTTGCTGTGCCCTCACCGGTACGGCAGCCGAAGGATCCGCTAGCCGCGGACGACCCGCGCAGGTGATCGTGGAGAAGCCTCCCGGGTTCCGTACATGCCGTGCGGTTCGCTTGAACGAGTTTTGTTCGGGTGTGAGTACGGCTCATGCGACGTGATCCGGTCGAGACCGCCCCGTGCGCCTGCGCCCGGGGCGTTCGTGTTTGTGCCGGCCCCTTCCCGAGCGGTCCTCATCACCCGGAAGGAGGCCGAGGCTCATGGCGACGTCCGACAAGGTCGCAGCTGTTGCGGAGATCACGGAGAAGCTCCGTGACTCCAACGCGGCTGTTGTGACTTCATACACCGGACTGAGCGTGGCGCAGCTCAAGCAGCTCCGCCGTTCTCTCGGCGAGAACGCGCAGTACCGAGTGGTGAAGAACACGCTCACCAAGATCGCGGCCCAGGAGGCCGGGATCTCCGTGCTGGACGAGCACCTCAGTGGCTCGACGGCCGTCGCCTTCGTCACCGGTGACCCGGTCGAGGCGGCGAAGGGTCTGCGTGACTTCGCCAAGGACAACCCCGCGCTCGTCATCAAGGGCGGTGTCCTTGACGGTAAGGGCCTGTCCGCCGACGACATCAAGAAGCTTGCGGACCTCGAGTCCCGCGAGGTTCTGCTCGCCAAGCTGGCGGGTGCCCTGAAGGCCAAGCAGTCCCAGGCTGCCGCGGTCTTCCAGGCCCTGCCCTCGAAGCTCGTCCGCACCGTGGACGCTCTTCGCGAGAAGCAGGCCGAGCAGGGCGGTGCCGAGTAACTCGGCTCGCACATTGACCCGAGCCCCAGGTCTGCCTGAGGCGACGGTCGACAAGCGGGCCAGACGTACGCCCGCCGACATGTACACACGGCACCAGCCGAATTAGTGGAAGGACGCCAACATGGCGACGAAGCTGTCCCAGGACGAACTGCTCGCGCAGTTCGAGAACCTCACCCTCATCGAGCTCGCCGAGTTCGTTAAGGCCTTCGAGGAGAAGTTCGACGTCACCGCCGCCGCCCCGGTCGCCGTTGCCGCCGCCGGTGTCCCCGGCGCCCCGGCCGCCGAGGCCGAGGAGGAGAAGGACGAGTTCGACGTCGTCCTCACCGGTGCCGGCGACAAGAAGATCCAGGTCATCAAGGTCGTGCGTGAGCTGACCTCGCTGGGTCTGAAGGAGGCCAAGGACCTCGTGGACGGCGCCCCGAAGCCCGTTCTCGAGAAGGTCGCCAAGGACGCCGCGGAGAAGGCCGCCGAGGCCCTCAAGGGCGCCGGCGCCTCCGTCGAGGTCAAGTGACCCGACTCTCTTCGTGAGAGCGGTCCTGTGACCGGGACGCGTACGGCTCTCCCGTAGAGCCGAATGTCACAGTCCCCCGCAGGGCTGTAACGCGAAGGCACTGAAGGGCGATCACCCAACTGGGTGGTCGCCTTTCGGCGTTCCGGGGCGTCGATGGACGGCCGCCTTGCACTGTCGGATCCGGCGAGTATGGTGATCTTCGTCGTGCCTCCGGACCACCTTCAGTGACGGGCTGCAAGTGACGATGTCAGTGACGATCGCAGCACCTTGTTCGGGCTTGGGGGGCCTTGACGAACTGCACGCAGCGCGCAATTCTCAGGACGCGTCGTCACAACGATCCGGATCCGAGGCATGGATCGGCGACGAAGAGGGAAGCATCGATGTGCATTGAGGGCGTGGCTTGCCGCAGGTGTTGAGGAACAACGAGGGTTTCCGAGGGTCCGCAAACCCGCACTGGACATCAGTGGGCCGAGTGGCTACACTGACCCTTTGCGCTGCCTGTTAGCTGCCTCCTGCCCGTCACCAGGAGCATGCCCTCGATCGAACACCGACGACTGAACTGTTCCTGACCTGGGAGTTCTGTCTCTGTGTCCGGTAGGGGGACCGGTACGCGCGTAGTGAGTCCGAGCCCTCGGAAGGACCCCCTCTTGGCCGCCTCGCGCACTGCCTCGAACGCGAATACGAACAACGGCGCCAGCACCGCCCCGCTGCGCATCTCCTTTGCAAAGATCAAGGAGCCCCTCGAGGTTCCGAACCTTCTTGCGCTGCAAACCGAGAGCTTCGACTGGCTGCTCGGCAACGACGCGTGGAAGGCTCGTGTCGAGGAGGCTCTGGATTCCGGTCAGGACGTCCCCACCAAGTCCGGTCTCGAGGAGATCTTCGAGGAGATCTCCCCGATCGAGGACTTCTCCGGGTCGATGTCGCTGACGTTCCGCGACCACCGCTTCGAGCCGCCGAAGAACTCCATCGACGAGTGCAAGGAGCGCGACTTCACCTACGCCGCGCCCCTGTTCGTCACGGCCGAGTTCACCAACAACGAGACCGGCGAGATCAAGTCCCAGACCGTCTTCATGGGCGACTTCCCGCTCATGACGAACAAGGGCACCTTCGTCATCAACGGCACCGAGCGTGTCGTGGTCTCCCAGCTGGTCCGCTCGCCGGGCGTGTACTTCGACTCCTCGATCGACAAGACGTCCGACAAGGACATCTTCTCCGCCAAGATCATCCCGTCCCGGGGTGCCTGGCTGGAGATGGAGATCGACAAGCGCGACATGGTCGGTGTCCGCATCGACCGCAAGCGCAAGCAGTCCGTGACCGTACTCCTGAAGGCGCTCGGCTGGACCACCGAGCAGATCCTCGAGGAGTTCGGCGACTACGAGTCCATGCGCGCCACCCTGGAGAAGGACCACACCCAGGGCCAGGACGACGCGCTGCTCGACATCTACCGCAAGCTGCGCCCGGGCGAGCCTCCCACCCGTGAGGCCGCGCAGACGCTGCTCGAGAACCTCTACTTCAACCCCAAGCGCTACGACCTCGCCAAGGTCGGCCGCTACAAGGTCAACAAGAAGCTGGGTGCGGACGCCCCGCTCGACGCGGGCATCCTGACCGTCGAGGACATCATCTCGACGATCAAGTACCTGGTGAAGCTGCACGCGGGCGAGACCGAGACGGTCGGCGACAACGGCAGCCAGATCGTCGTCGAGACCGACGACATCGACCACTTCGGCAACCGTCGTCTGCGCAACGTCGGCGAGCTCATCCAGAACCAGGTCCGCACGGGTCTGGCGCGTATGGAGCGCGTCGTCCGCGAGCGCATGACCACCCAGGACGTCGAGGCGATCACGCCGCAGACCCTGATCAACATCCGGCCGGTCGTCGCCTCCATCAAGGAGTTCTTCGGCACCAGCCAGCTGTCGCAGTTCATGGACCAGAACAACCCGCTGTCCGGTCTGACGCACAAGCGGCGTCTGTCCGCGCTCGGTCCGGGTGGTCTGTCCCGTGAGCGGGCCGGCTTCGAGGTCCGTGACGTGCACCCGTCGCACTACGGCCGCATGTGCCCGATCGAGACCCCCGAAGGTCCGAACATCGGTCTCATCGGTTCACTGGCCTCCTACGGCCGGGTCAACGCGTTCGGTTTCGTCGAGACGCCGTACCGCAAGGTCGTCGAGGGCCAGGTCACCGACGAGGTGGACTACCTGACCGCCGACGAGGAGGACCGCTTCGTCATCGCCCAGGCCAACGCGCCGCTGAACGACGAACTCCGGTTCGCCGAGGCCCGCGTGCTGGTCCGCCGCCGTGGCGGTGAGGTCGACTACGTCGCGCCCGACGACGTGGACTACATGGACGTCTCCCCGCGCCAGATGGTGTCGGTCGCGACCGCCATGATCCCCTTCCTCGAGCACGACGACGCCAACCGTGCCCTCATGGGCGCCAACATGATGCGCCAGGCCGTGCCGCTGATCACCGCCGAGTCCCCGCTCGTCGGCACCGGCATGGAATACCGCTGCGCCGTCGACGCCGGTGACGTCATCAAGGCCGAGAAGTCGGGTGTGGTCCAGGAGGTCTCGGCCGACTACATCACCGTCGCCAACGACGACGGCACCTACACCACCTACCGGGTGGCCAAGTTCTCGCGCTCCAACCAGGGCACCTCGGTCAACCAGAAGGTGATCGTGGACGAGGGCGCCCGGGTCGTCGAGGGCCAGGTCCTCGCCGACGGTCCGGCCACCGAGCAGGGTGAGATGGCGCTCGGCAAGAACCTGCTCGTGGCGTTCATGCCGTGGGAGGGTCACAACTACGAGGACGCGATCATCCTGTCGCAGCGCCTCGTGCAGGACGACGTCCTCTCCTCGATCCACATCGAGGAGCACGAGGTCGACGCCCGTGACACCAAGCTCGGCCCCGAGGAGATCACCCGGGACATCCCGAACGTCTCCGAGGAAGTCCTCGCCGACCTCGACGAGCGCGGCATCATCCGCATCGGCGCCGAGGTCATCGCCGGTGACATCCTCGTCGGCAAGGTGACCCCCAAGGGTGAGACCGAGCTGACCCCCGAGGAGCGCCTGCTGCGCGCGATCTTCGGCGAGAAGGCCCGTGAGGTCCGTGACACCTCGCTGAAGGTGCCGCACGGCGAGACCGGCAAGGTCATCGGCGTCCGCGTCTTCGACCGCGAGGAGGGCGACGAGCTTCCGCCCGGTGTGAACCAGCTGGTGCGCGTGTACGTCGCGCAGAAGCGCAAGATCACCGACGGTGACAAGCTTGCCGGCCGCCACGGCAACAAGGGCGTCATCTCCAAGATCCTGCCGATCGAGGACATGCCGTTCCTCGAGGACGGCACCCCGGTCGACATCATCCTCAACCCGCTCGGGGTCCCGTCCCGAATGAACCCGGGACAGGTCCTGGAGATCCACCTCGGCTGGCTCGCCAGCCAGGGCTGGGACGTCTCCGGCCTCGGCGAGGAATGGGCACAGCGACTGCAGGCCATCGAGGCCGACCAGGTGCCGCCGCGCACCAACGTCGCCACCCCGGTCTTCGACGGCGCCCGCGAGGACGAGCTGGCCGGTCTGCTGGAGCACACCATCCCCAACCGCGACGGCGACCGCATGGTCCTCCCGTCCGGCAAGGCGAGGCTGTTCGACGGCCGCTCCGGTGAGCCGTTCCCGGACCCGATCTCGGTCGGGTACATGTACATCCTCAAGCTGCACCACCTGGTCGACGACAAGCTGCACGCCCGCTCGACCGGTCCGTACTCGATGATCACCCAGCAGCCGCTGGGTGGTAAGGCTCAGTTCGGTGGCCAGCGGTTCGGCGAGATGGAGGTGTGGGCCCTCGAGGCCTACGGCGCCGCGTACGCCCTCCAGGAGCTGCTGACCATCAAGTCCGACGACGTCACCGGCCGCGTGAAGGTCTACGAGGCCATCGTCAAGGGCGAGAACATCCCCGAGCCCGGCATCCCCGAGTCCTTCAAGGTGCTCATCAAGGAGATGCAGTCCCTGTGCCTCAACGTGGAGGTGCTGTCCTCGGACGGCATGTCCATCGAGATGCGCGACACCGACGAGGACGTCTTCCGCGCTGCGGAGGAGCTCGGCATCGACCTGTCCCGGCGCGAGCCGAGCAGCGTCGAAGAGGTCTGACGGGAGATCCGGAGGAGCCCACCCAGGGTTCCTCCGTCCCCGGGACCCCCGATTCAGACCACAGACTTACAACCCTGAGAGGGATTGACGCATAGTGCTCGACGTCAACTTCTTCGACGAGCTCCGGATCGGCCTGGCCACCGCTGACGACATCCGACAGTGGAGCCACGGCGAGGTCAAGAAGCCCGAGACCATCAACTACCGCACCCTGAAGCCCGAAAAGGACGGACTCTTCTGCGAGAAGATCTTCGGTCCGACCCGGGACTGGGAGTGCTACTGCGGCAAGTACAAGCGCGTCCGGTTCAAGGGCATCATCTGTGAGCGCTGCGGTGTCGAGGTCACTCGCGCCAAGGTGCGCCGTGAGCGGATGGGCCACATCGAACTGGCCGCCCCCGTCACGCACATCTGGTACTTCAAGGGCGTTCCGTCGCGGCTGGGCTACCTGCTCGACCTCGCCCCGAAGGACCTGGAGAAGGTCATCTACTTCGCCGCGTACATGATCACGTACGTGGACGAGGAGCGCCGTACCCGCGACCTGCCCTCCCTGGAGGCGCACGTCTCCGTCGAGCGGCAGCAGGTCGAGAACCGCCGGGACGCCGACCTTGAGGCCCGCGCCAAGAAGCTCGAGTCCGACCTGGCCGAGCTGGAGGCCGAGGGCGCCAAGTCCGACGTCCGCCGCAAGGTCCGCGAGGGCGCCGAGCGCGAGATGAAGCAGCTGCGCGACCGGTCCCAGCGCGAGCTGGACCGCCTCGAGGAGGTGTGGACCCGGTTCAAGAACCTCAAGGTCCAGGACCTCGAGGGCGACGAGCTGCTCTACCGCGAGCTGCGCGACCGCTTCGGCACCTACTTCGACGGCTCGATGGGTGCCGCGGCGCTGCAGAAGCGCCTGGAGTCCTTCGACCTCGAGGAGGAGGCCGAGCGTCTCCGCGAGATCATCCGTACCGGCAAGGGCCAGAAGAAGACCCGTGCCCTGAAGCGGCTCAAGGTCGTGTCTGCCTTCCTGCAGACGTCCAACAGCCCCAAGGGCATGGTCCTCGACTGCGTGCCGGTCATCCCGCCGGACCTGCGTCCGATGGTGCAGCTGGACGGTGGCCGCTTCGCGACCTCCGACCTGAACGACCTGTACCGCCGTGTGATCAACCGGAACAACCGTCTGAAGAGGCTCCTGGACCTCGGTGCCCCGGAGATCATCGTCAACAACGAGAAGCGCATGCTTCAGGAGGCTGTTGACGCCCTCTTCGACAACGGCCGGCGCGGTCGTCCGGTGACCGGTCCCGGTAACCGTCCGCTGAAGTCCCTCAGCGACATGCTGAAGGGCAAGCAGGGTCGTTTCCGTCAGAACCTGCTCGGCAAGCGCGTGGACTACTCCGCGCGTTCCGTGATCGTCGTCGGTCCGCAGCTGAAGCTGCACCAGTGCGGTCTGCCGAAGGCGATGGCGCTGGAGCTGTTCAAGCCGTTCGTGATGAAGCGCCTGGTGGACCTGAACCACGCGCAGAACATCAAGTCGGCCAAGCGGATGGTCGAGCGCGGCCGCACCGTGGTGTACGACGTCCTCGAAGAGGTCATCGCCGAGCACCCGGTGCTGCTGAACCGTGCGCCCACCCTGCACCGCCTCGGCATCCAGGCCTTCGAGCCGCAGCTGGTCGAGGGCAAGGCCATCCAGATCCACCCGCTCGTCTGCACCGCGTTCAACGCGGACTTCGACGGTGACCAGATGGCCGTGCACCTGCCGCTGTCCGCGGAGGCGCAGGCAGAGGCCCGCATCCTGATGCTGTCCTCGAACAACATCCTCAAGCCCGCCGACGGCCGTCCGGTGACGATGCCGACCCAGGACATGGTCCTCGGTCTGTTCTTCCTCACCACCGACGGCGAGATGCGCGAGGTCAAGGGTGAGGAGCGCTCCTTCTCGTCCGTGGCCGAGGCGATCATGGCGTTCGACGCCGGTGAGCTCTCGCTGCAGTCGCGGGTGGACGTCCGCTTCCCGGTGGGCACCATCCCGCCGCGTGGCTGGACCCCGCCGGCGCAGGAAGAGGGCGAGCCCGAGTGGCAGCAGGGTGACTCCTTCCGACTGCGGACGACCCTGGGCCGCGCGCTCTTCAACGAGCTGCTGCCCGAGGACTACCCGTTCGTCGACTACGAGGTCGGCAAGAAGCAGCTCTCCGAGATCGTCAACGACCTCGCCGAGCGCTACCCGAAGGTCATCGTGGCGGCGACGCTCGACAACCTGAAGGCGGCCGGCTTCTACTGGGCCACGCGTTCCGGCGTCACCGTCGCCATCTCCGACGTCGTCGTTCCCGAGGCGAAGAAGGAGATCGTCCGCGGGTACGAGGCGCAGGACGAGAAGGTCCAGAAGCAGTACGAGCGCGGTCTGATCACCAAGGACGAGCGCACGCAGGAGCTCATCGCGATCTGGACCAAGGCGACCAACGAGGTCGCCGAGGCGATGAACGACAACTTCCCGAAGACCAACCCGATCTTCATGATGGTGAACTCGGGCGCCCGAGGGAACATGATGCAGATGCGTCAGATCGCCGGTATGCGTGGTCTGGTGTCGAACGCGAAGAACGAGACGATCCCGCGGCCCATCAAGGCCTCGTTCCGTGAGGGTCTGTCCGTGCTGGAGTACTTCATCTCCACGCACGGTGCCCGTAAGGGTCTGGCGGACACCGCTCTGCGTACCGCCGACTCGGGTTACCTCACCCGTCGTCTGGTCGACGTGTCCCAGGACGTCATCATCCGCGAGGAGGACTGCGGCACCGACCGCGGCCTCAAGCTCCACATCGCGGAGCGCGGCGCGGACGGCGTGCTGCGCAAGGCGGAGAACGTCGAGACGTCCGTGTACGCGCGCTGCCTCGCCGAGGACATCGTGGTCGACGGAAGGGTGCTGGCCCCGGCCGGTACCGACCTCGGCGACGTGCTCATCGAAGAGCTGGTCCGGCACGGTGTCGAGGGGGTCAAGACCCGCTCGGTCCTGACCTGCGAGTCCGCCGTCGGCACCTGCGCCATGTGCTACGGCCGCTCGCTGGCCACCGGCAAGCTGGTCGACATCGGTGAGGCGGTCGGCATCATCGCCGCCCAGTCCATCGGTGAGCCCGGCACCCAGCTGACGATGCGTACCTTCCACACCGGTGGTGTGGCCGGTGACGACATCACCCAGGGTCTGCCGCGTGTCGTCGAGCTCTTCGAGGCCCGTACCCCGAAGGGTGTCGCCCCGATCTCCGAGGCCTCCGGCCGGGTGCGGATCGAGGAGACCGAGAAGACCAAGAAGATCGTCGTCACCCCGGACGACGGCAGCGACGAGACGGCGTACCCGATCTCGAAGCGTGCCCGTCTGCTGGTGGGCGAGGGCGACCACGTCGAGGTGGGCCAGAAGCTCACCGTGGGTGCCACCAACCCGCACGACGTGCTGCGCATCCTCGGTCAGCGGGCCGTCCAGGTCCACCTGGTCGGCGAGGTGCAGAAGGTCTACAACTCGCAGGGTGTGTCGATCCACGACAAGCACATCGAGATCATCATCCGGCAGATGCTGCGCCGTGTGACGATCATCGAGTCCGGCGACGCCGAGCTGCTGCCCGGTGAGCTCGTGGAGCGCTCGAAGTTCGAGACCGAGAACCGTCGTGTGGTCCAGGAAGGCGGCCACCCGGCCTCCGGCCGTCCGCAGCTGATGGGTATCACCAAGGCTTCGCTGGCGACCGAGTCGTGGCTGTCGGCGGCGTCCTTCCAGGAGACGACCAGGGTCCTCACGGACGCGGCGATCAACGCCAAGTCCGACTCCCTGATCGGCCTCAAGGAGAACGTCATCATCGGTAAGCTCATCCCGGCCGGTACGGGCCTGTCCCGCTACCGCAACATCCGGGTCGAGCCGACCGAGGAGGCCAAGGCCGCGATGTACTCGGCCGTCGGCTACGACGACATCGACTACTCGCCGTTCGGCACGGGCTCCGGTCAGGCCGTGCCGCTGGAGGACTACGACTACGGTCCGTACAACCAGTAAGCGAGCAGCTTGAGTTGACGGGCGGTCACCCTGCACGGGGTGGCCGCCCGTCGGCGTTGCGGGGCGGGGGAACGGGGCAGCGACGGTCCGGAGCGGGCTGGGAAGACCCGTCTGGAGCGGGCCGGCAGCGGGCGGGGAAACCGCGCCAGGAATGGCTAGGAACGGGTCAGGGCGGGTCGGGAGAGCGGGCCGGGAGCGGGCCGGGAAGAACCAGGCCCGGGAACGGCCAGGAACGCGCAGGGGCGGGCCGGGAACCGCGCTGGGACCGGCCAGGAACGGGCCAGGAACGGCCAGGAACGGGCCAGGAACGGCCAGGA
This sequence comes from Streptomyces cavernae, assembly GCF_004023625.1. GTDB lineage: Bacteria > Actinomycetota > Actinomycetes > Streptomycetales > Streptomycetaceae > Streptomyces > Streptomyces cavernae. Next base: position 234,750 of record NZ_RPDJ01000016.1, on the reverse strand, counting down.
ACGGGCCAGGAACAGGCCGGGCAGAATGCGTCCGGAGCCGGCGAGGAAGAGGCCGGGGAGAATGCGTCCGGACCGGGAGGAACAGGCCGGGAAAACGGGACAGAAAGAGCCGACCGGGAACAGCGCGGGAACCGGTGCCGGAAATGCGGCGTTGGAGCATGATGAAGGCACCACCGTTCGGGGAGGGGTTCCCGTGTCGCAACCGTCGCCCTGGCAGCCCTGGCAAGGGCAGAGCGTTCCCCAGCCCCAGCCGTGGCAGGGGCACAGCGTCCCTCAGTCGTGGCAGAGCGGCGCGTCCATGCTCGCTTCGCACGCCGACCGGGAGAGGGCCGTGGACGTGCTCAGAGCGGGCTTCAGTGAAGGGCGTCTGTTGCAGGACGAACTCGAGAAGCGGGTCGCGCGGGCGTACGAGGCGCGGACGGTGGGCGAACTGGGCCTCCTCGTCGCCGACCTGCCCCAGGGGCCCGTGCCGCTGCCGGCGGCGGCCCCGTATGTGCCGCACGTGCCGCGGACGTTCCTGCCCGTGGCCGCTGTGCCGAAGACGAACGAGAAGGCGCTCGGGTCCGCGGTCTGCGGTGCGCTGTGTCTGGCTACCGCCGGGCTGACCGGCATCCCCGCGGTCGTCCTCGGGCATACCGCGCGCTCCGAGATCCGCCGCACCGGGGAACGCGGCGACGGTCTGGCGGTGACCGGCCTGGTCCTCGGCTGGCTGTCCATCGCCGGCTGGGCGCTCCTGCTGCTGCTGTTGATGACGGTGTCGATCGCGAGCAAGTGACGACCGGGAAGGGGCGCTGTGGAGACGGCGAAATGCCTCGATGTGCTGCGCGGACCGCCGATTCCAAGATCGCGGACCGTGTATGTACTTGACATGCGCCGCACATCGATGCGGTCGAGGTCCATTTGTTTTGACCGCAGCGAATGAGCTAGGTACGCTCAGACCTTGTGCCTGGGGTGTGCCCTGGCCCTCGTGCGTGCCTTCAGACCGCATGGAGGGTCGTCACCGGCCGCCGTAATCTGCGCCCTTTTCGCCTTGCGGCGGGAATCTGCAGTATTCGACACACCCGACCGCGTGGGTCGGCGACGTTCCAGGTTAGCTGTACCAATCGGCACACAGAAACCGGAGAAGTAGTGCCTACGATCCAGCAGCTGGTCCGCAAGGGCCGGCAGGACAAGGTCGAGAAGAACAAGACGCCCGCACTCGAGGGTTCGCCCCAGCGTCGTGGCGTCTGCACGCGTGTGTTCACGACCACCCCGAAGAAGCCGAACTCGGCCCTGCGTAAGGTCGCGCGTGTGCGTCTGACCAGCGGGATCGAGGTCACTGCCTACATTCCGGGTGAGGGACACAACCTGCAGGAGCACTCCATCGTGCTCGTGCGCGGCGGCCGTGTGAAGGACCTGCCGGGTGTTCGCTACAAGATCATCCGCGGCTCGCTCGACACCCAGGGTGTCAAGAACCGCAAGCAGGCTCGCAGCCGTTACGGCGCCAAGAAGGAGAAGTAAGAATGCCTCGTAAGGGCCCCGCCCCGAAGCGCCCGGTCATCATCGACCCGGTCTACGGTTCTCCTCTGGTGACCTCCCTGATCAACAAGGTGCTGCTGAACGGCAAGCGTTCCACCGCCGAGCGCATCGTCTACGGCGCCATGGAGGGTCTGCGCGACAAGACCGGCAGCGACCCGGTCATCACCCTCAAGCGCGCTCTCGAGAACATCAAGCCGACCCTCGAGGTCAAGTCCCGCCGTGTCGGTGGCGCCACCTACCAGGTCCCGGTCGAGGTCAAGCCCGGCCGTGCCAACACCCTGGCGCTGCGCTGGCTGGTCGGTTACTCCCGCGCCCGTCGCGAGAAGACCATGACCGAGCGTCTGCTGAACGAGCTCCTCGACGCGTCCAACGGCCTCGGTGCCGCTGTGAAGAAGCGCGAGGACACCCACAAGATGGCCGAGTCCAACAAGGCCTTCGCGCACTACCGCTGGTAGTCGCTTCCCCATCGAGAACCGAGAGAAGACGAAAGCCTTATGGCTACCACTTCACTTGACCTGGCCAAGGTCCGCAACATCGGGATCATGGCCCACATCGACGCGGGCAAGACGACCACCACCGAGCGGATCCTGTTCTACACCGGTGTGTCTTACAAGATCGGTGAGGTCCACGACGGCGCTGCCACCATGGACTGGATGGAGCAGGAGCAGGAGCGTGGTATCACGATCACGTCTGCTGCCACCACCTGTCACTGGCCCCTCGAAGGCGTCGACCACACCATCAACATCATCGACACCCCGGGCCACGTCGACTTCACCGTCGAGGTTGAGCGCTCGCTGCGCGTGCTCGACGGTGCCGTGACGGTGTTCGACGGTGTCGCCGGTGTCGAGCCGCAGTCCGAGACGGTGTGGCGTCAGGCCGACCGCTACGGCGTGCCCCGCATCTGCTTCGTCAACAAGCTGGACCGTACCGGCGCGGAGTTCCACCGCTGCGTCGACATGATCAGCGACCGTCTGGGTGCCCAGCCGCTCGTCATGCAGCTGCCGATCGGTGCCGAGGCCGACTTCAAGGGCGTTGTGGACCTGGTCCGCATGAAGGCGCTCGTGTGGTCCGCGGAGGCGGCGAAGGGCGAGATGTACGACGTCGTCGACATCCCGGCCACGCACGCCGAGGCCGCCGAGGAGTGGCACAACAAGCTCGTCGAGGCGGTCGCGGAGAACGACGAAGAGATCATGGAGCTGTACCTGGAGGGCGAGGAGCCCTCCGAGGAGCAGCTGTACGCCGCGATCCGTCGTATCACCATCGCGTCCGGCAAGTCCTCGGACACCACGGTCACCCCGGTGTTCTGCGGTACCGCGTTCAAGAACAAGGGCGTCCAGCCCCTGCTCGACGCGGTCGTGCGCTACCTCCCCACCCCGCTTGACGTCGAGGCCATCGAGGGCCACGCCGTCAACGACCCGGAGGAGGTCGTCAGGCGCAAGCCGTCGGACGACGAGCCGCTGTCCGCCCTCGCGTTCAAGATCATGAGCGACCCGCACCTTGGCAAGCTCACCTTCGTCCGGGTCTACTCGGGCCGCCTGGAGTCCGGCACCGCCGTGCTGAACTCCGTCAAGGGCAAGAAGGAGCGCATCGGCAAGATCTACCGCATGCACGCCAACAAGCGTGAGGAGATCGACTCGGTGGGCGCCGGCGACATCGTCGCCGTGATGGGCCTGAAGCAGACCACCACCGGTGAGACGCTGGCCGACGACAAGAACCCGGTGATCCTGGAGTCCATGGACTTCCCGGCGCCGGTCATCCAGGTCGCCATCGAGCCCAAGTCCAAGGGTGACCAGGAGAAGCTGGGTGTCGCCATCCAGCGGCTCGCGGAGGAGGACCCCTCCTTCCAGGTCCACTCGGACGAGGAGACCGGCCAGACCATCATCGGCGGTATGGGCGAGCTGCACCTCGAGGTGCTGGTCGACCGTATGCGCCGTGAATTCAAGGTCGAGGCCAACGTCGGCAAGCCGCAGGTCGCCTACCGCGAGACGATCCGCAAGGCCGTCGAGCGGGTCGACTACACGCACAAGAAGCAGACCGGTGGTACCGGTCAGTTCGCCAAGGTGCAGATCGCGATCGAGCCGATCGAGGGCGGCGACGCCTCGTACGAGTTCGTGAACAAGGTGACCGGTGGCCGTATCCCGAAGGAGTACATCCCTTCGGTCGACGCCGGTGCGCAGGAGGCCATGCAGTTCGGCATCCTCGCCGGTTACGAGATGACCGGCGTCCGCGTGACGCTCATCGACGGCGGCTACCACGAGGTCGACTCCTCCGAGCTCGCCTTCAAGATCGCCGGTTCGCAGGCCTTCAAGGAGGCCGCACGCAAGGCCAGCCCCGTGCTGCTCGAGCCCATGATGGCCGTCGAGGTCACCACGCCCGAGGACTACATGGGCGAGGTCATCGGTGACATCAACTCCCGCCGTGGCCAGATTCAGGCCATGGAGGAGCGTGCCGGTGCCCGCGTCGTGAAGGGCCTGGTTCCGCTGTCGGAGATGTTCGGCTACGTCGGCGACCTCCGCAGCAAGACGTCGGGTCGCGCGAGCTACTCGATGCAGTTCGACTCCTACGCCGAGGTTCCGCGGAACGTCGCCGAGGAGATCATCGCGAAGGCCAAGGGCGAGTAACGCACCCCGTTCAGACGCTTTAGGCTTGACACCGACCGCCGGGGTTTAATCCCCGGGTTCCGTGGGAGACGACCCCGGCGGCCGGCACCCCAGCAAAGATCACCTGGCGCCGATGAGTAAGGCGTACAGAACCACTCCACAGGAGGACCCCAGTGGCGAAGGCGAAGTTCGAGCGGACTAAGCCGCACGTCAACATCGGCACCATCGGTCACATCGACCACGGTAAGACGACCCTCACGGCCGCCATTACCAAGGTGCTGCACGACGCGTTTCCGGACCTGAACGAGGCCTCGGCCTTCGACCAGATCGACAAGGCTCCTGAGGAGCGCCAGCGCGGTATCACCATCTCCATCGCGCACGTCGAGTACCAGACGGAGACCCGTCACTACGCCCACGTCGACTGCCCCGGTCACGCGGACTACATCAAGAACATGATCACCGGTGCCGCCCAGATGGACGGCGCGATCCTCGTGGTCGCCGCGACCGACGGTCCGATGCCGCAGACCAAGGAGCACGTGCTCCTGGCCCGTCAGGTCGGCGTGCCGTACATCGTCGTCGCCCTGAACAAGGCCGACATGGTGGACGACGAGGAGATCCTGGAGCTCGTCGAGCTCGAGGTCCGTGAGCTCCTCTCCGAGTACGAGTTCCCGGGCGACGACGTTCCGGTCGTCAAGGTCTCGGCGCTCAAGGCGCTCGAGGGCGACAAGGAGTGGGGCCAGTCGGTCCTGGACCTGATGGCCGCCGTCGACGAGTCCATCCCGCAGCCGGAGCGCGACGTCGACAAGCCGTTCCTGATGCCGATCGAGGACGTCTTCACGATCACCGGTCGCGGTACGGTCGTCACCGGCCGTATCGAGCGTGGTGTCCTGAAGGTCAACGAGACCGTGGACATCATCGGCATCAAGCCGGAGAAGACCTCCACCACGGTCACCGGCATCGAGATGTTCCGCAAGCTGCTCGACGAGGGCCAGGCCGGTGAGAACGTCGGTCTGCTGCTCCGCGGCATCAAGCGCGAGGACGTCGAGCGCGGCCAGGTCATCATCAAGCCGGGCTCGGTCACCCCGCACACCGAGTTCGAGGCGCAGGCCTACATCCTCTCCAAGGACGAGGGTGGCCGCCACACGCCGTTCTTCAACAACTACCGTCCGCAGTTCTACTTCCGTACGACTGACGTGACCGGTGTTGTGACCCTCCCCGAGGGCACCGAGATGGTCATGCCGGGCGACAACACTGAGATGAAGGTCGAGCTCATCCAGCCCGTCGCCATGGAGGAGGGCCTGAAGTTCGCCATCCGTGAGGGTGGCCGGACCGTGGGCGCCGGCCAGGTCACCAAGATCACCAAGTGATCTTGAACTGACCCGGTAGCTCCAGCGCGAGCATCGGAGAGGGCCCGTACGACTTCGGTCGTACGGGCCCTTTCGCTGTGCACGGTGTGGGTTGGCGCGCCCGACTGCCTGCCCGGGCGCGCACGATGCCCGCCCGACTGCCTGCGCGGGCGCCCACGGTGCCGCACGGCCAGGCCGCTGCACGGCCGCTGCACCGGAGGGCCGCCGCTGCACCGTCCGCCGTTACACGGTGCGGGCCGTGCCGCCCGCGGGGCGGTCGCTCTTCGGCCTCCACAGCCATGGCCGGGCGTCCGGGGCGAGACCCACGGCGGCCGGGCCGTTGCGGGTGATGCGCAGTGCCGGGCCGTCCAGACTCACCGCCGCGCCCCTCGAGCCCGCCGTGACCGTCGTACCCGCCGTGACCGCACCCGGCATGCGCACGATCCTGCCCTCGTAGAGCATCTGGAGCCGGCCGTCGAGGCCCCGCCCCAGCAGACAGTCGCCCGCCGCGGACACCGGGCCGTAGCCGGGGAAGACCACGGGGTGCGACTGCGCGCCAGTGGGCGAGATGGACGCGGAGATCAGGGAGGACGAGACGGGCGCGCGGTAGTAGACGCGCTCGCCCGAGACGGCGACGGCGTCCGCCGGAACCGCCAGGCCGTCCAGCGGGGCCGGGCCGCGCGGCGTCCAGTGGTGGACCGTGTCCCGGCCGGGCCCGTAGACGTGCACATCGCCGTCCGAGCCGACGGTCGCCGTGAGGCCGTCCTGGATCTGGCTGCCGCCGAGGTCCCGCCAGGCCGACCAGGTCCCGTTCACGTCCCGCACCCGGGTGCTGATGCCCTGTGCCGCGTTGCGCACGAAGAGGTGGACCGAACCGTCCTTCGCGGTCACCGCCACCGGTACGCCGATGCGCCGGCCCCGGTCCGGATGGCGTTCGGGGTTGCCCAGTCCGCTCCACGCCTTGAACGCGCCGTCCGGCCGGGCCTGTTCCAGGACCACGATCTCCCGCACGTTCGGCCCGCCGCGCCCCGAGATCGAGGCCAGCCGCAGCCCGAACAGCAACTGCCGTCCGTCCTGCAGTGTGGCCGAGCCGAGGACCGGCGCGAGCGGGCCTCCACCGAGGTCCACCGGATCCCCGAAACCGCCGCCCGCGCCCTCGCGCCAGCGCACCGCCCGCATCCCGAGGACGCCGTACGCGGTCAGCCGGCCGTCCGGTCCTTCGGCGAGTACCGCTCGCGGTCCCGGATAGCGGTAGTGCGTGGACCGGACCCACTTCTTGAAGCTGCGCAGGGGCGCGTCCCCGCCGACGTTGTAGTCACCGCAGCCGCCAGGGTTGCCGCACTGCCACGAGGGGTCGGCACCGTAGGGGACCAGGTGCTCGGCCTTCTCGTGCAGCACCTGGCGCGGGAGGTTCTCGGGCCAGTGGTGGTTGTAGTAGCCGCGGAAGGCGGTGGCCACGAACGGTGGTGGGCCGCCCGGGGACTCCTCGGACCAGCGGGCCAGCGCGGCCCAGGTGAACTCGGCCACGGCGGTGTGGTCCGCGTGGTCCGAGTACCCGACCTGCTCGCTGTTGCGGATCGCGGTCTCCCGGCTGCCGGCCTGGATGTCCGGATCCGGGTCGAGGGTGTGGACCAGCGTGGGGCGGTAACGCCTGAACAGCCCGACGAGAACGTTGATCAGGGAGTCGTAGTCGTACGACTGCGGTGACTGGAGCGGTGAGCCTTCGGCGGCCACCGTACGCAGCCGGATGCCGGACCGCCGCCACAGCGTGGGCAGGCCCATGTGCCCGAGAGGGGTGTGCATGGCGAGGTTGAGGTAGACCAGCTCCACGCGGCGGCCCCGGTGCTCCAGGGTGTTCACCTCGGCGCGGTAGCCGCCCTCCAGTTCGACCACGCTCTTGTCCCACGACGTGAAGATCGGCAGCCCGAGCTGCACGGCGTAGCTCTGTCTGAGGCCCTGGTGGCGGGCCGAGGAATAGGCGGCCTTGTCGGGACGAGGGCGAGGGTTGCCGGGGTACTTGTTCCTCCCCTTCGACTCACCCGCTGTGACGTACACGCAGACGAGCGGCACCCCCGAGGTGAGGGAGTGCTGGCTGTCCGGGTTCATGAAGTACAGGTCGTCGTCCGGGTGCGCGAGCACCTGCATCAGCAGCGCCTGCCGCGACTGCGCGGCGGGCCTGCCGGTGGCGGGCGCGGGTGCGGGTGCGGCGGTGCGCGAGGCGATGCGGGCCGCCGGCACGCATCCCACGGCGGCCGCGGCCGCGGCGACGGCTCCCCCGAACAGGAGCGCGCGCCGACTGCTACCGCTGGGTGTCCGACTGCCACCCGCTGACGTGTTGTGTGCGGCCGCGCCGTGGGCCGCCCCGCTCTGTGCGGTACTGCTCTGTGCGGTACTGCTCTGTGCGGCGCTGCTTTGTACGGTCCTGCTCTGTGCTGCGCTGCTCTGTGGAGTAGTGCTCCCTGCAGCGCTGCTCTGTGCGGTCCCGTTCTCCACGGCCTCGCTCACTGCGGCCCGTGCCTGGACCGTCCTCCCCCAGAGCGTCCGCCCCCGCGCTGTTCGGACACGCCGAACAGACCTCTCTCCCATGCCGCAGCACTCCATCCGCTCCCCGCAGCGGTTCGGGGCGCTGCCGTCCTCAGGTTCTGATCACCTTTGATCACCACAGAAGAGGGCCGTCAGGGGGTGAAGGTTCCATGCCGGACATGTGGAGTTCACTCGCACGTGGGGCGGCGTGGGGTGGCGTCGGGCCGGGGAGTGCGGGGGTGGGTGCCGTCGTCGAGTGGGTTGGGTGGGTACACAACGAGGCCGGGCCCCGACGGTGTTGTCGTCGGGGCCCGGGCATCAAGCGGGTTCGTCAAGTCGCCGATGACGACTTGTCAGACGGTCGGTCGGCGAAGATCGCCACATGCCACGCGCCGCCTTCCCGCGTGACGGTCACCGTTTCCCGAAGGTCCTCTCCGGCCTTGGCCTCCGCCACCAGCTTGGCCGAGCCCACGTCCGGGCCGAAGTCGTAGTCGACGTTCAGATCGACGATCCTCAGATCCCGGCCGCCCTTCTTCGCGAGGATCCGCTGGGCTTCCTCCTTCGCCCGCTGATCCTCCGGGACGCCGCCGATGCGCATCAGTCCGGTGGCGTCGCGGGAGTTGAGGGCGTCCACGTAGGACTCCACCGCCTGCCGGGCCCCGTTGTCGTCTGCCGTGGCCGGCTCGTCCGATCCGCACCCGGTGGCCGTGATCGTCATGGCGACCACGGCGCCGAGCAGCCATCTGCGCTGCACTTCCCCTCCCTGGGTGGCGTTGCGTCGGGGCCATCGTCCCCGCTCAGGTGCGGTGGGCATACCACCAGGAGCCGCTGTAGTCGGCGACGATCTTCTTCAGGCTTTTGTTGTGCGTGTTCGAGGTGTGATACGTGAGGTAGGGGATCCCTCGGTACAGCTTGGTGACGACCATCGTGTGGTCGATGGTGTTGTCGCGGTTGAAGTCGGCCTGCAGAACGTCCGCGATACCCATGTGCCAAATGCTGCCGAGGATCTTCGTGCGCTTCGAGTGCTTCTTGGCGAACCAGTACCAGTTCTCGGCGCCCGCCCAGGTGTAGCTGGTCCACAACGTCGTCGGGCCGTAGAACCAGTACTTGTTCTTCTTGCGGTCGATCAGGGCGCCGCCCTTGGGGTCCCAGCCGCCCGCGTACACGACCTGGGAGATGAAGTTCGTGCAGTCGGTGGAGTACTTGCGGAACGCGTCGTTGTAGTTCCTCCAGTGCTTGTCGGCGTAGGCGACCATCTTGTTGTAGTTGTAGCGCGCGCCGGCGGCCTTGGGGGTGACGCTGACCATCGGCGACATCGGGGTGGAGCGGCCCTCCTTCTCCCCCTCGTCCTCCTCGGGCGTGCCGCCGCCGTCCTCCTCGACCACGACCGGCTCCGTGACCTGGGTGCTCGGCACCACGCCACCGCTCGTGTGGGCCTTGTCCGAGGCGAGAAGCCACTTGCCGTCGGCGGCCCGGTTGAACTTCAGGGTGTGGGGCAGCGAGTACTCCTCGTACTCCGGAGCTCCCGCGGCCACCTCCTCCTGCGTGAACGGCAGGTAGAGGCGGCCGTCCTCGACGATGTTCACGGTGCTCGTGTCGCCGTCCGTCGTCGCGTCGGTCACCGTGACGTCGACTTCGGCCTTGGTGTAACCGCCGTCGGCTTCCTTGTACTTCTGGCCCTTCTGGGCCAACGCGGCGAATTCGCTGCGGAGTCTGGCGGCCATGGGTGCTGTGGCGGCACTCAGCACACTGGGCGCCCCGGTCGCCTGGAAGGGGCGAGGGCCCGAAGCGGTGGTCACCGTCTCCGCACGCGTCTGCAAGTACGCTTCCGCGGTCTGCTTCAGTGCCGCGCTGTCGGGTGTGCTCTCGGACGCGCTGGAAGCCGACTGCGGCGCTGCGTCCTCGGCGAAGGCCGGGGCACCAAGGCCCAGTACGGCCAACGCGGCAGCGACCGTCGCGGCGCTGGTTCTTGTGCCAGGCACTCTGCGTTTCACATGTTCCCCCGGGTAACAGTCATTTTCGGTCGCCTCAAGGTGCCCGATATACGCAGGAGGCGCATAACTTCCGGACAGCTAGTGGCTTGATCATGTCGGGGAATGGCTGATTCCCGGCGGAGTGTGCGTGCATTTTCGGTCAGCCGGTTGATGGGGGAGGGGCGTGGACTGAGGGTGGGGCCCGGCAAGGGGCCCGGTGGGCTGGCCCCCGGGCCCGGCAAGGGGGCCCGGCCCGGGGGTCCGGCGGCTATCCAAACTGGCCGGGCTGGTAGTCACCGGCGGGCTGCTGGACGATGACGTTCACCCGGTTGTAGGCGTTGATGAGGGCGATGAGGCAGGCCAGGGCGGCGAGCTGGTCTTCGTCGTAGTGCTTGGCGGCGTTCGCCCAGGCCTCGTCCGTGACGCCACCGGCCGCGTCGGCGATGCGGGTGCCCTGCTCGGTCAGCTCCAGGGCCGCTCGCTCGGCATCGGTGAACACCTTGGCCTCCCGCCAGGCCGCGACCAGGTTGAGGCGGATCGAGGTCTCCCCGGCGTGCGCGGCGTCCTTGGTGTGCATGTCGGTGCAGAAACCGCAGCCGTTGATCTGACTGGCTCGGATCTTCACCAGCTCCTGCGTCGCGGCCGGCAGCGTCGAGTCCCCGATCACCTTGCCCGCCGAATTGATGTACCGGAAGAACTTGGCCGCGGCCGGGTTGCCGAAGAGGTTCAAGCGAGCGTCCATGGTGAACTCCCGTTCCTAGGAAGGCGGTTACACATCCCTGACGGAACGGGGCGGCGTGATGTGACATGAAGGAATGTGACGTGGCACACACCGCCGACCGCAGGCGCGTGGTGCTCGTCCAGGGCAGCGATCGTGGTGCTCCCCGGCAGGCCGGTGGCGATACCGGCCTGTACGGCGGGCGACGGCAGCCTCCGTCGGCCCCACGGTGATGCTCCTCGCCGACGTGACCGCGGCCGAACCCCGGGATCCCGGACCCCCGCGCAGACATGATCTTGTCACTGGATAGTCTGCCGCCCTTCATGCAGGCACCCCAGGAAGAGGTGTGAATGAGAACAGGCAGACGAACGCTCGCTGTGACCGCGTTGGCGGGAGCGCTGGCTCTCTCGGCGCTCAACGCCCCGGCAGCCCAGGCGGCGGACACGGGCATCACCGTGTCGGACATCGTCATCAACGGCGGCAAGCCGATCGTGGTGGGCACGTCGCAGGAGGTGAAGCCGTCCCTCAGCTTCAACGTCACCCTGCCGTCCGGCTACAGCACCGATGACCCGTTCCGGTACGACGCGTATCCCTTCATCTACCGCGGCGGCCTGAGGACGGCGACCGACACCGGGGAGAACTACATAGGGCCGGGCGTCTACACCTGCTACGAGCAGAGCTCCAAGAAGGCGAGCTGCGAGGGCAATCTCTACATCGATCCGCACCCGAGCCAGGAACACGTCGACTCCAACAGCGATGCCACCACGTGGAAGGTCGCCGTGTCGCTGCGCCTGTTCAAGGCCGACGGCGGCCTCAAGGCCGAGGAGTACGAGACGCGGTCCATGATCGTCCGGCTGAAGCGGGCGGCGAAGGCCACCGTCAACGCCTCGCCGGAGCCGGTCACCAAGGGCAAGAAGATCACCGTCACGGGCAAGCTGACCCGTGCGAACTGGAGCACCAAGAAGTACGGCGCCTACGGCGGCCGCACGGTCAGCCTCCAGTTCCGCGAGAAGGGCACCGACACCTTCAAGACGGTCAAGAAGGCCACCACCAGCAGCACCGGCGCACTCAAGACCACGGTCACCGCCTCCGCCGACGGCTCCTTCCGCTGGGTCTACTACGGCAACACCACGACCGGTCCCGCGACCAGCGCGGCGGACTACATCGACGTGCGCTGACACGGCGACGCGCTGACGCAAGCTCTTCCTGCTCGCTCCGTGGCCTCCATGAAGCAGGCACCCGGTGGGCGGTGAGCACCAGGTGGGTGGCGAGCAGTGCGCGTCGCGCGTGCGCTGGTCGACAGTGGTGTCGACGGGGGCCCGGACGCGTGGACCGTACGTCGGGAAACACCCCTCGCTACGGTGAACGGCGCCCCCGGTTTGACCCACGTCACCCCCGGGGTACTCTCTTCGGCTCGATTGGCCAGCCCCATGCCCCGTATGGCAGACTAGCGGGGTTGCTCGGTCGAGTGCCGATGCTGCGCGCCTCCCGCCGGGAGGACCGGAAGCGAGTCCCACAGTACTCGTCAGCTCCGTGTGAGCTGGACGTACGGGAATCTTCCGGGAAGTGTCAGCGGGGTACCGGCCAGGCGCCCGGTGGGCACGTGCCGCACATGGATGCAGCCGTCCCCGGTCCGCGGTTCCGGAAGGGCCCGCACTTCCCAAGCAGGGATGTACCAGATGGGACATCCATGTCAGCGGGAGCGCGACACGCCCGACCGCGTGGGTCGGAGAAGAGGCACGAAGAAGCCGGGTTCCAGAGCGTTACGAGAGACAGGACTACGAAGTAGCCATGGCGGGACAGAAGATCCGCATCCGGCTCAAGGCCTACGACCACGAGGTCATCGATTCCTCGGCGAAGAAGATCGTCGAAACGGTGACCCGCACTGGTGCGTCGGTCGCGGGCCCGGTGCCGCTGCCCACTGAGAAGAACGTGTACTGCGTCATCAAGTCGCCGCACAAGTACAAGGACTCGCGCGAGCACTTCGAGATGCGCACCCACAAGCGCCTGATCGACATCCTCGACCCGACGCCCAAGACCGTTGACTCTCTGATGCGACTCGACCTCCCGGCCGGTGTCGACATCGAGATCAAGCTCTGAGGCGCGGTGATCTGAAGATGGCTAAGCAGATCAAGGGCATCCTGGGCGAGAAGCTCGGCATGACGCAGGTGTGGGACGAGAACAACCGCGTTGTTCCCGTCACCGTCGTCAAGGCCGGCCCCAACGTCGTCACCCAGGTCCGTACGAACGACGTCGACGGCTACGAGTCCGTCCAGATCGCCTTCGGCGACATCGACCCGCGCAAGGTGAACAAGCCCCTCAAGGGCCACTTCTCCAAGGCCGACGTCACCCCCCGTCGTCACCTCGTCGAGATCCGCACGGCGGACGCCTCCGAGTACACGCTCGGCCAGGAGATCACCGCCGAGGTGTTCGAGGCCGGCGTCAAGGTCGACGTGACCGGCAAGAGCAAGGGCAAGGGCTTCGCCGGTGTCATGAAGCGCCACAACTTCGGTGGCCTCGGCGCCGGGCACGGCACCCAGCGCAAGCACCGCTCTCCCGGTTCCATCGGTGGCTGCGCCACCCCGGGCCGTGTGTTCAAGGGCCTCCGCATGGCGGGTCGCATGGGCAACGAGCGCGTCACCACCCAGAACCTGACCGTCCACGCCGTTGACGCGGAGAAGGGTCTGCTGCTCATCAAGGGCGCGGTCCCCGGTCCGAACGGCGGCCTCGTCCTGGTCCGCACCGCGGCCAAGGGGGCCTGAGGTAACCGATGAGCACTGTTGACATCCTTTCGCCTGCAGGCGAGAAGGCCGGTACCGTCGAGCTCCCCGCGGAGATCTTCGGCGTGGAGAAGGTCAGCATTCCGCTGATCCACCAGGTCGTCGTCGCGCAGAACGCAGCTGCCCGCCAGGGCACGCACAAGACCAAGACCCGCGGTGAAGTCCGTGGTGGCGGCAAGAAGCCGTACCGCCAGAAGGGCACCGGCCGCGCGCGCCAGGGTTCGACCCGTGCGCCGCAGTTCGCCGGCGGTGGCGTCGTGCACGGTCCCGTGCCGCGCGACTACTCGCAGCGGACCCCGAAGAAGATGAAGGCCGCGGCCCTGCGCCACGCCCTCACCGACCGGGCCCGCAACGACCGCATCCACGTCATCACCGGCGTGGTCGAGGGCGACACCCCGTCCACCAAGGCCGCCAAGACGCTGTTCGGCAAGATCTCGGAGCGCAAGAACCTGCTCCTGGTCGTCGAGCGCGCCGACGAGGCCGGGTGGCTGTCCGCCCGCAACCTGCCCCAGGTCCACATCCTGGAGCCGGGCCAGCTGAACACGTACGACGTGGTTCGTTCCGAGGACGTGGTCTTCACCCAGGCCGCTCTCGAGTCCTTCGTCGCCGGCCCGAAGAAGGCCAACGACACCGAAGGGAGCGAGGCCTGATGGCTACGCGTCACCCCAGCATCGCCTCGAAGGCGGCCAAGGCCGCCAAGGCCGCGCGCGTCGCCAAGGCGCGTCGCCACGCCACCGAGGGCAAGAACACCGTCGTCACCCCGGCGAGCAAGGCGTACACGGACCCCCGTGACGTCCTGCTGAAGCCGGTCGTGTCCGAGAAGAGCTACGCGCTCCTCGACGAGAACAAGTACACGTTCATCGTCGACCCGCGTGCCAACAAGACCCAGATCAAGGAGGCCGTCCAGGCGGTCTTCTCGGTCAAGGTCACCGGGGTCAACACGATCAACCGCCAGGGCAAGCGCAAGCGCACCCGCACCGGCTTCGGCAAGCGTGCGGACAGCAAGCGCGCGATCGTGACCCTCGCCGAGGGCGACCGTATCGACATCTTCGGCCAGGCCTCCTAACGGAGCGCCCTGGTCCGATATCGGACGAGGACTGAGAAATGGGTATCCGCAAGTACAAGCCGACGACTCCGGGCCGTCGTGGCTCCAGCGTCGCCGACTTCGTCGAGGTCACGCGGTCCACGCCGGAGAAGTCGCTGGTCCGCCCCCTGCACAGCAAGGGCGGCCGTAACAACTCGGGTCGTGTGACCGTCCGCCACCAGGGCGGCGGCCACAAGCGCGCCTACCGCGTGATCGACTTCCGTCGTCACGACAAGGACGGCGTGCCGGCGAAGGTCGCGCACATCGAGTACGACCCCAACCGCACCGCGCGCATCGCGCTGCTGCACTACGCGGACGGCGAGAAGCGCTACATCCTCGCCCCGCGCAACCTGCAGCAGGGCGACCGGGTGGAGAACGGTCCCGGGGCCGACATCAAGCCGGGCAACAACCTGGCGCTGCGCAACATCCCGGTCGGTACCACGATCCACGCGATCGAGATCCGTCCCGGTGGCGGCGCCAAGTTCGCGCGCTCCGCCGGTGCCTCCGTGCAGCTGCTCGCGAAGGAGGGCTCGATGGCCCACCTCCGCATGCCGTCCGGTGAGATCCGTCTGGTCGACGTGCGCTGCCGCGCCACCGTCGGTGAGGTCGGCAACGCCGAGCAGAGCAACATCAACTGGGGCAAGGCCGGCCGCAAGCGCTGGCTGGGCGTCCGCCCGACCGTTCGCGGTGTGGCGATGAACCCGGTTGACCACCCGCACGGTGGTGGTGAGGGCAAGACCTCCGGTGGTCGCCACCCGGTCAGCCCCTGGGGTCAGAAGGAAGGTCGTACTCGTTCGCCGAAGAAGGCTTCGAACAAGTACATCGTCCGCCGCCGCAAGACGAACAAGAAGCGCTAGGAGCGGGTTTAGATGCCGCGCAGTCTCAAGAAGGGGCCCTTCGTCGACGACCACCTGATCAAGAAGGTGGACGCCCAGAACGAAGCCGGCACCAAGAACGTCATCAAGACCTGGTCCCGTCGCTCGATGATCATCCCGGCCATGCTGGGTCACACGATCGCGGTGCACAACGGCAAGACCCACATTCCGGTGTTTGTCACCGAGTCGATGGTCGGCCACAAGCTCGGCGAGTTCTCGCCGACGCGCACCTTCCGGGGTCACGTCAAGGACGACCGGAAGTCGAAGCGCCGCTAAGCGCGGGGTGGAATGACCATGACAGACACTGGAAGGACAACCATGGAAGCCAGGGCCCAGGCGCGGTACATCCGCGTCACGCCCATGAAGGCCCGCCGCGTGGTGGACCTCATCCGTGGCATGGACGCCGCGGAGGCTCAGGCGGTCCTGCGTTTCGCCCCGCAGGCCGCGAGCGTGCCGGTCGGCAAGGTGCTGGACAGCGCCATCGCCAACGCCGCGCACAACTACGACCACACCGATGTCGACAGCCTCTTCATCTCCGAGGCCTACGTCGATGAGGGCCCGACCCTGAAGCGGTTCCGTCCGCGTGCCCAGGGCCGCGCCTACCGGATCCGCAAGCGGACCAGCCACATCACCGTGGTCGTCAGCAGCAAGGAAGGAACCCGGTAATGGGCCAGAAGGTAAACCCGCATGGGTTCCGGCTCGGTGTCACGACCGACTTCAAGTCGCGTTGGTACGCCGACAAGCTGTACAAGGACTACGTCAAGGAAGACGTCGCCATCCGTCGGATGATGACGTCCGGCATGGAGCGCGCCGGCATCTCCAAGGTCGAGATCGAGCGCACCCGTGACCGCGTCCGCGTGGACATCCACACCGCGCGTCCGGGCATCGTCATCGGCCGCCGTGGCGCCGAGGCCGACCGCATCCGCGGCGACCTCGAGAAGCTCACGGGCAAGCAGGTCCAGCTGAACATCCTCGAGGTCAAGAACCCCGAGACGGACGCTCAGCTCGTGGCCCAGGCCGTTGCCGAGCAGCTCTCCTCCCGCGTCTCCTTCCGCCGCGCCATGCGCAAGAGCATGCAGTCGGCGATGAAGGCGGGCGCCAAGGGCATCAAGATCCAGTGCGGTGGCCGCCTCGGCGGCGCCGAGATGTCCCGCTCGGAGTTCTACCGCGAGGGCCGTGTGCCCCTGCACACGCTCCGCGCGAACGTGGACTACGGCTTCTTCGAGGCCAAGACGACCTTCGGCCGCATCGGTGTGAAGGTCTGGATCTACAAGGGCGACGTCAAGAACATCGCCGAGGTCCGCGCCGAGAACGCCGCTGCCCGCGCCGGCAACCGTCCGGCCCGTGGCGGTGCCGACCGCCCGGCCCGTGGTGGCCGCGGTGGCGAGCGTGGCGGTCGCGGTCGCAAGCCGCAGCAGGCTCCGGCTGCCGAGGCCCCCAAGGCCGACGCTCCCGCCGCCGCTCCGGCTGAGAGCACCGGAACGGAGGCCTGACCGAAATGCTGATCCCCCGTAGGGTCAAGCACCGCAAGCAGCACCACCCGAAGCGCAGCGGCGCTGCCAAGGGCGGTACGCAGGTTGCGTTCGGTGAGTACGGCATCCAGGCGCTCACCCCGGCCTATGTGACGAACCGCCAGATCGAGGCGGCTCGTATTGCCATGACCCGTCACATCAAGCGTGGCGGCAAGGTCTGGATCAACATCTACCCGGACCGCCCGCTGACCAAGAAGCCTGCCGAGACCCGCATGGGTTCCGGTAAGGGTTCGCCGGAGTGGTGGGTCGCGAACGTCAAGCCCGGACGGGTGATGTTCGAACTGTCCTTCCCGAACGAGAAGATCGCGCGCGAGGCCCTGACCCGTGCGGCTCACAAGCTGCCGATGAAGTGCAAGATCGTCAAGCGCGAGGCAGGTGAAGCGTGATGTCGGCCGGTACCAAGGCGTCCGAGCTGCGCGAGCTGGGCAACGAGGAGCTCCTCAACAAGCTCCGCGAGGCCAAGGAAGAGCTGTTCAACCTCCGCTTCCAGGCGGCGACCGGACAGCTCGAGAACCACGGCCGTCTCAAGGCGGTCCGCAAGGACATCGCGCGGATCTACACCCTGATGCGCGAGCGTGAGCTGGGCATCGAGACGGTGGAGAGCGCCTGATGAGCGAGAGCAATGTGACTGAAGAGACGACCGAGGCGCGCGGCGCACGCAAGACCCGTGAGGGTCTCGTCGTCAGCGACAAGATGGACAAGACCGTCGTCGTCGCTGTCGAGGACCGCGTGAAGCACGCGCTGTACGGCAAGGTCATCCGCCGTACCAACAAGCTCAAGGCACACGACGAGCAGAACGCCGCGGGTGTCGGCGACCGCGTCCTCCTGATGGAGACCCGGCCGCTGTCCGCGACCAAGCGCTGGCGCGTCGTCGAGATCCTCGAGAAGGCGAAGTAATCAAGCGGGGGCCCTGAGCCCCCGCTGACCCCCGCTGGGGGCTCCGCCCCCAGACCCCCGGGTCGGCGGGGCGGGCCCCGGCCTGTAATTCCTGCGGGGACCATCCGCAGGACAGTTCCGCCAGGCTCGCAGGTTCGTCCGAAAGGGCCCTGCGGGAACCGGCAGACAACCAGGAGATAGACGTGATCCAGCAGGAGTCGCGACTGCGTGTCGCCGACAACACTGGTGCGAAGGAAATCCTTTGCATCCGTGTGCTCGGTGGCTCCGGTCGCCGCTACGCGGGCATCGGTGACGTCATCGTCGCCACCGTCAAGGACGCGATCCCCGGTGGCAACGTGAAGAAGGGTGACGTCGTCAAGGCGGTCATCGTTCGCACCGTCAAGGAGCGCCGCCGTCCGGACGGCTCGTACATCCGCTTCGACGAGAACGCCGCCGTCATTCTCAAGAACGACGGCGACCCTCGCGGCACCCGTATCTTCGGCCCGGTCGGCCGTGAGCTGCGCGAGAAGAAGTTCATGAAGATCATCTCGCTCGCGCCGGAGGTGCTGTAAGCATGAAGATCAAGAAGGGCGACCTGGTCCAGGTCATCACCGGTAAGGACAAGGGCAAGCAGGGCAAGGTCATTGCCGCTTACCCGCGCGACGAGCGCGTCCTGGTCGAGGGTGTCAACCGGGTCAAGAAGCACACCAAGGCCGGCCCGACCGCCAAGGGTTCGCAGGCCGGCGGGATCGTGACCACCGAGGCCCCCATCCACGTCAGCAACGTTCAGCTGGTCGTGGAGAAGGACGGCAAGAAGGTCGTGACCCGCGTCGGTTACCGCTTCGACGACGAAGGCAACAAGATCCGCGTTGCCAAGCGGACTGGTGAGGACATCTGATGACGACCACCACCATCACTCCGCGCCTGAAGACGAAGTACCGCGAGGAGATCATCGGCAAGCTGCGTGAGCAGTTCCAGTACGAGAACATCATGCAGGTGCCGGGCCTCGTCAAGATCGTGGTCAACATGGGTGTGGGCGACGCCGCCCGCGACTCCAAGCTGATCGAGGGCGCCATCCGCGACCTCACCACGATCACCGGTCAGAAGCCGGCCGTCACCAAGGCCCGCAAGTCCATCGCGCAGTTCAAGCTGCGTGAGGGCCAGCCGATCGGTGCCCACGTCACGCTCCGTGGCGACCGCATGTGGGAGTTCCTGGACCGCACCCTGTCGCTCGCGCTGCCGCGCATCCGCGACTTCCGTGGTCTGTCCCCCAAGCAGTTCGACGGCCGTGGCAACTACACCTTCGGTCTCACGGAGCAGGTCATGTTCCACGAGATCGACCAGGACAAGATCGACCGTGTCCGGGGTATGGACATCACCGTGGTCACCACGGCGACCAACGACGAAGAGGGCCGCGCCCTTCTCCGTCACCTCGGCTTCCCGTTCAAGGAGGCGTGAGCGAGATGGCGAAGAAGGCTCTGATCGCGAAGGCTGCTCGTAAGCCGAAGTTCGCCGTGCGCGGCTACACCCGCTGCCAGCGGTGTGGCCGTCCGCACTCCGTCTACCGCAAGTTCGGCCTCTGCCGCGTGTGCCTTCGTGAGATGGCTCACCGTGGCGAGCTGCCGGGCGTCACCAAGAGCTCCTGGTAATCCCGGTAATTCGGGATCCCGGAAGCTCTCGGTAAGTAAAGGGCTCGGTCAGGTGCCCCGCCCTCCATGGCTTAGGCTAGGAGGGTTGGGCGCCTGACGCCCAGACGACTTACTACGCCGTAGGTCCACCGCGCCGCACCCGTCCCGTCTCGGATCGGGGAGAGGGATGGCGCACCAGGAAACCCCGGCGAGAGAGGCCGAAGGCCAATTCATGACCATGACTGATCCGATCGCAGACATGCTTACGCGTCTGCGGAACGCGAACTCGGCATACCACGACTCCGTGACGATGCCGGCATCGAAGATCAAGTCGCACATCGCGGAGATCCTCCAGCAGGAGGGCTTCATCACGGGCTGGAAGGTCGAGGACGCCGAGGTCGGCAAGAACCTCGTCCTGGAGCTGAAGTTCGGCCCCAACCGTGAGCGCTCCATCGCGGGCATCAAGCGGATCTCCAAGCCCGGTCTCCGGGTGTACGCGAAGTCCACCAACCTGCCGAAGGTGCTCGGCGGCCTCGGCGTGGCGATCATCTCCACGTCGCACGGGCTCCTCACCGACAAGCAGGCCGGCAAGAAGGGCGTGGGTGGGGAAGTCCTCGCCTACGTCTGGTAGCGGAAGGGAACGGAGGAAACAGCTATGTCGCGTATTGGCAAGCTCCCCATCACGGTTCCCGCCGGCGTGGACGTCACCATCGACGGCCGTACGGTCTCGGTCAAGGGCCCCAAGGGCTCGCTGACCCACACCGTCGCGGCGCCGATCGAGATCGCCAAGGGTGAGGACGGCGTCCTGAACGTCACCCGCCCCAACGACGAGCGTCAGAACAAGGCCCTGCACGGCCTGTCCCGCACGCTGGTGGCGAACATGATCACCGGCGTGACCCAGGGTTACGTGAAGAAGCTCGAGATCAGCGGTGTCGGTTACCGCGTGCAGGCCAAGGGTTCGAACCTCGAGTTCGCGCTCGGCTACAGCCACCCGATCACCGTCGAGGCCCCTGAGGGCATCACCTTCAAGGTCGAGGCTCCGACCCGGTTCTCGGTCGAGGGCATCGACAAGCAGAAGGTCGGCGAGGTCGCGGCCAACATCCGCAAGCTCCGCAAGCCCGACCCGTACAAGGCCAAGGGCGTCAAGTACGAGGGCGAAGTCATCCGCCGCAAGGTCGGAAAGGCGGGTAAGTAAGCCATGGCATACGGTACGAAGATCGCCAAGGGTGACGCCTACAAGCGCGCCGCGATCAAGCGCCGCCACATCCGGATCCGCAAGAAGGTCTCCGGCACGGCCGAGCGTCCCCGCCTGGTCGTGACGCGCTCGAACCGCCACATCGTGGCCCAGGTCATCGACGACATCAAGGGTCACACCCTGGCGTCGGCGTCGACCCTGGACGCGTCGATCCGCGGCGAGGGCGAGAAGTCCGCGCAGGCCGGCAAGGTCGGCGCCCTGGTCGCCGAGCGTGCCAAGGCCGCGGGCGTCGAGGCCGTCGTGTTCGACCGTGGTGGTAACCGGTACGCGGGTCGCATCGCGGCTCTCGCCGACGCCGCCCGCGAAGCCGGGCTCAAGTTCTGAGCCGCTTGTAGCTAGCGGAAAGAGAGAGGTAATCCAATGGCTGGACCCCAGCGCCGCGGTGGCGGTGCCGGTGGCGGCGAGCGGCGGGACCGGAAGGGCCGTGACGGCGGCGCAGCTGCCGCCGAGAAGACCGCGTACGTTGAGCGCGTCGTCGCGATCAACCGCGTCGCCAAGGTTGTGAAGGGTGGTCGTCGCTTCAGCTTCACCGCGCTGGTCGTGGTGGGCGACGGTGACGGCACCGTGGGTGTCGGATACGGCAAGGCCAAGGAGGTGCCGGCCGCCATCGCCAAGGGCGTTGAGGAGGCCAAGAAGCACTTCTTCAAGGTCCCCCGGATCCAGGGCACCATCCCGCACCCGATTCAGGGTGAGAAGGCTGCCGGTGTCGTGCTGCTCAAGCCCGCGTCGCCCGGTACCGGTGTTATCGCCGGTGGCCCGGTGCGTGCCGTGCTCGAGTGCGCCGGTATCCACGACGTCCTGTCGAAGTCGCTCGGCTCCGACAACGCGATCAACATCGTGCACGCGACCGTGGAGGCCCTGAAGGGTCTGCAGCGTCCCGAGGAGATCGCGGCCCGCCGTGGTCTGCCGCTCGAGGACGTCGCCCCCGCGGCTCTGCTGCGTGCGCGTGCCGGGGCTGGTGTCTGACATGGCACAGCTCAAGATCACGCAGGTGAAGTCGTACATCGGCAGCAAGCAGAACCACCGTGAGACCCTTCGCTCGCTTGGCCTGAAGAGGGTCAACGACGTGGTCGTCAAGGAGGACCGTCCCGAGTTCCGCGGCATGGTGCACACCGTCCGCCACCTCGTGACGGTCGAGGAGGTCGACTGATCATGGCGGAGCAGAACCCGCTCAGGATCCACAACCTCCGTCCCGCCCCGGGCGCCAAGACCGCCAAGACCCGTGTCGGTCGTGGTGAGGCGTCGAAGGGTAAGACGGCCGGTCGTGGTACCAAGGGCACCAAGGCCCGCTACCAGGTTCCGGAGCGCTTCGAGGGCGGCCAGATGCCGCTGCACATGCGCCTCCCGAAGCTGAAGGGCTTCAAGAACCCGTTCAAGACCGAGTACCAGGTCGTGAACCTCGACAAGCTGGCCGCGCTGTACCCCGAGGGTGGCGAGGTCACCGTCGAGTCGCTCGTGGCCAAGGGCGCCGTTCGCAAGAACAGCCTGGTCAAGGTCCTCGGTCAGGGCGAGATCTCCGTGGCGCTGCAGGTGACGGTCGACGCCGTCTCCGGCTCCGCCAAGGAGAAGATCACCGCCGCCGGCGGCAGCGTCACCGAGCTCATCTGAAACTCTCAGGTGTGCCGATGACTTGAACGATCCCACCGGGGGTGCCCCACAAAAGGGGCATCCCCGGTTGGTCGTTCCTAGGGGGCGAGGTCGCCGGTAAGGTGGCCTGCACTGCCAATTTTTCGTTCGGATGTGCCCCGGCGGAACTCCGGACGGCGATTGGCTGTTGGTTAGCTGTTAGATACTTATTCGTCGAACCTCAAGACCGTCACCTCTGACGCAGTAGCGCGGGGGTCGCAGGAGGCACCGTGCTCACCGCGTTCGCCCGGGCGTTCAAGACGCCCGACCTGCGCAAGAAGCTGCTCTTCACGCTCGGCATCATCGTGGTCTACCGGGTCGGTACCCACATCCCGATTCCCGGTGTCGACTACAGGAACGTCCAGACCTGTATCGACGCGGCGTCACAGGGCAACCAGGGGCTGTTCGGCCTCGTCAACATGTTCAGCGGTGGCGCGCTGTTGCAGATCACGGTCTTCGCGCTCGGCATCATGCCGTACATCACAGCGAGCATCATTCTGCAGCTGCTGACCGTGGTGATCCCGCGCCTCGAAGCCCTCAAGAAGGAGGGCCAGGCCGGTACGGCGAAGATCACCCAGTACACCCGGTACCTCACGGTGGCGCTCGCCATCCTCCAGGGCACCGGTCTGGTGGCCACCGCCCGCAGCGGCGCGCTGTTCCAGAACTGCCCGGTCGCCAGCCAGATCGTCCCTGACCAGTCGATCTTCACGACCATCACGATGGTCATCTGCATGACCGCCGGTACCGCCGTCGTCATGTGGCTCGGTGAGCTGATCACCGACCGTGGCATCGGCAACGGCATGTCGATCCTGATGTTCATCTCGATCGCCGCCACCTTCCCGTCCGCGCTGTGGGCCATCAAGCAGCAGGGCGACCTCGCGGACGGCTGGATCGAGTTCGGCACCGTGATCATCGTCGGCCTGGTCATGGTCGCGCTGGTGGTCTTCGTCGAGCAGGCCCAGCGGCGCATCCCGGTCCAGTACGCGAAGCGCATGATCGGCCGCCGCTCCTACGGCGGGACCTCGACCTACATCCCGCTGAAGGTCAACCAGGCGGGCATCATCCCCGTGATCTTCGCCTCGTCGCTGCTCTACATCCCGGCCCTGATCGCCCAGTTCTCCAGCGGCACCTCGGGCTGGAAGACATGGATCGAGAAGCACTTCGTGACGGGCACCCACCCGTACTACATCGCGACGTACTTCGTCCTCATCGTGTTCTTCGCCTTCTTCTACGTGGCCATCTCGTTCAACCCCGAGGAAGTCGCGGACAACATGAAGAAGTATGGTGGCTTTATCCCGGGCATCCGGGCTGGCCGACCGACCGCTGAGTACCTGAGCTACGTACTCAACCGGATCACCTGGCCGGGTTCGCTGTACCTGGGGTTGATCGCTCTCGTACCGACGATGGCGTTGGTTGGTTTCGGGGCAAACCAGAACTTCCCGTTCGGCGGGACCAGCATCCTCATCATCGTGGGTGTGGGCCTGGAGACCGTGAAGCAGATCGAGAGCCAGCTTCAGCAGCGCAATTACGAAGGGTTCCTCCGCTGATGCGAATCGTCCTCGTCGGGCCGCCCGGGGCCGGCAAGGGAACGCAGGCCGCGTTCCTCGCCAAGAAGCTGTCGATCCCGCACATCTCCACGGGCGACCTGTTCCGCGCCAACATCAGTCAGCAGACGGAGCTCGGGAAACTCGCCAAGTCCTACATGGACAAGGGCGAGCTGGTGCCGGACGAGGTCACCATCGCGATGGCCAAGGACCGCATGTCGCAGTCGGACGCCGAGAACGGCTTCCTGCTGGACGGCTTCCCGCGCAACGTGAAGCAGGCCGAGGCGCTGGACGAGATGCTCAAGGCCGAGGGCATGAAGCTGGACGCGGTGCTGGACCTGGAGGTCCCGGAGGAAGAGGTGGTCAAGCGCATCGCGGGCCGCCGTACCTGCCGCAACGACTCCGCGCACGTCTTCCACGTCGAGTACAAGAAGCCGAAGTCGGAAGGCGTCTGCGACGTCTGCGGTGGCGAGCTGTACCAGCGCGAGGACGACTCCGAGGCGACCGTGCGCAAGCGGCTGGAGGTCTACCACACCCAGACCGAGCCGATCATCGACTACTACAAGGCCCAGGGCCTGGTGGTCACGATCACGGCGATGGGCAAGGTGGAAGAGGTCACCCAGCGCGCCCTGGAGGCGCTGCACCCCAAGGACGACGGCGACAAGTAGTCGTTGACAGTTGTGCTGCCACGGCCGCGGAGCCTTACAACGGGCGCCGCGGCCGTACTGTTGTGTACTAGCCGGTTGTGGAGATTACGGAGAGCGCAGGCCCCCATGGTGCAGATCAAGACCCCCGAGCAGATCGCCAAGATGCGTGCGGCGGGACTTGTCGTCGCCGCTATTCACCGGGCGACCCGTGAGGCCGCGGTGCCAGGGGCGAGTACGAAGGATCTGGACGACGTCGCCCGCAAGGTCCTCGCGGAGCACGGGGCCAAGCCGAACTTCCTCGGGTACGGCGGTTTCCCCGCCACGATCTGCACCTCGGTGAACGAGGTCGTCGTCCATGGCATCCCGTCCGAGGACGTCGTCCTGAAGGACGGTGACGTCATCTCCGTGGACTGCGGCGCCATCGTCGACGGCTGGCACGGCGACGCCGCGTACACCGCGTTCGTGGGCTCCGGCCACTCCGCGGAGCTGATCGAGCTCTCCCGGGTGACCGAGGAATCGATGTGGGCCGGCATCGCCGCCATGAAGACCGGTAACCGGCTGGTCGACGTCTCGCGCGCCATCGAGACCTATATCCGTCGCCAGCCGAAGCCCGGCGGCGGGCGGTACGGGATCATCGAGGACTACGGCGGCCACGGCATCGGGACCGAGATGCACATGGACCCGCATCTGCTGAACTACGTCGAGCGCAAGCGCGGCAAGGGGCCGAAGCTGGTGCCCGGGTTCTGCCTCGCGATCGAGCCGATGGTGTCGCTGGGGACGCCGAAGACGAAGGTCCTGTCGGACGACTGGACGGTCATCACCACGGACGGCACGTGGTCGTCGCACTGGGAGCACTCGGTCGCCCTCACGGAGGCCGGCCCGCTGGTGCTGACGGCTCCCGACGGGGGCCGCGCGAAGCTCGCCGAGTACGGCGTCACCGCCGCTCCGGATCCACTGGCCTAGGACTTGGCCCGGGACTGGCCCAAGGGTGGTCCCGGGCTGGTCGTCGGCTGGTCCAGGACCCCTCTCGCACCGGGCATGGCCCCGGCGTCGGAGCGGCCGTGGGGGGCGGGCCGGTGTGCTCACTCTGTGGGCGCGCGCCGGTGCGCCCCGTAACCGTCACAGGACGGGCGCTTAGTGATCTTTCACCTCGGGCAAACTTCCTCGATTCGTCTTTCCGAGGGCACTGACGTAGACTGACTCGTCGGCTCTCGTGTATCCGCATGTCCACGTGCGGTGAGCAGGGTCGATCAAGGTAGTCGATTCGAAGGGCGAAGCGTGGCCAAGAAGCAAGGTGCCATCGAGATCGAGGGCACTGTCGTCGAGTCTCTGCCGAACGCCATGTTCAAGGTCGAGCTCCAGAACGGCCACCAGGTCCTGGCACACATCAGCGGCAAGATGCGTATGCACTACATCCGCATCCTCCCTGACGACCGGGTCGTGGTGGAGCTGTCTCCGTACGACCTGACGCGTGGCCGCATCGTCTATCGGTACAAGTGAGCTCGGGCGGGTCTCGTACTCGCCCCGGCGGCCGGGAGGGTCGTCGCCGGGCAGGCTCGTCCTGTCAAACTCCCCGGAGTGATCCAGGGGAGTCTTCCTGTTCCCTCGGGAAGAGAACTCCAACGCTACAAGTAGATCTTTTCATCGCTTCCCCGGCCCGGTTGGCGGGGCGGCACTGACCCGGAGAACCTCACACCCATGAAGGTCAAGCCGAGCGTCAAGAAGATCTGCGACAAGTGCAGGGTGATCCGCCGTCACGGCCGGGTCATGGTCATCTGCGAGAACCCGCGCCACAAGCAGCGCCAGGGCTGACGCACGACCGAACCTCTGCATCCGCAGACATTCGCGCGACGCAAGCTGAATATGCAAATACGCAGGACCCGGATCATCTATCGGTGGTCCGACACCCCCGGTCGGAGGCCGGGGACCCGGTTCGTACCTGACACGGCGGCCGGGAGCCGGTTCTGCGGAAGACCTCCGACGATCAACTGGAGCCATTAAGTGGCACGCGTTTCCGGTGTCGACATCCCGCGCGAAAAGCGCGTGGAGGTCGCCCTCACCTACGTGTTCGGCATCGGCCGGACCCTCTCGCAGCAGACGCTGGCCGAGACCGGCGTGAACCCCGACACCCGTGTCCGTGACCTCTCCGAGGAGGAGCTGGTCCGGATCCGCGAGTACGTCGACAACAACATCAAGACCGAGGGTGACCTCCGTCGTGAGATCCAGGCCGACATCCGCCGCAAGGTGGAGATCGGCTGCTACCAGGGTCTGCGTCACCGCCGCGGTCTGCCGGTCCGTGGTCAGCGCACCAGCACCAACGCCCGCACCCGCAAGGGCCCGCGTCGCGCCATCGCCGGTAAGAAGAAGCCGGGCAAGAAGTAGTCCTCAGCGGACCTCGCCGTCCAGCGGTCTTCGCTGTAGGACCGACCACCTCCCGTAGGAGTTCGATACATGCCCCCCAAGGGACGCCAGGGCGCTGCCAAGAAGGTGCGCCGCAAGGAAAAGAAGAACGTCGCTCACGGCCACGCGCACATCAAGAGCACGTTCAACAACACCATCGTTTCGATCACCGACCCCTCGGGCAACGTGATCTCCTGGGCCTCCGCCGGCCACGTCGGCTTCAAGGGCTCCCGGAAGTCCACGCCGTTCGCCGCGCAGATGGCCGCCGAGTCGGCTGCTCGCCGCGCCCAGGAGCACGGCATGCGCAAGGTCGACGTGTTCGTCAAGGGCCCGGGTTCCGGTCGTGAGACCGCGATCCGTT
Source organism: Streptomyces cavernae (assembly GCF_004023625.1). Lineage (GTDB taxonomy): Bacteria > Actinomycetota > Actinomycetes > Streptomycetales > Streptomycetaceae > Streptomyces > Streptomyces cavernae. The sequence continues at coordinate 207,464 of NZ_RPDJ01000016.1, read as the reverse complement.
CCCTGCAGGCCACGGGTCTCGAGGTCGGCTCCATCCAGGACGTCACCCCGACCCCGCACAACGGCTGCCGTCCGCCGAAGCGTCGTCGCGTCTGACGCCGGACGCCCGCCTCACGGGCAGTTTCGGGGGTGTGGGGTCTCCCCACACGGACCAGCCGGGCGGTACGGCTCTTCTCGGAGCCGTATCGCCCGTACCCTTGCAGTACCCGCACTCTCTCGGGTGCGGTTCCGTCGGACGTCAAATAGCGGGCGTCCACGAATGAAGGATCTGATCCACACATGCTGATCGCTCAGCGTCCCTCGTTGACCGAAGAGGTCGTCGACGAGTTCCGCTCCCGGTTCGTGATCGAGCCGCTGGAGCCGGGCTTCGGCTACACCCTCGGCAACTCCCTGCGCCGTACCCTCCTCTCCTCGATCCCGGGTGCCGCCGTCACCTCCATCCGGATCGACGGCGTGCTGCACGAGTTCACCACCGTGCCGGGCGTCAAGGAGGACGTCACCGACCTGATCCTCAACATCAAGCAGCTGGTCGTCTCCTCGGAGCACGACGAGCCCGTCGTGATGTACCTGCGCAAGCAGGGCCCGGGTCTGGTCACCGCCGCCGACATCGCGCCCCCGGCCGGTGTCGAGGTGCACAACCCCGACCTCGTGCTGGCGACCCTGAACGGCAAGGGCAAGCTGGAGATGGAGCTGACCGTCGAGCGTGGTCGCGGCTACGTCTCCGCCGTTCAGAACAAGCAGGTGGGCCAGGAGATCGGCCGGATCCCGGTCGACTCCATCTACTCGCCGGTGCTCAAGGTCACCTACAAGGTCGAGGCCACGCGTGTCGAGCAGCGCACCGACTTCGACAAGCTGATCGTCGACGTCGAGACCAAGCAGGCCATGCGTCCGCGCGACGCCATGGCGTCGGCCGGTAAGACCCTGGTCGAGCTGTTCGGTCTCGCCCGCGAGCTCAACATCGACGCCGAGGGCATCGACATGGGCCCGTCCCCCACGGACGCCGCCCTCGCCGCCGACCTCGCGCTGCCGATCGAGGAGCTCGAGCTCACCGTCCGGTCCTACAACTGCCTCAAGCGCGAGGGCATCCACTCCGTGGGTGAGCTGGTCGCGCGCTCCGAGGCCGACCTGCTCGACATTCGCAACTTCGGAGCGAAGTCGATCGACGAGGTCAAGGCGAAGCTGGCCGGCATGGGCCTGGCCCTCAAGGACAGCCCGCCCGGATTCGACCCCACCGCTGCGGCGGACGCGTTCGGCGCGGACGACGACGCGGACGCGGGCTTCGTCGAGACCGAGCAGTACTGAGCGCTCCGCGGGGAGGCCGTACAGCGTGTGCGGGGCCGGCAGTGGCTGGTCGTGCCCACGCGACGGAGTCGCATCGACACCACCCCGCACCCCTTCCAGGCCCCTTCGGGGGCCTGGATCTCCGACAGGTAACCGCCTGCTCGGATACTGACCCCGGTACCTGACACGGCCGGGGCAGACACACAGGAGAAAGAGATGCCGAAGCCCACCAAGGGTGCCCGTCTGGGCGGCAGTGCCGCGCACGAGAAGCTGCTCCTCGCGAACCTCGCGAAGTCGCTCTTCGAGCACGGCCGTATCACCACCACCGAGGCGAAGGCCCGTCGCCTGCGTCCGTACGCCGAGCGTCTGGTCACCAAGGCGAAGAAGGGCGACCTTCACAACCGCCGTCAGGTGCTCCAGGTCATCACGGACAAGAGCGTCGTGCACACGCTCTTCACCGAGATCGGCCCGCGGTACGAGAACCGTCCCGGTGGCTACACCCGCATCACCAAGATCGGTAACCGCCGTGGCGACAACGCGCCCATGGCCGTCATCGAGCTGGTCGAGGCGCTGACGGTGCAGCAGAACGCCGTGGGTGAGGCCGAGGCCGCCACCAAGCGTGCGGTCAAGGAAGACGCCCTGAAGAAGGAGGAGGCCGCCCCGGCCAAGTCCGACGAGGTCGTCGAGGACGCCAAGCCGGCCGAGGCCGCCGAAGCGGCTGACGAGAGCGGCAAGGACGCCTGAGCGTTCGCTTCGCGGTACTGAGCGGGTCCGCCCCTGTGGGGTGGGCCCGCTTTCGCGTTCCCGTGGCGGCTCGCCTAGGGCCTGTCTGGGGTTGTGATCTGGGCTCGCGGGGCGTGGCACGCATTCCCCCAAGCTCTCGGCTCCTCCCCCACTCTCGGCTGCGCTCGAGCGGGGGGACCCCATGAGCAGGGGCCCCCATCGGCGTTGCCGAAACGCCCTAGTAGCTCCTCCCCCACTTTCGACTTCGCTCGAGCGGGGGCACCCCCATCGAGGGCGTCCCGGCGCCTTGCGATCGCATGCACCACACCCCGCTCCCTGATCCAGATCACAACCCCAGACAGGCCCTTGCTGAGAGGATCCTCCCGTGAGTGATGAAGTACAGCCCGGTTTCGTGCGGGTGCGGATGGATCTTTCCTACGACGGGACCGAGTTCTCCGGGTGGGCCAAGCAGGCCGGGGGGCGGCGGACCGTGCAGGGGGAGGTGGAGGACGCCCTGCGGACGGTCACCCGGTCCAGGGAGACGTACGAGCTGACCGTGGCGGGTCGGACCGACGCCGGCGTGCATGCCCGGGGACAGGTGGTGCACGTCGATCTGCCGGAGACGGTCTGGCGCGAGCACCATGAGAAGCTGCTCAAACGGCTCGCCGGGCGGCTGCCCAAGGATGTGCGGGTGTGGGCTCTGCGGGAGGCGCCGACGGGCTTCAACGCGCGGTTCTCCGCGATCTGGCGGCGGTACGCCTATCGCGTCACCGACAACCCCGGCGGAGTCGACCCCCTGCTGCGGGGCCACGTCCTCTGGCACGACTGGCCGCTCGACGTCGACGCCATGAACGAGGCCGCCCGCCACCTGCTCGGCGAGCACGACTTCGCCGCGTACTGCAAGAAGCGCGAGGGCGCGACCACCATCCGTACGCTCCAGGAACTGAGTCTGCTGCGCGGCGCGGACGGCATCATCACCGCCACTGTCCGCGCCGACGCCTTCTGCCACAACATGGTGCGCTCGCTCATCGGGGCACTGCTGTTCGTGGGGGACGGGCACCGCGGGCCGGAGTGGCCGGGCAAGGTGCTCGCCGCCCGTGTGCGGGATTCCGCCGTGCACGTCGTGCGGCCGCACGGACTGACTCTCGAGGAGGTCGGTTACCCCGCGGACGAACTGCTCGCCGCGCGGAACAAGGAGGCGCGCAACCGGCGCTCCCTGCCGGGACCGGGGTGTTGCTGAGGAGTAGCTGTATGTCCCATGTGCGGTGATGTGAAACTCCGGCGTAACGCGCGCAACCCAATTGTTCCGGCGCAACGAGAGCACCTCGGTTATGGTTACCGAGTCCGGCCTTGAGTTCGATTTAGGGGTTGGCCGGGCCTTGGGTGGGGTAACAGGGGCCGTTCGGCCCGGGGGTTCACATCACTATGACCGCAGTGGGCATTACGCGCGTCGCGCCCAATCGCAAGCGCAGACGCGGACCGGAGCACCAAGGGCTGTTACCGCAGCCACCGGACGATTCGGAGAAGTACTCGTACGCCAGACGGCATCTGTGGGTGCTGACCCTGGGCTCCCTCATCAGCTTCGCCTGTCTGGGCGTGAGCCAGATTCTGTTCACCGCGTCCAGCCCCTGGTTCTGGCTGACGCTCCCGCTGCTGGTCTTCGTCGTCGCGGACTATCTGATCTCGCTCTATCTCGACGGACTCAGCAAGGACTTCGACCTCAAGGCGCACAAGCAGCTCGTACGCGCCTGGCGGCCCGCCGTCCACCCGAGCGTGGACGTCTTCCTGCCGGTGTGCGGGGAGCCGATCGAGGTGCTGCACAATACCTGGGTCCATGTGAACCGGCTCGCGGGCACCTACCACGGCGTCGTGAAGGTCTACGTCCTGGACGACGGAGCCGACGACGAAGTCGGCGCCATGGCGCGCGACTTCGGTTTCACCTACGTGGTGCGGCCCAACCGCGGCTGGTTCAAGAAGGCCGGCAATCTGCACCACGCCTTCGGGATCACCGACGGTGACCACATCCTCATCCTCGACGCCGACTTCGCGCCCCGCGCGGACCTGCTCGACGAACTGCTGCCGCACATGGACGCCGACGACCGGATCGGCATCGTGCAGTCCCCGCAGTTCTTCCGGATCATCGACCGGCAGAACTGGATCGAGCGCGGCGCGGGCGCGGTGCAGGAGCAGTTCTACCGCTCCGTGCAGACCTCCCGGGAAGACCTCGACGGCTCCATCTGCGTCGGCTCGTGCGCCGTCTACCGGCGGGCCGCGCTGGAACAGATCGGCGGTATCTCGCTGATCGAGCACTCCGAGGACATGTACACCGGCTTCGACCTGCGGGCGCTGGGCTGGAAGCTCAAGTACGTCCCGGTCGCGCTGTCCGCCGGTGTCTGCCCGGACACCGCCGGCGCCTTCCACAACCAGCAGTACCGCTGGTGCATGGGCTCCCTCGAACTGCTCACCAGCAAGCGGTTCTGGGAGATGGACCTGAAGTTCAAGACGCGGCTGTGCTACGTCTCCGGCTTCCTCTACTACCTGCAGACCGCGCTGGCCACCTTCCTGCTGCCGGTCATCCCGCTCGCCTTGATGATCCTGCGCCCCGACCTGCTGCGTGCCGAGGCCTCGTTGTGGGTGCTGCCGTCCATCGCGTACGTCACGCTGGTCCTGCCGCTGTGGCACCGGGCTCCGTACCGGCTGGAGGCCTGGTCGGTGCGGATGATGTACGGCTGGTCGCACGTCTTCGCCGTGTGGGACGTGCTGCGCGGCCGGCCCATGGGCTGGAAGCCGACCGGTTCGCAGGGCGCCAAGAAGAACGGCATGCGCCGGTACTGGACCGGAATGATCGTCTGGACCGGCGGCACCGCCGTGCTGTGGGTGGTCGTCGCCGCCTGGCGGATGCTGACGCTGTATCCGCCGGACTTCGCGCTGATGCTGTCCGCCGGGCTGTTCTACGCGATGGTCGTCGGCCGTGTCCTCGTACAGCCCCGGGAGCAGACCGCATGAGCCACTTACCCAGCCGTTCCCGGTGGAGCGCCGCGGGTTCCCTGCGGAACGCCGCCGCCGTCCTGCTCGCCGGAGCCCTGCTCGCCGGCTGCGGCACCTTCTCCGAGGAGGGCCGCGACCAGTACAACCGCAGCCAGGGCAAGTCGGCGGAGCCGAGCACCGGGCCCTCCGAGTCCGCCGCCGAGAAGCCCGAACCGCCCTATGACGTAAGGCCGTTGCTGAAGCCGAAGAAGAAGTACTTCGGAGTCGCCGCCGAGGGCGCGCCCGCGAAGATGACGGCCGTCGAGGACTTCGCGAAGAAGGCCGGCAAAAAGCCCAACGTGGTCGAGTTCTACTCCGCCTGGGGCGACCAGTACGAGACCCGTCTGGTGCAGAACTCCTGGGACTACGGCGCGCTGTCCTACATTGCCTGGGAACCCTTCACCAAGAGCCTGAAGCGGATCGCCTCCGGCAAGGAGGACGCGTACATCCGCGAATACGCGCGCTCCGTCAAGGAACTCAACCTCCCGGTTGCCATCAGCTTCGCGCACGAGATGAACGGCTTCTGGTACCCGTGGGGCACCAAGAAGGCCACCGCCGCGGACTTCGTCAAGGCCTACCGGCACATCCACGACGTCTTCACCCAGGAGGGCGCCACCCAGGTCATCTGGGTGTGGAGCCCCAATGTCGTCAACCCGATGCCGAACGTGAAGCTGAAACCTTTCTGGCCGGGTGAGGAGTACGTCGACTGGGTCGGCGTCATCGGCTACTACGCCCGCGGCGGCGCCGCCACCTACGCGACGCTGTACGAGCCGACGATGCGTCAGGTGCGCGCGTTCACCAAGAAGCCGTTCCTGATCGCCGAGACGGCCGCCGAGGCGGGCGAGCGCAAACCCTCCGACATCAAGGACCTCTTCCAGGGCACGGCCGCGCGGGACGACGTGATCGGCTTCGTCTGGTTCAACTTCGACAAGGAGAGCGACTGGCGCATCACGAGCGGCCCGGCGACACTGCGCACCTTCAAGGAACAGGCCGCGGGCGCCCGCTTCGGATTCGATGTGACCAAACCATGAACCATCCTCGGCAGACCCCCTCCTGGGCCCGCGACCCCGAGGTGTACGAGTACGAGACGCAGGACTCGTACGCCCATCCGGCCGGCTACGTGGCGCAGCAGGATCCGACGTCGGCCTACCGGCCGGAGTATCAGACGTATCCGCCCTACTACGCGGAGTACGACCCGTACGCACAGCCGCAGCAGGCCGTGGACGTGCCACACCAGGCCGAGTTCGGGTCCCAGCAGGCCCAGTTCGTTCCCCAGCAGGCTCCGTTCGCTTCCCAGCAGGCTCCGTTGGCTTCCCGGCAGGCCCAGGCAGGGGTCCAGCAGACCGTGTACGGGCCGCCCGACACCGCCTCGGGGCCGCGGGGAGCCGCGCTCGGGCCGACGGAGGCCGCGCCGCGGGCGTCGGCCCATCGTCAGCCGGAAGCGCCTCCTGCTGCGCCGAAAGCGGAACCTGAACCTTCGTACACACTTCCTGAAGTCCCGGAGTCCGCCTGGTCCGTGGACACCCGGCGCTCCAAGCTGCTCGGCCGCGGGGTGCTGGTGTGCATCCTGATGGTGCAGGCGGGCCTCTCCCTGCGGCTGCGGGGCACCGCTTTCCAGGACGAGGCGCTGTACATCGCGGCCGGCCACTACGAGCTGGACAACCTGGTCAACGGGACCAAGACGCCGGTGGACTTCGCCGCCTACTTCTCCGGGCATCCCAAGCTGTACCCGGTGCTCGCGGCGTTGGTGGACACCCAGTTCGGGCTGACCGGCGTCCGTGTGATGAGCCTGCTCTTCATGCTGGCCGCCACCGGGCTGCTGTACTCGCTGACCCGGCGGTTGTTCAACCTCCGGGCCGGGCTCGGTGCCGCCGCGCTGTTCTCCGTCCTGCAGTCCACGATGGTGCTCGGCAACTTCGCCACCTACGACGCCGCCGCGATCTTCCTGCTCGCGCTCTCGGCCTACGCCGTGGTACGCACCGACCGGATGAAATCGGCCGCCGTGCTGCTGGCCGCACCCCCGGCGGCGCTGGCGTTCGCGGTGAAGTACGCCTCCGGGCTCTATCTGCCGACCCTGGTGCTGCTCGCGGTGATCACCGCGCACCGGCACCGCGGTGTCGGTGCGCTGGGACGCGGTGTGGTGCTGGGCGGCGGCATCGGTGCGCTGCTGGGCGCCGGTTACTTCCTCGCCGGACCGGTCGGCGGCATCAGCTCCACCACCACCGACCGGGCGCGCGGCACCGACACCGCGGCGACCATGCTCCAGCACAGCGCCGAATGGGGCGGGCTGGTGTTCCTGGCGGCGCTGTTCGGCACCATCGGGTACACGTTGCGCGGCCGTATGGGCGAGATGCCGTGGATCGCGGGCATCACCCCGGGGCGCTGGCGCCGGGCCGCGCTGGGCGTGCTGCTCACGGGCACCGCGCTCCTCGCGCCCGCGTACCAGATCCATCTGCAGACCGAGATCTCGCTGTACAAGCACGTGGGCTTCGGCCTGTTCTTCGCCGCTCCGATGGCCGGTCTCGGCATGGCCCGGCTGGTCGGCCCGCACTTCCGCCATCCCCAGCTGGGGATCATGCTCTACGTCCTCACGCTGGTGTTCGGGATGGTGCAGGCGCAGCGGGCGTACAGCTTCCCCGACTCCGCGCCGATGATCGCGTTCATGCGTGACGTGGTCGACAAGAAGGGCCGCTACCTCGCGGAGGAGCAGGAGGTGCCCGGCTACTACCTGCGGGACGTCACGCGCTGGGAGCAGTGGCAGAACTCCTACGTGCTGGACTACCGGGGCAAGTCCGGGCCGGACGCCTTCCGGCAGGCCGTGCGCGACGGCTACTTCGACGCGATCGTCATGCACGGCCGCGTCAGCCCCGACACGTTCGCGGCGGTCAAGCAGGGTCTGAAGGGCAACACCCACTACCGCCTCGCCGCCGTGCTGCCCTTCACCACGAGCGGTGGCGACAGCGCCTATCGGATTTGGGTCAAGAGATGAGTCCTGAGGCACGTTCCGGGTACGGCGGAAACCGCGCCGGGGGTCCGCCGGTGAACCGGACGTCACATCCGGTCGGCGGGGCCGACGGGTACGGCGATGCTGAAACGTTCCATGGGCAGGCGCCCGGTGGGCAGCATGCCGCGACCGCGGCGGTACCGCCCGGCGCGGCAGCGCGCGGGAGCGCTCCCGCACACGCGACGGCCACCACGGCCGAGCAGATCCAGCAGGCGCGCCACGCCCAGGCCCACCAGGCGCACCAGGCCCACGCCCAGCAGTCGCACCAGGCCCAACAGGCCCAACAGGCCCAACAGGCCCAACAGGCCCAGCAGGTCAGGCAGGCCGAGCAGACCATGCAGGTGCGCCAGGTCCGGCAGGGCGATCGGCTCCTGCGGCGGGACGATCCGCCCGGCGATCAGGGAGCGCGGCCCGACGAGCAGGGAGGCCGGCCCGAGGGGCAGGGGGAGCGGCCCGAGGGACCGGAGGAGCCGGACGAGACCCCTGACGGGCAGGGGGAACGGCCGGGCGGCGGAGCGTTCGGCACGATCCTGGTCTTCCTGGTGCCCACCCTCGCCGCGCTCGTTCCGATCACCCGGGACATCGGCGAGCGCCAGCTGTGGCGGGACGAGCACGCCACCTGGTGGGCGGCGACGCTCTCCTTCCATGACCTGAGCCTGCTGATCCGCAGCATCGACGTGGTCTTCACGCCGTACTACGTGCTGATGCACCTGTGGATCTCGGTGGCCGGGGACTCGGAGACCGCGATGCGCATCCCGGGCGCCGCCGCGATGGCCGCCTCGGCCGGCCTGCTCGCCCTGCTCGGCCGCCGGATGTTCACCACCCAGGTGGGCCTGATCGCCGGCCTCGCCTTCGCCGTCATCCCCGCGGTGACGCGCTACGGGCAGGAGATCCGCCCGTACGCCTTCGCGGTCGCGGCCGTGCTGCTGTCCACGCTGCTGCTCGTCAGGGCTCTGGACCGGCCCTCGTTCAAGGTGTGGGTCGCCTACACGCTGTCGGTACCGCTCATCGGCTGGAGTCATCTGGCGTCACTGGCGGTGCTCGGCGCGCACCTGGTGATCGTCGTACTGGCCCGGCGCGGCGGGGACAGGATCGCCGGCTGGGCGTACGGGGCGGCGGGCACGCTCGGCATGGCCTTCGTGTTTCCGATGGCCCTCCAGGGCTCGGGGCAGAGCGGACAGATCGCCTGGAACAACCCGACGACGAAGGACCTCGTCGAGTTCCCGAAGAACCTCTTCGGGAGCTGGGACGTCGCCCTGCCCGTGATGGCGCTCGGCGCGCTCGGACTGTTCTTCGCCGGCCGGCGCGCGCTGCCGCTGGCCGTGTGGATCGTTCTGCCGCCGCTGGCCACCTATGTCACCGCCGCCCAGCTGCATCTGTTCCTGCCCCGCTATCTGCTCTTCACCCTGCCTGCCTGGGTGCTGCTCGCGGCCGTGGCCGTGGGCCGGCTCGCCGGGCCGGTGGCCGGGGCGAGGGCAGGGTCCGGGGCGGCCGTGCGGCGCGGCCTGTGCTGGGTGCTCGCCGCGGCGTCCGTCGCCGGGCTCACCTTCCAGGCGCTGCCCGGCATCCGCGAGGCCCGGGTCAACGCACTCGGTGAGCCCGACTTCCGTGGCGCCGCGCGGTACATCGAGGCACGGCAGAAGAAGGGCGACGGCATCGTCTTCAGCGGGGAGCTGGCCGAGCGCCGGGCCATGGACTACGAGCTGCGCGACGACGCCGGGCGACCGCGCGACTGGCTGATGTACCGGACACCGCAGGAGCTGGGGTCCTTCGGTGCTCTGGAGTGCCCACAGCCCGCGAAGTGCCTGGCCAAGGCGGAACGGCTGTGGCTGGTCGCCACCACGCAGGACGGGCAGCCGTTCACCGGCATGCCGAAGACGACGGCCGCCGCGATCCAGCGGAGCTTCCGGATCGTGCGGACCGAGAAGCTGACCAGTCTCCGGCTGGTGCTCCTGGAACGGTCCCGCAAGGAGACCGGGACGACGGGCTCGGGCGGCGACGCCGGCGACCGCGAGGTGCACACGTGATGCCCGTCGGGCACCGGCCGGGGCACTGGCCGCACACCTAGTGGTTTTCCGGGCGCGGGAAGGCCCGCGCCCGGGGTGGGAGGGAATGACATGGGGGATGGGATGACGTACGACATGGGGGCGTACGCGGCGGTCACCGTGGTGATGCCGACGTACAACGAGGCCGCCAATCTGCCGCGGATGGCGGAGGCGGTGCTCCAGTTACCGCTTCCCGGGATCCACCTGAAGGTGGTGGACGATTCCAGTCCGGACGGAACCGGGCGCATCGCGGACGAGCTGGCCGAGAAGTACAACAGCGGTGGCCGGCGGAAGATGTCGGTGCTGCACCGGACGGAGAAGGACGGTCTGGGGCGGGCCTACGTGGCCGGCATGAGCGCCGCGCTGGCGGAGGGCGCCGACTACGTCGTGCAGATGGACGCCGACGGCAGTCATCCGGTGGAGGCGGTGGTGCGCATGGTGGGCACGGCGCAGGCCAACCGGGTCGGTCTGGTGGTCGGCAGCCGCTACGTCGAAGGGGGGTCACTGGACGAGGAGTGGGGGGTGCACCGGCAGTTGCTTTCGCGGTTCGCCAACCGGTACGCGCGGACGGTACTGGGGACGAAGATCCGGGACATCACGGCGGGCTTCAACCTCTGGTCGGCGCAGACGCTGCGGGATGTGGATCTGGCCACGCTGGACAGTGCCGGCTACAGCTTCCAGGTCGAGCTGAAGTACAAGGCGGTCAGGGCCGGGCACAGCGCGGTGGAGATCCCGATCCGCTTCGAGGAGCGCACCGAGGGCGTGTCGAAGATGACACTGAGGACCCAGCTGGAGTCGGCCGTGGTGCCCATCCGACTGCGCATGAAGCACCGGCCGGACCACTGAGCCGGGGACCGCACGCCTGATCCCGGTTACGGGTCGGTGGGGGCGGCGGCCGGCCGGTTACTGGTTGGCCGCCGCCGACGCCTGGGCCTCGCCGCGCCGGTGGATCTGGCGGACGGTGAACACCTGGAGGTCGTCGCCGATCTTGAAGACGGCGGAGTCCTTCTGCGCCACGTCCTTGTCGTTGATGAACCCGGCGATGGTGAGGTAGAGGTAACGGCCGTAGGAGTTGGTGGTCTTGCGGCAGATCTCCGATCTGCAGAAGGTGCCGACGCCGCCTCCGGAGAGCGATGTGACGTTGTCCTTGCTGTCGGCCTGCTGCTTGGCCTTGGTGGCCTGGGCCTCGGTCTCGAAGACCGCGACGCCGACGGTGACCGCGATCTTGTCCTTCATGTAGCTGGCGCGGATCAGCTGCTGACAGCCGTTCTGCGTGAGGACCTTGCCGAGGGTGGCACCCTGCACGGCCGAGGCGCAGTTCCCCGTGGACGTCATGTCGCCCTTCTGGTACACGGTCTCGCCCACGGTGAGCTGGCTGCCGGGGAAGAGCGAGCCGGGGGTGAGCGGTGCGGTGTCCTTCTTCGCGCTGGAGATGAAGTCCTTCGGGTCCAGCGGGGGAGCGACCGAGGTCGGTGCGAAGGACGGGACCGGTTCGATGGTCTCGCTCGGAAGGGCCGCGTTCGTGGGCAGCTGGCTGGTCGGCTGGTTCCCCGCCGTGTCACTGCCGCTGTTCGCGGAGACCACGGCCACGGCGACGGCCGTGCCGATGGCCACGGTGGCCAGGGCGCCGCCGCCGATCAGCAGCCATCGGCGGCGCCGCTGACGGGACTCGGCCGCGTCGGCCAGCGCCGCCCAGTCCGGAGTCTGGCTTCCCCACGGGGGCCTTGAACCCCCGGGACCCCACTGGGATCCCCCCTGCCCAAAGCTCATGGGCGCATCTTAGACGGGAAGTTGGAGTGGCCGGACGGGATGTCGGGGACTGGGTGGACGTGGGGTGCGGGTGTGGGCCGGGAGGGGTGAGAACCTGCCGAGTGCGCCCGTCGGCACCCCGTTTTGACCCGTCCGGGGCGGCGCGGGTATTCTGCCAGTTCGTTATGTGTATTGGCTTGCTCATTCTCACGTGAGGGGCCCTTACACCGGTCCACCGGGCCGATGACCAGCGATCAGCATGCGGTTTGCGTCGCCGCCGTGCGGTCAGGGCTGTCGTGATCGTCTTCGGTGACCTTGTCAGGACCATTCACTGAAGAAGCGAAGGCTACGAACCGTGCGTACGTACAGCCCCAAGCCCGGCGATGTCACTCGTCAGTGGCACGTCATCGATGCCCGGGACGTCGTCCTGGGCCGCCTGGCGTCGACCGCCGCCACCCTTCTGCGGGGCAAGCACAAGCCGATCTACGCGCCGCACGTCGACGCTGGTGACTTCGTCATCATCATCAACGCCGACAAGGTGCACCTGTCCGGCAACAAGCGGACCCAGAAGCTCGCGTACCGCCACAGCGGCTACCCGGGTGGTCTGCGCTCCGTCCGCTACGACGAGCTGCTCGAGAAGAACCCCGAGAAGGCCATCGAGAAGGCCGTCAAGGGCATGCTCCCGAAGAACACCCTGGGCCGTCAGATGCTCTCGAAGCTGAAGGTCTACAAGGGCGAGAACCACCCGCACGCTGCGCAGCAGCCGGTTCCGTTCGAGATCACCCAGGTCGCGCAGTAAGTCCGGCCACCCCCTAAGACTGAAGAGAATCTGAGGAGAATCGTGGCCGAGACCACCGTTGAGCAGCCTCTCGACGAGACTGTCGACATCGAGAACTACACCACCGAGACCGAGGTGCCCCTGGAGGGCGAGTACACCTCCGAGTCCCTCGCGTCCCGTTTCGGTGACCCGCAGCCGGCCGCCGGCCTGGGCCGCCGCAAGAACGCCATCGCCCGCGTCCGGATCGTCCCGGGCTCCGGCAAGTGGAAGATCAACGGTCGCACCCTCGAGGACTACTTCCCGAACAAGGTGCACCAGCAGGAAGTCAACGAGCCCTTCAAGGTGCTCGAGCTCGAGGGCCGCTACGACGTCATCGCCCGTATCGCGGGTGGCGGCGTCTCCGGCCAGGCCGGTGCGCTCCGCCTGGGTGTCGCCCGTGCGCTGAACGAGGCGGACGTGGACAACAACCGCGGTCCGCTGAAGAAGGCCGGCTTCCTGCGCCGCGACGACCGTGCGGTCGAGCGGAAGAAGGCCGGTCTGAAGAAGGCCCGCAAGGCGCCGCAGTACAGCAAGCGCTAAGCGCGCTCGCTGCTCGCCGCTACGCGATCGCCCCGGTGGCACGTACCCGTGCCGCCGGGGCGGTTCGTTTCCGGGCGAACGGTTGTTTATCGCACGCTCATGCTGGCCGGGGCCGGGGGCAGGCGGGGGCGTGCCGGGCGTCACGAGCGGCGGCCCGGGTGACGGGTGACATTCGTGACCCGTGTGACCTGGGGGATCGTGGCCTGGCCGTGCCGCGACCGGCTCGGGAGACCGTGACCGAGCTGGACCCGCCTCACGTCCGACCCCGACCGTCCCCATGACCGGGCCCGGGTCGGCCGGCCTTGGTCCATACCGGCCGAAGGGCCCCGGCGAGCGCCCGGTGGGGCGTCCGGGAGACACTCGGAGAACAGCCGGTGCACAGGGGATGTACGGGACGAGGTCGTAGCCCCGACACTCGGCAAGAGCCGCATATTTTCAGCACATTCGGAGGACACCACAGTGGGACGACTCTTCGGCACGGACGGCGTGCGCGGTGTCGCCAACGCGGATCTCACGGCGGAGATGGCACTCGGCCTCTCCGTCGCGGCGGCGCACGTACTGGCCGAGGCGGGTACGTTCGCGGGCCACAAGCCGGTGGCGGTGGTCGGGCGGGACCCGCGCGCGTCCGGGGAGTTCCTGGAGGCCGCCGTGGTCGCCGGGCTCGCCAGTGCCGGCGTGGACGTGCTGTGCGTCGGCGTGCTGCCGACCCCGGCAGTCGCCCACCTCACCGCGGAGCTCGGCGCCGACCTCGGTGTGATGCTCTCGGCGAGCCACAACGCCATGCCCGACAACGGCGTCAAGTTCTTCGCCCGCGGTGGGCACAAACTCGCCGACGAGCTGGAGGACAGGATCGAGGGCGTCTACGAGGAGCACCGCACAGGCGCCCCGTGGGACCGCCCGACCGGTGCCGGCGTGGGCCGGGTGCGGACGTACGACGAGGGGTTCGACCGGTACGTCACCCATCTGCTCGGCGTCCTGCCGAACCGGCTGGACGGACTGAAGGTCGTCCTCGACGAGGCGCACGGCGCCGCCGCCCGGGTCTCGCCGGAGGCCTTCAAGCAGGCCGGGGCGGAGGTCATCACCATCGGCGCCGAGCCGGACGGACTCAACATCAACGACGGCTGCGGCTCGACCCATCTGGAGCAGCTGAAGGCCGCCGTCGTCGAGCACGGCGCCGAACTCGGTATCGCCCACGACGGCGATGCCGACCGCTGCCTCGCGGTCGACCACACGGGCGCGGAGGTGGACGGCGACCAGATCCTCGCGGTGCTCGCGCTGGCCATGCGGGAGCGTTCCGAACTGCGCTCCGACACCGTCGTCGCCACCGTCATGTCCAATCTGGGCTTCAAGCTGGCGCTGGAGCGCGAGGGACTGGAGCTGGTGCAGACCGCGGTCGGTGACCGCTACGTCCTGGAGGAGATGAAGGAGCACGGCTACGCCCTCGGCGGCGAGCAGTCCGGGCACGTCATCGTTCTGGATCACGCCACGACCGGCGACGGCACGCTCACCGGGCTGCTGCTGGCGGCGCGGGTCGCCGAGACCGGGCGCAGCCTGAGGGACCTCGCCTCCGTGATGGAGCGGCTGCCGCAGGTGCTGATCAACGTGCGGGACGTGGACAAGTCCCGGGTCGGCTCCTCGCCCGAGCTGTCCGCCGCGGTCGCCGACGCCGAACGGGAACTCGGCTCCACCGGCCGGGTGCTGCTGCGCCCTTCGGGGACCGAGCCGCTCGTCCGCGTCATGGTCGAGGCGGCCGACATCGACCAGGCCCGCTCGGTCGCGAGCCGCCTGGCCGACGTGGTGAAGTCGGCACTCGGCTAGCGCCATACGACCCTGGGCCGGAGCTGGTCTCCGGCCTCGGTCCGTCCTTCGGCCGGTGGTGATTCGCGGCCTTGGTCCGTCCTTTGGCCTGTGACGGTGTGCGGCCGCGGTCCGGCCCTCGGCCTGTGACGGTTGCGGCCGCCGTCCGTCCTTCGGTCGGAGCCGGTCCTCGGCCGCACGTCCCTCGGCCGACACGTCGTCCCTCGGCCGGAGGCGGCCGGAGCCGGTCGCCGGCCGCCGTCCGTCCTTCGGCCGGTGCCGGTTTCCGGCCGGTGTCGGTCTTGGGCCGCCGTCCTCCTTCGGCTAGACCACGTCCTGTGTTGCCGCGCGCTCAGTCTGCCGTGCCCAGAAGAACTTCTGGATCAGCAGCGTGAGCGTGCCCGCGACGATGATGCCGAGCAGGTTCAGCAGCAGTTGCTCGATGGAGCCCCAGGCCTGGCCGTAATCGCTGTAGCCGAGGGCGACCGCGGCGTTCGCCGCTGCCGGGACCGTGGTGACCGAGATCGCCACACCCACCAGCGCCCCGGATTTCGCCGAGGTCAACGAGAGCATGCCGGCCGCGCCGGCGAGCAGGGCGATGATGAACGAGAACTCGTCCGGCCTCCAGATGAAGTCGGTCTGCGGACGTTCCCGCTCCAGCAGCCCCCGCTCGAACAGCCCGAGCCCGTCCATCAGCATGCCGAAGCCGGTCGTCAGGACCATCGCCACCGCGAACCCAGCGATCAGCGCCAGCGCCGACCGCCAGGCCAGCCGGGGCAGGCGCTGCACCAGCGCCGTGCAGATCCCGGCCAGCGGCCCGAACTCCGGGCCCACCGCCATGGCGCCCACGATCAGGATCGCGCTGTCCAGCACCACACCACAGGCCGCGATCATCGTCGCCAGGGTCAGGAAGGCCACGTAGGTGACGGAGAGCGTGGACTCCTCGTGGGTGGCCTCCGCCAGGTGCTCCCACAGCACCGCGTCCGCGCCCTCGCCCGGCGCCTCCTCCGCTGCCTTGTCGGCGCGCTTGGAGAGCGACAGATCGATGTTCTCGACCGCGATCGAACCCGTCTTGTCGATGTGCAACGCGCGCAGCGCACCGAGGAGTTCGTCGCCCGCCTCGCGCGCGACGTCACACATCAGGACGTCTCCGGGGGGGTTGCGCGCGGCGCCCGGCAGCACCACCAGGTGCGTGGTGCCGACCGTCTTCTCGATCACCCGCACCACTTCGTCGGTGCGCTGTGAGGGCGTGATCAGACGCAGATGCAGCATGCCCGCAGGGTAGTCGCGGGCGCGGGGCGGTCACAGCCCGGGCGATCAGAGTTTGCGCAGGCTCAGTCGCTGCACCTTGTGATCGGGGCCCTTGCGCACGACCAGGGTGGCCCGCCCGCGGGTGGGCGTGACGTTCTCCAGCAGGTTCACCTTGTTGATGGTGCGCCAGGTCGTGCGGGCGTAGTCGAGGGCCTCCTCCTCCGAGACCTGGGTGTACTTGCGGAAGTACGAGGAGGGGTTCTGGAAGGCGGTCTCGCGCAGCTTGCGGAAGCGGTTGAGGTACCAGGCCTCGATGTCCTCGGGGCGGGCGTCGACGTACACGCTGAAGTCGAAGTAGTCGGCGAGACCGACCCGGGTCCGGCCGTCCTTGCCGGGCAGGGCCGGCTGGAGCACGTTCAGGCCCTCGACGATGAGGATGTCCGGGCGGCGCACCACCAGCCGTTCACCGGGCACGATGTCGTAGATCAGATGGGAGTAGACGGGGGCGGTGACTTCGTCCTTGCCCGCCTTGATGTCGGCGACGAAACGGGTCAGGGCGCGCCGGTCGTAGGACTCCGGGAACCCCTTGCGCGACATCAGACCGCGCGCCTGAAGTTCCCGGGTCGGCAGCAGGAAACCGTCGGTGGTGACCCGCTCCACGCGAGGGTGCTCGGGCCAGCGCGAGAGCAGTGCCTGCAGCAGGCGGGCTACGGTGGACTTGCCGACGGCGACGGAGCCCGCGACACCGATCACGAACGGGGTGCCCGACTGGGAGCCCTGCTCGCCGAGGAAGGTGTTCAGGGCGCCTCTGAGTCCGTCCGTCGCCCCGACGTAGAGGTTCAGCAGCCGGGACAGCGGCAGATAGATGTCCCGGACCTCGTCCAGATCGATGACGTCGCCCAGACCGCGCAGGCGCTCGACCTCCTCGGCGGTCAGCGGGAGCGGAGTCTTGTCGCGCAGCGCGCTCCACTCGGTACGGGTGAGGTCGACGTAGGGAGTCGCCTCCGGCCGGGGCCGGTGGGCGCTCCTCGGCGGCGTTGAGACCGATGAGATCACCTGTTCATTGTTACGGGAGTTTGAACGGGGCGGGGCGTGGGCTCGGTCACGCGGACGTCCTCTGGCGCCGGCCGGTCTTTGCGTCACTTGTGCGCGGGCTATGGACCGACCGGTCGTGCGGGGATACGTTTCCCGCCAGCCGGGAGCGAATGGCCTCCCGCCCGACGAAGGAGTGGGGCCATGCGTATCCGTGCTTTCGCCAAGCGCAGACCGGCGGAGTCGTCACGGGACCTCGCGGGGGCCGTCCAGAGCGAACTGTCCCTGGACCTGCCGGACGAGGACCTGGCGGAGTACCTCTACGACTGCATCGACATGTACCGGATGGGCAGCAAGCCGCGCTGCGAGGAGGTCGAGTACCTGGGCATGGTCCAGGACGCGATCGACCGCATCGAACGCGGGCACTGACACCTGCCGGTGGCCGCCGCTCACGGTCCCACCGGCCGTAGGCCACCACCGCTGGGCCACTACCGCTGGGCCACCGGAGGGGCGCGGCGCCCGGGTGGCGTCGAGCGGGCAATCAGCGGGGCGCGGCGGTCCGGGCCGTAGGCTGCGGGCCATGTGCGGAATCGTGGGATACGTTGGCTCGCAGTCGGCGCTCGAGGTCGTCATGAGCGGCCTGAAGCGGCTCGAGTACCGGGGTTACGACTCGGCGGGCGTCGCGGTCCTCGCCGACGGCGGTCTCGCCACCGCCAAGCGGGCCGGGAAGCTGGTCAACCTGGAGAAGACGCTGGGCCGGAGACCGCTGCCCACGGGGAACACCGCTATCGGGCACACCCGTTGGGCCACGCACGGCGGCCCCACGGACGCCAACGCCCATCCGCACCTGGACAACGCGGGACGGGTCGCGGTCGTGCACAACGGCATCATCGAGAACTTCGCCGCCCTGCGGGCCGAACTGGCGGACCGGGGACACCACTTGGCGTCCGAGACGGACACCGAGGTCGTCGCGCACCTGCTCGCGGAGGAGTTCTCCTCCTGCGCCGATCTGGCGGAGGCGATGCGGCTGGTTTGCCGACGGCTGGAGGGCGCGTTCACCCTGGTGGCGGTGCACGCGGACGAGCCGGACCTGGTCGTCGGGGCGCGCCGCAGCTCCCCGCTGGTGGTCGGCGTCGGCGAGGGCGAGTCCTTCCTCGCCTCCGACGTGGCCGCGTTCATCGCCCACACCCGCGCCGCGATCGAGTTGGGCCAGGACCAGGTGGTGGAGCTGCGCCGGGACGGGGTGACCGTCACCGGGTTCGACGGCATGCCCGCCGAGGTGCGCACCTACCACGTGGACTGGGACGCATCCGCCGCCGAGAAGGGCGGCTACGACTACTTCATGCTCAAGGAGATCGCCGAACAGCCCAAGGCCGTCGCCGACACGCTCCTCGGCCGGATCGACGCGACGGGGTCGCTGTCGCTGGACGAGGTGCGGATCACCGACTCCGAGCTGAGCGAGGTCGACAAGGTGGTGATCGTGGCGTGCGGTACGGCCTTCCACGCCGGGATGATCGCCAAGTACGCCATCGAGCACTGGACCCGGATTCCCTGCGAGGTGGAACTGGCCAGCGAGTTCCGCTACCGCGACCCCATCCTCGGCGAGCGTTCGCTGGTGATCGCCATCTCCCAGTCCGGCGAGACCATGGACACCCTGATGGCCGTGCGGCACGCCCGTGGACAGGGCTCCAAGGTGCTGGCGATCTGCAACACCAACGGCTCGACCATTCCCCGTGAGTCGGACGGCGTGCTGTACACGCACGCGGGCCCGGAGGTCGCGGTCGCCTCGACGAAGGCGTTCCTGACCCAGCTCGTCGCCTGCTACCTGGTGGCCCTGTATTTGGGCCAGGTACGGGGGACCAAGCGCGCCGACGAGGTCCAGGAGGTGATCCGCGACCTGTCCCGCATGCCGCACGAGGTGGACCGCGTGCTGGAGACCATGGAGCCGGTACGGGAGCTGGCGCGCTCGCTGGCGTACCAGGACACCGTGCTGTTCCTGGGCCGGCACGTCGGGTACCCCGTGGCGCTCGAAGGCGCCCTGAAACTCAAGGAACTTGCGTACATGCACGCCGAGGGCTTCGCCGCGGGCGAGCTCAAGCACGGGCCGATCGCTCTGATCGAGGACGGCCTGCCCGTGGTGGTGATCGTCCCTTCCCCGCGCTCGCCGCTGCACGACAAGGTGGTCTCGAACATCCAGGAGATCCGGGCCCGGGGGGCGTGCACGATCGTGATCGCGGAGGAGGGCGACGAGGCGGTGGTCCCGTACGCCGACCGGCTGGTCCGCGTCCCCGCCACGCCCACCCTGCTGCAACCGCTGGTCGCCACCGTTCCGTTGCAGGTCTTCGCCTGCGAGTTGGCCACGGCGCGGGGCAACGAGGTGGACCAGCCGCGGAACCTGGCCAAGTCGGTGACGGTGGAGTGAGTTCGCTGGGGGTGCTGTGATCATCGGGGTGGGGATCGACGTCGCGGAGATCGACCGTTTCCGGGCGTCGCTGGAGCGCACGCCGGGGATGGCCGGGCGGCTGTTCCTGCGGAGCGAGTTGTATCTGCCGAGCGGCGAACGCCGGGGCATCGCCTCCCTCGCGGCACGGTTCGCCGCGAAGGAGGCGCTGGCCAAGGCGCTGGGGGCGCCGCCGGGACTGCACTGGACGGACGCTGAGGTCTACGTGGAGGACTCGGGCCGCCCTCGACTGAGGGTCACCGGGACGGTGGCGGCCCGGGCCGAGGAACTCGGGGTCCGGTCGTGGCATGTGTCGCTGAGCCATGACGCGGGGGTGGCTTCGGCGGTGGTGGTGGCGGAGGGGTGACGTGGGGCCGGGGCGGTGGGGGCGAAAAACCTGAGCCCGGTGACCACTTACGGGAGACTCGGACCCATGCGGACTGCGTACGGAGTGGAGACGGTGAGGGCCGCCGAGGGTGCGCTGATGGCGCGGCTGCCCGAGGGGACGTTGATGCAGCGGGCCGCGGCGGGACTCGCCGCGGTCTGTGCGTCGTTGCCGGGACGGGTCTACGGATCCCGCGTCGTCCTGCTCGTCGGCAGCGGCGACAACGGCGGCGACGCCCTCTACGCGGGCGCCCGCCTGGCCCGCCGCGGAGCCGGCGTCTCCGCCGTGCTGCTCGCGCCCGACCGGGCGCACCGCGCGGGGCTCGCGGCGCTGCTGCGTGCCGGCGGGCGGGTGGCCGAGGACCCGTACGGGGTCCTCGACAAGGCCGATGTCGTCGTCGACGGGATCACCGGCATCGGCGGAAAGGGCGGGCTGCGCCCCGCCGCCGTCCCCGTGGCACGCGCCGCACGCGATTCGGGCGCCACCGTCGTCGCCGTCGACCTGCCGAGCGGTGTGGAGGCGGACACCGGCGAGATCACCGGCGAAGCCCTGCGCGCCGATGTGACCGTGACCTTCGGCACCTACAAGCCGGGCCTGCTGATCGACCCCGGCCGGGAGCACGCCGGCGCCGTCCGGCTCGTGGACATCGGCCTGGACGCCGTCCTGCCCGCCGCACCCGACCTGGAGGTCCTGCAGCACGCGGACGTGGCCGCCCGGCTGCCCCGCCCCGCGGCGGAGAGCGACAAGTACCGGCGCGGGGTCGCCGGGATCGTCGCCGGGTCGGCCCGCTACCCGGGCGCGGCCGTGCTGGCCGTGGCGGGCGCACTGCGCGGCGGGGCCGGAGCGGTGCGCTATGTGGGCCCGGCCGCCGACGCGGTGATCGCCCGCTTCCCGGAGACGCTGGTGTCGCAGGGCCCGCCCCGGAAGGCCGGGCGGGTGCAGGCGTGGGTGGTCGGACCGGGCCTGGGGGACAGCCCCGGCGTCGCCGAGGTGCTGGCCTCCGACGTGCCGGTGCTGATCGACGCGGACGGGCTGCGCGGACTCGACCCGGCGACCGTCCGGGCGCGCTCCGCACAGACGCTGCTGACCCCGCACGCCGGTGAGGCGGCGGCGCTGCTCGGGGTGCAGCGGGAGCAGGTGGAGTCGGCGCGGCTGGCGTCCGTTCGGGAACTGGCCGCCAAGTACGGGGCGACGGTCCTGCTCAAGGGATCGACCACGCTGGTCGCCGCGCCGGAGCCGGAACTGCCGGTCAGGGTCAACCCCACCGGAACGCCCTGGCTCGCCACGGCCGGCAGCGGGGACGTGCTGTCCGGACTGGCCGGTTCCCTGCTCGCGGCCGGACTCGACGCCCGCGACGCCGGCTCGGTGGCGGCCTATCTGCACGGCCTGGCGGGCCGCTTCACCGCGGACGGGGCACCCACCGCGGCGTTCACGGTTGCCGAAGCGGTACCGACGGCGTGGCGGAGCGTGACGGAGGCGGTACCGACGGCGTGACAAGTGGGACGGAGGCGGTGCCGGTGGCGTGGCGGGTGTGAGCGGGGCGGTGCTGGTTGTGCGCGGGTGTGAGCGCGGCGATGCCGGTGGCGTGGCCGATGTGACCGGGGCGGTGCCGACGGCGTGACTGATGTGACGGGAGCAGGGCCGGTGGCGTGGCGGAGCGTGTCCGGCTGGGATGGCTGACCTGCCGTGTCACGGCTGAATTGGCGTGAGGGCGGAGCGCTCGGCGGTGCTGTCGCGCCCCTCTGCGACACTGGGTCTGCGATGACTGAGACAGCACAGCCGCGCGAAGGCGTCGAACAACTGCGCGCCCGCGCCGAGATCGATCTGGCCGCACTGCGGGCCAATGTACGGACCCTGCGCGCCCAGGCGCCCGGGTCCGCCCTCATGGCCGTGGTGAAGTCGGACGCGTACGGGCACGGGATGGTGCCCTGCGCGCGGGCCGCGCTCGACGCGGGCGCCGCCTGGCTCGGCACCGCCACCCCCGACGAGGCGTTCGCGCTGCGGGCGGCGGGCATCGAGGCGCCGGTGATGTGCTGGCTGTGGACGCCGGGTGGACCCTGGCGGCAGGGCATCGAGGCCGGGCTGGACATGGGTGTCAGCGCGCTCTGGGCGCTGGAGGAGGTCGTCGCCGCGGCCCGCGCCGCAGGTGGCCGTCCCGCCCGCATCCAGCTCAAGGCGGACACCGGCCTCGGGCGCAACGGCTGCACGCCCGCCGACTGGCCGGACCTCGTCCGCGCGGCCCTGGCGGCCGAGCGCGACGGGCTGGTGCGGGTCACCGGCCTCTGGTCGCACTTCGCCTGCGCCGACGAGCCGGGCCATCCCTCCATCGCCGCTCAGCTCACGCGCTTCCGCGAGATGGTGACGTACGCCGAGGACCAGGGCGTACGCCCCGAGGTGCGGCACATCGCCAACTCCCCGGCCACGCTCACCCTCCCTGAGACCCACTTCGACCTGGTGCGCACCGGCATCTCGGTGTACGGCGTCTCGCCGAGCGCGGAGATCGGCTCCCCGGCCGACTTCGGACTGCGCCCGGTGATGTCGCTCATCGCGTCGCTCGCCCAGGTCAAGCATGTCCCGGCGGGCCACGGCGTCAGCTACGGCCATCACTACGTCACCGCCGGCGACACCACCCTCGGCCTGGTCCCGGTGGGCTACGCCGACGGCATCCCGCGCCACGCCTCCGGCACCGGCCCCGTGCTCATCGGCGGTAAATGGCGGACGGCGGCGGGCCGGGTCGCCATGGACCAGTTCGTGGTCGACCTCGGCGGGGACGAACCGGCGGCGGGCGCCGAGGCCGTCCTCTTCGGACCCGGCGACCGGGGCGAGCCGACCGCCGAGGACTGGGCCCAGGCGGCGGGCACGATCGCCTATGAAATCGTCACCCGCATCGGAACCCGAGTGCCGCGCGTCTACGTGAATACGGAACAAGACGGGTAACCGAAAGGTGTGCCGCACAGCGAACCGCGGCGGCACACGACGGTGGCGGACGACGGCGGCAGAAGAAAGCAGCGGACGACAGGACGCGCGGCAACACGCGCGAAGGAACGACCACGACCAACGACCAGCCGGGAGCGAAGGCCCCGGGAAACCGGCGAAGAGGAGCGGCAATGAGCGAGACCAGCGCGGAGGCGGTCGCGGATGCGGCCGGGGCCGCGGCCTCGGCCGTCTCCACCGCCCGGGAGGCGGCCGCGGCCTTCTCCGGCGCCCGGGCCGCCGCCGCGGCCTCGGCCGCGTCCAGCGCCCCGGGCGCGGGGAGCTGGCGCATCGCGGGCATCGCCGGCGCGGCGATAGGCGTGGTCGCCGCGGGCGCCGCCGCCGGGGTCGCCATCGAGCGGCTCACCGTGGGGCGCGGCATGCGCAGAAAGGCCCGCCTGGCCCTCGACTCCACCGGCCCGTACGGCGCGCTGCGCGGAATGCCCGGAAAGGCGTACGCCGACGACGGCACGGAGCTGTACTACGAGGTCGACGAGGTGGAGACGGACACCGCGCCCCTCGCCCCGCGCCGCCGCCGGCTCTTCGGCCGCAAGGCGCCCGCGCCGGTCACCGTCGTCTTCAGCCACGGCTACTGCCTCAACCAGGACTCCTGGCACTTCCAGCGCGCCGCCCTGCGCGGGGTCGTCCGGACCGTGCACTGGGACCAGCGCAGCCACGGCCGCTCCGGGCGCGGTGTCGCCCAGCACCAGGACGACATCCCCGTCACCATCGACCAGCTCGGGCGCGACCTGAAGGCCGTGATCGACGCGGCGGCGCCCGAGGGGCCGCTCGTGCTCGTGGGGCACTCGATGGGCGGCATGACGGTGATGGCGCTGGCCGACCAGTACCCGGAGCTGGTCGGGGAGCGGGTCGTCGGCGTCGCCCTGGTCGGCACCTCCTCCGGCAGGCTCGGCGAGGTCAACTTCGGACTGCCTGTCGCGGGCGTCAACGCCGTACGGCGGGTCCTCCCGGGAGTGCTGAGGGCGCTGGGGCAGCGGGCCGAACTGGTGGAGCGCGGCCGGCGGGCCACCTCCGACCTGTTCGCGGGGATCATCAAGCGGTACTCGTTCGCGTCCAAGGACGTCGATCCCGCGATCGAGCGGTTCGCCGAGCGGATGATCGAGGCGACGCCCATCGACGTGGTCGCCGAGTTCTACCCGGCCTTCAACGACCACGACAAGACGGAGGCGCTGGCGCGCTTCGCCGAGCTGCCGGTGCTGGTGCTGGCCGGGGTCGGGGACCTGGTGACGCCGAGCGAGCACAGCGAGGTGATCGCGGACCTGCTTCCGGACGCCGAACTGGTGCTCGTACCGGACGCCGGGCACCTGGTGATGCTGGAGCACCCGGAGGTCGTCACCGACCGGCTCGCCGACCTGCTCACCCGGGTGGGAGCCGTCCCGGCAGGGGCTACCGTTGGTCGCTATGGAAGCAGCACTGCACAGCCGGGCTGAGATCACCGTCAGCTCTCCCGACCAGATGACCGAGCTGGGCCGTCGGCTCGCCAAGCTGCTGCGCGCGGGCGACCTGGTGATGCTCACCGGTGAGCTGGGCGCGGGCAAGACGACGCTGACGCGGGGGCTCGGCGAGGGGCTCGGTGTGCGGGGGGCGGTGACCTCGCCGACGTTCGTGATCGCCCGGGTCCACCCCTCGCTCGGCGACGGGCCGCCGCTGGTGCACGTGGACGCCTACCGGCTCAGCGGCGGACTGGACGAGATGGAGGACCTGGACCTCGACGTCTCGTTGCCCGAGTCCGTGATCGTGGTCGAGTGGGGCGAGGGCAAGGTCGAGGAACTGTCCGAGGACCGGTTGCAGGTGCTCATCCACCGCGCCACGGGCGACACCGACGACGAGGTGCGGCAGGTCCGGCTCGCGGGGTTCGGGGAACGCTGGGCGTCCGTCGACCTTTCGGTGCTTTCCGCCTGATCAGCGCGGCTTCCGCCCGCGTCATACGTGCGTTCGTACATTCGCCCCAACATTCCGACAAGACGTCGGGAAAATGTTGCGCCGGGCGCGTTCGGCATGGTCACATGGACGCAGTGCGTGGTTAGGTCTACCTAACCACGTCTGCTCCCGGAGCCCGAGGAGGCGGCCATGTCGACACCAGACCGTGACGAGAAGCGGGCTGCGGCGGGTCCCCGCAAGGTGTCGATGAGCGAACTGCTGGCGTCGTGCGCCGCCGCGAACGCGGTCTCCACCCCACCCCGCCCACCGGCTCCACCGGTCGTCCGGGAGGAACGCCGACAGGCCGCGTGAAAGGTGTTTCAGGCTGTCCGGCGTTTGAGGACGAGGCCCTTCAGGCCGACAGCCTGGGTCCGGGGGCCGCAGCCCCCGGGAACGGGACGGGTAGGGGCGGAGGGGGCGAATCACAGTGGGCGTCGCGCATCATCTGCCGGGGCCGATCGGGCAGTGACCACGGAGGTGTGTGCCAGCCCGGTCCGGTGGTGCCTGCCCGTGGGGCGTCGGTGGTGCCGTGGGGCGTCGGCGGTGCCGTGGGGCGTCGGCGGTGCCTGCCCGTGGGGCGTCGGCGGTGCCGTGGGGCGTCGGCGGTGCCTGCCCGTGGGGCGTCGGTGGTGCCGTGGGGCGTCGGCGGTGCCTGCCCGTGGGGCGTCGGTGGTGCCGTGGGGCGTCGGCGGTGCCTGCCCGTGGGGCGTCGGTGGTGCCGTGGGGCGTCGGCGGTGCCTGCCCGTGGGGCGTCGGCGGTGCCCGCGGGGCATCGGTGGTGCGCATGGGGCCCCGGCGGTGCCTCCCCGGAGTGTGCCTCCCACAGGGGCGTGAGCCCGGGGTCAGGGGACGACTACGACCTTTCGGCCGACCGGCGCGAACTCCCACATCGCGTTGCCGTCCGCGCGGGACTCCCGGATTCCGCCCAGCTTCTTCGTGCTGTCCGGGGCCTGCGTCGAGCCGTTCACCGCAGCGCTGAAGCCGACCGGTACGCCGTCCACCCTGGCGAACAGCACCACGTGCTCGACCGCCACCCCGTCCGATCCGGTGATGGCGTCGGACCGGGAGGTGACGGCGTAGGCGGCCGGTGCCGGGTCGACGGTTCCGGGGGTCACCTCGAACGTGCGTCGTACCTTGTCGCCGGCGTCCACCAGCCAGACCCGGTCCGCGTCCAGCGAGTACACCACCCGCTCACCCGTGCCGGAGCGACCGGGCAGCGCCGTGGCCTGCGCACCGTTCCCGGGCTTCTTCGACTTCACGGCCGCAGGGGACTTCGACGGCTGCGGCTTGCCCAGGTTCTCCGGCACGCTCGCCTGCGCCTGGTAGGCGAGGAATCCGACTGCGGCGATCGCCGCCGCGGTGAGCCCGGCCACGAATCCCGAGCTGCTCCGAGCCACCTTGTGCGCCACCTCTCGCTGCCGGACGTCAAGGACATGACGTCATTGATGTGACGGTAGCAGCACGGACCCGGCTGACCGGGGCGACAGTGCCCCCGGCCGAACCGCCGTAGGCTGTTCGCGTGCTCTTGCTCGCTCTGGATACCGCCACCCCCGCCGTGACCGTCGCCCTGCACGACGGGACGAACGTCGTCGCCTCGTCGAGTCAGGTGGACGCGCGTCGGCACGGGGAACTGCTGTTGCCCGCCGTCGACCGGGTGCTCGCCGAGGCCGGGCTGCGGCTCGACGCCGTCACCGGCATCGTGGCCGGGATCGGCCCCGGCCCGTACACCGGCCTGCGTGTCGGACTGATGACCGCCGACACCTTCGGGCTCGCGCTCGGGGTACCGGTGCACGGTCTGTGCACCCTGGACGGACTCGCCTACGCCTCCGGGCTCGACGGACCGTTCGTGGTGGCGACGGACGCACGGCGCAAGGAGGTGTACTGGGCGCGGTACAAGGACCGCAGGACCCGTGCCACGGACCCCGCCGTCGACCGCCCCGGGGACCTGGACGTCGGCCATCTGCCCGCGGTCGGCGCCGGAGCGCTGCTCTACCCCGCCACCTTCCCGAACGCGCACGAGCCCGAGCACGTCTCGGCCGCCGCGCTCGCCTCGCTCGCCGCCGAGAAGCTGGCGCGCGGCGAGGAACTCGAACCGCCCCGGCCCCTGTATCTGCGCCGCCCGGACGCCCAGGTACCCAAGAACTACAAGGTGGTCACCCCGAAGTGACCGTGCTACTGCGCGAGATGCGCTGGTGGGACATCGATCCCGTACTGGAACTGGAGAAGGATCTCTTCCC
Source organism: Streptomyces cavernae (assembly GCF_004023625.1). Classification (GTDB taxonomy): domain Bacteria; phylum Actinomycetota; class Actinomycetes; order Streptomycetales; family Streptomycetaceae; genus Streptomyces; species Streptomyces cavernae. The sequence goes on along the minus strand of NZ_RPDJ01000016.1, from coordinate 180,223 downwards.
CGAGGACGCCTGGTCGCGCGGGATGTTCTGGTCCGAGCTGGCCCACGCGCGCGGGCCCGAGGCGACCCGGCGGTATGTGGTGGCCGAGACCTCCGAACAACGGATAGTCGGCTACGCGGGCCTCGCCGCGGCCGGCGACCTGGGGGACATCCAGACCATCGCCGTCGCCCGCGACCACTGGAGCACGGGCCTCGGTTCGCTGCTGCTCACCGAACTGCTGCGGGCCGCGAGCGCCTTCGAATGCGCCGAGGTCATGCTCGAGTGCCGCGTCGACAACATCCGGGCGCAGAAGCTGTACGAGCGCTTCGGCTTCGAGCCCATCGGGTTCCGCCGCGGCTACTACCAGCCGGGGAACGTGGACGCCCTGGTGATGCGTCTGACCGGCCCGTCCGACCGACTCGACGGCGTACAAGGAACACAAGGAACAGAGATCCATGGCTGACTCACGCGATGAGCCTCTCGTGCTCGGCATCGAGACCTCCTGCGACGAGACCGGGGTCGGCGTCGTCCGCGGTACCACGCTGCTGGCCGACGCGGTCGCCTCCAGCGTCGACGAGCACGCCCGGTTCGGTGGCGTGGTCCCGGAGGTCGCGTCCCGTGCGCACCTGGAGGCGATGGTGCCCACCATCGACCGGGCGCTGAAGGAGGCGGGGGTGAGCGCCCGCGACCTGGACGGGATCGCCGTCACCGCGGGTCCCGGACTGGCCGGCGCGCTGCTGGTGGGCGTCTCCGCGGCGAAGGCGTACGCGTACGCGCTGGGCAAGCCGCTCTACGGCGTCAACCACCTCGCCTCGCACATCTGTGTGGACCAGCTGGAGCACGGCGCGCTGCCCGAGCCGACGATGGCGTTGCTGGTCTCCGGCGGCCACTCCTCCCTCCTGCTGTCGACGGACATCACCGCCGATGTCCGGCCCCTGGGCTCGACCATCGACGACGCCGCGGGCGAGGCCTTCGACAAGATCGCGCGGGTGCTCGACCTCGGCTTCCCGGGCGGTCCCGTCATCGACCGGTACGCGCGCGAGGGCGACCCGGCCGCGATCGCCTTCCCACGCGGTCTGACCGGTCCGCGCGACCCGGTGTACGACTTCTCCTTCTCCGGCCTGAAGACCGCGGTCGCCCGCTGGATCGAGGCCAAGCGCGCGGCGGGTGAGGAGGTACCCGTGCGTGATGTGGCGGCCTCCTTCCAGGAGGCGGTGGTGGACGTGCTGACCCGCAAGGCCGTGCGCGCCTGCCGTGACGAGGGCGTCGACCATCTGATGATCGGCGGCGGTGTGGCCGCCAACTCCCGGCTGCGCGCCCTCGCCCAGGAGCGCTGCGAGGCGGCCGGGATCCGGCTCCGCGTGCCGAGGCCCAAGCTGTGCACGGACAACGGCGCCATGGTCGCGGCTCTGGGCGCGGAGATGGTGGCCCGGGGGCGGGCCGCGTCGGACTGGGACCTGTCGGCGGACTCCTCGCTGCCGGTGACGGACCCGCATGTGCCCGGTACGGCCGCCGCCCATGACCATGTGCACGAGGTCTCGAAGGAGAACCTGTACTCGTGACCGTCGCGCTGATGTGGGAGGCACGGGCGGTCGCGGGTCGTGGCGAGGAGCTGCTGGCCTGGGCCCGGGCACAGCGACTCCCGGCGCGGCCCCTGCGCCGGGAGACCCTGCGGGCTCCGCAGGACCGGGTCCTCGTCCTCACCTGGTGGGACGCGCCGTACGACGCCGATCTCCCCGAACTCCCGGAACCGGCCGGGGATCTGGTGACGCGGGCGGTGCACCGGTGGCGGTTCGAGTCGCTGGGTGAGGAGCCCGGCTCGGGCGAGGAGTCCGCCTCGGGCGTGGGCTGAGCCGGCGCGGCGGCCGTAACCTGGAAACACGTCGGCGGGCGGGGGCCGGAACCGCCCCTCGCCCGCAGGCGAGCCGAGCCTCCTGACAAAGGGTGCTGCCATGGCGGAGTCGACCGCGTACCTGCCCATCGCCGAGCACGGGCTCGTCGGTGATCTGCGGACGGTGGCCCTGGTGGGCAGCAACGGCACGATCGACTGGTACTGCTGTCCTTCCTTCGACGCGCCGAGCGTCTTCGCCTCCCTCCTCGACGCCGAGCGCGGTGGCTGCTTCGAGCTGGCGGCGGCCGTTCCCGCGCGGACCAAACAGTTCTACTTCCCCGACACCAACGTCCTGATCACCCGGTTCTTCACCGAGGACGGCGTGGGCGAGGTCCAGGACTTCATGCCGGTGACCGGCGAGGGCGGCACCGGCGGCAGCACGAAGGGCGCGAGCGGGAACGAGGCCGGGAGACACCGGCTGATCCGGCGGGTGCTGTGCGTCCGCGGCACCCTTCCGTTCCGGGTGCGCGTCGCGCCCCGCTTCGCCTACGGGGCCGACCCGCACACCCTGCGGATCACCGGCGACGTCGCGGTCTTCGAATCCGCCCGGCTGACGCTCGCGCTGACCTCCACGGTGCCCGTGGAGTGCGACGGTGCCGACGTCCGGGCCGAGTTCAAGCTGGCCGAGGGCGAGGCCGCGGTGTTCGCGCTCGACCAGGTCGGCGGTGATGTGGCGCCCCGCGGATGCGCCCGCGCCGAGGCCGAGCGGGAGTTCACGGCGACGGTGGCGTACTGGCGGCACTGGCTGTCCGCCTCCCGTTACCGCGGCCGGTGGCGGGAGATGGTGCACCGCTCCGCGCTCACCCTGAAGCTCCTCACCTACGCCCCCACCGGTGCGATCGTGGCAGCGCCCACGACGAGCCTGCCCGAGCAGATCGGCGGCGAGCGCAACTGGGACTACCGCTACGTATGGGTCCGCGACGCCGCGTTCTGCGTGTACGCGCTGCTGCGGCTGGGCTTCACCGGTGAGGCCGAGGCGTTCATGGGGTTCCTGGCCCGGCACATCAGCCCCGGCGACGGCGGCCCGTCCGGTCCGCTGCAGATCATGTACGGCATCGACGGCCGAACCGACCTGCCCGAGCGCGAGCTCGACCATCTGGAAGGCCACCGGGGCTCCGCACCGGTCCGGGTCGGCAACGACGCCGCCGGCCAGCTCCAGCTCGACATCTACGGCGCGCTCATCGACTCGATCTACCTCTACGACAAATGGGCCCAGCCCATCTCGAGCGACCAGTGGGACGACGTCTGCGCACTGGTGGACTGGGTGCGCGAACACTGGGACCAGCCCGACGAAGGCATCTGGGAGACCCGCGGCGGCCGCAAGGACTTCCTGTACTCGCGGCTGATGTGCTGGGTGGCCATCGAGCGCGCCGTCCGGATGGCTCACCGGCGCGGCCTGCCGGCGGAGCTCCCGCGCTGGCGCCAGGCCCGCGACACGATCTACCGGCGGATCATGACCCGCGGCTGGTCCGCCGACCGCGGGGCGTTCGTGCAGTACGAGGACGGCAGCGTCCTCGACGCCGCCGTGCTGATGATGCCGCTGGCCAAGTTCATCTCGCCCACCGACCCCAAGTGGCTGTCCACGCTCGACGCGCTCACCCAGGAGTTGGTGTCCGACTCCCTCGTCTACCGCTACGACCCCGAGGCCAGCCCGGACGGCCTGCACGGCGACGAGGGAACCTTCTCCATCTGCTCGTTCTGGTACGTCGAGGCGCTGACCCGGGCCGGGCGGGTCGACGAGGCCCGTCTCGCCTTCGAGAAGATGCTCACCTACGCCAACCACCTCGGTCTGTACGCGGAGGAGGTCAGCCGGACCGGCGAGCAGCAGGGCAACTTCCCCCAGGCCTTCACCCATCTGGCCCTGATCAGCGCGGCCTTCAATCTGGACCGCGCCCTGGGCTGAGCCAACCCTGGACCGTGCCGGTCCCCTGTAGCCTTCACGCCAACCCGGGTTTTCCGGAAGGTTTTTGCAAGGTTTCGGCAACGGAGGTGGGCGCGTGGCCCGGGAGAGCGCCGGCGGCGGCGTCAGGAACAAGGAGACGAACAAGGTGACCATCACCGAGATCGCCCGACAGGCGGGAGTCTCGGTGCCCACGGTGTCCCGCGTGGTCAATGGCCGATCCGACGTGTCGCCGGAGACCCGGGCCCGGGTCGAGGACCTGCTGCGCCGGCACGGCTACCGGCGCAAGCAGCCCGCGGACCGTTCCCGGGCGGCCCTCATCGACCTCGTCTTCAACGACCTGGACAGCCCCTGGGCCGTGGAGATCATCCGCGGGGTCGAGGACGTCGCGCACGCCTCGGGCGTGGGCACGGTGGTGTCCGCCATCCACGGCGCCTCGCGCCCGGCGCTGCAGTGGATGGAGAACCTGCGCGCCCGCGCCTCGGACGGGGTGATCCTCGTGACCTCCGTCCTCGAACCCCGGCTGCACGAGGAGCTGCGCCGCCTGGGCGTGCCCCTCGTCGTGGTCGACCCGGCCGGCTCCCCGTCCCTGGACGTGCCGACCGTCGGCGCCACCAACTGGGCCGGCGGGATGGCAGCCACGGACCATCTGCTCGGTCTCGGTCACCGCAGGATCGGCTTCATCGCCGGTCCCCAGCGGCTGCTGTGCTCACGGGCGCGGCTCGACGGCTACCGCGCCGCACTCGAGGGCGCCGGCCTCGCCGTCGACGAGGCCCTGACCGTGCCCGGGGACTTCTACCACGCGTCCGGCTTCGAGGGTGCGGGCGTCCTGCTGGACCTGGCCGAACCGCCGACCGCGGTGTTCGCCGCCAGCGACCAGATGGCGCTCGGCGCGATCGAGGCGCTGCGCCGCCGCGGCCTCAGGGTCCCCGAGGACATGAGCGTGGTGGGCTTCGACGACCTGCCGGAGGTGCGCTGGTCCGCGCCCCCGCTGACGACCGTGCGCCAGCCCCTGGCGGACATGGGCAGGCTGGCCACCCGTACGGTGCTGCAGCTCGCGGCCGGTGAGGAGCCGGCGTCCCGCCGTGTCGAGCTGGCCACCGAACTCGTGGTGCGGGCGAGTTCGGCGGCGCTTTCCTGAGGTCCCGGCCGAAGTATTTGTTAAGAGCGTTGACACGCCTGTCTCGCACCCGTACTTTCCGAGCGCACTGAACCGATAATTTTCGGCCCTCTTCCGGAAGGTGTGCGATGCAGGCGTTGGGCAGCACTTCTCTAGCGTTGAGCACCACCTCTCTCTCCCGCCGCCGGTTGCTGGCGGCCTCAGCGGCGGCCGGACTGGGGGCGACCGCGCTCAGCGCGTGCGGCTCCTCCGACAGCGGCAACAGCTCCGGCAAGACCACCGTCGAATGGTGGAACATCACCACCACCCAGCCCGCGAAGAAACTGTGGGCGCAACGCGCCAGGGAGTTCGAGGCCGCGCACCCCGATGTGACGATCAAGATCGTCACGTTGGAGAACGAGGCGTACAAGTCGAAGATGACCGCGCTGACCACCTCGGGGAAGCTGCCGGACATCTACCACACCTGGGGCGGCGGCGTACTCAAGCAGCAGATCGACGCCGGACTGGTCGAGGACCTCACGGACAAGGTCTCCTCCTGGACCGCCGACTACGTGCCGGCGTCCCTGACGGCCTACCGGTTCGACGACAGGACGTACGCCGTTCCCTTCGACATCGGCATGGTCGGCTTCTGGTACAACAAGGCGCTCTTCAAGAAGGCCGGCATCGCCTCCCCGCCCACCACCTGGTCCGCCTACCTCGATGCGGTGGGAGCCCTCAAGGACGCCGGGATCACGCCCATCGCCCTGGCCGGCAAGGAGAAGTGGCCCGGCATGTACTACTGGGCGTACCTCTCGATGCGCGTCGCCGGACTCGACGCGATGCGGAAGGCCGCCGAGGACGCCGACTTCACCGCCGAGGGCTTCGTCACGGCCGGACAGCACCTCAAGGACCTCGTCAAACTCAACCCCTTCCAGAAGGGGTTCCTGGGCGCGGCCTACTCCACGCCCAGCGGCCAGGCGGCCGCCATGGGCAACGGCAAGGCGGCCATGGAGCTGATGGGCCAGTGGGCGCCGGTCGTCGAGAACGACGCCGGGAAGGGTCTCGGCGACGACCTCGGCTTCTTCCCCTTCCCCGCCGTCGAGGGCGGAAAGGGCGCGCTCACCGAGGTGTTCGGCGGGGGCGGCGGTCACGCGGTGCGCAAGGGCGCGCCCGACGCCGCGTTGGAGTTCCTGAAGTTCTTCGCCGAGAAGCAGTTCGCCGAGAAGCTCGTCAAGGAGACCGGACTGATACCCGTCTCCAAGGGCGCGCGCGGCGCACTGACCGACCCCAACCTCACCGCCGTGTCGGACGAGTTGAACAAGGCCACCGGCTTCCAGCTCTACCTCGACCAGGCCTACGCCCCCGCCGTCGGCCAGGAGATCAACGACAGCGTGGCCGCGCTCATCGCGGGCTCCAAGTCGCCCGAACAGGTGACGCGTTCGGTCACTCAGGTGGCCAAGAGCGAGCAGAGCTAGCGGTCGCCGATGACGCACCCGACCTCGACACCCTCGACGTCTTCGACACCGTTGACGCCTTCGACGCCTTCGTCCTCCGCGAAGGCGTCGACGAAGCACGTGTGGGGCACCGGCAGGTCCCCGGGCGACCCCGCCGTGCCCACCGGCGGGCCCGCCCGTGCGCCGGTCCTGCACCGAGTGCGCGACTGGCTGTCGGCCTTCGTCTTCACGGTGCCCGCACTCACCCTGTTCGGGCTGCTGGTGCTGGTGCCGATGGGTTACGCCGGTTACATCAGCTTCTTCAACTGGGGCGGATTCGGTTCGCTGACGGACGCCGTGGGCTTCGACAACTACACCCGTCTATTCAAGGACCCCGTCTTCCTCGGGGACCTGTGGCGCGGAGGGCTGCTCATCGGCCTCTCCGTCGTCCTCCAACTGCCCTTCGCCCTGGCCGTGGCCGTGCTGCTCAACCAGAAGCTGCGCGGCCGGGCCGTCTACCGGATGCTGTTCTTCGCGCCGTACATCCTCTCCGAGGTCATCACGGGCGTGCTGTTCGGCATGATCTTCGCGCCCGGGGACGGGCTCGCAGACAAGGTCCTCGACGCGGTCGGCCTCGGCGGCCTCGGCGGGGACTGGTTCGCCGGCCGGGACACCGTTCTGCCCACGCTCTTCCTCGTCATGACCTGGAAGTACTTCGGCTTCCACATGATGCTGTACCTGGCGGGCCTGCAGGGCATCCCGGCGGTGCTGCACGAGGCGGCGCGCATCGACGGCGCGGGATCCTGGCAGCGCTTCCGCCACATCACGCTGCCGCTGCTCGCACCCACCCTGCGGATCAGCGTGTTCCTGTCCGTCATCTACGCCATCCAGCTCTTCGACATGGTCTGGGTGACCACCGCCGGCGGGCCCGACCACGCCTCGGAGACGATGGCGGTCAGCATGGTCCAGTACGGCTTCAAGCGCTTCCAGATGGGCTACGCCAGCGCCATCAGCGTCGTGATGTTCCTGATCAGCCTGGTCTTCGCCCTCGCCTACCAGCGATTCGTCCTGCGCCGTGACACCGAAGGAGCCGTCACCACCATGCGAGCCAACCGATGAGCGCGCCGACGGCCGGGCGGGCCCGGGTGCGACGGAACTCCGAGCCGGCCGTACCGAAGAGCGTGCGGCGGCGCCGGAGACTGCGCACCCTGCCCGTGTACGCGGTGCTCTGGCTGATCGGCGTCTTCATGGTCACCCCACTGCTGTACGCCCTCGTCTCAGGCTTCAAGTCCACCAAGCAGCTCTCCGGCAACACCTTCGGGCTGCCCTCGCCCTGGGTGACCTCCAACTACACCTCCCTGCTCGGCTCGTCGGACTTCTGGCGGTCCCTGGGCAGCAGCGCGGTCATCGCCGTGGCCGCGACCGTGCTCACGGTGGCGACGGCGGCGCTCGCGGCGTTCGCCCTCGCGCGCTTCGCCTTCCGCGGCCGCGAGGTGGTGTTCACCCTGTTCACGATGGGGCTGATGTTCCCCTTCGCGGTGGCGATCCTGCCGCTGTTCATCCTCCTGCGCACCTTCGGGCTGCTGGACAACCCATGGGGTGTGATCCTCCCCGAGGCCGCTTTCGGCCTGCCGGTGACGATCATCATCCTGCGCGGCTTCTTCCGGGAGATCCCCGGTGAGCTGGAGGAGGCGGCCACCCTCGACGGCTGCTCACGCTTCGGGTTCTTCTGGCGCATCCTGCTGCCGCTGGCCCGGCCAGCGCTCGGCACGGTGTCCGTCCTCGCCATCGTGAGCAGCTGGAACCAGTTCCTGCTGCCGCTGCTCGTCTTCAGCGAGCCCACCTGGTGGACGATCCCGGTCGGCATCCAGCAGTTCCAGGGCCAGTACGCCGCCGACGTGGCCCGCATCTTCGCCTACCTGGTGCTCGCCATGGTGCCCGCCCTGGCCTTCTACGCGGTCGCCGAACGGCAGTTGATCGGCGGCATAACGCTCGGCGCGACCAAGGGCTGACCGACGACCGCCCGACATACCGAACTCCCTTACCCATACGAGGAGTTACATGACCGACCCCTGGCAGGACCCCGCCCTGCCCGCAGACGTCCGCGCCGCCGACCTGCTCGCCCGGATGACACCGCAGGAGAAGGCCGCCCAGCTCTACAGCGTCTGGCCCGGCTCGAACGAGACCCCGGGCGGCGACATGGCCCCGCTGCAGCACGCCCTGTCCGAGGAACTCGACCTCGGCGAACTGCTCCCGCACGGCCTCGGTCAGCTGACCCGTCCCTTCGGCACGGCGCCGGTGGAGCCGGCCGAGGGGGCCGCGCGGCTGGCCTCCCTCCAGGAGCGGATCCGCGCCGCGAACCGCTTCCGGCTGCCCGCCCTGGCGCACGAGGAGTGCCTGACCGGCTTCACGGCCTGGCAGGCGACGATCTTCCCCACGCCGCTCGCCTGGGGCGCGAGCTTCGACCCGGCCCTGGTGAAGGAGATGGCGGCCGCGATCGGGACCGTCATGCGGTCGGTCGGCATCCACCAGGGGCTGGCTCCCGTGCTCGACGTCGTACGGGATCCGCGCTGGGGCCGCACCGAGGAGTCGATCGGCGAGGACCCCCACCTCGTGGCGACGGTGGGCACCGCCTACGTACAGGGCCTCCAGGCCGCCGGCGTCGTCGCCACGCTCAAGCACTTCGCCGGGTACTCGGCCTCGCGCGGCGCCCGCAACCACGCGCCCGCGTCGCTCGGCCCCCGCGAACTGGCGGACGTCATCCTGCCCCCGTTCGAGATGGCGGTACACGAGGGCGGCGCGCGGTCGGTGATGGCGGCGTACAACGACATCGACGGGCTGCCGGCCCACGCCCACCACCGGCTGCTCACCGGACTCCTGCGGGAGGAATGGCAGTTCACCGGTACGGTCGTCGCCGACTACTTCGGGGTCTCCTTCCTGGAGTCGGCGCACGGGCTCACCGACTCCCCGGCGGGGGCGGCGGCGCTTGCCCTCGCCGCCGGCGTGGACGTGGAACTCCCGGCGGTGCGCTGCTTCGGGACCGGGCCCCTGGACGAGGACCTCGTGGACCGGGCCGCGTTGCGGGTCCTGACGCAGAAGTGCGAGCTGGGTCTGCTGGACCCGGACTGGGCGCCGCCCGCCGTGCCGTCCCCCGCGACCGACGGCGCGCTGGACTTCGATCCGCCCCCTGCGCGGGCGCTGGCACGGCGGCTGGCCGAGGAGTCGGTCGTCCTGCTGTCCAACGGACCCGCCCCCGGTACCGCCACTGGCACGGCCCCCGGTACCGCTACCGGCACGGCCACCGGCCCGCTGCTGCCGATCGGCCCCGAGGTGCGGCGGATCGCGGTCCTCGGCCCGCTCGCCGACGACCCGGCGGCCATGCTCGGCTGCTACACGTTCCCGCGCCACGTCCTGCTGGATCACCCCGAGTTGCCGATGGGCGTGGCCGTGCCGACGCTGCTCGACGCGCTCCGTGCGGAGCTGCCGGACGCGCGGTTCGTGGACGATCCGGGTGCGGCCCAGGTGTGCGTGGTCGCGGTCGGCGACCGGTCGGGGCTGTTCGGACGTGGCACCTCGGGCGAGGGCTGCGACGCGGCCGACCTCGAACTGCCCGAGGGGCAGGGCGCACTGCTGGACCGGGTGCTGGACGCGGCGGCCACCGGCGGCACACCGGTGGTACTCGTCGTGTTCTCCGGCCGCCCGTACGCGCTCGGGCGCTGGGCGGACCGGTGCGCGGCCATCGTGCAGGCGTTCTTCCCGGGCGAGGAGGGCGGCCCGGCTGTGGCCGGGGTGCTGTCGGGGCGGGTGAACCCGTCGGGACGGCTCCCGGTGAGCGTGCCGCGCGATCCGGCCGGGCAGCCGTGGACCTATCTCGCCCCGCCGCTCGGCCGCCGGGGTGAGGCCAGCAGCCTCGACCCCACCCCGCTGTTCCCGTTCGGCCACGGGCTGTCCTACACGGCGTACGACTGGCAGACGCCGTCCGCCGACGCCGACCGGGTCCCGACGGACGGCGCGACGACGCTGCGTCTGACGGTCCGCAACACGGGGGGCCGGCCCGGTACGGAGGTCGTCCAGCTCTATCTGCACGACCCGGTGGGCAAGGTGGCCCGCCCGGTGGCCCGGCTGGTGGGCTATGCGCGGGTGCCGCTGGAGGCGGGCGCGTCGGCCGAGGTCCAGTTCACGTTTCCGGCGGACCTGGCCGCGTACACCGGCCCGGACGGCGAACGGATCGTCGAACCGGGGGAGCTGGAACTACGGTTCGGGTCGTCCAGCGCGGAGGAGGACGTACGGCATGCGGTGCCGGTGACACTGACGGGGCCGGAACGGGTGGTCGGTCCCGGACGGCGGATGCGGTGTGAGGTGCGGGTGAAGTAGCGAGACTACGGACACCTGCCGAACTGTCCGGGGCGTGTCGGTGCTGTCGGTCCTGTCCGTGACGAAAGATGAGTTTTTCTCAAGAAAAGCGGGTCGGAGGTTTACCGTTGTAATAATTCGGACGTACGTTCCCGAGTGTGACGGGAGAAGACGAGCACGGACGCAGGGGAAGACGCGGGGGCCGACGGCCGGGAGTACTCAAGGTCGTCGGGCTCACCGTCGCCGGGGGACTGGCCCTGGCCGCCGCCGGGGTGGGCTGGGCGTACTGGCAGCTGAACCGCAACATCGAGAGCGTGGACATCGACAGCGCCCTGGGCGACGACCGGCCGGCGCGGGTGGCGCTCGCCCCTTCACCGTCGGCCTCCACCCTCGTCTCGGAGGTGCCCAGCGGTGCGCTGAACATCCTGGTCCTCGGCTCGGACTCGCGCAGCGGCGAACGCAACGCCGAACTGGGCGGCGGCGACAGCGGCGGGGCCCGCTCCGACACCGCGATGATCGTGCACCTCGACGAGGGCCGCACCGGGGCGACCGTGGTGAGCATCCCGCGCGACACGCTGGTGACCCGGCCCTCCTGCCCGCGGAAGTCCGGCGGGAGCACCGCGGTGCGGTACGGCGCCATGTTCAACTCCGCGTACGAAGTGGGCGGTCCGGTCTGCGCGGTGAAAACGGTCGAGTCCATGACCAACATCCGCATGGACCACTACATCGAGGTCGACTTCGCCGGTTTCGCGGACCTGGTGGACGCGCTCGGCGGAGTGACGGTGACGACCGACACCGCCATAACCGACGAGGACAGCCGTCTGGAACTCGCCGCCGGCGAGCACCACCTCGACGGCACCCAGGCCCTGGCCTTCGCCCGTACCCGTCATGGCGTCGGCGACGGCAGCGACCTGGGCCGCATCAAACTCCAGCACCAGCTGGTGAAGGCACTGCTGGATCAGGTCGGCTCCACCGACCTGCTGACCAGCCCGACCAGGCTGTACGACGTAGCCAGGACACTCACGAAGAGCCTTACGACGGACACGGACCTGGACTCGCTCACCGAACTGGCCGGCCTGGCCCAGAGCCTCAAGGACCTGTCGTCCTCCGAGGTCACGACGCTGACCATGCCGGTGGTGCAGGCGCCGTCGAACCCCAACCGGGTGGTGGCGAACGAACCGGAGGCGAGCGATCTGTGGGAGTCGCTGCGCTGAGCCCTGCTCGGAAAAAATCTTCGAAGCAGTTCGGAGAGGGTGTCGATCCCGGCCTTCGTCGTTCGACGCACGGGTGAGAGGCGGGGACGAGCCCCGCCTCGGTACCGAAGGAGTCACCATGCCGCGTTACCTGTCGCTCGTGCAGATCGACGAGAACACCGCACCCGCCGAGGGCCCCAGCCCGGAGCTGATGCAGCGTATGGGAGAGCTGCTCGAGGAGATCACGAAGGCTGGGGTCATGCTCGACACCGCCGGGCTGACACCGACCGCGCAGGGCACCCGGGTGCGCTGGGAAGGCGGGCAGCTGTCCGTCACGGACGGCCCGTTCACCGAGGCCAAGGAGGTCGTCGGCGGCTACGCGATCATGCAGTGCAAGGACAAGGCCGAGGCCATCGAGTGGACCAAGCGGTTCCTGAAGGTGCACGAGGAGCACTGGACGGTGACCTGCGAGGTGCGGGAGATCGCCGAGGGCTGAGGGGTCCTTGCACCATGCCCGCCCGGGTCGCGTGGTCCGGCACCGCTCCCCAAGCTCTCGGCTGCGCTCGAGCAGGCGGCACCCCCATCGCCCCCATGCCGAAAAGCCCAGGTAGCTCCTCCCCCCGCTCGGCCTCGCTCGAGCGGGGGGACCCCATCCAGGGCTCTCCGGCGCCTTGCGATGCTCCCCCACAGCCCGAAAGGCGTGGGAGGTGCCCCCGGCACCAGACCACGCGACCGGACGCTCACAGTGCAAGGACCCCCGAGCCCCGGATCCCCGTTTTGGCGGGACGGCCCCGCGGGTGTCTGATGGGTATCTGTGACAGCAGAGCCGACGGACCCCGCGGGCCCCGCCATCGAGACCGTCTTCCGCATCGAGTTCCCCCGCGTCGTCGCGGCCGTCGCCCGCGTCGTCCGGGACGTCGGGATCGCGGAGGAACTGGCGCAGGACGCACTGGTCGCCGCGCTGGAGCAGTGGCCGCGGGACGGGGTTCCGGACAACCCCGGGGCCTGGCTGACCGCCACCGCCAAACGCCGAGCGATCGATCTCGTACGACGGCGCGAGCGCTACGCACGCAAACTGGCGGAGATCGGGCGTGACCTCGAGACCACGGTCGCCCCGGCGGAGCCCGCCGACCCGGACGACATCGACGACGACCTGCTCCGGCTGGTCTTCACCGCCTGTCACCCCGTCCTGTCCGCCGAGGCGCGGATCGCGCTCACCCTGCGGCTGCTCGGCGGACTGACCACGGCGGAGATCGCCCGGGCCTTCCTGGCGCCGGAGGCCACCGTCGCGCAGCGGATCGTCCGCGCCAAACGGACCCTCGCCACCCGGAACGTCGCCTTCGAGGTGCCCTACGGGCCGGAGCGCGAGGCCCGGCTCGGCTCCGTCCTCGAGGTCATCTACCTCATCTTCAACGAGGGCTACTCGGCCACCGCCGGCGACGACCTGCTGCGCCCCGCCCTGTGCGAGGACGCGCTGCGGCTCGCCCGCGTACTGTCCGGGCTGATGCCCAAGGAGCCCGAGGTGCACGGGCTGACCTCGCTGCTGGAGTTCCAGGCGTCCCGCACCGCCGCCCGCACCGGGCCCGGCGGTGAGCCGGTCCTGCTCAAGGACCAGAACCGCACCCGTTGGAACCGCATGCTGATCGCCCGCGGCATCGCCGCCCTGGGCCGCGCCGACGCGGTCTCCACCGGCGCCCCCGGCCCGTACTTCCTGCAGGCCGCGATCGCAGCCTGCCACGCGCACGCCCACACCTACGAGGACACGGACTGGCCACGCATCGCCACCCTCTACGGCCTGCTCGCCGCCCGTTCCCCGTCCCCGGTGGTGGAGCTGAACCGAGCGGTCGCCGTCTCCATGGCCGAGGGCCCCGAAGCCGGCCTGAAGATCACCGACACCCTGACCACGGAGCCAGCCCTGCGCGACTACCACCTCCTGCCGAGCGTGCGCGGCGACCTGCTGTCCCGCCTGGGCCGCCCGGCTGAGGCGAGGGCGGAGTTCGAGCGGGCCGCGCGGCTGACCCGCAACGAACGGGAACGAGAGCTGCTGCTGCGGCGGGCGCAGGACTGCGGATAGCCCTGCGTGGAACAGCGAGACGGACAGGACCCACGACGTCGTCAGAAGGAGCCGGCCCGGCTCGTCCCGCTCGATGAGGGGAGCCGGCGGGAGCGGGACCGGTGGGACGGTCCGCCGGGGGACGGCCTGCCGGGGGGACGGCCTGCCGGGGGGCGTGCGGCCTGTCGGCGTGCGGCTGCCCCCACTATTCGGAATTCTTCTCATCACTTTCAGTGGCGGCACAACCATCGGCGGGCGGAGCCCATCTAACGCGGGGAACCAACGAGACGCGGTGAGCGAAAGCACCGGACGAGATGTCAGGTGCAGCATGCCGTGTGGCCTGATTTCTCTGGGGGTCTGTCAGGGATGGCTTGTTCGATCCTTTCGGTGAGTGGTTTACGGAGAACACCCGATTTCCCCATATTTGCCTGCGCAAATAAAGCGTGTCGCGCGGACAGGGGCCGGATGTGAAGCCGGCAGCCCCTTTCATGAAGGAGACCGCCGTCTCCATCGCGGGCGGTGGTGACCGGCCGTCGGACGCCGCACCGCGGCCGTCCGCCGATCCGCCGCCGGGCCGCCGCGCACCCCGGTGGCTGAGAGGACCGAGGCCGGCCGGGCCCGAGGGGAAGGCGGCCCTGCTCGCGGCCGTGCTGAGCGTCACCGCGTTCTGCGTCGCGGACGTCATCGCCCGCAGCTACCCCTTCGGACCGCGCACCCGGAGCGTCAACGACCTGGGCAACCAGTACGTGCCCTACCACGCCCACTTGTGGGACCTGCTGCACGGCAGGGCCGATGGCGGCCTGCTCCTCAACTGGCAGTCCGGGCTCGGCGCCGGCTTCCTGCCCGACCTCGGCACCTACGTCGCCAGCCCGTTCGCCCTCCTCGTGGCGGTGTTCCCGCGGGACGAGATCGACCTCGCGGTGTATGTGATCACCGTGCTCAAGACGGCGTCGGCCGGTGCCGCCATGGCATGGCTGCTGCTGCGCCTGCGCCCGGGCCCCTGGTGGGCGGCGGGACTGCTCGGCATGTCGTACGCCCTGTGCGGCTGGAGCTTGGCGGACGCCTCGTACAACCCGATGTGGCTTGACGGCCTGATCGCCCTGCCGCTGCTGTGCCTGGTCGGCGAATGGGCGCTGCGGGGGCGGCGCCTCGTCCTCGGGGTCCTCATCGTGACGATCGTGTGGATCGCCAACTTCTACACGGCGTACATGGCCACGATCGGCGCCGGCCTGGTGGTGCTGCTGCGGCTGTGCCTCGCCGACCTGTCGCGCCGGCAGCGGCTCATGGCGGCGGGCCGCGCCGTCCTGACCGTGGCCCTGGGCCTGGGCCTGGCCGCGCCTTTGGTGTCGGTGGTCTACTTCGGCAGCAAGCACGCTTCTCCAAACCTGTGGGGGCGGTTCGTACCCGTCGCGACGGAGGACCTGCTGGCCCGGCTGCTGCCGACGACGTATCAGTTCGGCACTCCGTCCGTGTTCGTGGGGAGCTCGGCGCTGCTGCTCGCACTCGCCCTGCCCTTCCACCGCGCGGTCCCCGCACGGGTGCGCGGCGGATGGACACTGCTGGTGGTCGCGATGACGCTGTCGATGCAATGGGGCCCGACCCAGTTGTTCTGGCACGCCTTCGCCGTCCCAGTGGGCAGCGGGTACCGCCAGGCGTTCGTGCTCTGCGCGCTGCTGGTGATCGCCGCCTGGCACGCGCTGTCGTACGGCCCCCCGGGCCCGCGCGCACTGGGCGCGGCGGGAGCGCTGCTCGCCCTGATCCTCGCCCTCGCCGGCAAAAGCGAGCTGACGAGCCGATCCTTCACCCTCCCGCTCGCCCTCGCCGCCGCCGTCGGCGCCCTGGGCGGCCTGGTCCTGCTCCGGCGGCGCGGCAGCAGGAACCTGGTTTTCGCCGTGGTCCTGCTCTTATGCACACAGTTCGGCGAGGCCGCCGCCACCTCCGCCGTCGACACGCGGCTGCGTCTGGCGCGCATGGACGACTACGCGCCCTGGGGTGCGCGGCAGGAGCAGCAGGCGCGGGCGGTCGCCGAAGCCGACGGCTGGCCCCGGTACCGGACCGACCCGGGCCGCGAACAGACCGTGGCCAACGACCCGCTGCTGGTGGGCGGGCAGGGCGCCCAGTACTACAGCAGCCACACCTCCGACGTCCTGAGCAGCATGCTCACCGCTCTGGGGGGTGGCTGGACCTCGCGCGGCCGGAACCTGCAGAGCCTGGACAACGCTGTCACGGACGCGATCTTCTCCATCGGCGCCCGAGTGCACTCCCCGCCGGACCCGCACCAGAACTGGTTCCCCAAGGACGGCAGCCGGGTGACCGTGACCCGGCAGGACGTGCCCCCACTGGTGACGCTCCGGCCGCCCGGGGACGGCGCTCATGGCCGCAACGGCGTCTCCGCCTTCGGGGCCTCGCCGTACCGCAACCAGGAACTGCTGCTGGGCACGCGCGTGTACACCCTGCCTCGGCTGACGGTGCGCACCGCGGAGGGAACGTCACCCTCCCGCGGTCACTACCCGCGGCTGGGGCTGCGCCTCGGCCCCCTGCCCACCGCGACCGCCGGACGCAAGCCGACAATCACGGGCAGCTGCCAGGCCGGCGACGAGGTGTATCTGTGGGCGCCGCACTTCTCGGGCACCGCGCGGCTCGCCGGTTCCTCGGCCCAGGGGCTGACCGGGCGGTTCAGGGCCGACTACCCCTCCGACTCCGCCCTCACCAAGATCGCCTCCATGCAGCGGCTGGGCACGGTCCCGGCCTCCGGACGGTTCCGGATCGAGCTGTCCCCGGACAGGACGAGCCTTGTTCCCGACGGCGCCGTCGGCTGCCTTGACACCGCCCGGCTGCGCACCGCCGTCGAACGGCTGAAGGACACCGGCGCCACCCGGGTGAGCGTCTCGGGCGGGACCATCCGTGCCGAACTCCCCGCCGGCAGCACCGGAACCGCGGTCGTCGCGGCGCCCCGGATCGCCGGCTGGCGTTGTGCCGCGGGCGACGCTCCCGCCGTGCCAGCCCAGAACCGCTACGGGCTCATCGCCGTACCGCTCGACGGCTCCGCGACCAGCGTGACCTGCACCTTCCACCCGCCGGGGCTGCGCCTTGGCATGGCGGCCGCAGCCTCCGCGCTCACCGCCCTGATTCTGCTCGGCGCCGTCGGCCACGTCCGTCGGCGACGGGCCCCAGGCGACGGCCGCCCCGCACCCTGACCACCGCTCTTTCCAACGCGCCCCTCGGAGCCAGGCAGGCTGACCAACGCAAGAACCAGTGGACGGCCCCACGCCGGACACCGCACCCCGCGACGAAGGAAGGATTCGCTAATGCACACGGAAATGCGCAGGGGCAATGTGCACGGTAATGCATAGGAAATGACCCTAGGAATCCCGTCCCGCAACGGCGCGCCAGATCCTGGGTCAGATCCTCATCTGCGACCTGGTCCGGGCGGTCATCGCCATGATGTGCCACGGATTATTTCTGTTCTTCCTCATTTGCCTGCGATATCTCGCCGCACACATTCTCGCCTTCATCCTGAGCGTGCACCGGGCCCTTTTTCCACCTCGTCGTGATGGTGGCTGAGAAAGCCCGAGAATCGCCTGGCCGGTGGCCGGTGGGCGGTGCGGTGCGCGGCCGGGCTGGACCATGACACCGAGCAGTGGGCGCAGCGCAGCGCGCGTGGTGGCAGGCCGGGTGCCGTGACGCTTCCTGCAGGCCGACGGCGAGAGCGGGAAGCGGTTCGGCAACGAGAGCTGCTGGACATCACCGTCGAGGTCGTCTTGCCGCAACCCCGACGACCAGGGCAAGGCCTTCGTCCGCGGCCCAAGCGGTGGGCGGTCGAGCAGGTCAACGGCACGCTGATGCTGCACCGGCGCCCGGCCGGCGAGTACGGCCACCGCCCCGACAACGCCGCCTCGCGCGTCACCGGGCCGCCACCGCGAACATGACCCGCCGACCACACCCACCCCGACCAGGCGTTCCGCGTCCGCGAACTTCACGAGTTCCTCGGCATGCACAGCCCTGTTACGGGCCCTCCACCGGGTGCCCCAGCAGCATCGTCGGGGCGCCCGCCACCCGGGTGAGGAAGACCGTCGCCGAATGTGGTCCCTGGGGCTTCACCTTCCGGCGCAGTTCCTCCGGCTCCACCGCCGAGCCGCGCTTCTTCACCGTCAGGATCCCGACTCCGCGCTCCCTGAGCAGTGCCTTCAGCCGCTTGACGTTGAAGGGGAGCCGGTCGGTGATCTCGTAGGCCGTCGCGTACGGGGTGGTGAGCGGCTCGTCCGCCGTGATGTACGCGATCGTCCCGTCGAGCAGACCCCCGCCCAGCTCCGCCGCCACCTCCGCCACCAGATGGGCCCGGATGACGGCGCCGTCCGGCTCGTACAGATAACGCCCCGGCTCCCGCACCGGCGGGTCGGGCAGACCCCGGCCCAGCAGGCTGCGCGGGCCGGGCAGCAGGGTCGCCCGCACCGCGCCCGGCTCGGTGCCGAACCACAGCACCGCCTCCTTCACGTCCCCGCCGTCCGAGATCCACTCCGCCTCGGCCTCGGCCGGGACTGCCTCGTGCGGGATGCCGGGTGCGATCTTCAGGGCCGCGTACGGGGCCTTCAGGGCGGCGGCGACGGCCCAGGAGAGCGGCGGTGAGTACGCCTCGGGGTCGAAGATCCGGCCGCGTCCGCCCCGGCGGGCCGGGTCCACGAACACCGCGTCATGGCCGGAGGTGTCGACGTCGGAGACGTCCGCCTCCCGTACCTCGATCAGTTCGGCGAGCCCCAGCGCCTCCGCGTTGGCCCTGGCCACGGCGCAGGTCAGCGGGTCGCGGTCGACGGCGAGCACCCGGATCCCGGCACGCGCCAACGCGATCGCGTCGCCGCCGATGCCGCAGCAGAGGTCGGCGGCGGACCGCACGCCGAGCGCCCGCAGACGCTCTGCGCGGTGGGCCGCGACCGAGGTCCGCGTCGCCTGCTCGACCCCGTGCGGGGTGAAGAACATCCGGCCCGCGTCCGCCGCCCCGAACTTCGCCGCCGCCCGCTCCCGCAGCCGTGCCTGCGCCAGTGCGGCGGAGACCAGAGCGGCGGGATGGTCCCGGCGCAGCCGGGTCGCGACGGCCAGCTCCCGCGCGGGGTCGGTGCCGCGCACCTCGGCGAGCAGGGCGCGGCCCTCGGGGGTGAGCAGGGAGGCGAAGTCGTTCACCGGTCCATTGTGGGCCAGACGGGTGGGGCGTTCGGCGACGTGCCGTGCGGCCATGAAGCTGTCGAGCGCTTCCATCGTCGGGAAGGCCACGACGACCATCGCTGAGCGTCACGGGAGGTCGAACCCATGTCGGCGACATCCCTCGCTCGAGCGGAGCCTGGAGCTCGGGGGTGGGCCAGTCGGTGGATGGCACGAGGGGGGCGGCGGTGTCGGCGCGGTGGGGCGGGCCCGGACTGGGAGCATGCGGCACCATGCGACTCGTACGACAAAAGGAAGAAAAGAGAAATTCAGGAGTCAAGCGGACGTCGCGTACGGGGCTCGTCGTGCTGGCCGCCGCCCTCCTCGCCTCGGCCTGCGGCGGTGCGGACCCCTCCGGCACGCACAACGGCGCCCGCGGTCCCGACCCCGCACCGGAGAGATCCCACGGGCATGAGAGATCGACCGGGCCCGGGAGTTCCCAAGGGTCCGGTCGCCCGGCTCCCCAGGACTCGGCTCGCAAGGGCTCGGCTTCCAAGGACTCGGCTCGCAAGGGCTCGGCTTCCAAGGACTCGGCTCGCAAGGGCTCGGCTTCCAAGGACTCGGCCCCCCAGGACTCGGCCTCCAAGGGATCGGTCGCGAAGGGCGCGGTTCCGGAGGGCGACTCGTACGCCTCCCGCCTCCGTGCCGCACAACGGGCCCGCGCCGTCGCGGCCAGGCGCTGGGGGCTGGAGAAGGTCCCGCTGCCCGCGCCCCGACCGCCTGCCGTCAAACCCAGGCTGACCACCCGTCACGGGTTCGAGGTCAAGAACCACCAGGCTCTCCCGCCGGTCTTCACGACCGTCCCCACCACGGACAAGGTCGTCTTCCTCACCATCGACGACGGCGCGGAGAAGGACCCCGCGCTCCTGCGCATGATGAACGACCTGAAGATCCCCTACACCGCCTTCCTCAGCGATTACCTGATCAAGGACGACTACGGCTACTTCAGGAAGATGCAGTCGCAGGGTGTCACCATCAACAACCACACCCTCAACCACCCCCGTCTGCCCGGCCTGTCGTACGAGGAGCAGAAGCGCGAGATCTGCGGCATGCAGGACGTCATCGAGAAGCGGTACGGCAAGCGGCCCGCGGTCTTCCGGCCGCCGTACGGCAACTACAACCGGGACACTCTGCGCGCCGCGAGATCCTGCGGCATCAAGGCCGTACCGCTGTGGAACGAGGAGGTCTTCGCCGACCGCTGGGAGTACCGTGAGAGCGACCGCCGACTGCGCCCCGGCGACATCGTCCTCACCCACTTCCGCGGCCGTGAGGTCTGGAAGGGCAGCATGCCCGACGCCATCCGCCGCTTCCTGGAACTGGTCACCGACAGCGGCTACGCGGTCGCACGCCTCGAGGACTACCTCTGAGCCGGAGGCCGTGGCGCGCCCGGCCGGCGCGGATCGTGACGGGCCGCCGCGAGGGCTGCGTGGTGACTGCCCCCGGGTGACGGGGAGACGGCGCGGCACCGCCGTGATTGGCACTCCGCTTGACCGAGTGCTAACCGCGGTCATAGTCTCGGCTCTGGCACTCCCCACCGGAGAGTGCCAACAACGCGACGGGCAGGTCCGGCACCCGCGACGACGGATCGACCTGGTCGCCACCTCAGACAGTTAACCCCGTGAGATCTCCGAAGGGGGAGGTCGGATCGTGACGACCGCCAGCTCCAAGGTTGCCATCAAGCCGCTCGAGGACCGCATTGTGGTCCAGCCGCTGGACGCCGAGCAGACCACGGCTTCGGGCCTGGTCATTCCGGACACCGCCAAGGAGAAGCCCCAGGAGGGCGTCGTCCTGGCCGTAGGCCCGGGCCGCTTCGAGGACGGGAACCGCCTTCCGCTCGACGTTTCCGTCGGCGACGTTGTCCTGTACAGCAAGTACGGCGGCACCGAGGTGAAGTACAACGGCGAGGAGTACCTCGTCCTCTCGGCTCGCGACGTGCTCGCGATCATCGAGAAGTAATTCACCGAGCATTTTGCTTTTGCTGTGAGCTGCGCCCCTGGCCCCCGCGACCGATGAGAAGCCGGGCGTCGGGGGCGCGGTTCATTTCACCTCTAGTTTCCTGAGAGGGCCAACGCTCCCATGGCGAAGATCCTGAAGTTCGACGAGGACGCCCGTCGCGCCCTCGAGCGCGGCGTCAACAAGCTGGCCGACACGGTCAAGGTGACCATCGGCCCCAAGGGCCGCAACGTCGTCATCGACAAGAAGTTCGGCGCGCCCACCATCACCAACGACGGCGTCACCATCGCCCGCGAGGTAGAGGTCGAGGACCCGTACGAGAACCTCGGCGCGCAGCTCGTGAAGGAGGTGGCGACCAAGACCAACGACATCGCGGGTGACGGCACCACCACCGCCACCGTGCTCGCCCAGGCCCTGGTGCGCGAGGGTCTGAAGAACGTTGCCGCGGGTGCCTCCCCGGCCGCCCTGAAGAAGGGCATCGACGCCGCCGTCGCCGCGGTCTCCGAGGAACTCCTCGCGACGGCCCGCCCGATCGACGAGAAGTCCGACATCGCCGCCGTCGCCGGTCTTTCCGCGCAGGACAGCCAGGTCGGCGAGCTCATCGCCGAGGCGATGGACAAGGTCGGCAAGGACGGTGTCATCACCGTCGAGGAGTCCAACACCTTCGGTCTGGAGCTGGACTTCACCGAGGGCATGGCCTTCGACAAGGGCTACCTGTCGCCGTACTTCGTGACGGACCAGGAGCGCATGGAGGCCGTCCTGGAGGACCCGTACATCCTCATCCACCAGGGCAAGATCTCCGCGATCGCGGACCTGCTGCCGCTGCTGGAGAAGGTCATCCAGGCCGGCTCCTCCAAGCCGCTGCTGATCATCGCCGAGGACGTCGAGGGCGAGGCCCTCTCCACCCTCGTCGTCAACAAGATCCGCGGCACGTTCAACGCGGTCGCGGTGAAGGCCCCCGGCTTCGGTG
Source organism: Streptomyces cavernae (assembly GCF_004023625.1). Taxonomy (GTDB): domain Bacteria; phylum Actinomycetota; class Actinomycetes; order Streptomycetales; family Streptomycetaceae; genus Streptomyces; species Streptomyces cavernae. The sequence continues at coordinate 158,206 of NZ_RPDJ01000016.1, read as the reverse complement.
ACCGCCGCAAGGCCATGCTCGGTGACATCGCCACCCTCACCGGCGGCACGGTCATCGCCGAGGAGGTCGGCCTCAAGCTCGACCAGGTCGGCCTGGACGTGCTGGGCAGCGCCCGCCGCGTCACCGTCACCAAGGACGACACCACGATCGTCGACGGTGCCGGCAAGTCCGAGGACGTCACCGGGCGGGTCGCCCAGATCAAGGCCGAGATCGAGAGCACCGACTCCGACTGGGACCGCGAGAAGCTCCAGGAGCGCCTCGCGAAGCTGGCCGGCGGCGTGTGCGTGATCAAGGTCGGCGCCGCCACCGAGGTGGAGCTGAAGGAGAAGAAGCACCGTCTGGAGGACGCCATCTCCGCGACCCGCGCCGCGGTCGAGGAGGGCATCGTCTCCGGTGGTGGCTCCGCGCTCGTCCACGCCGCGAAGGTCCTGGAGGGCGGCCTCGGCAAGGACGGCGACGAGGCCACCGGTGTCGCGGTCGTCCGCCGTGCCGCGGTGGAGCCGCTGCGCTGGATCGCCGAGAACGCCGGCCTCGAGGGCTACGTCATCGTCTCCAAGGTGGCCGAGCTCGACAAGGGCCAGGGCTACAACGCCGCCACCGGCGAGTACGGCGACCTGGTCAAGCAGGGCGTCATCGACCCGGTCAAGGTCACCCGCTCCGCCCTGGAGAACGCCGCCTCCATCGCGTCGCTGCTCCTGACGACCGAGACCCTGGTCGTCGAGAAGCCGGCCGAGGAGGAGCCGGAGGCAGCGGGCCACGGCCACGGCCACTCCCACTGAACCGGTCAGTCACAGCCAACCCTGTGACGGCTTGAGGCCCGGCACTCCATCACGGAGTGCCGGGCCTCGGCACGTTTCCCGTGTACGGGAGGCTCCCGCTACGGTTGTGTTCCCGTTACGGCCGGAATCCGGCTTACGGCTGCAATCCGGCGCGGTCCGCCGGGGGTTGGCGGGGTTGACGGGGACGCAGGCCCTTGCCCCGTGCGGGCCGCACGGGCCAGGGGCTGGGGTCGCAGGGGCGGGCGCGACCCGGCGGTCAGAGCTCCAACGGGTCCAGGGCGCCGAGTTGCTGCATCAGCCCGAGCCGGTCGTACTCCCACCAGCCCTCGACGATCTTCCCGTCCTCCTGGAAGCGGAGGATGGTGACACCGTCCATGGTGACCTTGGCGCCGGAGTTCGGAATTCCGAGGAACTCGCCCTTCTGCGTTCCGTTCCACGACCACCGGGTGCAGACGCGGTCGTTCTGGGCGATCTGGTCCTCGACGGTGAAGGCGAAGTCGAAGGCCCCGCGCCACATCTCCATCTCGCGCCGGATGGCGTCCCGCCCGATGGTGTCCTGAGCGTTGGCGGGGTCGTGGTCGTGGTAGTTCTCCGCGATCAGATCGTCGAACTGGGGCAGTTCACCCTCGGTGGCGATGAGTTCGAAGAGCCTTCGGGCGTTGGCCGTGTACAACTGCTCGTCCCGGACCACGTCGAGGTCCGTGAAGGTGGGCATCTCGTCGCACAGCTCGACCAGTTGTCGGAATATGCGGTCGGTCTCCGGGAGATTGGAGTTCCGCATCGCCTCCTCGTAGGACGGGAACTCCACGATTTCGACGAAGTGCGACGCGTCCGAGCGGTCCTTCCCGATCACATTGTGTGTCGCGGTCCGCTTTCCCCTGGTCTGCTCGACCCAGGCGTCCATGAGCCGGTTCATCTCGTCGAACCGGCTGGTCTTGCAGTCGATGAGTTGCACAAAGGTCATGACGCCGCCTCTCGGCCCCCCTGACTCCGGCTGAATCCACCCCTATTTTAGTGCGATTCGCACCTTGCGCCCTGTTCGGGAGGATTGGTGATGCCTACTGCGGCCCGTACTTGCGCCCGGTACGTGACGTGATCCCACCCACCAGCCCCCTCGGCACGACCTTCACCATCCCCATCAGCGCCTTGTAGCGAGGATCCGGAATCGACAGCGACTTGCCCCGCGACAGATCCGCCATCGCCGACGTGACCAGCTTGTCCGCGTCGAGCCACATCCAGCCCGGGATGTTGTCCGTGCCCATGCCCGCCCGCTCGTGGAACTCGGTGCGCACGAAACCGGGACACAGGGCCATCAGCCGGACCCCGGAGCCCGCCAGGTCCTTCGCCGCGCCCTGGGTGAACTGCACCACCCACGCCTTGGATGCACCGTAGGTGCCGCGGGGCACGAACGCCGCCACCGACGCCACGTTGATGACGCCGCCACGCCCGCGCTCCCGCATCCCCTCGGTCGCCGCGGAGGTCAGCCGGAGCACCGCCTCGCAGTGCACCTTGAGCATCCTCAGCTCGTCGGACATCGGGACGTCCAGATAGCGGCCCTTGTTGCCGAAGCCGGCATTGTTGACCAGCAGGTCCACCGGATTCCTGCGGTCGCCGAGCCGGTCGGCCACCGCCTCGATGCCATCGTCCGTCGCCAGGTCCGCGGTCAGCACCTCCGCCTCGATGCGATGCCGGTCGTGCAACTCGGTGGCCTGCTCGCGCAGCCGCTTGGTGTCGCGGGCGACCAGGACGAGGTCGTGGCCGTCGGCGGCGAGCCGCCGCGCGAACGCGGCACCGATGCCCGCGGTCGATCCCGTAATCAAAGCCGTTGTCATGAACCAAGATTAGAGACCGGAAGGCCGTCCCCTTTTCCCTGCGTCACACACCCACGCAGGGCCTTCACGAGGACCACCTGAGTCGCGCCCTACGAGCCGTACTTGGCCACATATGCCCGAGCTTTCTCGGCGGCCTCGGGGTGCAGCGCCGGCCCCGCCGCCAGCAGTCGCGGCAGCAGCTCCCGCCGGGTGGTCACCGCCCGGAACTGAAACGCCACGGTCACCTCGTGCTCCGGCCGGTGCACGATCTCGATCGCGTCGCCCGCCCGTATCTCGCCCGGCTCGATCACCCGCAGATAGGCACCCGGCGCCCCGGCCTGCGTGAAGCGCCGCACCCAGCCCTTCTCGCCCACGTGCCCCTGAAAGGTGTTGCAGGGAATCCGCCCGGAGGTGACCTCCAGAAGCACCTCCGCCCCGACCCGCCAACGCTCGCCGATCTTCGCCCCGGAGACGTCGAGCCCCTCCGTGGTGAGGTTCTCGCCGAACGAGCCGTTGCGCAGCGTTCGGCCCAGCTGGCGCTCCCAGCCGTCGAGGTCCTCCCGGGCGAACGCGTACACGGCCTGTTCGTCCCCGCCGTGGTGCCTCAGCTCGCAGATCGTGTCCCCGGCCACCCCACTGCCGCCGACCCCCTTGGGCCCGGGGGCGGTCACCCGGACCGCCCCGTCCACCGGCAGTTTGTCGATGCCGGTGAGTCCCTCGGCGTGGTCGGTGTACGGCACGGCCTTCGGACGGCCCACATTCACGGAAAGAAGCTTCATGGACCGCACGGTAAGCGATCGACACCAAAGCGTCGACGCAGTATTCGGCGGTTGCCCCAAGTCGCCCTTATGCTCGCCGCATGATCGAGGCCCGTCATCTCCGCGTCCTGCGCGCCGTCGCCACCACGGGGTCCTTCTCCGCGGCCGGTCGGGAACTGGGCTGCACCCAGCCCGCCGTCAGCCAGCAGATAAAGGCGCTCGAGGCCTCCGTGGGCACTCCGCTGCTGATCCGTACCGGTCGGGAGATGCGCCTCACCCAGGCCGGCGAAGCCCTGGTCCGCCATGCCGCGGGCATCCTCTCCGGGCTCACCGCCGCCGAGGAGGAGGTCGCCGCGATCGCGGGACTGCGCGCGGGCCGGGTCCGGCTCGTGTCGTTCCCCAGCGGCAGCTCCACCCTCGTCCCCGCCGCACTCGCCGCCCTGCGCGCCGCGCACCCCGGGACCCGCGTCTCCCTGGAGGAGGCCGAACCCCCACGGTCGGTGGAGATGCTGCGAGAGGGCGACTGCGATGTGGCGCTGGCGTTCCGGTACGCGGGCGCGGCCACGGAGGAGTGGGACGACCTGGTCGTGCGCCGGCTGCTCACCGACCGGCTGGTCGGCCTCGTGCCCGAACGGCACCCGCTGGCCGGGGCGGATGCCGTCGCCATTGGGGAACTCGCCGGCGAACCCTGGATCGCGGGCTGCCCGCGCTGCCGCCGTCAACTGGTGGAGGCCTGCGCCGGCGCTGGTTTCGAACCCCGCATCGACTTCGCGACGGACGACTATCCGGCAGTGGTCGGTCTGGTCGGCGCCGGGCTGGGCGTCGCGGTGCTCCCGCAGCTCGCTCTCGAGTCGGTACGGCCGAGGGGGACGCGCGTCGTGAGGCTGGAGCCGGCCGTGAAACGGGAGATCGTCGCCCTGACGCTGCCCGACCTGGCCCGGGTGCCCGCGGTCGCGGCCACGCTCGACCACCTGGCACGCGCGGCGGCACGCTGACGGAAGAAGAAGACGCTGACGGAGGAGAAGACGCCGACGGAGAAGAGAAGAAGGGGACGGGACGGGACGGGACTGGGCCGGGGGCGCGCGGCGAGACGGGGAGGGCGGGGTCACCGGGCGGCCGGGAGCGGAGAGGCCCGCGGGGAGGGCGGGGTCACCGGGCGGCCGGGAGCGGAGAGGCCCGGGGGAGGCAGGGGCCGGGCGGCAGGAGCGGGGCAAAGCCTGGAAAAACGAGGGCACGCGATACGCGCGCCCTAGAAGAAACGTTACTTCAGTCGTTCATCGGATGTCCCGAGGTGCCGGACGCCGATGCCGGCACCAGCCGGTTGCGCGCCCGTCCCATGAGCTCCTCGCGTTCGTCCTCGGTCAGTCCGCCCCAGACCCCGTAGGGCTCGCGCACCGCGAGCGCGTGCGCCGCACACTCCGCGCGTACCGGGCAGCGCATGCAAACCTCTTTGGCCGAGTTCTCACGTGCGCTCCGTGCCGCACCGCGCTCGCCCTCCGGGTGGAAGAAGAGCGAGCTGTCGACCCCTCGACAGGCTGCGAGGAGCTGCCAGTCCCACAAATCCGCGTTCGGTCCGGGAAGGCGGGAGAAATCTGCCATTGCACGTCCCCTTGCTGCCGTCTCTGAGCGGATACGAGTGCCCTAGACCGTACATCTACCGTCTAAGGAGATGAAAATATGACTCATTGCGAATCTAGCTACAGACACCAGCAAATGGGAAGAAAACCGGCCGAATGGGGCACGCCTTGTGATGAAACGTTGAGGGTCCGCCCCGGGTGTCTGCACCGTGTCCGTCCCCTCACGTAGAGTGCCGATCGTGGCTGTCTGACCCGTAACTCTTTCGAGTGACCATCGTTGAGAGTGCGGATGCGGTTGAAGGAACAAGCGCTCGGGAAGGTGTCCGATCGGCTCGGGATGTCGACCGCACAGGTGACGATTCGTAACCAGCCTGGAGGCTCAAGGTGACGCGCATCAGCTGCGGAGGGCGGCCATGACATCCGTCCTCGTCTGCGACGACTCCCCGCTTGCCCGAGAGGCGCTGCGCCGCGCGGTGGCGACAGTGCCCGGCGTAGAGCGCGTGACGACGGCGGCCAACGGCGAGGAAGTCCTCCGCCGCTGGGGTGCCGACCGCTCCGACCTGATTCTGATGGACGTGCGCATGCCCGGTCTGGGCGGCGTCGAGACCGTCCGGCGACTGCTCTCCGCCGACCCCGGCGCGCGCATCATCATGCTCACCGTCGCCGAGGACCTGGACGGGGTGGCGCTCGCCGTGGCCGCAGGCGCCCGCGGCTACCTGCACAAGGACGCCTCCCGTGCGGAACTGCGGGCGACGGTCACCCAGGCGCTGGCCGACCCGACGTGGCGGCTGGCCCCGCGCCGGCTGCGCTCGGCCGAGATGGGTGCGGCGCCGACGCTCACGGCGCGTGAGATCCAGGTGCTCGAAGGCATGAGCCACGGCCGCTCGAACGCCGAGATCGGCCGCGAACTGTTCCTCTCCGAGGACACCGTCAAAACGCACGCCCGCCGCCTGTTCAAGAAGCTCGGCGCCTCGGACCGCGCGCACGCGGTGGCGCTCGGTTTCCGGTGGGGTCTGGTCCGTTAGGTGCGCCGTCGCGGGGGTCCGGCGATCCCCGCCTGCCGCACGGCGGGCGGGGCCGGTACGGGGGCCGGGAAAGTGCCCGCTGCCCGTTTCGCTGCGGATGCCGCATCCTTGAGGGTGTGGAGTTCCTCGGGGACGAGTCGGTCGAGCGGGAGGGGAGGGCGCAGGAGATGAGTTCCGGTGCACCTGCTCATAACGCTTCGGTGCACAACTACGGACGCGGTGCCACGGACGGGACAACGCCAAGGCACCATGGACCGATGCGCGAAGACGAGACGACGGTGATCGGTGCCCTCGTACATCGCGCGGTCGAAGGTGAACCACAGGCCACACACGATTTGCTGGCCCACGTTCATCCCCTGGCGCTGCGGTACTGCCGCACCCGCCTGTCGCGGCTGCCGGGTGACGCCCGGCACTTCGTCGAGGACCTCGCCCAGGAGGTGTGCGTCGCGGTGCTGCTCGCGCTGCCGCGCTACAAGGACACCGGGCGGCCCTTCGAGGCGTTCGTCTTCGCCATCGCCGCGCACAAGGTCGCGGACCTGCAGCGCGCCGCGATGCGGCACCCCGGTTCGACCGCGGTGCCCTCGGACGAGATGCCGGAACGACCGGACGACTCCCTGGGCCCCGAAGAACGCGCCCTGCTGAGCAGTGATGCCGAATGGGCCAAGAAGCTCCTGGCCAACCTCCCGGAGAACCAGCGCGAGCTGCTGCTGCTCAGGATCGCGGTGGGCCTCACGGCGGAGGAGACCGGCCAGATGCTGGGCATGTCCCCCGGAGCGGTGCGCGTCGCCCAGCACCGGGCGCTGAGCCGCCTGCGGGCCCTGGCGGAGCAGTAGCCGCGGGCGGGTCGGCAGTCCTTCGCTTCCGCTTCCGGTCCGCCGGGCGCGTCCCCACCGGGTGTGCCCGAGCGAAGCCGAGCGTGTCCGCTCCGGGCGCCCCGCCGGGGGCGCCTGAACGGGAGCGGGCCCGCCAACGTACCGAGGTGCGGAGTACGGGCCGATGTCAAGCGTGGAATGAGAGACCCTTGCTTCCCGTTAGCATGGACATCCGCACCGATCAAGGCCATCTGGGGAAGGTGTCATGACTGCCAACGTCGACGGAGTGCCCGGAAAATTCGCGACACTCGGGCTGACCTACGACGACGTGCTGCTGTTGCCGGGCGCGTCCGACATGGCGCCCGACCAGATCGACACCGCCTCGTACGTCTCCAAGAACGTACGGGTCAACATCCCGCTGCTGTCCGCCGCCATGGACAAGGTCACCGAGTCCCGCATGGCCATCGCCATGGCCCGCCAGGGTGGCGTCGGCGTGCTGCACCGCAACCTGTCCATCGCCGACCAGGCCAACCAGGTCGACCTGGTCAAGCGCTCCGAGTCCGGCATGGTCACCGACCCGATCACGGTCCACCCGGACGCGACGCTCTCCGAGGCCGACGCGATGTGCGCCAAGTTCCGCATCAGCGGTATCCCGGTCACCGACCCGTCCGGCAGGCTCCTCGGCATCGTCACCAACCGTGACATGGCCTTCGAGACGGACCGCTCGCGCCAGGTCCGCGAGGTCATGACGCCGATGCCGCTGGTGACCGGCAAGGTCGGCATCTCCGGCACCGACGCCATGGACCTGCTGCGCCGCCACAAGATCGAGAAGCTTCCGCTGGTCGACGACGCCGGCGTCCTCAAGGGCCTGATCACGGTCAAGGACTTCGTGAAGGCCGAGAAGTACCCGAACGCCGCCAAGGACTCCGAGGGCCGCCTGCTGGTGGGTGCCGCGGTCGGTGTCGCGGGTGACGCCTTCGAGCGTGCGCAGGCCCTGATCGAGGCGGGCGTCGACTTCATCGTCGTCGACACCGCGCACGGTCACTCCAGGCTGGTCGGCGACATGGTCGCCAAGATCAAGTCGAACTCCTCGGGTGTCGACGTCATCGGCGGCAACATCGCCACCAAGGACGGCGCCCAGGCGCTCATCGACGCCGGTGTCGACGGCATCAAGGTCGGTGTCGGCCCCGGCTCGATCTGCACCACCCGCGTCGTCGCCGGCATCGGCGTCCCGCAGGTGACCGCGATCTACGAGGCCTCGCTCGCCGCCAAGGCGGCCGGTGTCCCGGTCATCGGCGACGGCGGCCTGCAGTACTCCGGTGACATCGCGAAGGCCCTGGTGGCGGGCGCGGACACGGTGATGCTGGGCTCGCTGCTCGCGGGCTGCGAGGAGTCACCGGGCGAACTGCTGTTCATCAACGGCAAGCAGTTCAAGTCGTACCGCGGCATGGGTTCCCTCGGAGCCATGCAGTCCCGCGGCGACCGCAAGTCGTTCTCCAAGGACCGCTACTTCCAGGAGGGCGTCGCCTCGGACGAGCAGCTCGTCCCCGAGGGCATCGAGGGCCAGGTCCCCTACCGCGGCCCGCTCGCTTCGGTCGTCCACCAGCTGGTCGGCGGTCTGCGCCAGTCGATGTTCTACGTCGGCGGCCGCACCGTCCCCGAGCTGCAGGACAAGGGCAGGTTCGTCAGGATCACCTCGGCGGGCCTCAAGGAGAGCCACCCGCACGACATCCAGATGACGGTCGAGGCGCCGAACTACAGCCGCCGCTGACACCCGCCGGTAAGCGCCGCCCCGCGCGCGTGGGGCACGGACAACCGCACAGGGGCGGTCCCGGGAGGTTCCGGGGCCGCCCCTGTCGTGCGCGTCGGGGATACTGGAACGCGCCGAACGCAGAGGGAAAGGCCACAGACGTGACTGAGATCGAGATCGGGCGGGGCAAGCGCGGCCGTCGGGCGTACGCGTTCGACGACATCGCCGTCGTCCCGAGCCGCCGTACCCGGGACCCCAAGGAGGTCTCGATCGCCTGGCAGATCGACGCCTACCGCTTCGAGCTGCCGTTCCTGGCCGCCCCCATGGACTCGGTCGTCTCCCCGGCCACCGCCATCCGCATCGGTGAGCTCGGCGGCCTCGGTGTACTGAACCTGGAAGGTCTGTGGACGCGGCACGAGGACCCGCAGCCGCTGCTCGACGAGATCGCCGAGCTGCCCGACGAGGGCGCCACCCGCCGCCTCCAGGAGATCTACGCCGCCCCGATCCAGGAAGAGCTGATCGGCCGGCGCATCAAGGAGGTCCGCGACTCCGGCGTGGTCACCGCCGCGGCCCTGTCCCCGCAGCGCACCGCCCAGTTCTCCAAGGCCGTCGTCGACGCGGGCGTGGACATCTTCGTCATCCGGGGTACGACGGTCTCCGCCGAGCACGTCTCCGGGTCGCACGAGCCGCTGAACTTGAAGCAGTTCATCTACGAGCTCGACGTCCCGGTGATCGTCGGTGGTTGCGCCACCTACACCGCGGCCCTGCACCTGATGCGCACCGGCGCGGCCGGCGTCCTGGTCGGCTTCGGCGGCGGCGCCGCGCACACCACGCGCAATGTGCTCGGCATCCAGGTGCCGATGGCGACGGCGGTCGCGGACGTGGCTGCGGCCCGCCGTGACTACATGGACGAGTCCGGCGGCCGGTACGTCCACGTCATCGCCGACGGTGGTGTCGGCTGGTCCGGCGACCTGCCGAAGGCGATCGCCTGCGGCGCCGACGCCGTGATGATGGGCTCCCCGCTCGCCCGCGCCACCGACGCGCCCGGCAAGGGCCACCACTGGGGCATGGAGGCGGTCAACGAGGAGCTGCCGCGTGGCAAGAAGGTCGACCTCGGCACGGTCGGCACCATCGAGGAGGTCCTCACCGGCCCCTCGCACACGCCCGACGGCTCGATGAACTTCTTCGGCGCCCTGCGCCGCGCGATGGCCACGACCGGCTACAGCGAGCTGAAGGAGTTCCAGCGGGTCGAGGTCACGGTGGCGGACTCGCAGCACAAGCGGTAGGCGCTGCGCTCGGCTTCAGCCGACTGCTTCAGCTGACGAGAGGGTCCGGTCGCCCGGGAGGGTGACCGGGCCCTTTTGCGTGTCGACGTGGCCTGGCGGGGCCGCGTGGGAGCGTGTTGTGCGGTAAGGGGCGCACGGTTGCGTTCGGGGCGAATGTGGGCTGAACGGGCGTTCTGAGCCGATAGTGTCCGATTCCGGCGCCCCGGTTCTTTGGGGCGCCCCCTTCCAAGGAGCACGTTCCGGACCCCGGCCCTCGGGGCCCGGCCCGAACTCCAATGGACTGCCCACCGGGTCACTGGGCGGCGTCATGGAAGGGGGCGGCCCATGGGACGTCACCGCAAGCCCACCCGCTGGGATCGGATCCGTCTTCGGATGGTGAAGTGCCGGAGGAGGTGGATCTTGCGGATTTACGGGAAGTGAGCGGCCACCCCCACGAGAGCTAGGGGTGGACACTCCGTTCACTTGCCAGGAGCCTGCCGCAGTGACCGCTGCGGTGGGCTCCACCTTTTTGTACGGTACCGGACCCGCCCGTGGGTGGTCCGGGTGCCGGAGGAGGTGGATCTTGCGGATTTACGGGAAGTGAGCGGCCACCCCCACGAGAGCTAGGGGTGGACACTCCGTTCACTTGCCAGGAGCCTGCCGCAGTACCCGCTGCGATAGGCCCCGCCGTACGTTATCGACGCCGAGGAACCACGCGCCACCAGCCCCGGAAGCCCAGCCACCCGCGCGCCCCCCTTCACAACCGATGCGCCGCCCCCGTAGGAGTGGCCCCCCGTGTGTCCAGCAGCAACTGTGCCTTCACCGACAGGCCCTGGAGGTCGTACGTGCGGTGCTGCTGGACCAGGATGGTGAGGTCGGCGTCGGCCGCCGCCTCGTACAGGGAGTCGGCGCGGGGCACCGGGCGGCCGAGGACGCTCCAGGCCGGGACATAGGGGTCGTGGTAGCTGACGGAGGCGCCGAGTTCCAGCAGCCGGACGGCGATCTCGTGGGCGGGGGAGCCCTGTTGGTCGGCGAGGTCGGGCTTGTAGGTGACGCCGAGGAGCAGTACGCGTGCGCCGCGGGCGGATTTGCCGTGTTCGTTGAGGAGTGTGGCGGCGCGCTGGACGACGTAGCGCGGCATGCGGTTGTTGACCTGCTGGGCCAGTTCGACCAGGCGCAGGGGGCGCCCGGGGCGGCCCGCGAGGTCCTGGGCGACCGCGTGGCCGCCGACCCCGGGGCCGGGGCGGAAGGCCTGGAAGCCGAACGGTTTGGTCTCGGCGCAGCGGATGACGTCCCACAGGTCGACGCCCAACTCGTGGCAGAGCTCGGCCATTTCGTTGACCAGGGCGATGTTGACGTGCCGATAGTTGGTCTCCAGGAGCTGCACGGTCTCCGCCTCGCGTGGTCCACGCGCGCGTACCACCTTGTCGGTGAGTCGTCCGTAGAAGGCGGCGGCGGACTCGGTGCAGGCGGGGGTGAGGCCGCCGATCACCTTGGGGGTGTTGGCGGGGCCGTGGACGCGGTTGCCGGGGTCGACGCGGCTGGGGGAGTAGGCGAGGTGGAAGTCCCGGCCCGCGCGCAGTCCGGAGATCTCTTCGAGGAGGGGGCGCAGGAAGTCCTCGGTGGTGCCGGGCGGCACGGGGGACTCCAGGATCACCGTGGTGTGCGGGCGCAGCCGGGCGGCGAGGGTGCGGGCGGCCGTGGCGACCTGGCCGAGGTCGAGGGCGCCGTCCGCGCCGCGGGGGGCCGGGGCGCAGATGACGGCGGTGCGGACCCGGCCGAGGCCGGCGGGGTCGGTGGCCGGGCGGAAGCCCCCCGAGAGCATCCGGCGCAGTTCGGCGGGGGTCAGGGCGCCGCTCTCCGGCCCGGTGAGATAACCGAGGGTGGGGATGCCGGCGGCGACGGCGGCCTGTGCCAGGGGCAGGCCGAGATGGCCGAGTCCGATGACGGCGAGATCTGCGGGCATGGGGGCGGGCCGTCCTTCCTGTAGCCGGAGGGGGGCGAGGGCGCAAGTCCTGTGGACAGGATGGGCGAGCGCAATGTCAGACTAGGAGTAAATATGACCGTTTTCTGGCATTGCGGGCCCGGTGTTCCCCGAGTGTTGTCCACAGGCTGCGAACGGGCGGTGGCTGACTGCGGCTATCGCGGTCACAATTTGGGCATGGGGGATGCCAGCCGGGGCACACCCCCGAAGAGGGTGCGGCGGGCGCGACCGACAGCTGGAGGCAGCGGTGAGGACGGCGACACTGGGACCGGCACAGCGCGCTGAGCAACTCGCGGGCATGGCCGAGCGTGAACTGGACGTACTCGTCGTGGGCGCCGGAGTCGTCGGCGCGGGCACCGCACTGGACTCCGTCACCAGAGGCCTGTCCACCGGTCTCGTGGAGGCCCGCGACTGGGCCTCCGGCACCTCCAGCCGGTCCAGCAAGCTGATCCACGGCGGCCTGCGCTATCTGGAGATGCTGGACTTCGCTCTCGTACGCGAAGCGCTCAAGGAACGCGGACTGCTCCTGGAACGGCTCGCGCCGCACCTCGTGAAGCCCGTGCCCTTCCTCTACCCCTTGCAGCACAGGGGGTGGGAGCGGTTCTACGCCGGATCGGGCGTCGCGCTCTACGACGCAATGTCGACCGCCCGCGGCCACGGCCGCGGGCTGCCCGTGCACCGGCATCTCAGCCGTACCAAGGCCCTGCGCGTCGCCCCGGCCCTGAAGAAGGACGCCCTGGTCGGGGCGTTGCAGTACTACGACGCCCAGATGGACGACGCGCGCTATGTGGCCACGCTGGTGCGCACGGCCGCGTCCTACGGAGCGAAGGTTGCCAACCGCGCCCGGGTCACCGGCTTCCTGCGCGAGGGCGAACGCGTCGTCGGCGCCCAGGTGGAGGACGTGGAGGGGGGCGGCGAGTACGAGGTCCGCGCCAAGCAGGTCGTCAACGCCACGGGCGTGTGGACGGACGACACCCAGGCGATGGTGGGCTCGCGCGGCCAGTTCCACGTACGGGCCTCCAAGGGCATCCACCTGGTCGTGCCCAAGGACCGCATCAACTCGACGACCGGGCTGATCCTGCGCACCGAGAAGTCCGTGCTGTTCGTGATCCCCTGGGGCCGGCACTGGATCGTCGGCACAACCGACACCAAATGGGACCTCGACAAGGCTCACCCGGCGGCCTCCAGCGCGGACATCGACTATCTGCTGGAGCATGTGAACTCCGTGCTCGCGGTGCCCCTGACCCGGGACGACGTGGAGGGTGTGTACGCCGGACTGCGGCCGCTGCTCGCCGGGGAGTCGGACGCCACCAGCAAGCTGTCGCGCGAGCACACCGTGGCCCACCCCGTTCCCGGCCTCGTGGTGGTGGCGGGCGGCAAGTACACGACGTACCGGGTGATGGCCAAGGACGCGGTGGACGAGGCCGTGCACGGGCTCGACCAGCGGGTCGCCGAGTGTGTCACCGAGGACATCCCGCTGCTCGGGGCGGAGGGGTACCGGGCGCTGTGGAACGCGCGAGCGAGGATCGCCGCCCGTTCCGGGCTGCACGTGGTGCGCGTGGAACACCTGTTGAACCGGTACGGCGCGCTGACCGAGGAACTGCTCGATCTCATCGCCAGGAACCCGTCGCTGGGCGAGCCCCTGCAGGCGGCCGATGACTATCTGCGCGCCGAGGTGGTGTACGCGGCCTCGCACGAAGGGGCGCGGCACCTCGACGACGTACTCACCCGGCGCACCCGGATCTCCATCGAGACCTTCGACCGCGGCACGCGCAGCGCCCGTGAGGCCGCCGAACTGATGGCGCCCGTGCTCGGCTGGGACAAGGACCAGGTGGAGAAGGAGATCGAGCACTACGAGAAGCGGGTCGAGGCCGAGCGGGAGTCGCAGCGGCAGCCCGACGACCTGACGGCCGACGCCGCCCGGCTGGGTGCCCCGGACATCGTGCCGTTATAGGTATCCGGGGCGTAAGGGTGCCGGACACCGTCAGGGACCGCGGGGGCAGAACTCGGCGGTGAGGAGGGCGGGTTCCAGGCGGGGGTCCGCCAGAGCCTCCGTGTTCACGCGGAAGGTGAGGACGCGCCGGCCGTCCCGGGTGGCCGCGGTGCGTACGTAGCTCCCGGAGATACGGCCGTTGTGGCCCCACACCGTGGTACCGCACGGGAGCCGCGCGGGGAACAGGCCCATGCCGTATGCGCCGTGTGCGGCCCGGGTGTCGAGCATCTCGCGCAGCTGCGGCGCGGGAAGCAGCTCACCGCCGAGCAGGGCCGCGTAGAAGCGGTCCAGATCGGCGAGGGTGGTCACCAGTTCGCCCGCCGCGCCGGCCACGCGCGGGTCGAGATCGGTGACGTCGACTCCGTCGGCGGTGTACGCGCGGCCGTGCGGGGCGGGAAGGGCGGTGCGGGTGCCCGGAAAGGAGGTGCCGGTCAGGCGCAGGGGCGTGATGATCCGGTGCTCGGCCTCGACGGCGTAGGAGTCGCCGGTGACCTGCTTGATGATCATGCCCAGTAGGACGTAGTTGGTGTTGGAGTAGGCGTAGTGCCCACTGGGCGTGGGCCGGTCCGCGACGGCGAGCCGCACCGCTTCCAACGGGGTGACGGGCACGGTGCCCTTGGTGTCGGCAGTGAAGTCGGGGAGCCCGCTGGTGTGGGTGAGCAGCATGCGCAGGGTCAGCGCGCGTCCGTCGTTCCCGGCACCGCGCACCAGGCCCGGCAGATGCTCCTCCACCGAGTCGGAGAGCGACAGCCGGTGCTCGGCGGCGAGTTGCAGCACGACCGTGGCGATGAGGGTCTTGGTGATGCTGCCGGCCCGGAAGTGGTCGAAGCGGCGGATGGCCGAAATTGATGTGGCCTCGGCGTGCGCGAAGCGTGACCCCGTCTCCTGGGCGGCCAGGAGCGCCGCAGCCGGAGCTTCGCCCCGGGTGACGAGGAGCCCGAGGACGGCGTCCGTGGGCGGGGGCCGGTGGGCGTGGGTGTCGGAACGGGGGAGCACGAGCAGAGCGGTGGCGATGGGCAGGGCCAGTGCACGGAGGGATCGGATGCTGCCGGGTGTCTGGCGTGCCCGGGGTCCTCGGGGCGCTTGGGCTGCTCGGGGTACTCGGGGCGACCGGAGCCGCAGGGTCTGGGGCAGCCGCATCGTGGTCCTTCCTCGCGTGCGAACCATGATGGGGGAAATTCGGCCAATTCGGCGAGGGGGGAACGGGTGGTCGAGGGGGCGGGTTCAAGAGGCCCGTGCGCCTCTGGGCCGCCTGTGCTGCTGTGGTCCTGCCCGCTGTGTTCCAACCCCCTCTGTTCCCACCCCTGTGTTCCTGCCCCCTGGGCTTCCGGGCTTCTGGGCTGCCGGGCTCCGGGGTCTTGTGCCCCGGGGGTTCTGTGCCCCTGGGCTCAGGGGTGCCCGGTGCGAGGTGCGGGGGAGGGGCGGACTGCGGGCAGGGCAGGGTGGCGCCTGGATACCGCGTGGCAGCGCGGGTCGCGGAGCGCCACCGAGGGCCGAGTTGGTCGGAATGGCGGAGAAAGTCCGTCCGTTTCAGGGAAGTTCGTAGCGGAGTACGGCGTTCCGGTGGGGCGATCCTGTATGGGTGTCACCCGTCCCACAGCGCAAGGCAGATGGCGCTGCGGCCCGAGGGGCAGGTGGGCCATCGGCGGAGGACGGGCCTCGCGGGAGAGGCACCCTGGGCGTCGGGCGGTCCGGGGGTGAGAGACAATGGAGGCTCTGTCAGGGCGGGTTGCATGAGGGGACGCATGTCGGAGGCGGAGCGGGCGGGAGAATCCCGTCAGGACAAGAGCGAACGTCTCCTCGCCGGGCGGTACCGGTTGGGAGGAGTCCTCGGCCGCGGCGGCATGGGTACGGTCTGGCGTGCCAAGGACGAGACATTGGGCCGCACGGTCGCGGTCAAGGAACTGCGGTTCCCGTCGAGCATCGACGAGGACGAGAAGCGTCGGCTGATCACCCGCACCCTGCGGGAGGCCAAGGCCATCGCGCGGATCCGCCACAACGGCGCCGTGACGGTCTTCGACGTCGTCGACGAGGACGACCGGCCCTGGATCGTGATGGAGCTCATCGAGGGCAAGTCCCTCGCGGAGGCCATCCGTGAGGACGGTCTGCTGGAGCCCCGGCGGGCGGCCGAGGTCGGGCTCGCCGTGCTCGACGTCCTGCGGTCCGCGCACCGCGAGGGCATCCTGCACCGCGATGTGAAGCCCTCGAACGTACTGATCTCCGACGACGGCCGTGTCGTGCTCACCGACTTCGGCATCGCACAGGTCGAGGGCGACCCGTCCATCACCTCGACCGGCATGCTCGTCGGAGCGCCCTCGTACATCTCGCCGGAGCGGGCCCGTGGGCACAAGCCGGGCCCGGCGGCGGACTTCTGGTCGCTCGGTGGACTGCTGTACGCGTCGGTGGAGGGTGTGCCGCCGTACGACAAGGGGTCGGCGATCGCCACGCTGACCGCGGTGATGACCGAGCCGGTGCCGCGCCCCCAGAACGCGGGGTTGCTGGAGAAGGTGATCCTGGGGCTGCTGGCCAAGGACCCGGCGCAGCGTCTCGACGACGCCGCGGCCCGGTCCATGCTGCTGGACGTGATCCACGCGCCGGAGCCCAAGGAACCGGAGCCCATGGAGGCGACGAAGGTCGTGCCGTTGCCTCCGGCGCCGGAGGAGAAGGCGAGTTCCAGCCGCTCGGGCGGTCCGGGAGGCTCGGGCGGCAAGAAGGAGGACTCCGGGGAGGGCTGGCGCGGGGCCCTGCGTTCCGTCCGCAAGGCGGCGGGGGCAACGGCGGTCGCGGCACGCGCGAAGACTTCCGCCGGGGGAGCGACCGAGACGCCGGCGCCCGCGCCTCCGCCTCCGCCCGCGCCTGCGGCTGCTGGGAAGGCTGCCAAGGGCGGCAAGACCACGAGCGCCGACAAGGGCACCACCGGAAGCGGTACGGGCGCCGACAGCCGTACGGATACCGGCACTGGTACTGGATCCGGCGCGGCGCCAGACGTTGCCGACAGCGCCGACACCGCCAACGCCTCCGGCGCAAAGAAGAGCACGGCCACCAAGGAGGGCCCGGCTACCAAGGAAGGCGCGGCTACCAAGAAAGACTCGGCCACCAAGGCGGTCGGAGCCGGTGCGGCATCCGCTCCCGCTGCCTCCTCCGAAGCCCCGGCGGCCTCCTCTTCCACCACCGATTCAGCCCCTGCCACCGCACCTGCTTCGGCTGCGGCGTCAGCCAAAACGGCGTCAGCCAGGACGGCATCCGCCAAGCAGGCGGCGTCCGAGTCGGCGAGTGCCGAGTCGGCGGGTGCGCCGGCCGCGGCGGTGGAGTCCGGCTCCCGGGCCGGAGGTACGGCTACGCCTGCCGAGACCGGCGACAGTGCTGCCACCCGGGTGCACTCCGGTGCGGCGGTCGCGAGTGCCGGAACCGGTGGTGGACGGCCGGTGCCGCCCCGGGCCTCCCTCACGGATGTGGTGCCGCAGCGGATGCTGGTGATCATCGCCGTCGTGGTGGTGCTCTGTGTGATCGGTGCGGTGCTGGCCTATGTGCTGGCCGACGGAGGCGGCAGTTCCTCGCCGGGCGGTAAGGGCGGGGACACCAAGTCGGCGTCGGCCGGGGCGGTTCCCGGGGCCGGTGGGGCGGGCGCGTCGGACGAGGAAAGCGCCGGTTCCGGTTCGGGTTCGCACACGGACTCGGGGTCCAACGACGACGAGAGCGTCGGATCCGGCGAGAACGGCTCGACCGCTTCGAGTGGCGCGACCGGTTCGAACGGCTCGTCGAGCGGCGCGGGCAAGGAGTCGGGCACGACCGCAACGACCCCTTACAAGCACAGCCAGGGCTTCTCCATCGGTCTGCCGGAGGGCTGGACCTACCAGTCGACCAGCTCGACGGGTGCCCGCTTCACCGGACCGGACGGGCAGCGGCTCCTGGTCGCCTGGACCTCGACGCCCAAGAACGACCCGGTCGCGGACTGGAAGAACCAAGAGCGCGGCATGTTCCGCTCGAAGTACCAGCGGATCCGTATCGAGAAGGTCGAGTACCGCGACTGGAACGCCGCCGACTGGGAATTCACCTACGTAGAGGGCGGTACGGAGTACCGGACGATCGACCGCGGATTCGTCGTCGACCCCACCCAGGGATACGCGCTCATGTACACCGCCAAAGCCAGTGACTGGGACAGCGGTTTGCGGAAGAACACATGGGAGACGCTCACGGAGACCTTCCGGCCAAAGGCCTAGGCCGATGACGGTTGGTTGAGATCTGGCATCCTTTCACTGAGGGTTGCCTCCGGCACGTATCGTGAGTGGTTGCGGACCGTACGCATCCACAACGGGACGCATGGCGTACGGAATTGACCAACCGGGCGGTCGGGGGAGGGATCGTGGACGACTACGCCGGACGAGTGCTCGCCGACCGCTACCGTCTGCCGCTGCCGCCGTCGGACGAGTACGAGTTCGCCGAGTCCAGGGCCTTCGACACCTACAGCGGTCAGGAAGTGCTGGTCCGTCAGGTGCCGCTGCCGGAAATACTCGAGGCGGAGGTGCTGGACGCCGACGGACTGCCAGAGGGATTCGTCGCACGGGACGCCGGCGCCCGGCGGCCCGCAGCGCGCACCACTCGTCGTCCCACGGACCCGGCCGTCCGACGCGCCATCGAGGCCGCGCAGGCAGCCGCGCAGATCCCCGACCATCCCCGGCTCGACCAGGTCTTCGACGTGTTCGCCGAGGGCGGGTCGCTGTGGATAGTGAGCGAGTTGGTGGCGGCCCGCCCGCTCGCCGCGCTGCTCGCCGAGAAGCCGCTGAGCCCCTACCGGGCGGCGGAGGTCGCGGCGGACGTGCTCACCGCGCTGCGCGCCCTGCACGCGCACGGCTGGGTGCACCGGAACATCACCGCACGCACCGTCCTCGTCTGCGACGACGGACGCGTGATGCTCACCGGCCTCGCGGCCGGGGCCGCCGAGGAGGCGCTGTGCGGGTATGACCCGGTGCCCGATCCGGCGGGGCCGCCCACACCCGGGGACACACCCCGGGGACCGGCGGCCGAAGGCGGCGCCGGCCCCGCGGGGCCCGGTTCGGGTGGCGTCCCGGCAGGGTTCGGTTCGGGTGGCGTTCCGCCGGTGCCCGGCGGGACCCGTGGGCCCGGTGGGGCTGGGGCCGGTGGGCCGGGGCTGTCCGGACGTGGTGGCGCGTCGGGGGCCGGTCCCGGTGGCGCGCACGGTGTCGTGACCAGTGGGCTGGGCGGAGCCGAGGCCGAGGCGGCGCGCCGCGCCGCCATCGAGGCACGCGCACTGGACACGACGGCGGGCCCCAACGCGGTGCCCAACACCTCGCCGGCCGCGGCCGCCGGTCGTGCGCTGGACGCGGCCGACGACGTCCGTGCCGCACGGGCCGGTGCCATCGCGGCCTATCGCGCCGGAGCCCGCGCCGCCGCCCGGGTGCACGGCGAACAGCAGTCCCTCCCGCAACTGCCGGGGCAGAGCGGGCCCAACGGGCGGAGCGACCAGGGCAGTCACAGTAGTCAGGGCGGTCAGGGCGGTCAGGGCGGTCAGAGCGGGGAGAGCGGGCAGAACGGAGAGAGTGTCACCGGCCGGTCGCCGCACGGTCAGATAGCCGACCCCTACGGCGTCGGCACCGCGAAGCCCTGGCACGGGGCCCTCCCCCGCAACGTCAACGGCAGCACCACCGGCATCCCCGGCATCACCGCCGCGACCAGCGACGACGCGCGGACAGCGAACGGAAGCAGCACCCCGACGCAGGGCAGGCCCTCGCACCCGGGCACGCCCATGCCGGGCAGGCCAACAGCAGGCACGCACCAGCCGGGCGCGCCGATTCCGCACACGCCCATGCCAGGCACGCCCGCGCCGGGCTCGCTCTCGCCGGGCATGCCCACTCCGAACACCCCGGCGCCGTACGGAAACGGCGCAGGGCAACTCGAGCGTGCCGGGGACGCCCCGACCGCACCCGCCCCGTACGGGTCCGAGGCACCGAGCGCCCCCGGCGCCGCCCGCTGGGACCACGTGGCCCCCGCGTCGGCGCCTCGCCGCGGCCCCACCACGGCGCTCGCCGCCGAGCGGGCGCGGCAGGCCCGGATGGCGGTCGTCGGTCCGGTCACCGAGCGGTGGGCGCCCGAGCAGGCGGGCCCCGTTCACGAGAACTGGCAGTTGGCGGCGCCCATCGGCCCGGCCACCGATCTCTGGGCGCTCGGTGCGCTGCTCTTCCGCGCCGTGCAGGGGCACGCGCCCTACCCGGAGGAGAACACCGCCGAACTCGTCGAGCTCGTCGTCTCCGAGCCGCCCGCCTTCGCCGAGGAGTGCGGGCCGCTGCGGCCGGTCGTCGAGTCCCTGCTGCGTCAGGACCCCACCGAGCGCCTCGACTTCGAGGAGTTGCGCGGCTGGCTGCGTTCACTGGTGCGGTCCGCCCCCGAGCCGGAGGCCGGTTCGGACGTGGTGGTCGCCCCGCCCGTCGACCCGAGCCGGCTGCCCATCGTGCGGCGCCGCGGCGAGCTGGTGCGCAAGCGCCGAGCCGGGCTGCCCGCGACCAGCGGGCGGCACAAGCGGGCCCGTAAGGACGAGCGCAAGCCAAAGCGGCTCGGACGCAACCTCGTGCTGCTGATCCTGCTGGCGCTGGCGGCGGCGATCGCGTACGCCATGGTCTTCATGCCGAAGGCCGAACCGGACGGCAGCGGCAGGACCAACGGTGACGCCACGGGAACCGTCGGCGAGGCCGGTCCCGCCCCGAGCCGCTCCGCGCAGCCCGACACGGGGACCGGCGGAACGTCACCCGAGGCGACACCCGGCCGGACCTCCGAGGAGCCCACCAAGAACGCGACCGAGACCCAGACCAACGAGCTCCCGCAGGGCTTCTCCTTGCGCAGGGATCCCGAGGGCTTCGAGGTGGCGGTCGCCAAAGGATGGAACCGACAGCCGAAGAACGCGCGCGGGCAAGTCATCTACTACCAGGGCAACTTCGAGCTGATCCTGGTACCGGGCCGGGACAGCACCAAGGACTTCAGCGGCGACCCCATGACCTACCAGCGCGAGTCGGAGCCCGAGCTGCAGCCCTTCCGCGACTCGACCTGGGCCACCTCCAGCGGAATGCGCCGTATTGACGTCGGCGGACGGACCATGGCCGAGGGCCAGTTCACCTGGACCAACGCCGAGGGCAAGGAGCTCTTCGTACGCAATCTGGCCATTCTGGTCGGCGGGCGGTACCACGTGGTCCAGCTCCGCGGCCCGGAAGCGGAACGCGACGAGGTCACCCGGCTGTACGAGCAGGCCTCGGCGACGTACCGGACGACCTGACCGGGTACGCCGTACAACTCCCCGGCCGCGACAGCGCGTTACACACCGGCGCACCCGCGACCGTGCCGCGGCGTCACGTCCGGCGTCGCGCGGTCCGGGACCAAACGTCCGGCGGACGGCGAAGGTTGCCTTCCGGACCGAGAAGGGAGAACCGTCACAGTGGTGTCTCCGTGTGCCGCGCCCCGTTCCCTGAACTGGGACTGGTCCTTACGCTGAGCGTTGTCCAGTCCAATTACGGGGAAACGTTGAATCAGATGCAGGGCCTGCTCATCGCGGGCCGCTATCGGCTCGTCGACTCCATCGGCAGCGGTGGCATGGGCCGGGTGTGGCGCGCTCAGGACGAGCTGCTGCACCGCGCCGTCGCCATCAAGGAGCTCACCGCCGCGCTCTACGTCACGGAGCGTGACCGGGCGGTTCTGCTCACCCGCACCCAGACGGAGGCGCGGGCCGCCGCCCGGATCAACCACGACGCCGTCGTCACGGTGCACGACGTCCTCGAGCACGACGGCCGGCCGTGGATCGTGATGGAACTGGTCGAGGGCGGGTCGCTGGCGGACGCCATCCAGGAGTCGGGGCAGATCGAACCGCGCGAGGCCGCCCGTGTCGGCCTGTGGGTGCTGCGGGCCCTGCGCGCCGCGCACGCCGCAGGCGTACTCCACCGCGACATCAAGCCCGGGAACGTCCTGCTCGCCGCGGACGGCCGGGTCAAGCTCACCGACTTCGGCATCGCCCAGGTCGAGGGCGACACGACGATCACCCGCACCGGCGAGATCGTGGGCTCGGTCGACTACCTGGCGCCCGAACGCATCCGCGGTGCCGACCCCGGTCCCTCCTCAGACCTGTGGTCGCTGGGCGCGACGCTCTACACGGCGGTCGAGGGCCTGTCGCCGTTCCGCCGCACCACGCCGCTGACCACCATGCAGGCCGTGGTGGGCGAAGAGCCCGAACCGCCCCGGCACGCCGGGCCGTTGACATCGGTCATTACCTCCCTGCTCAGCAAGGAGCCGGACGCCCGGCCCTCCGCCGAGGAACTCGAACTGATGCTGGCCGAGGCGGCGGAGGGGCGGGAGTCGCGGACGGTGCACGCGTACGTGCCCACGATGCACGTGCCGACCGGCGAACACGACTCGGGCGCCAGTCATGTGATCTGGCCCCCCGCGGGTGGCGCGACTCCGGACCCGGCTCCCGGCCCGGAGCAGCTCTCGACCGCGGCGAACAACTCGGCCACTGTCGACGGGCCGGGGAAGCGCCGGTTGCGCCGGGCCCTCGTCATCGTCGCGGCCCTCGCGGCCCTCGCCGGTGGTGGGGTCGCCGCGCTGATGGCCTATGGGGAACGGGACGGCAACGACTCCGTCGTCGTGGGCGACGACGGAAAGCGGAGCGCGAGCCCTACGGAGGGCACGAGCCCGAAGGGCGAGCCGAGCCCCACCAAGTCGCCCACGGCACCGGCCGGTTCCCTCCCCGACGGCTGGGTCCGGGTCACCGACCCCGAGGGCTTCAGCCTCGCCCTGCCCAAGGGCTGGCAACGGCAGGTGAACGGAACGCAGATCGACTACACCCCCGACAACGGCAAGCACTTCGTACGGATCGCCGTCGACGACGCACCGGACTTCGACTCCGCGTTCGGACACCTGCGGGACCTGGAAGTGCAGGTGACACCCCGGCTGCCGGAATACGCGCGGATAAGCCTGGAGGAGAACGTCTACCGCGACCGCCCGGGCGCGCTGTGGGACTTCACCTGGACGGCGGTGGCGGCGGACCCATTCCCCGGACCGCGCCGTGCGATCGAACAGTCGTACATCAGTCGGGATGGTGTGGAGTATCTGATCTACATGTCGTCGCCCGCCGAGGACTGGGCGACCACGCGGGACCAGTTCGACACCATTCTCCGCAGCTGGCGCCAACCGGGCGAAAGCTGACCCCCGGAGGGGTTCCGAGGGCCCGAAAGCCGACCTTGCCCCCGCGAACGCGTGCGGCATGATGGGCGCATGGGGACCGAGGGGGACGACTTCCGGGTCATCGCTGGGCGTTACCGCCTTCAGGAAAGGCTCGGGCGGGGCGGCATGGGAGTGGTCTGGCGCGCCACGGACCAACTGCTCGGCCGCCAGGTCGCGGTCAAGGAACTCGCCCTGGACCGCACGCTCTCCGCGGACGAGGCCCGGGTGCAGCGGGAACGCACGCTGCGCGAGGCCCGCGCGGTCGCCCAACTGCGGCATCCGCACATCATCGTCGTGCACGACGTCGTCGAGGACGACGAACGCCCTTTCATCGTCATGGAGTTGCTGGAGGGCGGCTCCCTCGCGGACCGCATCACGAACGAGGGCCCGGTGGACGCCGACGAGGCCGCCCGGATCGGTATCGGTCTGCTCGGCGCACTGCGCAAGGCGCACGGCTCCGGCGTACTGCACCGCGACCTCAAACCCGCCAACGTCCTGCTGTCCGAGGAAGGCCGGGTCGTACTCACCGACTTCGGCATCGCACAGGTCGCGGGCGCGACCACGCTCACCGAGAGCGGCTCCTTCGTCGGCTCGCCCGAGTACACCGCGCCCGAGCGGATGTCCGGGACCAGGACCGGGCCGGAGTCCGACCTGTGGTCGCTCGGAGCGCTGCTGTGCACGGCGCTCAGCGGTGAATCGCCGTTCCACCGCGACTCCCTGGGCGGCATCCTGCACGCGGTGGTCGTCGACGACATCCGGCCCCCGGCCGCCGCGGAGCCGCTGCTGCCGGTCGTCCGGGGCCTGCTGGAACGCGATCCGGAGCGGCGGCTCGACGCGGTGGAGGCCGAGCGCATGCTGCGCGCCTTCCTCGACACCGGCCGCACCCCGCGCGCGCCGCACCACCCGCCGACGGGGCGGGACGTGCCCGAGCGCAGAACCGTGCCGAAGCCACCGCCCGACCCTTTGCCCGAAGCGCCCACACCCCTCGTCACCCAGGGGCCCGTTCGGACTCCCACCCGCGGGATGCTGGTCGCCGCCGCGCTGGTCGCCGCGATGGCGGGGGCCGGGTTCTCGGCGGCGGCGCTGCTGATGAACCAGGACGGCGACGACGGGAAGGTGCCGACGACATCGGCTCCGGGCAGTTCGCCGTCGCAACGGACGAGCCCCACCGACCCGGTGAGCCCCAAGGGCCCGGCGAGCACCACCGGCCCGACCACTGCGCTCCCCAAGCCGGCCGCGCCGCCCGGGCCGACCGTGACCGTCACCCGCGAGCGCACCCCGGCCGCCGCCCGCTCGCTGCCGTCCGGCTACCGGTCCGCCGAGGACCCGGACGGCTTCTCACTCGCCGTCCCCAAGGCGTTCACCCGGAGCCCGGAGGGCGAACGGATCTTCTACCTGTCGGCCGACGGCACCTTCCGCATAGGCATCAAGCAGGCCGACCCCGAGCCGGGCGGACCGCTCGCCGTGCTGCGACGCGCGCACACCGAGGGACCCACGACCAACCCCGGCTACCGCGACGGCACGGTCACCGGGACCACGCACGACGGACATCCGGCCGCCTTCTGGGAGTTCACCTGGAACGGCTTCACCGCCGCCGAGGGCCCCCGGCACACCGTCGACCTGTGCTGGGAACAGGACGGGCGGATGTACGACGTGTGGGTCTCGGCACCGGTCGGGAAGGCGCGGCAGGCCCGGGAGATCTTCGACGTCGCCGTGGACACGTTCACGGTGGCGCGGTAAACCCCGCAAGCCGCGAAACGGACAGATCCGGATGGAGTGCGTCACGGGTCTGTGACTGAAAAACGCGCACGGTGGAACCCACGCGCCGCACGCGATAGGCATGTCCCATGAGCAACGACGGGGGCGCGTCTTACCGGGCAGACGAGCCGACGAGTTTCGTGCTGCATCCGCCACGGCCCGGTGCCGGCCCGGTGCCGGGGAACCCCTACGCCCAGCCTGTGCCGCCGCCCGTGCCGGGGCCTGTGCCGGAGCCCGTGCCCCAGCCCGAACGGTGGACCGAGGACCACGGCGCCGGCCGGCTGATCGCCGGTCGCTACCGCCTGCTGGCCAAACTGGGCCACGGCGGCATGGGCACGGTGTGGCGGGCGAAGGACGAGATGGTGGACCGTGAGGTCGCGGTCAAGGAGCCGCGGGTCCCGGACCATCTTCCCGAACGGGAACGCGCCAACGCCCATGAGCGGATGCGCCGCGAGGCGCGCGCGGCGGCCCGGCTCGACCATCCCGCGGTGGTGAACGTGCACGACGTCGCGGTGGTCGACGGCCGGCCGTGGATCGTCATGGAGCTGGTGCACGGCCGCTCCCTCGGCGCCGCGCTCCAGGAGGGCACGCTCGACGTCCGCGAGGCGGCCCGGATCGGACTCGAGGTGCTGGGCGCACTGGAGGCGGCGCACGCGGCGGGAGTCCTGCACCGCGACGTCAAACCCGACAACGTGCTGCTCGGCCGGCACGACCGGGTCGTCCTCACCGACTTCGGCATCGCCCAGATCGAGGGCGAGACCGCCTTGACCGACACCGGCGGCTTCGTCGGCTCCCCCGAGTACATCGCGCCCGAGCGGGTCCTCGGCCAGCGACCCGGCCCCGCGTCCGACCTGTGGTCGCTCGGCGTGGTGCTGTACGCGGCGACCGAGGGCGTCTCGCCGTTCCGCCGCAGCAACACCCCCGCGACACTGCAGTCCGTCCTCAACGCCACGCCGGCGGCGCCCGCGGTGGCCCAGGGGCCGCTGGCCGAGGCGATCAACGGCCTGCTCGACAAGGACCCGGCCCGGCGCCCGAACGCGGCCCGCGTCCGTCACCTCCTGGAAGAAGCCGCCAGACCCCCGCAGGAGACGCGGGCCACCCAACTCCCCGTGACCAACGGCGTCCAGGGCCTCGACCCGGTCCAAGGAGACAAGGCGGCCAAGGGAGTCCGGCTCGGCCGCAAGGCGTGGCTCGGGATCGGGGCGGTCGTCGTCGCCACGGCGCTGGTGGCGGCGTACCAGCAGCTGGGGAACTCGTCCGAGGAGAAGCTGCCGAGCGGTTGGGCCCGGCACAAGGAGGCGGACGTCCGGGCGACGCTGGGTCTGCCACCGGGCTGGGCCAGGAGCGAGCCCAACCGCGCGCTGGACAAGGGGCACTGGGTCGCGTACTACGAACCGAGCTATGCCATGTCGGTCAACCTCACGCTCTACAAGAAGTCCGAGGACGGCCTCAACGAGATCGCGGGCAGCGCCATCGCGGAGGCGTACGAGGACGCCGACGAGATGAAGAAGACGGACGACAGCAGCTTCTCTGCCATGGCGAAGTCGCCCGCGCCGAAGGTGACGACCAAGGAGACGTCGTACCGGGGCAGGGCGTCCGCGGAGAACACCGTCGTCTACTCCGACGAGCGGACTGATCCCAAGGCCCCGCGCCTGCGCGAGGCGCGCTACTTCTACTACAAGACCAAGTCCGGCAACCTCTACAAGCTCTGGATCGACTACCCCGGCAAGGGTGACTTCACCGGGCCCAGCCGGGAGATCGCCGAACGGGTCCTCGCCAATCTGGAGATCCACACCGTGTGATGAAAACGTGGTCGCAGTCGGCGCGGGGATCCTCCGACTTCCTGATCAGCGCGTTTGTTGCCAGTGATCGCTGGCGCCATGTGCGCGACCCGTGAAAGCGGGTTACCAACGGGTACCAAAAGGCCCGGCACGGGAATACGCTGCGGCCCATGAGCGACTCGCAGGCCCCGGAAACGCCCGGCACGGAAACGACCGCCGACACCCGCGAGGTGTCGTCCGCGGCCGACACTCTCGGCACCAACCCGATCGCCCCGGCCCCTCCGGGCGTCCGCACGGCCGCAGACGTGGTCACTCCGGAGCTGATCGCCCAGCTCACCAAGGGTGTTGTCGGTTCCGGGCGGACCGCCAACCACACGCCGTTCACCGGCGAGAAGCTGGCCGACCTGCCCGAGTCGACGCCCGAGGACGTCCTGGAGGCCTTCGAACGGGCCCGCAAGGCGCAGGCGGTCTGGGCCCAGGTTCCCGTGCGGCAGCGCGCCGCCGTACTGCTCCGCTTCCACGACCTGGTGCTCGACCGTCAGGCCGAGGTCCTCGACCTGATCCAGCTGGAGACCGGCAAGGCACGCCTGCACGCGCACGAGGAGGTGCAGGGACTCGCCATCGAGGCCCGCCACTACGGCCGCAGGGCGGCCGCGTACCTCAGGCCCAAGCGGCACACCGGAGCCATCCCCACCCTGACGAAGGTCACCGAACTGCGCCATCCGCGCGGTGTCGTGGGCCAGATCGCCCCCTGGAACTACCCCCTGGAACTGTCGGTGGGCGACGCGCTCCCCGCGTTCGTCGCCGGCAACGCGGTGGTGATGAAGCCGGACACGGAGACCTGCCTGACCGCCCTGTGGGCGCGGGACCTGCTGATCGAGGCGGGCCTCCCGGCGGAGGTCTTCCAAGTCGTGCTCGGCGAGGGCCCGGTCGTGGGCCCGGAGGTCGTCAAACACGCCGACTACGTCTCCTTCACCGGCTCCACCCGCACCGGCCGCGAGGTCGCCCAGGGCGCGGCCGCCCGGCTCGTCGGCGTCTCCCTCGAACTCGGCGGCAAGAACGCCATGCTGGTGCTCGAGGACGCCGACCTCGACAAGGCCGCCGCCGGTGCCGTCCGCGCCTGCTTCTCCTCCGCGGGTCAACTCTGCATATCCATCGAGCGGTTGTACGTCCACGAGTCGATCGCCGACGACTTCCTGGACCGGTTCGCCGCCCGCACCAAGGCGATACGACTGGGCACGTCCCTCGCGTACGGGGCCGAGATGGGCTCACTGGCCGGGGAGCGGCAGTTGAAGGCCGTGAGCCGGCACGTGGAGGAGGCGGTGGCCAAGGGCGCCAAGGTCATCGCCGGTGGCATCGCCCGCCCGGACGTCGGCCCGTACTTCTTCGAGCCGACCATCCTCGACGGAGTCGAGGCCCCCATGGCCGTCTGCGCCGAGGAGACCTTCGGCCCGGTCGTCTCCGTCTACCGCTTCAAAACCGAGGAAGAAGCGGTCGAACTCGCCAACTCCACGCCGTACGGCCTGAACGCCTCGGTCTGGACGAAGAACGGCCGGCGCGGACGCGAGGTCGCCGCACGGCTGCGCACGGGCACGGTCAACGTCAACGAGGCCTACGCCTCCGCGTACGGCAGCGTCCAGTCGCCGATGGGCGGCATGAAGGACTCCGGCCTCGGCCGCCGGCACGGCTCCGAGGGCATCCTCAAGTACACCGAGGCGCAGACCGTCGCCCAGCAGCGGCTGCTGCCGCTCGCCCCGTCGCTCGGGATGGACGACGAGAAGTACGCCGCGTTCATGAGCCGGAGCCTGAAGGCGATGAAGGTGCTGCGCTTCCGGTAGGGGTCACGCCCCCGGTCCGGGGCCGGGGTAAACCCTCCGGACCGCAGATGTCCGCGTACCCCCGTCCCCAGGATCTCAACGAGGAGAGCCCGTGTCACAGGCGTACGACTACGACGTCATCGTCGTCGGCTCCGGCTTCGGCGGCTCGGTCACCGCGCTGCGGCTGACCGAGAAGGGCTATCGCGTGGGCGTCCTGGAGGCGGGCCGCCGCTTCTCACCCGAGTCGCTGCCCCGGAACTCCTGGGACGTCAGGAACTACCTGTGGGCGCCGCGGCTCGGCATGTACGGCATCCAGCGCATCCATCTGCTGGGCAATGTGATGGTGCTGGCGGGAGCGGGGGTCGGCGGCGGCTCCCTCAACTACGCCAACACGCTGTACGTCCCGCCGAAGGCCTTCTTCGACGACCCCCAGTGGAAGGGCATCACCGACTGGCAGGAGGAGCTCACGCCCTACTACGACCAGGCGCGGCGGATGCTCGGGGTGCGGCTGAACCCGACGATGACCCCCTCGGACGTCCACCTGAAGGCCGCCGCGCAGCGGATGGGGGTGGGCGACAGCTTCCACCTCGCGCCGGTGGGCGTGTTCTTCGGCGACGGCGAGGACGCCGACGGAGCGGCGAAGGCCGCCCCGGGGCAGCGGGTCGCCGACCCCTACTTCGGCGGCGCGGGCCCGGACCGGCGTGCGTGCACCGAGTGCGGCGAGTGCATGACCGGCTGCCGGCACGGCGCGAAGAACTCCCTCACCGAGAACTACCTGTACCTGGCGGAGAAGGCGGGCGCGGTCGTCCACCCGATGACGACCGTGGTCGCGCTGACGGACGACTCGCAGGGCGGTTACGCCGTGACCACCCTGCCCACCGACAACAGGCGCAGGCGCGGCGCGGGCCGGGTCTTCCGGGCGCGGCGCGTGGTCCTCGCGGCCGGCACCTATGGCACGCAGACGCTGCTGCACCGGATGAAGGCGAGCGGTCGGCTCCCGTACCTCTCGGACCGGCTGGGGGAGTTGACCCGCACCAACTCCGAGGCGCTGGTGGGTGCGCAGACCGACAACCGCCGCTACCGCAAGGCCCATGGCGCTCCGAGGGTGGACTTCACCCGCGGCGTGGCCATCACCTCATCGATCCACCCCGACGCCAACACCCATATCGAGCCGGTCCGTTACGGCAAGGGGTCGAACTCGATGGGCGGTCTGTCGATCCTCCAGGTGCCCTATGCGGACGGCTCGTCGAGGGTCGTCGGCTGGCTGACGAACGCGGCCCGGCACCCGCTGCTGGTGCTGCGCTCGCTGTCCAACCGTCGCTGGTCGGAGCGGACCATCATCGGCCTGGTGATGCAGTCCCTGGACAACTCGTTGACCACGTACCTGAAGCCGGACGGTGTGGGGAAGGGGCTGCTGACGGCACGTCAGGGCCACGGTGCGCCCAACCCCAAGCAGATCCGCGCCGCCGCCGAGGCGGCCTCCGCGATCGCCGCCGAGATCAACGGGTTCGCGGGCTCCAACGTGGGTGAGCTGATGGGCACCCCGCTGACCGCGCACTTCCTCGGCGGCTGCCCGATCGGCGACTCGCGCGAGAGCGGTGTGATCGATCCCTATCACCGGCTGTACGGTCACCCCGGCATCTCGGTCGTCGACGGCGCGGCCGTCTCCGCGAACCTGGGCGTCAACCCCTCGCTCACCATCACCGCCCAGGCCGAGCGGGCCATGTCGTACTGGCCCAACGAGGGGGAGGCGGATCCGCGTCCGGCGCAGGGGGCCGCGTACGAACGGCTGAAGCCGGTGGAACCCCGCCACCCGGCGGTCCCGGCCGACGCCTTCGGCGCCCTGCGCTTCCTGGGGATGCCGACGGTGCCGCCCAAGGGGTCCTCGGCGGGCTGACGGGGATCCTGCGGCCGCGCCCGTCCCCATCCAAGCCCTTTCAGTCCCTTCCGGGCCCCGGGCTCTTCCGGGCCTCGGGCTCTTCCGGGCCTCGGGCTCTTCCGGGCCCCGGCCCTTCCGGGCCCTCGCTCACGGCGTTGGCCGGCGGCAGTCGGGGGCTTTCGGTGGGGGGCGGGGGGCGAAGGCTTGGCTGGCGCGCGGAGGCCGAGGGCGCGGCGGTGGCTGGGAAAGCCGAAGGACCCGCGCTCCCCTCCGAACGCAGGTCCTTCCGTCTTTCACGAACCTCTCGGGAGGTTCTGGCGAGTGGCTCGCCGCGGGCCGCGTTCCTACGCGGCGTCCGACCCGGCGCCGACGCCCTTGGTGCGGCGGCGGACCGTGTAGATCGCCCCTGCGCCGACCACGACGGCGACCCCGCCGATCAGGCCGACGGTCGGCAGCATGGAGCTTGACCCGGTGGTGGCGAGGCTGCCGGTGGGCGGGATCGCCTTGGCGCCGCCCTGCGGCTCCTTGCCGCCGGCCGGCGGCTTGTCGCCCTTGCCCGGCTTGGCCTCACCCGGGTTCTCGTTGCTGCTGCCGGGCTTGAGGACGGTGAAGTCGTACTCGGCGTAGGCGCTGTGGATGCAGTTCTTCTCGGCGTCGACGTAGCCACCGAGACCGATCGCCCAGCCGTCACCGACCGGAGCCTTCGCGCTGATGTTGAGGCGCAGCTTGATGGCGACCGTCTCCTTGGCCTTCAACTCCGTCTCGCCGAAGTACAGGCCGTTGCCGAGTTCGTCGGCGAGGGACTCCCACTCCTTCGTCTCGGGGTTGAGGAACTCCAGCTGGGTGTACGTGCTCAGCCAGTCGTTCTCGTCGTCGCTCATGGAGTCGTTGTCCACGGCGGCGAGCCACTGGACCGTGCCGATCGCCTGCTCGCTGTGGTTGGCGGCGGTCAGCGTGAAGGTGTGCCAGCCGCTGCCCGCGACGATCTTGCCGGGCAGACCGGAGACGTCGAGGCTCAGCTGGGACCCCTCGTCCATGCCGTTCTCGTCGATCGGGCACAGCTCGGTCGGGACGGGCTGCGGCGCCGCCGAGCTCGCCGGGGGCGAGGTGGGCGTCTGCGGGGTGGTGCTCGGGGTCGCGGACGTCGACGGCGTGGGGCCGGTCGACGCAGTGGTGCTCGGCGTGCTCGACGCCGACGCGCTCGAGTCGCTCGACGCGCTGGCCGAGGGCGACGACGTGTCCCCCGCGGAGGCGGACGCTGTGGGGGACTGGGTCTGGGTGGACGGGGTTTCGGTCGCGAACGCGGCCGGTGCCGACAGAAGCGCAAGTGGCGCCAGTACGGCAGTCGCGGCCATGGCACGGCGAAGCTTCATCTAGACCTCTAGAACTGGAGGGGATCCGGCGTGCTGCCGGGTGGCAGCCCGAACGTGACGAGAGGCCGCCGCTCGTGGGGCGCGGAGTGGCCCTTGTTCCACGTGATGTGACTGAGAGTGGCTGTGAATGGTTGCAAACCATTCACAACCTTTTTATGTGTGCTGTGTCACATATCCGGTCCTGCGTGCCGGTGGTGAGCCACCGGGGCCTGCGGGGTGCGGGCAGGGCTTCCGATCGTTCTGCAAATCGCTGGTAATGGTGGCTGGTTGGGGGATTTCATGTGACGTCGGCGTGGACGCGCCGTAAGACATGAAGGTGATGAATGGTGAAGTCGATGGTGTCGCGGGTCGTGCTGGCCGCATCTGCGGTGGTCGCACTGGGTTTCACCGCGGCGTGCGGTTCCGGCGGGGACGAGGGCGACGGTAAGGCGTCGCAGGGAGCCACCGCGCAGGGCGCCGGCAAGACGGACAAGTCCGGGGAGCCGGCGCAGGGCGGGGACGCGTCCTCCGGCTCCGGCTCGGGTTCCGGCTCGGGCTCCGGCAGGGACGAGGGCGTGGGGGCGCTCAGCCAGGCCCAACTGGAGAAGGCTGCCCTGGCGAGCGGCGACGTCAAGGCGTACAAGGTCGAGACGCTGCCCGCAGCGGACATGCCGGCCGTTACGGTGCCGGCGAGCCCGGCGGCCTGCCAGCCGCTCGCGGACATGTTCATGTTCACCTCGGACCCGAAGGCCGCGGCCCGTGTGGGCCGTACGTTCACCGCCACGGACAGCCTCGACGCCACCGTGACCTCGCTCGCCCTTCTC
Organism: Streptomyces cavernae; assembly: GCF_004023625.1. Classification (GTDB taxonomy): domain Bacteria; phylum Actinomycetota; class Actinomycetes; order Streptomycetales; family Streptomycetaceae; genus Streptomyces; species Streptomyces cavernae. The sequence continues at coordinate 125,822 of NZ_RPDJ01000016.1, read as the reverse complement.
GCGCACGGCGAGAACGACGCCGAGGAGGTGCTCGGCGAGCTGCGCACCGCGTCGAAGAAGTGCACCGCGTTCGAGCACACCGACTTCAAGTACACCGGTGTCACGGCACTGTCCGACCCCACCCAGGGCGACGAGGCCGTGGCGTACAAGCTGAAGGGCGCCGTCGACGGTGCCTCGGTGCCGATGACCTTCACGGTCGTGCGCAGCGGCTCCACCCTCGTCGCGTTCTACGCGATGAACATGCTGGACGCCGACAAGACGAAGGTCCAGGCGTCGCTGATCGACGCACAGCTGGAGAAGCTCGGCAAGCTGGAGAAGCTGGGGAAGACGGCGTGACGGACACGGGCTGGGGCGCGGGACGGCGGTCCGCCGAATAGAGGTGGGGCGTGGCGACCCGAAGGGTCGGCCCGCAACTACCTGCATGAAAAAGCGAGGGGCCCCGCGGGACGGATCCGCGGGGCCCCTCGACCGTCGCACCGACGTCAGGGCAGCGTCGGTGCCGGAGAGCGGCGCCGGGGGGTTGCGCCGCCGACCTCGCCGACCGCCGGTGGCCGCTCCGGCTCACTCGAGGCGTGCGCCTGGTATAGACCATTGGCAGTCGGACATTCCAGTGCTGTCATGCGCTGGGGGACTTGCAGGGGGCTTGAGGAGTTCTCTACGCATCGTGCTCGATGGGTCGCGGCCTCCGCAACCGTTTCGACCGTCTTGGACAGATTCCGCCGGTCGGCTCCGGGCGTCCCCGAAGCCGACCGCTCTGTTGCGTGACCGGGCTGCTGTCCCCTGCCGTCCGGCCGCGACTCTGGAGCGAGGTCCCACAGCGTGCGGTACGCCCCGCACGCCTCATCGCTCCAGCGGAGCCACGCGTGGTTTTTTCGGGCCCGCCCCTGGCTGGCACGGATACCTGGGCCAACGAACCGCCGCGCGCGGCGGTCACGCGCCGTACGGGTGAGGAGCCATGGGTACGTGCGTGCGCAGCACTCAGATCCGGCCCCGGCACAGCTCCAGCAGCGTCATCGCGAGCGAGGTGCCGGGCTTGCCGAGCGCTCCGCTGTAGTGACCGAGGATCTCCATCTCCCGCGAGAGGTTCACACGCCGGCCGCCGGAGGCGATCCGGGCGTCCTGGATGGCGGCGGACACGGCCATCCGTTCCTGGATGAGGCCGATGATCCGCTCGTCGAGCGCGTCGATGCGCTCCCGGGCGCCACTGATCACATCGGCGGCCTCGGCGGTACGGGCGCCGGTCTTCTCGGTGGTGGCTGGGGCGGTGGCGGCGGTGGCCTGGGTGCTGGTGCTGGTGCTGGTGCTGGTGCTGGTGCTGGTGCTGGGGGTGGCGGTGGCGGTGGTGGTGGGCATCTGGGGCTCCTCGTCGCGAAGTGTGGACGGTGCCCCGGCCCGGCAGGATCCGGTAACGCCAGGCGCCCCGGACCTTGTCGGCCCGGGGCGCCTGGGAAGTCGCTTGTCAGTTGCTCAAGCAGCACGACCATGGCAGCCGGTGGGCCGGTTGCCATAGGTAAAGAGGAAGGTCGAGTGCTCGCGCATGGGGCCGAGTATGGGCCACGGGCACGGAGAAGGGCAACTTTCCGCCGTGGGCTCCTGCCGCGGGCTTCCGTCGTGCCCCGCCGAGGGCTTCGTGGGTTGGCAGGGTGCGACGGGCGTTCCAGCCCACGCGCAGGCGGCGACGGCTCCGGAGGCGGACGCGGAAGCGGGGCCGGCAGCCGGGGTCCGGCCGCGGACGGGCGAAGCCCCCGGTGCGCGCCACACGGCCCCGGTAGAATCGGCAACCACAGACCCTGCTCCCCGCCGGAAGGCAACCCGTGCCCACTGCACCCCCCGACACCGTTCTGGTAGTCGACTTCGGCGCACAGTACGCCCAGCTCATCGCCCGTCGTGTCCGCGAGGCGCGGGTCTACAGCGAGATCGTGCCGAGCACCATGCCGGTCGCCGAGATGCTCGCCAAGAACCCCGCGGCGATCGTCCTCTCCGGCGGCCCCTCGTCCGTGTACGAGGAAGGCGCCCCGACCGTCGACCGCTCCCTCTTCGAGGCCGGCGTCCCCGTCTTCGGTATGTGCTACGGCTTCCAGCTGATGGCGACCTCGCTCGGTGGCACCGTCGACAACACCGGAGCGCGCGAGTACGGCCGCACCCCGCTGCACGTCAGCAAGTCCGGCTCCACCCTCTTCGAGGGCACTCCGGACGAGCAGTCGGTCTGGATGTCGCACGGCGACGCGTGCAGCGCGGCCCCCGAGGGCTTCGCCGTCACCGCCTCCACGGACGTCGTCCCGGTCGCCGCCTTCGAGAACGACGAGCGGAAGCTGTACGGCGTCCAGTACCACCCGGAGGTCATGCACACCACGCACGGCCAGCAGGTGCTGGAGCACTTCCTGTACCGGGGCGCGGGCCTCACCCCGTCCTGGACCACCGGCAGCGTCATTGACGAGCAGGTCGCCGCCATCCGCGAGCAGGTAGGCGGCAAGCGCGCGATCTGCGGTCTGTCCGGCGGCGTGGACTCCGCGGTCGCCGCGGCCCTCGTGCAGAAGGCCATCGGCTCCCAGCTGACCTGCGTCTACGTGGACCACGGCCTGATGCGCAAGGGCGAGACCGAGCAGGTCGAGAAGGACTTCGTGGCGGCGACCGGGGTGCAGTTGAAGGTCGTCGACGCGGAGGAGCGTTTCCTCACCGCGCTCAAGGGCGTCTCCGACCCCGAGGAGAAGCGGAAGATCATCGGCCGGGAGTTCATCCGGGTCTTCGAGCAGGCGCAGGCCGAGATCGTCGCCGAGGCTCCCGGTGACCAGCCGGTGGAGTTCCTGGTCCAGGGCACCCTCTACCCGGACGTGGTCGAGTCCGGTGGCGGTTCGGGCACCGCCAACATCAAGTCGCACCACAACGTGGGCGGCCTGCCGGAGGACCTCGAGTTCAAGCTGATCGAGCCGCTGCGCAAGCTGTTCAAGGACGAGGTCCGCATGGTCGGCCAGGAGCTGGGCCTGCCGGACGAGATCGTCCAGCGCCAGCCGTTCCCGGGCCCCGGCCTCGGCATCCGCATCGTCGGCGAGGTGACGAAGGAGCGTCTCGACCTGCTGCGCGAGGCCGACGCCATCGCCCGCGAGGAACTCACGGCGGCCGGCCTCGACCGCGACATCTGGCAGTGCCCGGTGGTGCTGCTGGCGGACGTCCGCTCGGTCGGCGTCCAGGGCGACGGCCGTACGTACGGCCACCCGATCGTGTTGCGCCCGGTGTCGAGCGAGGACGCGATGACGGCGGACTGGTCGCGACTGCCGTACGACGTCCTGGCCCGGATCTCGACGCGGATCACTAACGAGGTGGCGGACGTCAACCGGGTCGTGCTCGACGTGACGTCGAAGCCGCCGGGGACCATCGAGTGGGAGTAGTCCCTGCCGGGCTGTGGTTCCTGCCGGGCTGTGGTTCCTGCCGGGGTGTAGTGCCCGCCGGGCCTAGTTCGTGCGGGGCTGCGGTTCCTCCCGGAATGTAGTCCCTGCCGGGCTGTGGTCCCGTCCGGTGTGTGAAGGCGCCGTCCACTCGGGCGGCGCCTTTCGCGTTCGCCTCGTGTCGCCTTGCGTCAGGTCCGCTTGACCTTCCGCACGGGCTCACCCGGCTGCCAGGTCTCCAGCACCAGATAGGTCTCGTCCTCCACGTACGTCCGCACCACCTCGGTCAGTTCGGCGCGGAAGACATGGACGGCCTCCGGTTCGGGCGGGTTCACCGCCTCGGTGAACCGTGCGAGCGTCTCCGCGTCCGTGACTTCGACCGCCCGCCCGCCGATCCGTACATCCCCGCCGTCCATCTCCGTTCCCGGCCCCGGATTCGCCTGCAGGGCGAACCGCGGATCCCGCCGCAGATCCAGAGCCTTGACCGAGCCCGGCATCATGCCGAGCCACAACTCCCCGTACAGGAAACTCACTTCCAGTCCGGTGGTGCGTGGCGACCCGTCCTTGCGGAGGGTGGCGAGGATGTGGTGCCGATATCGTGCGAAGCGGTCCTCGACCGTCTTGGCGAGCTCCGGCTCCTCGGCTGCGAAGGCCGCCCAGTTCACGTTCCGGGTTTTGTTCATACGGAGAGTGTGACGACGAAACCCGACATCTACTGTCGGAGTTCGTCGGCGACAGCCGTTCGCGTCGCGCCGACCGGGCGTTGTGCGGGGCGAAGTCAGTCCCAGTCGAAGCCCGCGGCGCGCAGTCGTCGTGCGATCCGGTCCTTGCGCAGAACCTCCACCCACAGCCCGATCATGAAGATCGCGAAGGTCGGCAGCCCCACCGCCAGCGCCGTCAGCCAGCCCACCGGCAGGAACAGCAGCGTGAGCGCCAGCGACACGGCGCTCATGAAGACCGCCTTGGGACGCCAGTGGAGGTCCCCGGCCTGGGCGTCGTACTCGATGCGCGCCCTGAGCAGGGCCACCGGCTCGGAGGCGTGCCGCAACGGTTTGAGCGAACGGCGGCGCATCCCGGGCGCGGGGCCGTTCTTGGTGCCCGCCTGCGGGAAGTCGGCGAGCGTCGCAACGGCGCGGCGCTGTGCCTCGGCTCCCCGGTCACGTAGGACGTCGACCTCGAGCCGCTGGCCGACCCGGCGTGTCTGGGCGTATCGGAACCCGTATTGCTCGGCGATGTACACGAGCGCGGCGAGCCGGGCAGGGGAGTTGCCGCGGTCGGTCAGCACGGCGGAGTCTCCGGTGGCGATCTGCCTCAGCAGCCCGGAGATCCGTCGCTCCGCATGGTTCATGCCTCTCCTTATTGACAGCGCATTCAATATGTACGGACAAAGCCAGGTCCTATCGAGGCAGACAAGCGACCCGGCGTAACGGTTGTGCACCCTCTTCACGGAACCGCCCTGTCTTCTCCTCATGACCGGGGGTAACTTCCGCTCCGTACGAAGCGGTCCCAATTCCGGAGGACATATGCACGGGCCCACGCCGCCCCTGCCCCGACCCACCGACCAACTGAAGTTCGCGATGCCCCCCATGCACGACTCGCTCGAGGACGAGCGGCGCCATCGCAAGGAGCGGCTGGCCGGGGCGCTGCGGATCTTCGGACGGTACGGCTTCGAGGACGGGGTCTCAGGCCACATCACGGCGCGCGACCCGGAGTTCACCGACTGCTTCTGGGTCAACCCGTTCGGGATGCCGTTCAAGCACGTCACCGTGAGCGATCTGGTCCTCGCCAATGAGGAGGGGCAGGTGATCGACGGTCGCTATCACGTGAACCAGGCCGCGTTCACCGTGCACGCCCAGGTCCACGCCGCCCGCCCGGACGTGGTCGCCGTCGCCCACTGCCACTCGGTGCACGGCCGGGCCATGGCCGCCCTCGGCGAACTGCTCGACCCCATCAGCCAGGAGTCCTGCGCCTTCTACGAGGACCAGGCCCTCTACGACGCCTACACGGGCGTCTCCGTGGACGCCGCCGAAGGCCGTCGCATCGCGGCGGCGCTCGGGTCGCGCAAGGCGCTGGTGCTGCGCAACCACGGGCTGCTCACGGTCGGCGACTCGGTGGACGCGGCGGCCTGGTGGTTCCTGTCGATGGAGCGGTCCTGCCAGGTGCAGCTCACCGCTCGGGCCGCCGGCCGGCCCGTGCTGATCGACCACCGTCTCGCCGTCGCGACCCGTGAGCAGCTCGGCGGCGACCTGGTGGCCTGGATCAACTACCAGCCGCTGTGGCAGGACATCAGCCGGAGCGAACCGGACCTGCTGAGCTGAGCACGCAACTGGCCGGGTCGGGCACACACCTCGCCGGGTCAGGCACGTTGTTCGTCGGGTCGGGCACACACCTCGCCGGGTCAGGCACGCTGTTCGTCGGGTCGGGCAGACTCTCGCTGGGTCAGGCACGTTGTTCGTCGGGTCGGGCAGGACTCTCGCGGGCGAGCGCGTGCCTCGCCCGATCGAGCGTGCAGCGAGCAACCGGAGCCTCAGAAGCCGCGGAGCACGGCTGCCTTGGTCGCCGCGAACTCCTCGTCCGTGAGGACTCCGTCGCGGTGCAACTCGCCCAACTCCCGCAGTCTGCGCAGCAGCACGTCATGGTGGTCGCTCCGCAGCGACAGGGCGGGCGTCAGGTCCGGCCGGGCGGCAAGGCTCGGCCGGGCGGCGGAGCTCGGCCGGTCCGCACCGTCCAGGTGGTCCCCGGAATGGGTGGACGGATGGGGCAGCCGCGCGGTGACCGCGGTGGCGACCAATGCGGTCAGCAGATCGCGGCGGGCGTTGCCCCACAGATCGAGCGCGTACGGGTCCTTCTCCGGCGGCAGCTTGGAGAACACGGTCTCGCGGGTGACGAACCGCAGGAAGCCGTCCTCGTAACCGGAGTTGGGCAGCCACTCGACCTGGACCAGATCGGGCATACGGATGATGCGCGGACCGGTGGCGCGCTTGACCTTGTCGGAGGTGTCGCTCCAGTCGATGCGCACCTGGGTGCCGTCGTAGCTCACCGTCCCGTCGCTGGAGCGCACGGACACCGGCACCGGGGGTCCCGCCAGCAGGTAGGCCTTCGTGGGCTCCTTCGGGATCTGCTCCAGCAGCAGCGCGTGGCGGATCTCCTCCGCGACGTACTCGGCGACCCCCGAACGGTCGAGATCCACGGTCAGTCGGTACGGGTCCGCGGGCTCCGGCAGCCTGCCGCCGGTCGCCTGGAGCAGCGGGTCCGCGCCCTCGCGCAGCCGCAGGCGCAGCCTGCCCCGCTTGCGCTCAGGTTCGTAGACCACGCCCGCCACGGCTTCGAGCGGCACGGCCACCTCTCCGTACGTCTGTCTGAACAGCGGCACGGAACGGTGGAGTCCGGGGGTGATCCGGAGGGTGCTGCCATCGAAGGCCCAGGTCCCGTCACGCTGGATGATCTCGGCCATACGGGAATTCTCGCAGCCGGGTCAACAGGGAGGTGCCGACTTCACCCGGCTTGACCGGACCTGCCGGGCGGGGACGAGGTGGCGTACGGCACAATGCGCTGTCACCCCGTGGCGCGGCGGGCGGTCGTGCGGCCGCGGCGCGGGTGGCGTGGGGTGTGGGCGTACGTGGGTCCGGTGGGTGGCGCCCGGGGCCGGGGGGTGCCGGGATCGGACCGGAAACCCGTCGGGGGTGCCCGGTACGGGAGCTACGGGGCCTGCGGGTGTTGTGTGCGGATGCGGATGCGGATGCCCGATGCGGACGCGGGCACGGGCGCGGCCGCGGGTGCGGGGTGGTCCGGTGGTGCGGGAAGGGCGGGTAGCGGGCGTGGCGGTGCAGGAGGTGCGACAGGGCGCGCACGGGGGCGGGTGCGCCTGCGGGGACTGCCCGCACGGGGCGCGTGAGGGCCATCGGCGTGCGGTCGCCGAATTCCTTGCGAAGCGTGACGAACTGGCGTCCGGGCACGGACTGCCGGCCGCCCTCGCCCACTCGGCGGCGGCCTCCCGGCAGTGGGTCTCGGATGAACTGACCCAGTCCGCGGAGTTCGTCGCCGAGCGCGGCCGGGCCGAGGGCGAGCTCTGGCTGGCCCGGCTGTGGTGGCGCACCGCGATCGTGGTGGCGGGTGGATTCGTCGCCCTGCTGCTGGTGCAGGCACTGACCGCCGTGGGAACCGGGTGGACCTCCGCGCGCACCGCGGGACTGCTCGCCGCGCTCGTGGTGGGCGGCGGACTGACCGGCGCGGGGTATCTGCACCGGGCGAGGGGTGGGGCCCTCGCGCCGGTGATCGGTGAGGACAACCGGCTCTCCACCTCGCGCGTCGTGGCCGCCTCCTGGGTGCTCTTCGTCGTCTACGCCGTACTGGTACTGGCGGGCCGGCTCGCCGCGGCCTCCGGACCGGACGAGCGCGACCGGTTGATCGCCGGACTCGACCTCGCTCGGGGAGCCGGGGTGGTGACCGTGCTCGCCGTGGTGTGCGGGATCGCCGTGCTGGTCCGACGCGTAGTGGGACTGCGTGTGCTGGCGCAGCGGCTGCAGAAGGTCCGCGCCCACCGGCCGCGGGCCGCCGACCTGCTGACCGACGACTCCGGCCGCGGCAGCTTCGCCGACACCCAGTACGTGCTGGTGGGGGCCGTCGCACTGGTCTTCGCCGCGGTGCGGCTGGCCCGGCGGCCGGATCAGCTCCCCGACCTGCCGTGGGGGCTCGCCCTTCTGGTGCTGGTCTCGGCCGGGACGTATCTCGCCGGGAAGTACGCGGAGGGTGGCCGCCCGGTGATCCTCTCCGTGGTGCGCGCCCGCGAGGCGGGCGACCTCGACGCTCCGATCCGCACCGGCGACGACATCGAGATCCGCGGCGCCGGTTTCGTGCCGCCGGGGGCGAATACCGCGGACCGGCTGTCCCGGATGATGGTGCGCATCGGTTCGGTGCACGTACACGTGCCGCTGGTGCCGGTGACCGGCGGTTTCAGCAATCCCACGGACTCGATGCTGGTGGTACCGGTGCCGGCGGAGGTCGAGCCGGGGAGTGTGGTGGTCCAGGTGGTGACGGCGGCCGGGGCCGAGACGAACCGCTGCGTCATCGATGTGACCGAGTGACTGCCGCGAGTAATTAGCGTTTACCGCGAGCGAGTGGTGCTTGTCGCGAGCGAGTGGTGCTTGTCGTGCGCGAGCAGCGACGCCGTGACGGAGCAAGATGCTGCGACGGAGCAAGATGCTGTGACCTGATGGCGCTCGCCCTGAGGGAATAGCGGCTGCTAGCGGTTGCTGTGACCGATTGGCGCTCGCCCTGAGGGAGTAGCGGTTGCTGAGACGGAGTAGCGCTCGCCCCGAGGAAGCAGCGATTGCAGTGCCGGAGCGGCGGTTGCCGTTACGGGGCAATGCGGAGCCCGGTGTTACGGGGACGGAGCCCCAGGTAGGCCGGAAAGTGAGGATTTCTCAGCTTTCTCCTCGAAAAAGGTTGCGTCAACATTGAGCGATTCGGGCTTGTCGTACGTATGGTCCTGTTGAGGGGCGAACGATACGGCGGGCGAGAGGCGGCGGCAGCCATGGCGCACGGCATTCGTACGGACACACACACTCCCTATGTCGACGGTGGCCGGGACTGGCGGGACACCGCCACCCGTTACGCCCTCCTCCCGCTACGCGTCTTCCTCGGGGTCACCTTCATCTACGCCGGCCTGGACAAACTCACCGACAGCGCCTTCATGTCCGACTCCGGCTCAGGTTCCATCGGCGACATGATGCGCGGCGTACGCGACAGCTCAGCCATCCCCGCCCTGGTCGACATGGCCCTGAAGAACCCCATCGGCTTCGGCTATGCCATCGCCCTCGGCGAACTCGCCGTGGGCATCGGCACCCTGATCGGTCTGATGGCCCGCCTCGCGGCCCTCGGTGGCGCCCTCATCTCACTCAGCCTCTGGCTGACCGTCAGCTGGGCCTCCGACCCGTACTACTACGGCAACGACCTGGTCTACCTGATGGCCTGGCTCCCCCTGGTCCTGGCCGGTGCCTCGGTCCTCTCCCTGGATGCCGCCATCCGCGGACGCCGCAGCCAACGGCGAGCCGGCTATTGACGCCCGCCCGGCCTGACGGCGCCTGCCCGCTCCGCCCGGCCTGAGGGTGCCTGCCCGCTCCGCCCGGCCTGAGGGTGCCTGCCCGCTCCGCCCGGCCTGAGGGTGCCTGCCCGCTCCGCCCGGCCTGAGGGTGCCTGCCCGCTCCGCCCGGCCTGAGGGTGCCTGCCCGCCCCGCCCGGCCTGACGGCGCCTGCCCGCTCCGCCCGGCCGACGCCCTTCCCGCCCCGACGCGCAGGTGACCTCCCACTTTCGTGCCGGTGTTCCTCCAGCCTCGTCGCGGAATGGCCGGGGTGCTCTTCCGGCGGGCGTGGCGTCGTCAAGGCGTGGCGGCGTCCTTCCTGTCCTGGCCTGCCGGTCGCCATCCCCGCCCGGGGTGTCGGGTCTCCCGCCTCGGCTCGGCGTCCCCCGCCTGCTTGCCTGTCTGCTCCGGCTGGGCGGCTCCCGTCGGGTCCTGGCGTGCTGGCTCCCTGGCGCCTTCGGCCTGGCGTGCCGGTGTTCCTGTGGTGTCGTGCGCGGCGTGGCGGCCGGCCCGGCTGGGCGAGGGCCGCTCCGTCCTGGGGGTGACGGTCTCCCTCTGTGATTCGCTCCGTGGCTCTCTGCCCGGCCGGCCATGAGGGTTCCCGGTCCGCTGTCGCTGCCTCCCCTGGCGCCGGCATGGGGCCTCCCCTGGCGCGTGCTGCGGGCTGACCGGAGGGTCCTTCCGCTCCCGCCTCGGCGTGCCCTGTCTGTCTGGCTGCCTGTCTGCTCCGGCTGGGCGGCGCTGTGGGGCCTCCCCTGGTGCGTGCTGCGAGCTGACCGGAGGGTCCTTCCGTCTCCCGCGAGGCCCTCAGTGGGGCAAGAGGGCCGGGCTGTGGGGTGCAAGGGGACCCGCGGGGTCAGGTGTCCGCACGGACCTGGCGCTCGCGTATCTGCGTGCGTCGTCCGCGTATCGCGTGAGCGACCGTGCCGACCGCGCCCGCCAGGAACAGGCCTGCCGTGACCAGCGGTATCACCGCGAACCACTGTGTCTCCCAAGCGCCGCCCGCGTCACCGACGTACGCTATGCCCGCTATTGTCAGGAACACGCCCGCTATCAGTCTTCCGGGCTGGAACTCATGCCGCAGCACGGCTCACCTCCGCCTGTCCCAGGCCCACTTCCAGACTGAGGTTCAGCGTGCCACCGCTCTTGGCCCCGGTCGAGGAGGCGAGCGTGATCTCCTTGTGCTTGCCCGGTTGCACGTCCACGTCCCGTTCGTCGTCGCCCGGCAGCTGGATGTCGCCGATGCCCACCTCGATGTCGACTTCCGCGCTCACACCCTTCGGTACGACCACCTCCAGCCGGCCCACGCCAACCTCGGCGCGAATCGTCACCGTCTTGCCCTCGGCCACCGTGACCTTGCTCAGGTCCAGCGTGCCGACGCCCGTGCCCAGGTGGTACTTCGGCCGTATGTCCGCCACCGCCGCCGGCCGCCACGTGGTGCGGTCCCATTGCGTGCTGATGTCCTTCGGCAGCGCCGCCGAGGCCGCCAGCAGCGCCGCCGTGAGCACGGAGAGGATGATCGAACCCGCTCCCGTACGCCCCAGGAACGCGCTCACCGCTATGCCCAGGCCGAACACCAGGAGCGCGCTCGCGAACCCGGTCTGGAGGCTGGTGCCGAGCGCGTGGTCGTCCCAGGTCGCGCCTATGCCGATCGCGCCCGCGAGCAGCGCGACGAGGAACACCCAGCCACCTATCCAGCGAGGACCGCGCGGCTTGGACTCCCAGTGCCGGGTGGGAGTCTCCTGACGGTAGTTGCCGCGCGCGATATTGGTGGCCGCCGCGACGTCCCGAGCCTCCTTCGGGCCCCAGAGATAGCCGGTGCCACCCACGTGCGTGCCGTCCTTGACGATGGGGTCGCGCCACCAGGACGGGAAGGCGGCCGGGACCGGCGGTGCCTGCGCCTCCGGCGGGGCGTCAGCCGCGGCCTGGGCCGCGAGCGGGTCGGGGTCGGCCGTGCCGCGCCGTTGCGACCAGTACCCGGCGCCCGCCAGCAGCAGGCCGAGTATCACGGCGAAGGTGAGCACGCTGAAATTGCTCAGCATCGACAGGAACACCCCGCAGCCGACGAGCGCGAAGAGCACGGCCGTCAGCGCCGGGCCGTCGACGCGGCCGGTGAGGAGCCTGCGTACCTCGTTCTCCTCCTCGTCGTCGTATGGGACGAACAGCCATGCGAAACCGTAGAAGATCAGCCCTATCCCGCCGGTCGCGGCGAGCACCGCGAGCCCGATCCGGAAGATCACCGGGTCCATGTCGCACTGCCGCCCGAGCCCCGCACACACGCCTCCCAGCACTTTGTGCCGTCGGTCGCGACGGAACTTGTGCGGGAGCTCGGGCGCGCGCGGTTCCTCTCCCGCGGGGGGCACGGCGTCCCGCGGCCCGGCCTCCGCGCCGGAGCCGGGGAGCGGGCCGGGATCCGGCGCCGCTGCTGCGTGCTGCTGATCTGTCATGCGTCCATGGTGACGGGCACGGCGGTCGCGCGGCAGTCGGGATGACCCTGGCCGAACCCTGATATCCGCCCCTGACGAGCGGCCCGGGAGTTGTTCGAACCATGGGCGTGTGAAGATCAGGGGAGTATCGGGGGTCGACCCTGATGCCCCGGACCGCGCCGCATGTGACCATCGTTGGCATGCCGGAAGCCGCAGCAGTTCCACTCGACGCACCGCGGCCGCCGCGCAAGCTCTATCGCAGCAGCGACGGACGCTGGCTGGGAGGGGTGGCGCGGGGGCTCGCCGGGCATCTCGGACTGCCCGTGATCTGGGTACGAGTCGCCTTCGTCGGCTTGTTCACGGCGGACGGCCTCGGCGCGCTGCTGTACGCGGCTTTCTGGTTCTTCGTTCCGCTCGGCGTCGGCGGGGTGGATGCCGAGCGGCCCTCCGCCCTGACGGCGGAGGTGTCGCCCGACGGCCGCCGCAGGCTGGTCGCCCGAAAGCCCGACAGAGGTCAGATCGTCGCTCTGCTGGCGATGGTCGTGGTGACCCTGATCTTCATCGGCAATGTGGATCTCGGCAGTGGCGCCAAGGCCTATCTGCTGCCAGCAGTGCTCGTCGGTGCGGGCGTCGCGCTGGTGTGGCGCCAGGCCGACAACGCACGGCGGGCCCGCTGGGTGGAGGTGGGCCGCCGCCGGCGCACGATCACGCTCGCCCGTTCAGCGGCCGGCGTGCTGCTGGTCACCGCGGGCGTCTCCGGGATATTCGTCCTCCAGGGCTCCGCCGCCCACCTCAGTTCGGTCCTCCAGGCCGCGCTCGCCGTGCTCGTCGGCATAGCCCTGCTGGCCGGTCCCTACCTCGTGCGCATGACCCAGGACCTTTCCCAGGAACGGCTGATGCGCATCCGCGCCCAGGAACGCGCGGAGGTCGCCGCCCACGTCCACGACTCCGTTCTGCACACGCTGACGCTGATACAGCGCAACGCGGACAACCCCGGCGAAGTGCGCCGCCTCGCGCGCGCCCAGGAGCGCGACCTGCGCGCCTGGCTCTACAAACCGGAAGGCACCGGCAAGGACGAGGACGACGAGCCCGGGACCGTCGCCGAGGCCGTGCGGCGCAATGCCGCCGAAGTGGAGGACAAGCACGGCGTGCCCATAGAGGTCGTGGTGGTCGGCGACTGCCCGCTCGACGAACGGGTGGGAGCACAGATGCAGGCCGCGCGGGAAGCGATGGTGAACGCCGCCAAGTACGGTGGCGAGGGCGGCGCGGTACAGGTCTTCGCCGAGGTCGAGGGCAGTACGGTTTTCGTGTCGGTCCGTGACCGGGGCCCCGGCTTCGACCTCGACGCGATACCCGCCGACCGCATGGGCGTTAGAGAATCGATCATCGGCCGTATGGAGCGCAACGGCGGCACGGCCCGCCTCCGCGCGGTACCCGGGGGCGGCACGGAGGTCGAGCTGGAGATGGAGAGGGCGGAGACGTCATGAGCGATGCGAACGGGGCAGCCGACGCAGCAACGCCGGGCGGTGCGACGGGGGCGAACGAGCCGCCTGCGGGCGGTGTGTCCAGCGGTCTGACGTCAGGCGCCGGAGCCGGCGAACCCGCGGCCCGGAACACGGCGGACATACCGGGCGCGTCGAGCGATCCCGGCGTCACCGAGCCGGACGAGCCGGGGGAGAGCACCGGAGCGGACGGCGGCGTCGGCCGCCGGGTGAGGGTCGTGCTCGTCGACGACCACCGTATGTTCCGAACGGGAGTACAGGCCGAGATCGGGCAGACCGCACGGACCGGGGTGGAGGTCGTCGGAGAGGCCGCCGACGTCGATCAGGCGGTCTCCGTGATCACGGCCACCCGGCCCGAGGTCGTCCTGCTGGATGTGCATCTGCCCGGGGGCGGTGGCGTCGAAGTACTGCGGCGCTGCTCGGGGTTGATGGGCGACACCGAGCAGCCGGTGCGGTTCCTGGCGCTCTCCGTCTCCGACGCCGCCGAGGACGTCATCGGGGTCATCCGTGGCGGCGCCCGGGGATACGTCACCAAGACGATCACCGGCACGGACCTGGTGGACTCCATCTTCCGCGTCCAGGACGGCGACGCGGTCTTCTCCCCGCGCCTGGCAGGCTTCGTCCTGGACGCCTTCGCCTCCACGGACGCCCCACCGGTGGACGAGGATCTGGACCGGCTCACTCAGCGGGAACGCGAGGTCCTGCGTCTCATCGCCCGCGGCTACGCCTACAAGGAGATCGCCAAGCAGCTCTTCATCTCCGTCAAGACGGTCGAGTCCCATGTCTCGGCGGTCCTGCGGAAGCTCCAGCTGTCCAATCGGCATGAGCTGACGCGCTGGGCCACGGCGCGACGGCTGGTGTGACGGTTCGGGAGACGCCGAGCGAGGTCCGCCCGGAGACACCGTCGGAGTGTGGACACCAGCTTTTGCTGACAACGGAGGACAAGCATGGAGTGGAACGAGAGCGAGCTCGCTGCCCTGCCCCGGTCGGAGTTCGCTTTCCCCGGCAGGTTACGGGACCGGCTGGTCGCCGCGATCCTTGACGGATCGAAGACCACGACGACCGGACTGCTGGTCGACTTCGAGCACGAAGGGGAGGCCCTGCCGGAAGCCGGGCTTCGCTACACGGTCCCGGACTCCGAGGAGCGGCTGGTAGCCGTCATGGAGGTCACGGACGTGCGGGTGGTGCCGCTCGCCGAGGTGGATCTCGAACACGCGGTGAACGAGGGCGAGGGGCACACCAGTGTGGCCGAGTGGCGGACGGCACATGAGAAGTTCTGGCACAGCGCGGCGATGAGGGAGGCCCTGGGGGACGAGACGTTCGCCGTGGACGACAGCACGATGGCCGTGCTGGAGCGGTTTCGGCTCATAGCGGATCTTCGTGGGTAGGGTCCGTCCGGTCGCCGAGGACGGGGTCAGTCCCGCCGGACCGGGTTCGCCGGTCGGTCCGGCACCCTTGAACGACCTGGGTTCGTGGCCTCCGCCTTGAAGAACGTGTAGTGGAAGGTGCCGTCTCCCTCGGCGGTCCGGCGGAGGCTTTCGACGCCTCGGTCCCAGTCCACGGGGGTGGTCAGACCCGCCGACAGGGCCTCGTCCCGTACGGCTTCGATCATGGCGGTGAAGGTGTTGCGCGTGAAGCCCTCGACGAGGCTGGGACGGGAGCGATCGGCGTAGACCGTGCGCGGACGGACCACGACGTTCTCGTAGCCGGCGGCGGTGAGCAGCGGGTGGAGGCGGCGGCCCAGCAGGGCGTTGCCGCCGGCCATGGCCTGGAGTTGGATCTGGCAGTCGATCGCGGCATGGGCGTAGGTGCTGTCGGGGTGGAAGAAGGCGGAGCCGTGGTCGCCCTCGATGACGGTGAGAGTGCCACCGGGGCGCAGTACACGGCGCAGGGCGGTGAGGGCCCTCTGCGGGTCGGGGATGTGTTCCAGGACGAAGCAGACGAAGACGTGGTCGAACTCGTCCTCGGGGAAGGGGAGATCGAAGAGGTCGGCGTGGAGCCATCGGACCCGGGCGGTGGCCGGTACTCGGGCGCGCGCCTGGTCCAGAGACGCGACGGAGATGTCGACCGCGGTGAAATGGGCCTCCGGGCTCGCCGCCACCAGGTGAACGGTCTGGGCGCCGACGCCACAGCCGGCCTCCAGGACGCGACTGCCCGGTGGGTAGACCGTGCCGGCGTGGAGGAGTTCCGCGAGGGTGTCGGCCTGGTCGCCGAGGCGCTGGGACTCGTGCGCGGAATAGCCGTGCACATAGGCCGAGTTCGTTGCCTCAGCCCATCCTGTGCCCATGCCCGTGCCCATGGCTGTGCCCATGCTTGCGCCCACGTTCGTGTCGGTCTGCGTGTAAGTGTCGGTGTCTGCGGAGGTGTTCATGGTCATGAGTTGACCCTCGGGCCAGAATGGCTCGGTGAACAGGTCCAAAGGGAGCGCCGATAACAGGGCCAAAGTATTTGGGGCGCCGAAGCTCTTGGCGCCTTCGGTATCTTCGGCCTCCCCGGCACCCTCCGCCTCCCCGGCACCCTCCGCGTCCCCGGCGCCCTCCGCGTCCTCGGCGCCCTCCGCGTCCTCGGCACTCTCCGCGTCCCCGGCACCCTCCGTGTCCTCGGTGCATTCGGTACCTTCGCGGCCCTCGATGTCCGCGGGGGCGGATTTTCTGCAACTGGACATCAGGGAAGCGCCGTTCGGGCGGCGGGCCGAATGGCTGGCGGAGCGGCTGCGGCAGGCGATCTCCGACGGGCGTCTCCCTCTCGGCAGCCGCCTCCCGGCCACCCGTGCCCTCGCCGCGGACCTGCGTGTGTCGCGGGGCGTGGTGACGGAGGCATACCAGCGCCTGTCGGAGGACGGGCATGTGGAAGGGCGGGGGCGTGGCGGCACGGTGGTGGTCGCGGTGCCGGGGGCGCCCGTGGAGCAAGCGAGAGGGATCGGCCGAACACCCTCCGCAGAGGCCCTGTTCACCACGCCGCCCACAGTGCACGTCTTCGACGCTGTGCGCGTCCTGCCGTCCAGGATCGATCTCTCCCCAGGTGCGCCCGATCTCGCGGCGTTTCCGCGGGCTGCCTGGCTGCGGGCCGAGCGGGCGGTGCTGGCGGAGCTGCCCACGTCCGGGTTCGGGTACGGGGATCCGCGGGGAACGGAGGAACTACGGCGGGCCGTCGCGTACTGGCTGGCTCGGTACCGGGGGATCGCGGCCGACCCCCGGGAGGTCCTGATCGTGGCCGGGACCGCGCAGGCGCTGGGGCTGATCGGGACCGTGCTGCGGGAGGACGGCATCAGGGCGATCGGGGTGGAGGAGCCGGGGTCGCTGGGAGTGCGGCAGCACTTGCGGAACCAAGGGCTCGAGACGCCACCGGTTCCCTTGGACGAGGACGGCGTACGGGTCGACGCACTGCGCGAACAGGGGGTGGGGGCCGTGGCCCTGACGCCCGCGCATCAGTTTCCGACCGGCGTCGTGCTCGGCGGGGCACGGCGGCGGGAGCTCATGGCTTGGGGTGGAGTGGTGCTGGAGGACGACTACGACGCCGAGCACCGTTACGACCGGGCGCCGGTCCCGGCTTTGCGTTCCATGGTGCCGGAGCGGGTCTGCTACGCCGGCAGTGTGTCCAAGCTGCTCGCGCCCGCTTTGCGCACAGGATGGGTGCTCGCGCCCCCGCGCTACCGCGACACACTGGTCGACGCCAAGCGCTTCGCGGACCTTGGCAACGCCGCCCTCCCTCAACTCGTCCTCGCGCGCCTCATGGAGTCGGGCGAACTGGAACGGCATCTGCGCATGCTGCGTCGACGCCATCGCCGTCGCCGGGACGCCATGACGGAGGCGATCCGGCGGCATCTGCCGAGGGCGGTGGTACGGGGAGCGGCGGCGGGGCTGCACCTCTTGGTCACGTTCGAAGCGGCGGCGTTCGCGGACACCGAACTGGCGGCGGCAGCGGTCGCCCACGGTGTGAAGACCCACCCTTTGTCCTGGCATCGCCAACTCCCCGGGCCGCCAGGATTGCTCCTCGGCTACGCCGCCACGCCCGCAGCGGTGATCGAGGCGGGAGTGACGGCGCTGGGGCAGGCGCTGCGGGAGATCGGCGGTTGACGAGGAGGCGAGGGAGTCACGCGTCCGGCGGCGGCCCGCACAGGGGGAGCGGACCGCCGCCGGACTTTCTCGGTGGTGGTGCCCGACGGCCGCCCCTGGCCCGGGCGGCGGTGGGGAGCCGGTCACCTGAGAGAGGACGCTAGACCCGCGAGGTACGAAGGGATAACGCATTGTGCGGAAATGTTCCCCGTTTACCGGCGCGAGACCGTATGCGTACATGATCCCGGCATGGCGCCGCCGCTTCACGCGGTCCGCTGACCGATGCGGTGGATACAAGCCCACAGGCGCAGCCGGGGTGTTATGCGGGCGCGTTGTGCATGCCGCACGCTTGGTGGTCGTGCACGCGTCCGTGCCCGCTCGGGTGCGCAGCGAGGCCGCCGGGCGCCAGGAGGTGCGCGGCGGCTGCACGGGGCAAGGGGCCGCGCGCAGGGGGTCGGAAGCCCACGATTAGGCTCCCCGCCATGGACGTACTCATCCACCTCTTCGTAGGCCTGCACATTGTCGGCATCGCGTCCCTCCTCGGCGGATTCCTCACCCAGATGAAGGCGATGGGCGCGGGTACCGCCCGCTTCGTCCCCGCGATGCTGCACGGCGCGCTGACCATGCTGGTTACGGGCGTGGTCCTGGTGGGTCTCAACCAGGCCGACGACGACCCGGTCAACAACGTCAAGATCGGCGTCAAGCTGGCCCTGCTGATCGTGATCCTCGGCCTGGTCTACGTCCAGCGCGACGAGGAGACGGTGGACAAGCGACTCTTCGGCCTGGTCGGGCTGCTGACCACGGCGAACATCTTCATCGCGGTCCTCTGGACCTGACCCGGTGTCCCTATGAGCTGACCCGCTCCGTCAAACGCCACGCGCGCGTGAGAGGCGAACATCCCACGCGCGCGTGCGACACGTTTCAACATGCGACACGTTTCAATACGTAGCGTCAGCAGGTCACCCAGGCCGTACCACGCTGTGGATCGGCATGGAGTAGATCGAATCCTCGCTGACGTACGAGCCGGGGTTCGCGGCGTGGATCATCTTGCCGTCGCCGACATAGATGCCGACGTGGCTGACGTCGTCGTAGTAGAAGATCAGGTCGCCGGGCACCGCGTCGGCCACCGAGACGAGCGTGGTGCCGGACTGCACCTGGTCCCAGATGGCACGCGGGAGCATCACTCCGGCGGCCCGCCACGCGGCCTGGACCAGCCCCGGACCGTCGTACGAACCCGGACCGCTCGCCCCCCAGACGCACGGTTTCCCGGTCTGGGCCTGGACGAAGGCGACGGCTTTCGCGGCCTTGGCGGAGTCGGCGGAACCGGAGCCGGAGCCGGAGCCGAGCGTGCCGGTGCCGGCTCCGGCCGCGTAGCCGGTGCCGCCACCCGTCGGGAGACCCGAGGCGGCGCCCGTCTGGAGACCGACCAGGGTGTCCGCGGAGAAGCCCGTCTGAGTGCCTATGGCGACACCGCTGCCGGTGGTCGCGTTCGCCATCCCGGTGGTGGCCATCCCGGTGTTGGCCATCCCGATGGTGGCCATCGCGCCGGTGTCCATGACCCCCGGAAAACCTGCGCCGGTCTGGGTAGGCAGCCCGGCTCCGGCGTCCAGGGGCAGTCCGACGAGCGTGTCGGTCGGGAAGCCCGACTGCATCGGGTCGGCGGGGTAGCCGGCCTGCATGGCGTTGGCCATGCCCATACCGGTGCCGGTGCCGGTGCCGGTGCCGGTGCCCGTGCCGACGGACCCCGTGGGCATGCCCGTGCCCATGGCCCCGGCTATCCCGGAGGGGAGGCCCCCGCCGGTCTGGGTAGGCAGCCCGGCTCCGGCGTCCAGGGGCAGTCCGACGAGCGTGTCGGTCGGGAAGCCCGACTGCAACGGGTCGGCGGCGAAGGCCGCTCCCTGGAACTGCTGCGCACCCCCGCCGAGCGTCGGCCAGGACCCGGTCTGCTGCTGAGCAGGCTCCTGAGTCTGTGCCTGGGGTTGGGCTTGGGTCTGGGCCAGGGCCCACGGCTGGGCGGTTGCCGATGCGTCCAGCGCCGAGGGTGCCTGCACCTGTGCCGGCATCTGCGCCTGTGCCGGCATCTGTGCCTGTGCCGGCATCTGCCCCTGTACCGGCATCTGCGTCTGCGTCTGCGGCTGCGGCTGTGCCCAGGGCTGCGTCTGCGCCGTCGGTCCGGCCTCCAGCGCCTTCATGCCCCCGGTCACGGCTCCCGTCGTGGAGCCGGTCACCTTCGAGAGCAACTCCCGGGCCTGCCGCAGCTTCTGCTGGGTGGACGTCTTCTTGGCCTGGAGGTCGGTGGGAGGCCCGGTGACGGCCTCAATGCCCTTGAGGACGTCCAGGGCCTTCGAACTCCCGAGCGCCCTCGGTGCTTCGAGCGCCTTGGGCGCCTCCAGGGCGCGGGGGGACGCCTCGAGCGCCTTGGGCCCCGTCTCGGTCCGCTGGGCGGCCGGAGCGTCGGCGATCGTCTCTGCCTGACGGCTGGCGACCAGGCTCAACAGCGCGGCACCGTCGGCCGGCGGCCGAGCCGGCGTCGAGCCCTGGCGCGGAGAGGGGACGGAACCGGTGCCGTACGGGGAGGCCACGAAGGAACTCGACCCTTGGCGTGCTTCGTTGCCGCTCGGGGCGCGCCGCGAGACGGCGTCAAGGGGACCAGCTCCGCCGCGCCTGCGCTCCGCCGCCGACCGCTGCCGGGTCGAGTTGGTCCGCTCGGACTCCGTCTCCACTCGCTGGTAGAGGCTGTCGATGCGGTCCTGGACTTCCTCACGGCTGGGCTTCACTTCGGCCACCGACGCTGCATCCGCCGTCTGGCCGAGCAGGGCCACGGAGCCGAGGGCCGCCGTGGCGAGGGCGGGGGTCCGTAGACCGGTCCCCCCAGGGGTGTTGATCCGCTCTCTGCGGTGCGACGCCAAGGGAGGCGACTCCTTCCGTAATCCGCCTACCGGGTTAGCTGTCGGGTTCGGGCGGGTTGTTCCGGAAGGTTTGCCCTACGATCCTTGCCCCGGAGGGCAGTTGGACCGATTCACCCCAAGTTCGGTGGGTCCCCGGCTCCGGACGTGCCGGACTCGGCGGAGGCCACAACTCCCGGCGACGTTCGCCGGTGAGGGATACGCATGGCCTGCCGGTGAGGCTAACCAATTCGTGTGCCTTCTGTGAAGGTTGATGTCCGAACTGCCCGATACGTTTTTGTGACCTTGACCCGAAACCTCGATCCTGACGGTCAATCGGGATGGATCTACGGCGACTTGTCCGTGGTGACGGGTCCGCCCGATTGCGGCGCAAGGGTCCGTTCGGCCCGGCTGAAAGGCGCCTGGCGCCGAAGCCTCACGTGCTCGACGAGGTGACGCTCGTGCGTCAGCGGACTTTGAGGGATCGCCAGAATTCGAGAGGCTCCGCCTGGGGCGGGGTTTCGGAGCAGTGGGCCACCGTGGGCGGCCCGCCGAGATCGTCTTCCTGGGGTGGCGACCGTTGGCGGTGCCGTCGGATCGCGGTGGATCTGCCCTTTCGGGCGACCAAAGGTGGCGGAGCGCGGCCTTCGATGCGGACGGCGGACCGCCGGCGTTCGGACGCGGCCCTCCACGGGGCCGTGGAGGGCCGCGTTTCGCCGGACCGATCGCCGAGCGTGATGGGGCGGGCGCTGTCGGTGAGAAGGCGCTGGGCGGTCAGCCGGGGAAGATGATCATCTACCTCTGGCGCCTGGCACCTGGCGCACGCAAAGGCCGCGGAACCGGAAGGCCAGGAAGGCCGCAGAACAGAGCCCCCGGAGCACAGAGAGCCCGGAACCCCGGGCCCCGGAACCCCGGGCCCCGGAACCCCGGGCCCCGGAACCCCGGGACGCGTCCGAGGATCGGAACCAATCGGAAGCCCGGGCCCCCCGGAAGCCTGGAAACCCCACAAGATCGGCACCCTGGAAGCCCGGCACCCCGAAGCCTGGAAACCCCAGAAGATCGGAACCCAGGATCCCCGGGCATCGGATCCCCGGGCATCGGATCCCGGACATCGGAATCCCGGACCCCCGGACCCCCGGATGAGGCGGAGTTCTCAGGGCGGCGGCGGGTTGTCAGTGGGGCGGCCTAGACTCGGAGAGCGATGAGCAGCCTCTTTGACGACAGCTTTCTGGCGAACCTCAAGGCCCCCCGGGGCGGAGAGGAAGAGCCCCCGCCGCCGCCCGAGGACGATCATGTACCGGAGCCCATTCCGGACGATCTGTTCGGCGGGAAGTTCGACGTGCCGCCGGACCGCGACGCTTACTACCGCGACGGCGCGCCCCGGCCTGCCATCGACCCCGCGGCCCTGCTCGAGGGGCTGAACGAAAACCAGCGCGCCGCGGTCGTGCACTCCGGCACCCCCCTGCTCATCGTGGCCGGCGCCGGCTCGGGCAAGACGCGCGTGCTCACCCACCGCATCGCGTACCTGCTGGCCGAGCGCCATGTGCACCCGGGCCAGATCCTCGCGATCACCTTCACCAACAAGGCCGCGGGCGAGATGAAGGAGCGCGTCGAGCAGCTGGTGGGCCCGCGCGCCAACGCGATGTGGGTGATGACCTTCCACAGCGCGTGCGTACGCATCCTGCGCCGGGAATCGAAGAAGCTGGGCTTCACGTCGTCCTTCTCGATCTACGACGCCGCCGACAGCAAGCGCCTGATGGCCCTGGTCTGCCGTGACCTGGACCTCGACCCCAAGCGCTACCCCCCGAAGTCCTTCAGCGCCAAGATCTCGAACCTCAAGAACGAGCTGATCGACGAGGAGGACTTCGCGGCGCAGGCCGCCGATGGCTTCGAGAAGACCCTGGCCCAGGCCTACGCCCTGTACCAGTCGCGGCTGCGCGAGGCCAACGCCCTCGACTTCGACGACCTGATCATGACGACGGTCAATCTGCTGCGCGCCTTCCCGGATGTCGCGGAGCACTACCGCCGTCGCTTCCGGCACGTCCTGGTCGACGAGTACCAGGACACCAACCACGCTCAGTACGCCCTGGTCAGGGAGCTCGTCGGCCCCTCGGGGACGGATCCGTCCGGTGAGGAGCTGCACCCGGCCGAGCTGTGCGTCGTGGGCGACGCCGACCAGTCGATCTACGCCTTCCGCGGCGCCACGATCCGCAACATCCTCCAGTTCGAAGAGGACTACACGGACGCGACGACGATCCTGCTGGAGCAGAACTACCGCTCCACTCAGACGATCCTGAGCGCCGCCAACGCGGTCATCGAGCGCAACGAATCACGCCGTCCCAAGAACCTGTGGACCAACGCGGGCGCGGGCGCCCGGATCACCGGCTACGTCGCCGACACCGAGCACGACGAAGCACAGTTCGTGGCCGACGAGATAGACCGGCTGACGGACGCGGGGGAGGCCAAGGCCGGGGACGTCGCCGTCTTCTACCGCACCAACGCCCAGTCCCGTGTCTTCGAAGAGGTCTTCATCCGTGTCGGCCTGCCGTACAAGGTCGTCGGCGGTGTGCGCTTCTACGAACGTAAGGAGGTCCGGGACGTCCTGGCGTACCTGCGCGTGCTGTCCAACCCGGAGGACTCCGTCCCGCTGCGGCGCATCCTCAACGTCCCCAAGCGGGGCATCGGCGAGCGCGCCGAAGCGATGATCGACGCCCTCGCGCAGCGCGAGAAGATCAGCTTCTCGCAGGCTCTGCGCCGGGTCGACGAGGCCTACGGCATGGCGGCCCGCTCGACCAACGCCGTCAAGCGGTTCAACACGCTCATGGAGGACCTCCGCACCATCGTCGAGTCGGGCGCGGGCCCTGCCACCGTCCTGGAGGCGGTCCTGGAACGCACCGGCTATCTCGCCGAGTTGCAGGCCTCGACGGACCCGCAGGACGAGACCCGTATCGAGAACCTCCAGGAACTCGCCGCCGTCGCCCTGGAGTTCGAGCAGGAGCGCGGGGAGGGTGAGTCGGGCACGCTTTCCGACTTCCTGGAGCAGGTCGCGCTCGTCGCCGACTCCGACCAGATCCCGGACGAGGAGGAAGGCGACGGCGTCATCACGCTGATGACCCTGCACACCGCCAAGGGTCTCGAGTTCCCCGTCGTCTTCCTGACGGGCATGGAGGACGGCGTCTTCCCGCACATGCGCGCCCTCGGCCAGACCAAGGAACTGGAGGAGGAGCGGCGGCTGGCGTACGTGGGCATCACGCGCGCGCGGGAACGGCTGTATCTGACGCGGTCGTCGATGCGCAGTGCGTGGGGCCAGCCCTCCTACAACCCGCCCTCCCGCTTCCTGGAGGAGATCCCGGAAGCGCACATGAGCTGGAAGCGCACGGGAGCGGCCGGTGCTCCGATGTCGGGTCCGGCCTCGGCGGTGGCGGCCTCACTGTCGTCGTCCCGCTCGCGCTCGTCGGCCTCCGGCGCCTCCGGCTTCGCGACGCGCCGTGCCACGGAGAAGCCGGTCGTCTCCCTGGCGGTCGGGGACCGGGTCACACACGACCAGTTCGGCCTGGGAACCGTCGTGGCCGTGAAGGGGACGGGCGCCAACGCCGAGGCGACGATCGACTTCGGGGACGCGAAGCCGAAGCGACTGCTCCTGCGGTACGCGCCGGTGGAGAAGTTGTAGTCCGCCGGGGTCCGGTCCCGGAAGCGGAAGAGGCCGGACCCCCGTCGGGTCCGGCCTGGGCTGTCTGTCGGGTCCGGGCCTGACTCTCGTCGGGTCCAGCCGGTGGTCTACGTCGGGTTCAGTCCGTGGCTGCGGAGCCACGGCAGCGGGTCTATGGGCGAACCCCCGCCAGGTCGGACCTCGAAGTGCAGATGCGGTCCCGTGGAGTTCCCAGAGTTTCCGGAGTACGCGATCGGATCGCCGGCCTTCACGGCCGTACCGGACGCGACCCGGTACGTGGCGAGGTGGCAGTACCACGTCTCGGTGCCGTCCTTCGCGGTGAGGATCACCATGTTCCCGTACGCACTGTTCCACTGCGTACGGACGGTGCCATCGGTCGCGGCCATCACCGTCGTCCCGTACGAGACGGGGAAGTCGATTCCGGTGTGCGCGGACATCCAGTTGATGCCGGCCTGACCGTAGTAGGCGCTGAGCCCCTTCTGCGCGACCGGCAGTGCGAACTTCGGCCGCAGCCGCTCCTTGCGGGCCGCCTCGGCCAGCGCCCTCTTCCGGTCGGCCTCCTGCTGGGCCTTGAGGTCGATGCGCTCCTGGGTGCGGCTGGCGCGGTCGGCGTAGTCGTCGGCGGCCGCGGAGAGTGCCTCGAGCTGGGTGTCCAGCTTGTTGTTGGCGGTGGCCGCCTGCACGGCGGTGTCCTTCGCCGCCTTGGTGGTGTTCTCCTTGGTGTCGTCCAGGCCCGCGCCCACCGAGGCGGCGGCGATCCCGGCCACGCCCATCACACAGGCCGAGGGCACAGCGACGGTGAGCATCGCGGAACGTTTCGCGGGAGGACGGCGGCGGGAACGGTTTGCCGACCGGGGGCGCGGGATCGTCTCCTCGACACCCTCGAGCAGCACCGGTTCGTCGCCCTCGGCGGCCTCCTCGTGCGCTACGTGCTCGAAGACGGAGGTGGCCTGCTGGTCGAAGGGCACGCCCTCATAGGCATCGCCGGACTGCTTGTGGCCGTGCTCGTACTGCTCGTGCGCCTGCTCGTACTGCTCGTGCCCGTCCGGCTGTGGATGCTCATAGGCTTCCGTCGGCTGCGGCTTGTACGCCTCGTGGGTGTCCTGCGTGCCGCCGTCCGAGTTCCAGGCCGTCGCGTCGTACACGCCGGTCTCGAAGGTGGGCGCCGTCCAGTGCTGGGTGAGGCCCGACTGGTCGGCGGTCTGCGCCCAGGCGCCGGCGTCCCACTGGCCGCTGGGGTCGGGCCCCGTGGGCTGGGTGGGGATCTCGGCGAGGTGCTGGAAGCCGGAGCCTCCCCAGACGCCGCTGGTGTCGTAGTTGCCGGTCTCGTACGCCGCGAGGTGCTGGGCCGCGTACGGGTCGTAGTTCAGCGTCCCGTGGGTGCCGCCCAGCGTGTCGTGGCCGCCGGTGGACCACTGGGTGGCGTCGTACGAGCCGGAGTCCTGCCCGCCCGGAAGATCCCCGAAGAGGGGGTCCGTCTCGAAGGCCGAGGTGGCGTACGCGGTCGCGAAACCGCCCGCCGTGTGGCCGTCGTAAGAAGTGAAGCCGCCGTATGTGGCGCCCTGCTGGTCGTACGACGCGTAGTGCGCCGAAGCGGCCTCGGGAGCCGGAGCCGGGGTGGTCATGATCCCCGACGGGTGACGGTCGTTCACCAACTTCTCTTTCGCCTCGGCAGCAGGGGCTGGCAGAGCAGTGCGGCGACTGTACCCGGCGGTCCGCGGGCGCGACAATCTTCAACAGGTTTTACGGATGCAGGAAAGGGGCATTCGGACGTCTTTCGGGGCTCCCTCGGTAAGACCTTGGCTTTGCGTTCGAAATGCGTTCGATGGTGTGGGGCGCTTTCGACTGGGGCGTGCGGGGGTGTGCTCGAGGGGTCTTTGGGTGCCGCGGGGCGCCCAGAGGGTGCGACTGAAGGCTGAAAGTTGCCGCAGGACGTCAAGGATCGGTCGTTGTCGGTCACTCGTCGGTCATTGCTGGGCGTCTCCGCCGAGTCGGCTTGACGACGGGCGATTCGGTGGTCCTGCCGCCTGCCGCCTGCCGCCTGCCGCCTGCCGTCCGTCAGCTGCCCCGGCTGTCTGCCGTCCGTCAGTTGGCGCCCGCCGGGCGCCTTCCGTCTCGCTGCCGGGCTGCGGAGGCCGGTGCTGTGTCAGGCCACCGTCAGTCCGTCGGCTCCGGTGGCGGCAAGGGGTCCGGAGTCCTCGGTCTCCAGGGCCTGCCTTATCCCCGTCGCGACCGCCGGGTGCACGGGCAGGGCGAGATGGCCGATGCCGCTCACCCTGACGTTCTCCGCGAGCAGGTCCGGATGGGTGATGCAGGCCGTCTCCAACGGGTCCATCAACTGGTCCAAATCGCTCCAGAAGCTGACGAACCGGGTGCGGCAGTTTGGCGCGGGTTCGGACAGTTCCTCGATGACCGCGGAACCGGGTCGCATCTGACGGACGATCGGGTGGGCGTCCATCACCGGAACCACACGGGTACCGCCGTGCGGGGTGCCGAGGGTTACCAGGGTGCGAACCCGGACGTCACCGCCCAGTCGCTGCACGTAATAGCGCGCGATCAGCCCGCCGAGGCTGTGACCGACGATGTCCACCTCAGGCTGTCCGGTCCGCTCACAAATCTCCTCTATGTGCCGGCCGAGCAGTTCTGCGGCCGTCCTTATGTCGCAGGTCATCGGTGAGTAGTTGAGCGACTCGACCTGGTGCCTGCCGTGCTGGGCGAGGGAGCGGCGCAGCAGGACGAAGACCGAACGGTTGTCGATGAAGCCGTGCAGCAGCACGACGGGGGGTGTGGCCTCGGTGGGCAGGGATGTGGTGTCGGGCGGGAGGGGGAGCGGGCGGGTACGGCGCTCCTGGGCGATGCCGGACGGGTAAAGCAGGAGGTGCCCGGCGAGGATCGCCACCTCCAACGCGGTCGCCTTCAGTAGCGCGATGGAGAGCCCGGCCAGCCTGCTGGGAAACAGGCGCTGGCAGAGCGGCAGAAAGGGCAGAACCCTGGTGACCTTCATGGCCGACCTCCCGTCGGCACTCCGAGGACGGCTCTGTCCCCCGTGTGCCCTCATGGTGAGCCTGGAACGAGGCCGGCGCCGCACGAGTGGCGTTGGCTTACGCCGGTGGAGTGACGATAAGCCCTCCTTGTGCGGTTGCCGAAGAGCCCCACCACCCGCCGTGCGGTCGATGGGCTGGTGCGGCGACCTCGAAGCGGCTCCCCTTGCGACTGTCCCTGTGCGGCCCGTCCCGGAAGGCCTGGAGCAGTGCGCGGCGAACGTGTCCCACCGTGTGATTTCCCCCTCGGTTGGTGCCATGAAACTGCCGGTTGCGGGATGCTGGCGATAACGTTCGTTCACTTCCCGGCGCTCGCTGGTGTCGCCGGGTGGGGCGGGTGTTGGAGTTGTTCGACGCTTGATGTGGGTTGAAGAGGGTCGGTTCGGGTTGGTACTGGCTCTGTGCCCCTGTTTGGGTGAACCTGTATCCAGCTGTACTGACTCGTAAAGACTCTTTCGGCCCATATGGGCCTGCGTAGTTTTCTGCTGATCGGTGTAATCGGTTCATGGAGGCAGTGATGGGTGTGGCAGCCGGTCCGATCCGCGTGGTGGTGGCCAAGCCGGGGCTCGACGGGCACGACCGTGGTGCGAAGGTGATCGCCCGGGCGCTGCGGGACGCCGGTATGGAGGTCATCTACACGGGGCTGCACCAGACTCCCGAGCAGATCGTGGACACCGCGATCCAGGAGGACGCCGACGCGATCGGGCTCTCCATTCTTTCCGGAGCCCACAACACGCTCTTCGCGGCGGTCATCGCGCTTCTGAAGGAGCGCGACGCGGAGGACATCAAGGTCTTCGGCGGCGGGATCATTCCTGAGGCGGACATTCCTCCGCTCAAGGAGAAGGGTGTGGCCGAGATCTTCACACCCGGGGCCACCACGCAGTCGATCGTTGAATGGGTGCGGGAGAACGTGCGCCAGCCGGCGGAGGCGTAGGAGCGCGGCTGTCGCGCGGCGCCACCCACGGGCGGCGGGTTGCCGGTGATTCGCCCTACGCCCCTTCCCGTCCCGGGAATCCGGCGAATCCCGGGGGATCCCCGGGACGTCCGGGATCCCCGGGACTCCGGGATCCCCAGGACGTCCGGGAAATGGAGATGGGTAGCGGGGAGGGCGAACAGCCCGCACCCGGTCCGCCCGGGTCACCCTTCCTAAGGAGCGGTCAGCTCTTCGCGGATGGTCGCACGCAGGCGCAGCGTGCCCGCCAGCCGTTGAAAGGCCTCAGCCCAGTACCCGCCGGCGCCGGGCGAGGCGTCTTCCGGTTCGTCGGGAGTGGCGGTCAGCGCGTCGAGGCGGGTGGCCTCCGCGGGGTCGAGGCAGCGCTCGGCGAGCCCCATCACCCCGCTGAAGCTCCAGGGATAGCTGCCCGCGTCACGGGCGATGTTGAGTGCGTCCACCACCGCCCGCCCCAACGGCTCCGTCCAGGGCACCGCACAGACCCCGAGCAACTGGAACGCCTCCGAGAGCCCGTGCGCGGCGATGAAGCCGGCCACCCACGTGGCCCTCTCCTCCTTGTCCAGTGTCGCGAGCAGCTTCGCCCGCTCGGCCAGCGAGACCGCTCCGGGGCCCCCGGCCTCCGGTGAGGCCGGGGCGCCGAGCAGGGCCCGGGCCCACAGCGGATCGCGCTGCCGCACGGCGGCCCGGCACCATGCCGCGTGCAGTTCCGCCCGCCAGTCGTCGGCAACGGGCAGCGCCACGATCTCCTCCGGACCGCGCCCCCCGAGCCGGCCGGTCCAGGTGTCCAGTGGCGCCGCCTCCACCAGCTGGCCCAGCCACCATGACCGTTCCCCCCGCCCGGCCGGGGCCTTGGCGACCATCCCGTCGCGCTCCATTCCCGCGTCGCATTCGTGCGGTGCCTCGACCATGATCGTCGCTGTCTCCGCCGTGGGGTCGACGACCACGCAGGACGCCGCCCGGGCCGCCATCCGCCCGGCCAGCTCCGAATCGGGCAGCGCCGACAGCAACTCCGCCGCAGTCGACCGTACGTTGCGGCTGCGGTCCGCCAAGGCCCGCTCCAGGAAGGGCTCGTCCGCCGCGGACAGGCCCGTCCGGAGAGAGTCGAGGAACATCAGCCGGTCCTCGGCGCGCTCCGTGGTCCACGTCGTGTCGAGCAACTCCCTCGCCTTCGCCGGGGTGTGCGCACGCAGCGCGGTGAGCAGCGCCACCCGTTCGGCGAACAGCCCTTCCTGCCAAAGTCGTTCCACTCCCTCCGGCTCCGCGGGTGACGGCAGTGCGGCGCCGCCGCCGGGTGCCGCGCGCAGAGCGAACCGCCAGTCCGGGTTCAGACGCGCCAGCCACAACGCCCGTGGTCCGGCGAACCGCAGTGCCGCCGGGCGGAGGTCCGTGCGACCGCGCGCCGCGTCCAGCAGCGGAGGGAGGGCTTCCGGCGGTGGTGCGAAGCCGCGCTCGTTCGCCAGCGCCAGCCACTGTGGCAGCAGCTCCATCAGGTCCGGGGCCGAACCGCGGCGCCCGCCGCCACCCGTTGCGGGGCGGTCGGACAGGAGCATCGTGAGGCGCCGGGCCGCCGCCGGGGGGAGCAGCGGACGGGTGTCCACTGCCGCGGGCTCAGGGCGCGGTGCCGCAGGGGCCGGGCGCAGTCCGGCCCTGCGGCGTACCGTCTGTACGGCCGCAGCGTCCAGCAGTGCCACCGGAGCGTCCCGCCCCGCCGCTTCCACGGGCGGTGTGCGCCGGTCGGTGCCGAGCAGTGCCGCGGTGACCAGTTCTTCCCAAAGGACGGGAGCCGCAGCCGAGTCCGAGGGGCTCACCGCGTCCTCCTTCCGCGATCGTGTCAGCACAGTGCCACCGCCGCTCCCTCCGCCTCGGGCCAGGCCGTCAGCGGAGTGAAGCCGCGGTGGCCCAACTCGCCGAAGACCGTGACCGGAGCGCCGCCGGACAGCGCCGCGAGGCGCCACAGGCCCGGGCGGGAAGTGAACGCCGGAGTGAGCGGGAGGGCCAGGTCGCCGTCCGCGTCGGCCAGTTGCCAGATGCTCGAGTTGTCGTCGTCCGTGTTCTGCGCCGGTGTCGGTATGACGCGCTCCAAGGTCAAGGGGTATGAGTCGAGCCACGGGTCGTTGTGCAGCGCCTCGCCGTAGCGGGCCGCCGCCTGGGACGGGGTCCGGCCCCTGGGGCGTGTCGCGGTGGGGGCCGGGGGCGCGAACTGTTCGCCGAGTGCCGCCCGCAGCTGCCCAGCGCCCGGGTACAGCGACAGCTCGGCCTCCAGGGCCAGACCGACCGGCAGCGTCAGCTCCGGGGCGCGGCCCGCGGCCCCGTACGACACCAGTAGACGTATCTGCTGCGACCGCGTTCCGTACAGCCAGACACGACGGGTCGTCAGGCGGCTGTCGCCCGTGTCGTACTGGGCCAGGATCAGCCAACTGTCACGTTGCGGGGGGCCGTCGGGAGAGCCGGGCAGACCGACCCGCGAGCGGACCGTCGCCGCAAGGCCCTCCGGCAGCTCCCCCCGGCGCAGCCAGCCCTGATCGAGGAGGTGCAGCAGCGCGCACTCCTCCAGCAGTCGCACCGGCCAGCCCGGGCCGGACCCCGGTATCGCCCCCAACTCCCTTACCCGCGCGGCCAGTCCCGGGGCCTGCGCGTCGACCATCCGGGCCGCCGTCTCCTCCCAAGGGCCGTACCCCGCCCGCTCCGCGGACGCGAGGCCCTCGCGCAGGAGATCCGCCAAGCGCTGCTCCAGCTCCGTGGCCCCCGCGGTGATCCGTTCGGCGCGGCGCTCGGCCCTGCGGCGCGCCGCCTCCGGATCACCCGCCGTGGAACTCCCGCCGCCCGCCGACCGCTTGTCCTCCACACGCTTTCGCCGGCCCGCGAGCCACTGCTCCGCCCAGTCCGGAGCCTGCGACGTGGGCACCGCTCCGTCCCCGCCCGCCCACAGCAACAACAGTCCCAGTGCGTGCTTGCACGGGAACTTGCGGCTGGGACAACTGCACTTGTATGCCGGCCCCGCGGCGTCCGCGAGATCGATCACCGTCTGGTACGGCTTGCTCCCACTGCCCTTGCACAGCCCCCACACCGTCCCCTCGTCCGAGCTGCCGGCCTCCGACCACGGTCCGGCCGCGCCGAGTTTGCTGCCTGCTTTGCGTGACGCGACATCAGGCGCCAGTGCCAGCACCTGGTCCGCCGTCCAGCGCACCCCCTGCTGAGTCATGTCGTCGACGGTAGGACCCACCACTGACAATCGACTCCCGCGACGCCGTTTCCGCAGGTCACAACGCATTGTCAGTGGCGTGGTGCACGGTAGTCACCAGAACCGAACCGGCCGAGCTGGAGGGGGACTCAGCCATGCCTGTGTCCGTTGAGCCGACGACCGTCGAACAGGGTCACGACCAGTCCGCGGGTGCGAACGCGCACACGGACGCGGGCGCCCGCCCGCCCGTGGAGCAGGCGGCGGCGACCGCTCTGCGCCCGCACGCCGAGAACGCCTTCGCGGCCGAGCTGACGGCGCTGGCCGCGCAGGACGACCGGCCGCGCCCGGCCCGCTGGAAGCTGTCGCCGTGGGCCGTCGCCACCTATCTGCTCGGCGGCACCCTGCCCGACGGCACGGTGATCACGCCGAAGTACGTGGGCCCGCGCCGTATCGTCGAGGTCGCCGTCACCACCCTCGCCACGGACCGGGCGCTGCTGCTGCTCGGCGTGCCCGGCACCGCGAAGACCTGGGTCTCGGAGCACCTCGCCGCCGCGGTCAGCGGTGACTCGACGCTGCTGGTGCAGGGCACGGCCGGGACGCCTGAGGAGGCCATCCGCTACGGCTGGAACTACGCGCGGCTGCTCGCCCACGGGCCGAGCCGTGACGCGCTCGTGCCCAGCCCGGTCATGCGGGCCATGGCGGAGGGGATGACGGCCCGGGTCGAGGAACTGACGCGAATCCCGGCGGATGTCCAGGACACCTTGATCACGATCCTGTCCGAGAAGACCCTGCCGATACCGGAACTGGGCGAGGAGGTGCAGGCCGTTCGGGGTTTCAACCTCATCGCCACGGCGAACGATCGGGACCGCGGCGTCAACGACCTGTCCAGCGCGCTGCGCCGCCGCTTCAACACCGTGGTGCTGCCGCTGCCGGAGAGCGCCGACGCCGAGGTCGACATCGTCTCGCGTCGTGTCGACCAGATCGGCCGCTCGCTGGACCTGCCGGCCGTGCCGGACGGCATCGCCGAGATCCGCCGGGTCGTCACGGTCTTCCGCGAACTGCGCGACGGTGTCACGGCGGACGGACGTACGAAGCTGAAGTCGCCCAGCGGCACGCTCTCGACCGCCGAGGCGATCTCCGTCGTCACCAACGGGCTCGCCCTGGCAGCCCACTTCGGCGACGGCGTGCTGCGTCCCGGTGACGTCGCTGCGGGCATCCTCGGCGCCGTGGTCCGCGACCCGGCGGCCGACCGGGTGATCTGGCAGGAGTACCTCGAGGCCGTGGTCCGGGAGCGTGACGGCTGGAAGGACTTCTACCGGGCGTGCCGGGAGGTGAGCGCGTGACGGGACTTGTGCGGGGCATCACCGGGAGCTGGTTCGAGCCGTCGGGGCGTGAGGGGGAGCGCATGGTGCTGTGGGCTGTCGATCCGGAAGAGGACACGGGCTGGGGCAAGAGGGAGGCACGCGATGGGCGCTGAGCAGCAGCGGGACGGAGGGCCGCTGCTGCTCGGGGTGAGGCACCACGGGCCCGGGTCGGCCCGTGCGGTGCGGGCCGCGCTGGAAGCGGCCCGGCCCTCGGTGGTGCTCATCGAGGGTCCGCCGGAGGCCGATGCGCTGATTCCCCTGGCCGCCGACGAGGCCATGCGGCCCCCGGTCGCGCTCCTCGCTCATGCCGTCGACGAGCCGGGCCGCTCGGCCTTCTGGCCGCTGGCCGAGTTCTCCCCGGAGTGGGTGGCCATCCGCTGGTCCCTTGAGCAGGGCGTCCCGGCCCGCTTCATCGACCTCCCGGCGACGCACACGCTGGCCTGGGGAAGGGAGGACGGCGCGGCCGGGGGGCCGCCGCACGGGCCGGGGGCCGTGGAGGGGGAGGCACCGGGTGGACCGGCGGCCGCGGGTTTTGCCGCCGGTTCCCCTGCCGGGACCGGCGCGGCCGCGTCGCCCAAGCGTGCCGACGCGGCCCGTTCGGGCGACGGCACGGGGGCTGTGCCGGCGGGCGGCAGCAGCGGTGCGGGCGGTTCCCGGGAAGCCGGGGGAGCGGCACGGGTCGCAGCGCCGCCGACCGCTGGCGCGGCGCCGCCCGCGGCCGGTCTGACGGCTGACGCCAGGGCGGGGGTCGGCGCTTCGCGTGTGTCCGATGGTTCGTCCGGGCCGTCGGATCCGTCCGGACCGTCGGATCCGCCAGGACCGCCCGGTCCGTCGAGCCTGTCGGATCCGCCCGGTTCGCCGGACGGGGTGGGCCCGGCCGGGGACGACGCCGTACGGATCGATCCGCTGGCCGTGCTGGCGGAGGCCGCTGGTTACGACGATCCCGAGCGTTGGTGGGAGGACGTCGTCGAGCACCGGGGTACGGGAGAGGCCGACCCGTTCGGGCCCTTCGAGGTACTCGAAGAGGCCATGGCGGCTCTGCGCGAGACCTACGGCGTCGGAGGGCACACGCGGGATCTCGTACGGGAGGCCCATATGCGGCTTCAGGTACGCGCGGCACAGCGGGAGTTCGGCGCGGGGGTGGCCGTGGTGTGCGGGGCGTGGCATGTGCCCGCACTGCGGGAGAAGCGCGCCGTGGCCGCGGACCGGGCCCTGGTCAGGGGGCTGGCCAAGGTCAAGACCGACATGACCTGGGTGCCGTGGACCTACCGGCGGCTGTCGCGGGTCAGCGGGTACGGGGCGGGGATCGAGTCGCCGGGATGGTACGGGCATCTGTTCAGCGTTCCCGACCGGCCCGTCGAGCGGTGGATGACCAAGGTCGCCGGGCTGTTGCGGGAGGAGGACCGCATCGTGTCGTCGGCGCACGTCATCGAGGCGGTGCGGCTCGCCGAGACACTGGCCGTGGTGCGCGGGCGCCCGCTCGCGGGCCTGGGGGAGACGACCGACGCGGTGCGTGCGGTGATGTGCGAGGGCTCGGACGTCCCGCTGGGATTGGTGCACGAGCGGCTCGTCGTCGGGGAGGTCCTGGGCGAGGTGCCGGAGACCGCACCGGCCGTGCCGCTCCAGCGTGACCTCGACCGGCTCCAGCGCCGGCTGCGGCTGAGGCCCGAGGTGCAGGAGCGGGAGTTGGAGCTCGATCTGCGCAAGGACACCGACGCCGCCCGCAGCAGACTGCTGCACCGTCTGCGGCTCCTGGGCGTCGACTGGGGCGAGCCGGTGGCCTCACGCGGCAGCACGGGGACGTTCCGGGAGACCTGGCGGCTGCGCTGGGAGCCGGAGCTGGCGGTGCGGGTCGCCGAGGCGGGGGTGTGGGGCACCACCGTGCCGTCGGCCGCCACCGCCAAGGTGGAGACGGACGCCGTCGCCGCGCGGGCGCTCGCCGACGTCACGGCACTGGCCGAGCACTGTCTGCTGGCCGAACTCCCGGACGCGCTGCCCGTGGTGATGCGCGTCCTCGCCGACCGCGCGGCCCTGGACGCGGACGTCGGTCATCTGGCGCAGGCGCTCCCCGCCCTGGTCCGCTCCCTCCGCTACGGCGACGTCCGCGGCACGGACACGCAGGCACTCACGGAGGTGGCGGCGGGCCTCGCCGAACGGATCTTCGTCGGTCTGCCCCCGGCGTGTGCGGCCCTCGACGCCGAGGCGGCGGAGGAGATGCGCCGTCATGTGGACGCGGTGCACGGGGCGGTGGGACTGCTGGGGGAGGCGCGGAACGACAGCGTCCAGGGGGAGTCCGGGCAACGGCCCGTCATACGGCTGCGCTGGTACTCCGTGCTGCGGGTGCTGTGCGCTCGGGACGTCGTTCCCGGGGTGGTACGCGGACGCGCGGTGCGGCTGCTGCTGGACGACGGGGAACTGGCGCACGAGGAGGCGGCACGGCTGATGGGGCTCGTGCTGTCCCCGGGGACGGCGCCGGGGGACGCCGCAGCGTGGATCGAGGGTTTCGTGGGCGGCGGGTCCGGGGGCGGGCTACTGCTGGTGCATGACGAGCGACTGCTCGGACTGGTCGACGCCTGGCTGACCGGTGTGCCGGCGGACGCGTTCACGGACGTCCTGCCGCTGCTGCGGCGGACCTTCTCGGCCTACGAGCCCGGGGTGCGCAGGACGCTGGGTGAGCTGGTGCGACGGGGGCCCGGCGCACGGGGCGGCGCGTCGGGCGTCGTCGCCAGGGTGCCCGGGTTCGCGCCGGAACTCGACGACGAACGCGCGGACGCGGTGCTGCCGGTGCTGCGTCTGCTGCTGGGACTGGATGACAACGACCTTGTGAACGACCCAGTGGGGGTGGCCGGATGACGACTCCGACGAACGGCCCGGTGCGGTCGGCCGGGCCCGGGAGCCCGCCGTCCGGAGGGGACGAGCGGCTGCGGCGGTGGCGGCTCGTGCTCGGCGGGGACACCGCCGACGGGACCGGCTGCGCGCTCGGCGGGCGGGACGCGGCGATGGACGGAGCCCTCGCCGCGCTGTACGGAAAGGGCGACAAGGCGCGCCAGGGGCGGGACCGTTCGGCGGGGCTCGGGGCGTCGGCGCCGTCGGTGGCGCGCTGGCTGGGGGACATCCGGACCTACTTCCCCTCGTCCGTGGTCCAGGTGATGCAGCGGGACGCCATCGACCGGCTCGGGCTGTCCACCCTGCTGCTGGAACCGGAGATGCTGGAGGCGGTGGAGGCGGACGTACACCTCGTCGGCACCCTGCTGTCGCTGAACAAGGCGATGCCGGAGACCACGAAGGAGACGGCACGCGCGGTGGTCCGCAAGGTCGTCGAGGACCTGGAGAAGCGGCTCGCGACCCGCACCCGGGCCACCCTCACCGGCGCCCTCGACCGCAGCGCCCGGATCAGCCGGCCGCGTCACCACGACATCGACTGGAACCGCACGATCGCGGCCAACCTCAAGCACTACCTGCCCGAGTACCGCACGGTCGTGCCCGAGCGGCTGATCGGGTACGGGCGCGCCGCACAGTCGGTGAAGAAGGAGGTCATCCTCTGTATCGACCAGTCGGGGTCGATGGCGGCGTCG
Organism: Streptomyces cavernae; assembly: GCF_004023625.1. Classification (GTDB taxonomy): domain Bacteria; phylum Actinomycetota; class Actinomycetes; order Streptomycetales; family Streptomycetaceae; genus Streptomyces; species Streptomyces cavernae. Next base: position 89,708 of record NZ_RPDJ01000016.1, on the reverse strand, counting down.
GTGGTGTACGCGTCGGTGTTCGGCGCAGTGCTGGCGTCGATGCGGTCCATCTCCACCCGGCTGGTTGTCTTCGACACCGCCGTGGTGGATCTCACCGATCAACTCGACGACCCGGTTGACGTGTTGTTCGGCACTCAGCTCGGCGGCGGCACGGACATCAACCGGGCGCTCGCGTACTGCCAGTCGCAGATCACCCGCCCCTCGGAGACCGTCGTCGTGCTGATCAGCGACCTCTACGAGGGCGGCATACGGAACGAGATGCTCAAGCGGGTCGCGGCGATGAAGGCGTCGGGGGTGCAGTTCGTGACACTGCTGGCGCTTTCCGACGAAGGGGCGCCCGCGTACGACCGCGAGCATGCGGCGGCCCTGGGGGCGCTGGGGGCACCGGCGTTCGCGTGCACACCCGACCTCTTCCCCGAGATCATGGCGGCGGCGATCGAGAAGCGGCCGTTGCCGATACCGGACAGTGCGTGACCTCCCGGGAAAACCGGATATGAGTACCCATCGGTAACGGGGGGCTTGCGCAACCTCGGGCGTCCCGTGCGAATATCGTCGCGACTGCGACGGTGCGCCGACTCGCGCCGCCCCCGCGCGTGCCCCCACTCCACGCGTTCGTCCCCCACCCCAGTACGGGAGCCTTCCTCGTTTTGACTGCTTCAGCAGCACTGACCGGTGCCGTACTGCGCAGCATGCGCAGTACCGCGGGTCGGCGTGTGACGCAAGTGGTGCTGCTGTTGGGCGGATTGGTGACGCTCGGTTTCATCTGGGGCGGGCAGGCGCAGGCGGACTCGGGCGGGGCCTCCTCGGGGATCGTTCCTTCTGCGAAGTCCGCGGTGGAGCAGGTCGTCCGGCCCGTCGTGAACCACCGGGCGGCACCGGGGCAACCCCTGGGCAACACGAAGGCATCGTCCGGTTCGACGGACAGGTCCGAAGTCCAGGGTGTCGTGCGGCGTGCGGACGACAGAGTGGTGCAGCCGGTGCGGGACGGTGTCGCGCGGTCGGTCGAGCGTGAGGTCGAGCGCTCGGCCGAGGGGGCGACGCGAGCGACGGGAGCGGTGAGGCCTGCGGGCGACGAGGTCGTACGGCCTGTCGGGGACCTCGTGGAGAGGGTCAGCGGCGAGGTCGCCGACGTACCCGCGCACTTGCCGGCGCTGTCTGCTCTTCCGAGAGTTCCCGGGATACCCGGGATACCCGGGATGCCCGGGATACCGGGGCTGCCGGAACTTCCCGATATCCCGGAGCCCCTCCCGCCGGTGGTCACCAACCCCCATCCAGGGGACGGAACGGGTGGGCCGGGCGGCAAAGCCGACAGCGCGACGCGCAGCGAAGAGGGGAGCCGCGGCGCGGCCCCCGCCTCGTACGGACCGCAGTTCACAGGCGGTTGGCTGTTGGTGCCGAGCGCACATGCGCGGCCCTCCGGCAGCCCGCAGCGGGACACGCACCGGCCCGCTCGCCAGGCACCCGGTGAGGATCCCGCAGGTGCGCTCGGCGGTCGGTCCGCCGTCGACAACGGGTCCACGCGGCACTCCGACGCGCACGCCGTCTCGTTCGATCAGCACATGACCGTGCGGCTCGCATACGGGGCAGTGGCCCGGGCCGCCGCGCACGCGACCCGCGAACGCCACCAGGACATACCGGAATTCCCCGGCTAGGGCAGATCCACCCGCGCAGAGACCTGCCGCGCGGGGGCGGGATCAGGTCTGCCCGCCGTCCGGACATCCCTCCGATCTCCGGACGGACAGCCATCCCGGTCACTGGTCGCTCGTCACCGTCATCGCAAAGGGACATCGACGTCCTGATTTCCTCGACCAGGGCCGGAATTCTCGGAATTCCGAAGGAATGACGCACGTATGAACAAGAACATCCGCCGCTCCATCGTCATAGCCGCCGGGGTCACCGGCGCGTGGGCGCTCGGTTCTACCGCCGCCGGCGCGGACGAACTGCCGCAGCCGTCCCTGTCCGTGCCGGACACCGACACCGGCGTCGCTGACGTCGCCGACGCCGTCGCCGCGCACAGCACGGCCGGTCACGCCGCCGGCGCCCACGTGGAGGTCTCCAACCCGGCCGGCCACGCCAAGTCCGCCGTCTCGCAGACGGCCGCCAAGGCGCAGGCGACCTCAGCCACCGCCCAGCAGACGGCAGCGACCGCCCAGCAGACGGCAGCGACCGCCCAGCAGACGGCAGCCAGCGCCAAGAAGACCGCAGCCGCTGCCCACAGGACGGTCACCACCGCCCAGAAGACCGCGACCACCGCTCCGAAGGCCGCCGCCGAGGCCAAGGAGGCCGGCGTGGGGGTCACCGCCCACGCCCAGGACACCGTCTCGGGTGCCACCGACGAGATCGACTACCTCTTCGGTCCACTCTCCGCCTTCGCCCCGGAGGTGGAGCGGGCCCTCACCGCGAAGGCCCAGTCCGCAGTCGCCGAGGCGCCCGGCACGGTCCAGGGCGTCGGCGGGACCGCGGGCCCGGTCGTCGACGAGACGGCGGCCGCCGCGCTGCCGCCCATCGCCGCCACGGCCGTGCACGGTGCGGTCCCCGTCGCCGGTCAGGCCGTCGGCGATGCGACCGCTCTGGCCGGCCTTGTGGTCGGCGACGTCCGGCCGTTCGCGGGCGGCGTGGCCGCCGAAGTGCCGCCGTTCGCGCACGGTGTCGCGGGTCAGGCCGCGCCCTTCGCGCAGGATCTCGTCGCCGGTGACGTCACCCCGTTCGCGGGCGGTGTCGTCGACTCCGCCGACCCGCTGGTGCGGACCGTCAGCGACCAGGTGAGCCCCGTCGTCCAGGGCGTCGGCGGAAGCGCCGCGGGCCTGGCACACGGACTCGCGGGCGACGTGCGGCCGCTCGCGCACGGTGTGGTCACGGACGTCACCCCGTTCGCGCAGGACGTCGTGACCGGCGATGCCGCCCCGTTCGCGGCCGGCCTCACCGGCACCGTGGAGGCCGGCGCCCAGCCGCTCGCGGACAACGCCGTCACGGGTGTCGAGGGCGTGGCCGACGCGGTCACCCCGAGCTATGTGCGGCCGTACGCCCAGCACGCCGCCCCGTACAGCATCTGAGCCGAGTCTGAGAAGCCTCTGACTCCGACCGGCCTCCGGAGGGAGTCAGAGGCGCGGACCCCGCCGATGCCGCGCGGCCGGACGGCCGAAATCCGTCGCCTCGTCCGGTCGCGCACCGGCCGCTGAGGGGGCGGTTTCCCGGGGACGGAAACCGCCCGCCATGAGGCCTTACGGGCCCTTCGAGGGGTCTCACCAGGCGTGCCCCCGCCCGGTGAGGCCCGCTCTGTGACCGTAATCACCGCTCATCTGTGAGATGCGATTTAGGGAGCCACGCCGACCGGGGATAATCTGCGAGACGGACATGCCGCGCGCTCGGACACCGTGTGCGCCTTCCTTGTGACACACAGCGGACGTCGTCACGTTGCCCTTCGCGGCACGCCCACGCATCCAACGAACCGCTAGATCACTGATAGGGACGGAAGCGCGTGGACCTGTTCGAGTACCAGGCGAGGGACCTCTTCGCCAAGCACGGTGTACCGGTGCTGGCCGGTGAAGTCATCGACACGCCTGAGGCGGCGCGCGAGATCACCGAGCGGCTGGGCGGCAAGTCGGTCGTCAAGGCCCAGGTGAAGGTCGGTGGTCGCGGCAAGGCCGGCGGCGTGAAGCTGGCCGCCACCCCGGACGAGGCAGTTGCCCGGGCGACGGACATCCTCGGTATGGACATCAAGGGCCACACGGTCCACAAGGTGATGATCGCCGAGACGGCTCCGGAGATCGTCGAGGAGTACTACGTCTCCTACCTCCTCGACCGCACGAACCGCACCTTCCTGGCCATGGCCTCCGTCGCCGGCGGCATGGACATCGAGGAAGTCGCGGCCACCACGCCCGAGAAGCTCGCCAAGATCCCCGTCGACGCCAACGAGGGCGTGACCAAGGAGAAGGCCCAGGAGATCGTCGCCGCGGCGCAGTTCCCGGCCGAGGTGGCCGACAAGGTCGCCGACGTCCTGGTCATCCTGTGGAAGACGTTCATCGCCGAGGACGCCCTCCTCGTCGAGGTGAACCCGCTCGCCAAGGTCGCCTCCGGTGACGTCCTGGCCCTCGACGGCAAGGTCTCGCTGGACGCGAACGCCGAGTTCCGTCACCCCGACTTCGAGGAGCTCGAGGACAAGGCGGCGGCCAACCCCCTCGAGGCCGCGGCCAAGGCCAAGAACCTCAACTACGTGAAGCTCGAGGGCGAGGTCGGCATCATCGGCAACGGTGCCGGTCTGGTCATGTCCACCCTCGACGTTGTCGCGTACGCCGGTGAGGCCCACAAGGGCGTCAAGCCCGCCAACTTCCTCGACATCGGTGGCGGCGCCTCGGCCGAGGTCATGGCGAACGGCCTGGAGATCATCCTGGGCGACCCGGACGTCAAGTCCGTCTTCGTCAACGTCTTCGGCGGCATCACCGCCTGCGACGCCGTCGCCAACGGCATCGTTCAGGCCCTGGAGCTCCTGAAGAGCAAGGGCGAAGAGGTCAACAAGCCGCTGGTCGTGCGTCTCGACGGCAACAACGCCGAGCTGGGCCGCAAGATCCTGACGGACGCCAACCACCCGCTCGTGCAGCAGGTGGACACCATGGACGGCGCGGCCGACAAGGCCGCCGAGCTGGCTGCTGCCGCGAAGTAAGGGACGAGGTCAAACACAACCATGGCTATCTTCCTCACCAAGGAATCCAAGGTCATCGTCCAGGGCATGACCGGCTCCGAGGGCCAGAAGCACACCAAGCGCATGCTGGCCTCCGGCACGAACATCGTCGGCGGTGTCAACCCGCGCAAGGCGGGCACGTCCGTCGACTTCGACGGCACGGAGATCCCGGTCTTCGGGACCGTGGCCGAGGCGATCGAGAAGACCGGCGCCGACGTCACGGTCATCTTCGTCCCGGAGAAGTTCACCAAGGACGCCGTCGTCGAGGCCATCGACGCCGAGATCCCGCTCGCGGTCGTCATCACCGAGGGCATCGCCGTCCACGACACGGCCTCCTTCTGGGCGCACGCCCAGGCCAGGGGCAACAAGACCCGCATCATCGGCCCGAACTGCCCCGGCCTGATCACCCCCGGTCAGTCGAACGCCGGCATCATCCCGGCCGACATCACCAAGCCGGGCCGCATCGGCCTGGTGTCGAAGTCCGGCACGCTGACGTACCAGATGATGTACGAACTGCGTGACATCGGCTTCAGCTCCTGCGTTGGCATCGGCGGTGACCCGATCATCGGCACCACCCACATCGACGCGCTCGCCGCGTTCCAGGCCGACCCCGACACCGACCTGATCGTGATGATCGGTGAGATCGGCGGCGACGCCGAGGAGCGCGCGGCCGACTTCATCAAGGCCAACGTGACCAAGCCGGTCGTCGGTTACGTCGCCGGCTTCACCGCGCCCGAGGGCAAGACCATGGGCCACGCCGGCGCCATCGTCTCCGGCTCCTCCGGCACGGCCCAGGCCAAGAAGGAGGCCCTCGAGGCCGCCGGTGTGAAGGTCGGCAAGACCCCGACCGAGACGGCGAAGCTGGCCCGCGAGATCCTCGCGGGCTGACGCCGGTACGGTCCGGAAGCGCGCACGCATACGCGTAGCGCACGGCCGGACGGTCCGGACGCGCGCACGCATACGCGTAGCGCACGGCCGGACGGTCCGGACGCGCGCACGCATACGCGTAGCGCACGTACGCGGGTGCACATGCAAACGCACTGCAGGCTCTGCACAGGCACTGCACGCGCACTGCACAACGCGTATGGACCCCAGGTCGCGCGCACACGCGCGGGCCGTGGGGTCGCACGAGCAGCGGGCCCGCACCCCTCGCCAGGGGTGCGGGCCCGTCGTCGTCACCGGGCCTGTGACAGCAGCCGCTCCGGCCCGCCGTCGAGGCGCGCGCGGAGCGCCGCGTGCAGTGCCACCTGGGCGGCGGAGACCGGACCGGCGGGCACCAGCGGCGGCACGCCCCGCACAGCCGTGCCAGGCGCCAGTGGGGCCTCTGTCGAAGCCCTGACTCGGTGTGAAGGCCTGACGTGGTGTGAAGGCCTGACTCGGTGTCATGGCTGGGCTGAACGGGCTCAGGGAACGGCCCTTCGCATGAAAAAGCACATAAGTGCATATTGATCGACACGGCGAGTGTTCGTCCGTTACGAGGCGAAAACGGCTGCCGTTGGGAGCATGACGGTCGTGACCCACCTCAGCGACCGCGTCCAGTCGTCGTCGACCTCGCAGCACACCCGGTGGCGCGAGCGCTCACCCGGACCGGTCGCCGGTCTGCTCGCGGGTGTGGTCGCGGCCGGGCTCGGACTCGGCTCGGCCGCCGTGCTGGTGATGGTGCTGTGGGTCAGCTCGCCGTATCCGGACAGCGGTCCGGGCGGGGCACTGCACATGGCCGCGTCGCTGTGGCTGCTGGCGCACGGTGTGGAACTGGTCCGGACGGAGACGCTGTCCGGGGCCTCGGCGCCGGTGGGGGTGACGCCGTTGCTGCTGGCCACGGTCCCGGTCACGCTGCTGCACCGGGCGGCCCGGGACACCCGGGAGGCCACGGAGGGGTCGGCGCGTGCCGTGTGGGGCGGGGTGGTCGCCGGTTATCTCGCGGTGGCCGGTGCGGTGGCGGCGTACGCGGCCGGGGGTGCGCTGCCGCCGTCGTGGGTGGGGGTGGGAACGTCCCTGCCGATGGTTGTGGCGGCGGCCGCCGGGGCCGGGGCATGGGCGGAGGGCGGGCGGACCCCGGGCGAGTCGCCTGCCACGGAACGAGAGCTGCCGCCGGATTCCGGCCGATGGCTGCGGTCGGACTCCGCGGAGCGGCTGCGCTCCGATTCCGGCCGGTGGCTGCGCTCTGATTCCGGTGGGTGGCTGCGCGCCGATTCCGCGGGGCGGCTGTGTCCCGATTCGGCCGGACGGCTTCGCGGGTGCCTTGCCCCCGCACTGCGGGGTGCCGGGGCCGGGATGGCCGTGCTGGTAGGAGGCGGCGCGGTGCTGGCGGGGGTCTCGGTGGTGTGGCACGGGGGAGCGGTTCGGGACGCGTTCGGCCAGCTCGCCGAGGGGTGGTCGGGGCGGTTCGCGGTGCTGCTGCTGTGTCTGACGTTGGTGCCGAACGCGGCGGTCTGGGCGATGGCCTACGCGCTGGGTCCCGGGTTCCTGCTCGGCACCGGCCATGGCGTGCATCCGTTCGCGTCCGATCCGGCGCCGTTGCTGCCTCCGCTGCCATTGCTGGCCGCGGTGCCGGGGCCCGGGCCGGGTGTGGTGGCCGGGTGGGTCGTCGGGGTGGTGCCGTTGGCGGGCGGGGTGGCCGTCGCCTGGGGGGTGCTGCGGGTGGGGGTACCTGCCCGCGCGCCCGCGCCCGCGCCCTCGACAGTGTCGGGTGACGGTGAGCGGGGGGCCGTGTGGTCCGCGGGACGGACGGCCGGGGTGACCGGGCTGGCAGGGCTGCTGGCCGGGGCGGGGTGTGCGGGGCTCGCCGCGCTGGCGGGCGGGCGGCTGGGAGTGGGGACGCTGGCGGACTTCGGGCCCGTGTGGTGGGCGACGGGAGCTGCGGCGGCGTCGTGGACGGTGGCGGTGGGCGTGCCGGTGGCTCTCGGGGTACGAGCGTGGCGGCTGCGTGGGCGGCGTGGCCGCGGCCGTGGGGAGCGGTCGTTCCGCGTGCGGTCGTCGTTGTGGTGGTTGCCCCGACGGGGTGGGACGGCGCCCGGCCGGACGAAGGCCCGCCCGGGACCGTCTCCGTCCGTGTCGAAGAGTGCGGACACGGCGTTGGAGCCTTATGACTTCTTGCCGCTGGAGCCGCTGGAGCCGCTGGAGCCGCTGGAGCCGCTGGAGCCGCTGGAGCCAGTGGCATCAGTGGAGCCGCTGGGCCAGGCGGCTCGAGCGAATGGGTCGGATCTGCCGGAGCCGCTTGAGCGGCCGGAAGTGCTGGAGCGGTCGGAGCGGTCGGAGCGGCCGGAGCAGCCCGAGCCGCCGGATCGGCCCGAGGGGGCATGAACGCTCCCCCGTGCGTCGGACGGCCGCCGCTGGACGGCTGCGGCGCGCGCCTGCGTCGCGGAACGGTGCGGCGGACGGGCGGTACGGTGCGGCGGTCGGACGGACGGTGCGGCGGGCGGGGGCGGGCGCGGGCGAAACGCTCAGCCCTCGGCTCCCAGCACCCCCCGCAGCTCCTTCGGAAGGTGCCTGTCGCAGGTCTGCTTGGAGGCGTTGGTCAGGGCGTCGTTCACGCACGTGTAGTAGTCGCGGTAGACCAGCTGGGCCGCGAAGGTGGCGGCCACCAGGAGCAGGGCCAGGGAGGCCGTCACCAGGCCGCTCACCGCCGCCGTCCGCTGCGGCTTGGTTTCCCCGGGCGGGGTCGACGGGTCGGGCGTGCGGGGCTTGGACCGCAGGGCGCTTGCGCCCCAGTAGACGGCCAGGGCACCCAGCAGCAGGGCCACGTACGGCCAGCTGAAGAGGGCGAAGAAGAAGGCCCACATTCCGGCCAGGAGGGCGTAGCGCGCACGCCGCTGGGCCGGATCCGCCGGGTCCCAGCGGAGGTTGGGGCCCCCGCTCGGGCCCTCGGGGCCACCCTGTCGAGGTCGTTCCCCGAACACCCCGCCCGACGACCGGCCGGGCTGCCGGTCGCTCCACTGACTGCCCCAGGGCGAGCGCCCCTCGTCCTGCTCGTCGTCGTCACCACCGCCGGCGGGGCGTCGCGGCTGCCACGGACGGTCGGGCGTTCCCTCCGGCGGCGGGGCGAAGGGGTTGTCGTCGGCCGGGGCCTGCCCGGAGCCGGACCGCTCGCCGCCCGACGACTGCCCACCCCCCGTGCTCCCCGAGCCCCCGGGTTCGCCGGAGCCCCCTCCCTCGGAGGAGTTCTCCCGGGGCGGTACCGGAGTGGAGGGCCGGCCCTCGCGCCAGAGGATCCCTCCGCCCGGTGCGAGAACCGCAGGCGGCATCGGCTCCCGCTCGGCTGCCCGCGCAAGCCCGGTCCGGGGCTGAGACGACTGCGGGAAGGGCGGGAGGACGGCGTGGAGTCGGAGGCTGCGGTCCGGCATCAGGTGTGCGTCTTCCCCTTGGTGGATCTCGGCGGATCCGGTCGGAACTGACTGGGTCTCTGGCTGGTGCTTACCCGTCCTGTGGTGAACGTCCCGTGCGCACACGGCGTTCCCCGGCGGAACGCCACAGACGCTACCTTCCGGCCACGCCCCCGTCCCGTGGGGGCGGCCCGGTGTGCCGGTATCGTTGCTGACGGTCGACCGCTTCGTAGACTTCCCTGTATCCAGGGGCACGAAGCCTTTGTACGAAAGTACAAGCCGGCCGTACACACAGCTTCCCGAGAAAGGGCCCCACCGTGGCCGCCAAGCCCGTGGCCAAGCGACTCGTCGTCCTGGTATCCGGATCCGGAACGAACCTGCAGGCACTCCTCGACGCCGTCGAGCAGGAGGGCAAAGAGGCGTACGGAGCCGAGGTCGTGGCCGTCGGCGCCGACCGCGCCGGAATCGAGGGGCTCGCGCGTGCCGAGCGCGCAGGTCTGCCCACCTTCGTCCGCCGGGTCAAGGACTACGGCAGTCGCGAGGAGTGGGACGCCGCCCTCACCGAGGCCGTCGCCTCGTACGAGCCCGACCTCGTGGTCTCCGCGGGCTTCATGAAGATCGTGGGCAAGGAGTTCCTCGCGCGGTTCGGCGGGCGGTTCGTCAACACCCATCCCGCCCTGCTGCCGAGCTTCCCGGGGGCGCATGGCGTGCGTGACGCGCTGGCGTACGGAGCGAAGGTCACCGGCTGCACCGTCCACTTCGTCGACGACGGCGTCGACACCGGACCGATCATCGCCCAGGGCGTGGTGGAGGTCCGGGACGAGGACTACGAAGACGAGGGTGTCGCTCTGCACGAGCGCATCAAGGAAGTCGAGCGAAGACTGCTCGTCGATGTCGTCGGGCGGCTCGCCCGCCACGGCCATCGCATTGAGGGACGAAAGGTAGTTATCCCGTGACCGTCGAAGGTACGAACACCAAGCGGCCCATCCGTCGGGCGCTGGTCAGCGTCTACGACAAGACCGGGCTCGAGGACCTCGCCCGCGGCCTCGCCGAGGCCGGTGTCGAGCTCGTCTCCACCGGCTCCACCGCCGGACGGATCGCGGCGGCCGGCCTGCCGGTCACCAAGGTCGAGGAGCTCACCGGTTTCCCCGAGTGCCTGGACGGCCGGGTCAAGACGCTGCACCCGAAGGTGCACGCGGGCATCCTCGCCGACCTGCGTCTCGACGACCACCGGCAGCAGCTCGCCGAACTCGGCGTCGAGCCCTTCGACCTCGTCGTCGTCAACCTCTACCCGTTCCGTGAGACCGTCGCCTCCGGCGCCACCCCCGACGAGTGTGTCGAGCAGATCGACATCGGCGGCCCCTCCATGGTCCGCGCCGCGGCCAAGAACCACCCGTCCGTCGCCGTGGTCACCAGCCCCGAGCGGTACGCCGACGTGCTCGCCGCGGTCCGCGACGGCGGGTTCGACCTCACCGCGCGCAAGCGGCTCGCCGCGGAGGCCTTCCAGCACACCGCCGCGTACGACGTCGCGGTCGCGTCGTGGTTCGCGAGCTCGTACGCGCCCGTGGACGAATCCGTCTTCCCCGACTTCCTCGGCGCCACCTTCGAGCGCAAGAGCACCCTGCGCTACGGCGAGAACCCGCACCAGCCCGCCGCCCTCTACGTCGACGGCAGTGGCAGCGGCCTCGCGGAGGCGGAGCAGCTGCACGGCAAGGAGATGTCGTACAACAACTACACGGACACGGACGCCGCGCGCCGTGCCGCGTACGACCACGACGAGCCCTGCGTCGCGATCATCAAGCACGCCAACCCCTGCGGCATCGCGGTCGGCGCGGACGTCGCCGAGGCGCACCGCAAGGCGCACGCCTGTGACCCGCTCTCCGCGTTCGGCGGGGTGATCGCGGTCAACCGCCCGGTCAGCAAGGAGATGGCCGAGCAGGTCGCGGAGATCTTCACCGAGGTCATCGTCGCGCCCGACTACGAGGAGGGCGCACTCGACGCCCTCACCAAGAAGAAGAACATCCGGGTGCTGAAGGCCCCTGACGGCCCGTCGAACCCCGCGGAGCTCAAGCAGATCGACGGCGGGGCGCTGCTGCAGGTCACCGACCGGCTGCAGGCCGAGGGCGACGACCCGGCCTCCTGGACCCTGGCCACGGGTGAGGCGCTCTCCGCGGCGGAACTGGCCGAACTGGCCTTCGCCTGGCGGGCGTGCCGCGCCGTGAAGTCCAACGCGATCCTGCTCGCCAAGGACGGTGCCTCGGTCGGCGTGGGGATGGGGCAGGTCAATCGGGTGGACTCCTGCAAGCTCGCCGTCGAGCGGGCCGGGGCCGAGCGGGCGCGGGGTTCCTACGTCGCCTCCGACGCCTTCTTCCCCTTCCCGGACAACATCGACGTCCTGGGTGCCGCTGGGGTGAAGGCCATTGTCCAGCCCGGCGGTTCGGTCCGCGACGAACTGGTGGTGGAGGCCGCCGCCAAGGCCGGCATCACGATGTACTTCACCGGAACGCGTCACTTCTTCCACTGACGCGAGACGGCCGGGCGCCAGGACACCGGGACGCCAGGACACCGGGACGCCAGGACACCGGGACGCCAGGACACCGGGACGCCAGGACACCGGGACGCCAGGACGCCGAGACGCCGGGACGCAGAGCCGGTTAGACCAAGTGCCGGCAGGACGAAGAGCAACGAAGAGCCGGAAAGGCGCCGGGGCAGTGTCACACCGTGACACTGCCCCGGGCACGTGTGGCGGGCGGAAGACACCGCTGCCGCGCTCAGCGGCTCACTGCGTCTTGATCACGATCGACGAGCAGACCTTGTCCGCGAACGTCTGCCTCTTGGAGTCCCACAGCGGCCACAGCCAGCCGACGTAGCACGCGATGCTGTCCAGGAAGTGGGCGATCCGGCGGACGAACGCCATGCCGATTCCGAGCGGCTGCCCGTCGCGCTCCCGCACCAGACGGATGCCCAGCGCCTTCTTGCCGATCGTCTGGCCGGTGCGGCCCTCCTGGATCAGCTGCCAGATCGCGATGGCGAGGAGGGCGATGGCGCCGACCGCCACCAGGAGCGTGGAGGCGCGCCCGTTCCCCAGGATCACGAGGACGTAGGGGACGGCGAACACCAGCATGTCGACCAGGGTGCCGAGGACCCGCTGCCCCCAGTTCGCGTAGGGCGGCTGGACGCCGTAGCCCGGCTGCTGCGGGTAGCCGTAGCCCTGCTGCTGCGGGATGCCCTGCTGGGGGTAGCCGTAGCCGGGCTGCTGGCCCTGCTGGGGGTAGCCGTAGCCCTGTTGCGGGTTCTGCGGCTGACCGTAGGGGTCGTTGGGCGCGCCGAAACTCATTGCGGGTTTCCTCCGTTGACAAAAGCGGGGACTACGCGGATGGGCGCGGAGGAACGTCGTGTTTCGAGCGGTTTTGCCCCCCAACACTGACCGCGATTGTGCGCCGTTCATCGTTCTAGGGTGGGTAGTCCTTGTCCAGACCACGGGTTCAGGTGTTGTGCAGCTGCAACCTGCGGGATCTCGCCGTCGACGGGGGACCGGGCCGGGAGGTCGGGACAGTGCCGGGGCCGATTGGAACCGGACCGGGTCATCCGCGAGGATGGAGCCATGACCGCCCAGATTCTCGATGGCAAGGCCACCGCAGCCGCGATCAAGTCCGATCTGACCGTCCGCGTGGCGGCCCTGAAGGAGAAGGGCGTCACGCCCGGCCTCGGGACGATCCTGGTCGGTGACGACCCGGGCAGCCAGAAGTACGTCGCGGGCAAGCACCGCGACTGCGCGCAGGTCGGCATCGCCTCCATCCAGCGGGAGTTGCCCGCGACCGCCACGCAGGAGGAGATCGAGGCCGTCGTCCGGGAGCTGAACGAGGACCCCGCGTGCACGGGGTACATCGTGCAACTGCCCCTCCCCAGGGGCATCGACGAGAACCGCATCCTGGAGCTGATGGACCCGGCCAAGGACGCGGACGGGCTGCACCCGATGAACCTGGGCCGGCTCGTCCTCAACGAGCCCGCCCCGCTGCCCTGCACCCCCAACGGCGTGCTGACGCTGCTGCGTCGCCACGGGGTGGAGATCAAGGGAGCCGAGGTCGTCGTGGTCGGCCGGGGCGTGACCATCGGGCGCCCGATGCCGCTGCTGCTGACGCGACGCAGCGAGAACGCGACGGTGACGCAGTGCCACACGGGCACGCGTGATCTCGCCTCGCACCTCAAGCGCGCCGACATCATCGTGGCCGCGGCGGGCTCGGCGCACCTGATCCGCCCGGAGGACGTGAAGCCCGGCGCGGCCGTGCTGGACGTCGGCGTCTCGCGCAACGCCGAGGGCAAGATCGTGGGCGATGTCCACCCGGGAGTCGCCGAGGTGGCGGGCTGGATCTCCCCGAACCCGGGCGGGGTCGGCCCGATGACCCGTGCGCAGCTGCTCGTCAACGTGGTCGAGGCGGCGGAGCGCAGTGTCGGCTGAGGACAGGCCCGAGCGGGTGCCCGCGGCGGAGCGGCCGGCGGACCGGGCCGACCGGCCCGGCGGAGCGGATCGGGCTGACCGCGGGGCGTCTGTGACGGCGCGGCGGCGGGGCGCCGACGCCGACAGTGTCGAGCGCGCCGACCGCGCCGACCGCGCCGAGGGTGTGGCGCCTGCGGCGGGGCGGTCGGGCGACGCGGATGAGCCGGATCCGGCGAGGCAGGCGGATCCGGCGGGACGTGAGGGCCGCGTTGCCGTGACACCCGGGGCCGGTCGCCCGTCGGCCGCCGAATCAGGGCCGGCCGCCGAACCAGGGTCGTCCGCGGCGGGCCGCGGGGCGAAGGCAGGGACGCCCGCAGCGGAGCGGCGGACGGACACGGAGCCGCCCGCGACGAGGCGGCGGACGCACGCGGAGACGGGGTCCGGCGAGCGGCCTTCCTCCGGGGGGCCGGGTGCGGGGTCGCACGTCTCCCAGGAGCATGGCCCCGCCGAAGCGGCACCGGGCATCTCAGCGAACGGGGCCGGGCCCGCAACGACGGGCGTCTCGGCGAACGGGGCCGGGCCCGAGGCAACGGGCGTCTCGGCGAACGGGGCCGGGCCCGAGGCAACGGGCGTCTCGGTGAACGAGGCCGAGCCCGAGCTCACCGTGCGGGACGCGATCAGTGCGCCGGACGCCGAAGGCACGCCGCGGCGCACCACTCGGCGGTTCCCGCTGTTCACCCGGGACACCGCACGCCCCGAGGGCGGCGGCCGGGCGGCCTCGCGGGACGCCCCGGCTCCGGCACGCCAGTGGCCCATTCTCGTGGTGCTCGCGACCGTCGGACTCGGGCTGCTGCTCACCGCGTTGGACACGTTCCGGGTCGGGACGCTCCTGATCGGCGCCGCTCTGGTCGTCGGGGCCGTACTGCGCTGGATCCTGCCCGACGTGGGCATGCTCGCGGTCCGTTCCCGCTTCACGGACCTGGTCACCTACGGCGTGCTCGGCACCGCCATCGTGCTGCTGGCCCTGATGGCGCAGCCCGATCCCTGGCTGAAGATCCCGTTCCTGAACGACGCCTTGCACTTCACGATCCGCTGACGACGATCCGCTGACGAGGACCCGTTCGGATTCGGTGCACGGACGACGGCGCCGCAGGAAAGCCGCCAGTGAGCGCTCTGCGGGGGAAAAACCGGTGCCCGTCCTCTCCCCCGTGGGAGGACGGGCACCGTCCCGAGCGCTGCAGCGCCCGGGAGACCAGAGTCATGGACGTGCCATCCCGGTCACAACACCTGTCCGTTCGCTGTGGCACGGAGGTGACCATTCCGCTACGGACTGTTGGCCGGGCGGCGTTGCGGAACCGAATCACCCTTCTCCGCCGTCACTTCGAACGTCATCGCCCTGGCGGGCGCGCTCACTTTCGGGTGATGCCGCGGATGAACCGTCAGAAAGAGGTCAATAACTCGTCAGGTGGTACGGATGACCTGCCAAGTAATACGGACGGCCGATCACGTGATATACGGATGACCGGTCCGATGTGGAGGCAAGTTGGCGGACCCGGGCGACATCGTCGCTCGTGTGCCCGCCGAGCGCTGAAGTGGCCACTGGGGTTGCATCCGTGGTCTTGTTGTGTCGATGTATTGACAAGTTCAAGGATTTACGCTGATCGAGTTCGACAACGCCGCTAACCTGTTCAATTGGGACGCTCCGGGGCGTCCCTCGCGATGAGCAGGGGTTCCGTGCGGTGCTATGGGAAGTCGGTGGGAGACTGGACCGCAGGCCAGCAGGCGTGCAACGGTGCATGCCCCAGGTCTGACACACTTCCGTGCGCCCCCACCCCGGGAACTGGGATCCTGTCTGGACGCCCCCCACTGGGTAACCGGAGAAGGGCTCGGCACAGGGCGTCACGCACGGGAAAGATACTGGCACCATTCGGGGGGAAAGAGGGGGGAAGCAATGGCCCGTTGGAAGGCCTTGCCCGATGAACTCGATCCGCAGGTACGCGAGTTCTGCAGCCAGCTGCGGCGACTCGTGGACCGCAGCGGGCTGAGCATAGCCGCGGTCTCCGACCGCACCGGCTACAGCAAGACGTCCTGGGAGCGCTATCTCAACGGCCGGCTCCTCGCGCCGAAGGGCGCGATCGTCGCGCTGGCCGAGGTCACCGGCACCAATCCCGTGCACCTCACGACGATGTGGGAGCTGGCGGAGCGGGCGTGGAGCCGCTCCGAGATGCGGCACGACATGACGATGGAGGCGATCCGTATCTCGCAGGCGCGCGCCGCGCTCAGCGAGTTCGGTGCGCCGCCGTCCAAGGGCCGCAACGGCAAGGCCGGGCGCAGCGCCACGGCGACGCCCGGCGTGGCGGGGCCGGCGGGCGTTTCGCCGAGTGTGCCGTCGCAGCCGTCCGCCCACGACCGGGAGGGGGCGTCGTACGGCGCCGGCTCCGGATACGGCGGCTCCGCCGGCTCCCCCGCGTACGGCAGGCCGTACGGCAACGGCTCCGCCCCTGGTGGCGGCCGGGGTGCGACGGCACCTTCCGGTGGCGCACCCGGTGCGCCGCGTCGGGCCGACTCGGGCAAACAGCGTGGCAAGCGCCGGTTCTCCATGTTCCTCGCCGGAGTCGTCGGCGTGCTCGTGCTGTTCGCCGCGGCGTATTTCCTCACCAAGGGTGGGGGCGTCACGAAGAACGAGAGCGCGCCGGAGACGCCCTCCCCCACGGCGAGCACCGCTCCCGAGCTGCCGGCGGGGGTCAAGTGCAGTGGCGAGGACTGCACCGGGCAGGACCCGGAGGACATGGGCTGTGGCGGTGAGCTGGCCACGACCGCCAGCACCGCAACGGTGGGCACCGCCCGCATCGAGGTCCGCTACAGCAAGACGTGCAACGCGGCCTGGGCCCGGATCACCCAGGCCGCCGCGGGCGACCAGGTGACGGTCAGCTCCTCCGGGGCGAACGATCAGCAGGGTTCGGTCAAGACGGACACCGACGCCTACACGCCCATGGTGGCCGTGAAGGGCAAGGGTGACGCGAAGGCGTGCGCCACGCTGAAGACCGGTGAGACGGGCTGCACCGAGTAGTACTCCCCTCCCGGACCGGCCCGTTCCTCCGGCCGGTCCGGCTCCCTCCCTCCCCCCGCCTCCCCCGAGCTCTCCGCTTCGCCCGGGCAGGGGCCCCTGTCTTGGGCTGCCGCCCCCGCACGCCCGCATCGGCCTTGCGGCCTCGTTCTCCAAATACTTCGGATACTTCGGATCGAAGGGGCATGCCCGGCTTCCGACGGGGCAGGCGGACGGTACCCCCACGGGATCCGGTGCGGGGTGGGAGGGTCGGCGCCATGACATCGCCCTCCTGCCCCTTCCGGTACCCCACGCGGTCGCCACGCCCTCTCTCCCGGGCGGGCGGCCGCTTCTTCGTGTTGTTGTGGGACGGGCCACACATCCCCGGCCGTCCGGGATGACGGATGCGCGATAGCCTGACGACCGGATCTCTCTTGACGCCGAGAGATCGATCAAACGCACGCGCGAGCACCTTGGTCGTACGCTTGATCGGTAGCCCGGACGGACGCGGAAAGGGATCCAGCACCCGGGGCAGGGACGCCCCACCGCCAGCTGTCATACGGAGAACGCCATGACCCGCACTCCCGTGAACGTCACCGTCACCGGCGCGGCCGGCCAGATCGGTTACGCCCTGCTCTTCCGCATCGCCTCCGGCCAGCTGCTCGGCGCGGACGTGCCGGTCAAGCTGCGCCTGCTGGAGATCACCCCGGCACTGAAGGCCGCCGAGGGCACCGCCATGGAGCTCGACGACTGTGCCTTCCCGCTGCTCCAGGGCATCGACATCTCCGACGACCCCAACGTGGCCTTCGACGGAGCCAACGTCGCGCTTCTGGTCGGCGCCCGCCCCCGTACCAAGGGCATGGAGCGCGGTGACCTCCTCGAGGCCAACGGCGGCATCTTCAAGCCGCAGGGCAAGGCCATCAACGACCACGCCGCGGACGACATCAAGGTCCTGGTCGTCGGCAACCCGGCCAACACCAACGCGCTCATCGCCCAGGCCGCCGCACCGGACGTACCGGCCGAGCGGTTCACCGCGATGACCCGCCTCGACCACAACCGCGCGCTGACGCAGCTCGCGAAGAAGACCGGCGCCACGGTCGCCGACATCAAGAAGCTGACCATCTGGGGCAACCACTCCGCGACCCAGTACCCGGACATCTTCCACGCCACGGTCGCCGGCAAGAACGCCGCCCAGGTCGTCAGCGACGAGCAGTGGCTCGCCGACGAGTTCATTCCGACCGTCGCCAAGCGCGGTGCCGCGATCATCGAGGCCCGTGGCGCGTCGTCGGCCGCCTCCGCCGCCAACGCCGCCATCGACCACATCTACTCCTGGGTCAACGGCAGCCCCGAGGGTGACTGGGTCTCCATGGGTATCCCGTCGGACGGCTCGTACGGTGTGCCCGAGGGACTGATCTCGTCCTTCCCGGTCACCACCAAGGACGGCACGTACGAGATCGTCCAGGGCCTGGAGATCAACGACTTCTCCCGCGCCCGCATCGACGCCTCGGTGAAGGAGCTGGAGGAGGAGCGCGAGGCGGTGCGCGCCCTCGGCCTGATCTGATCCCACAGAACTCGGTGCACAGGCCCCGGTCCGGGTTTCCCGGCCCGGGGCCGTGTCGTTTCCGCGGGACTTCCTGTGACGCTCCTGTGGCGTATGCGAAGGCACCGTGCACAGACTTCCCCGCGCCGCAAACCACGCGCCGGGACTCCCGCCGGTCCCCTAAGCTGTGCAGTCGCACACGGCAATCAGTGCGTTGCGTACGGTAGTTCACGCCTCGGGGGAGCAGCGTTGACGCAGACGTTCCAGGTTCCGCAGCAGCCGCAGCAGCCGTCGTCGGGGCAGTCGCACGCGGCTCGCCCGGACGAGAGCGGTGTGCCGCCCGGCGCGAGCGAGGCGACCCGGCTGCTGTGTGCGGGCACCTATCTCGACGCGGCGTACCGCGACGCGGTCATCGAGGAGTTGTACGTCCACGAGGAACGCATCGCAGCGCCCTCACTGGGCTGTGACGCGGCCCGTGTCCTGGCGCACGCCCTGCGTGCCCGGCGCATCGAACTCGGCTGGGCGGCCGTGATCCTGGGACTGTGGGTGGTGGGGCTCCCCGTCACCGAGTACGTCCTCATCGTCTTCCTGCTGCCGTGCCTGATGCTGGCCGCCGCCGCGTGGATCCGTGGCGCGCAGGAGCAACCCCCGTGGTACCGGCGGCTACCGGCCTGGTGGCTGCGCTGGTGGGGGCGGCTCGTCCTGGTCCTGTCCCTGGTCGTGATGGCGCAGACCGCCTTCGGTGCCGGTGACGGAACGGAGCTCGCCGAACTCATCGAGGTTCTCGTGCCCGACTTCCTCGCCGGGCTGACGGGCGTGTCCGGCGCCGTGTACGTCGAGCCGTTCCGCGCCTGGGCCGCTCTCGTGGTCCTGCTGCTGGTGGCGGCGTGCGTCGCGGCGCAGCGTGGGCAGTTCGCCCGGTCCCTGGCGAACGAACTGCACCCGACGCGCTTCGGTGACATGGCCGGCGACCCGGCCGAGCGCTTCGAGGGGCGGCGCTTCCAGCGGCTGCGGCAGCGGATCCGGCTCGAACAGCACTCTCCGCTGGTGATGTACCGGGCGGCACGGCCCTTCCGGGGCGCCGGGCACGCGTACGACGCCTGGACGCTCGCCGTGGAACTGCGGCCGGACCCGGATCGCGCCGAGCCGCCGCGACCGGTCAACAACCAGATCATCCTGGGCAAGGTGCACGAACTCCTTGCCCGGCTGCGGCTGCCCTCGCCGCATGCCGGGGGCGCGGTCCGGGACCGGCTGCGCCGTCTCGAACTCGACGAGTGCGTGTTCCTGCCGGTGGCCGGGCTGCCGCGGCGCGACCTGGCGCCGTACCACCCGGACGCGTTCCTGGCGCACCGCGCCGAGTCCGTCGAGGAGGGCGGAGAGGCCCGGCGGCACTTCCTGCGGGCCCGGGTCGGCGGCTGGGAGGAGGAGGTCGTCACGTCCGTCTTCGTCCGGGTGCACACCCAGGGCGGCATGCTGATGCTGGAGATCGCCCCGCACGTCCTGTTGCCGGTGCGCGCCGACTTCCAGGACGCGGACCGCGTGGCGCACCAGTACCGCCACAACAGCGCGTTCGGCAAGGCGGTCTGGGCGCTGGCGCGGACTCCGCGTTCGATGGTCCTGGCGCTGCTGACGCTGGGCCGTGGCGCCGCCGTGACCTGGCGGATACTCACCGCGGGCAACGGCTCGGCGCTGCCGGACGGCCCCGCCGGTTCGGTCCGTGAGCTGGGTTCGGGCGATCACGCCTCGCTCTTCCAGGAGATGGACATCAGCCGCTATCTGAAGTCGATCCAGGACCGTGTCGCGCAGGGCGTGAAGCAGGTGCTGAAGGACTCCGGTTACCGGACCGACGAGTTCGCGCAGAAGATCGTGAACGTCAGCGGCGGCAGCACGCTGATTGAGAACGTGCCGGGGGCGTTCGCCATCGGAGACAACAACGTGATCACCAACAGTCCGGCGCCGGGGGCGCGGAGTGCGTCGGGCACGCCGCGCACGCCGAGTGCGCCGAGTGCGCCAAGTGCGCAGAACAAGGCGGGAGCGGATGGGAATGGCTGAGGGACCGAGCGCCGACAAGGGCGGCATCCACGTCAGCAATGTGCAGGGGGCGTTCGCGATCGGCGACGGGAACAACGTCGTCAACCAGCCGGGCGCTGGTGTGCCGCAACGGGACCCCGCGCAGGAGGAGTTGCTGCGCGCGGTGCGCGAACTCCGCGCCGACCTCGGCCGACTGGTCACCAGTGACCAGACGGCCGCACTGGACCGGGAACTCGCCGACACCGAGGCCGAGATCGAGGAGACGGGCCGGGCCGGGCAGGGGCGGCTCGCCCGGATCCGGCAGGCCCTCGCGGACGCGGGAGCGCTGACCGGCCTGCTCGCCTCGGCGGCCGCGGTCGCTCAGGTGGTCGGCACACTGTCGGGGAGCTGAGCGTGGCATTGGAGGGCGAGGGCGAGGGCGAGGGGGGTCCGGGCCGGGTCGAGGTGTACTGGAACCCGGACACCCAGCGCTGGGACACGGGCACGGGGCAGGGGCCCTGCACCCCACCGCCCCCGCCCCGACCCGGATTCGAGCCGACACCCGGGTCCGACCCCGGACCCGGCCCCGGGCCCGGCCCCGGACCCGGCCCCGGGCCCGGCCCCAGTTCCGGTGTCGGACCGCGTCCCGGCTCCGGATCCAGTCCCGGACCAGGCCCCAGTCTCGGACCCGGTCTCGGTCCTGGCCTCGGTTCTGGTTCCGGTCCTGGCCTCGGTTCTGGTTCCGGTCCGGGCGTCGGTTCTGGTGCCGGTGCCGGTCCTGGCCCCGGTGCCGGTGCTGGCCCCGGTTCCGGTTCCGGTGCCGGCCTTGGTTCCGGCTCGTATCCCGGAAGCCCGACTCCCGGCTCGTATCCCGGTCTCGGTCCCGGTCCGGATCTCGGCCCTGGGCCGGTCGTCGGCATCGGCTCCGTCCCCGGCCTCAGTCCTGGTGTTGATCCTGGTCCCGGGACGGGGACTGGGACTGGGCCCGGGACCGGACCCGGCCTCCGCCGTCCCTGGCGCCGTCCCGTGGACAAGGTGGTCGTGGTGTTGACCGCCGCCGTGTTGGTGGGCGCCGGGGCCGGGTTGGGTGGCTGGTACCTGTGGGGCCGCGAGGACGGCTCCCGTCGGGACGACGCCCGGCCCAAGGTCTCCACCGCGCCGACGACCGCCGCCCCCGACCCGGGCGGCGAACCCGGCGGCGCGACCCAGTCCGCCCCGTCGGAGTCCGGTGGGACCACGCAGGGAACGTCCGCGTCGCCGTCCGAGTCCTCCGCCGAACCTCCGCCGGGCTACCGGGCCGTCTCCGAAGGAGAGTTCGACATCGTCGTACCGGAGAGCTGGCAGCAGCGGACGCAGTCCGGACTCGAGGGTGTCACCGTGTACTTCTACGAGGAGCCCGGCGGTGGACCGCGCTATCTGCAGGTCTTCCGGGTCACCGAGCCGGACGCCACCCCGCTGGGCACGCTCAGGACCGCCGAGAAGGACCTGAAGCAGCGGGCTCCGGACTATCGGCGCAACAGCCTGGCCGGCGTCGCCGACGACCGGGGCGAGGCGGCCGAGCTGGACTACTCCTCCCGGAGCGAGAAGTGGGGGCTGGAACTGCGCACCCTGGACCGCGTCATCCACGCCGACGCCGACGCCGGTGAACTCTACGTCGTGCTTGCCTCCGGGCCGGCCGACGCGTGGCCCGAGCAGCGGGAGGTCCTCGAAACGGCGGTCGGCTCCTTCTGCCTCGGCGGAGTGTGCTGAGGCGACACGAATGGTCAAGGTCTCCGGAGCCTCCGCCGCGCAGTCGCCGGACCTGCCGAGCGGATCGGCGGCCCAGCCTCTGAAACTCCTCAAGTTGCTTGAGTAGCAAGGGATCCGAGTCCCAGCATGATCCACATGCTGGGACTGAACAAGAAGAACGACTACGTACTGCTCGTCCGGGACTCGGACGTCGTCGCGGCGGCCCTGCGCGAAGCGCTCGCCGAGGCCTCGCCCGAGGACCGCCCGGCCCTGGAACGAGCCGCCGCGCTCGTCGAGTCCACCGCGGCAGCCTCCGAAGCACAACTGCGCGCCCGCTGGGTGAGCTCCCGGCTGGCCGCCGTCGGATTCACGGGAGACCCCGCATCGCTCGATGCGCTCAAAGAGCTGCGCAGGGCGGAGCCGCAGTTGAGCCTCCTGGCGGCCGTGCAACTGCAGAAGGACGCCGTGGCGTACGCCGACTGAGAGGCGCACCGAAGCCGTCGAGGCCGATCGCCGTGCGAGGCCGTCAAGTGATGCGGCACACTTTCGGTCACCGTTCGCGCATGCTTCGCCGTCGCCCGGGCAGGCGCACGCCGCCTACGTGGGTCACATCCGTGTGATCTGCGGATGTGAACGGGAAGGAAAGGCGACGGCGCATGTCGGGACGAGAAGCGCAGCAGACGATCCATGTGGACGGAGCGTGGCGAAGTGCCGCCTCCGGGGCCACGCGCGAGATCCTCGACCCTGCGGACGGCCGGTCCTTCGCCGTGGTGGCGGAGGGTGACGAGAAGGACGCGGACACCGCGGTCGAGGCCGCCCGCCGGGCCTTCGACGAGGGCGCATGGCCCCGGACACCGGCCGCCGAGCGTGCCGCCCTACTGCGCCGCGTCGCCGATTTCCTCGTACGCGACCGCGAAGAGCTGGGGCTGCTGGAGAGCCGGGACGCGGGCAAGACCGTCGAGGAGGGCCGCGTCGACATCGACTGTGTGGCCGACGCCTTCCGCTACTTCGCCGACCTCGTGGCGGCGGAGGGCGCGGGCCGAGTCGTGGACGCCGGCTCACCGGACGTCCACAGCGTGGTCGTGCATGAACCGGTCGGCGTCTGCGCGCTGATCACCCCCTGGAACTACCCGCTGCTGCAGGCGAGTTGGAAGGTGGCACCCGCACTCGCAGCCGGGAACTCCTTCGTGATCAAGCCCAGCGAGATCACCCCGCTGACCACCGTAGCCCTGATCGAACTGCTCGTGGAGGCCGGACTGCCCGCCGGGGTCGCCAACATCGTGACCGGCCCGGGGCAGTCGGTGGGCGCCCGGCTCGCCGAGCACCCCGGCGTCGACCTGGTCTCCTTCACCGGCGGTCTGGTCTCCGGCACCAAGGTCGCCCGGGCCGCCGCCGAAGGCGTCAAGAAGGTCGCCCTGGAACTCGGCGGCAAGAACCCCAACGTCGTCTTCGCGGACGCCTGCGCCACCGACGAGGGCTTCGACACCGCCGTCGACCAGGCCCTCAACGCCGCGTTCATCCACAGCGGCCAGGTCTGTTCCGCGGGCGGACGCCTCATCATCGAGGAGTCCGTGCGGGACAGGTTCGTCGCCGAACTCGCCCGCCGCGCCGAGCGGATCCGGCTCGGCCGCGGCACCGAGCAGGGCGTCGAGTGCGGGCCGCTGGTGTCCGAGCAGCAGCGGGAGAAGACCGAGGCGTACGTCGCGTCCGCGCTCGTCGAGGGCGCGGTCCTGCGCGCCGGCGGCCGACGCCCCGAACCGTCGTCCGCGCGGCCCGCCACCGGCTACTTCTACGAGCCGACCGTCCTCGACCGGTGCCACCGCGGTATGAAGGTCGTCCGTGAGGAGGTCTTCGGGCCCGTCCTCACCGTCGAGACCTTCCGCACCGAGGATGAGGCCGTCGCCCTCGCCAACGACACCGAGTACGGGCTCGCCGGCGCCGTCTGGACCGCCGACGCGGGCCGCGCCCGCCGGGTCGCCGGACGGCTGCGCCACGGCACCGTATGGATCAACGACTTCCACCCCTACCTGCCCCAGGCGGAGTGGGGCGGCTTCGGAAAGAGCGGAGTCGGCCGCGAACTGGGCCCGGCCGGGCTCGCCGAGTACCGCGAGGCCAAGCACGTGTACCACAACCTCCGGCCCAAGCCCGTGCGCTGGTTCGCGGGCTGAGTCACGCGGCCGCACGACCGGTCCCCGGACGTGCCCGCGGCAGCACAACCCATTCCCCGGACGGGATCGCGTCCGCACGACAGGTCACCGTACGACCGGTCCCCGCGGACGGGCTCGACGACGCGTCCCCCCCCGCGCGACCCGTCATGACGCGCAGCACCTTGCATGACCAAGAGGAGCACCCCCACATGTCCGACAGGTCCGAGCATCAGAAAATGTACGACTACGTCGTCATCGGCGGCGGCACGGCGGGCTCCGTCATCGCCTCCCGGCTGACCGAGAACCCGGAGGTCACGGTCGCCGTCATCGAGGGCGGCCCGAGCGACGTCGACCGGGAGGACGTCCTGACCCTGCGCCGCTGGATGGGCCTGCTCGGCGGCGAACTCGACTATGACTACCCGACCACCGCCCAGCCGCGCGGCAACTCGCACATCCGGCACAGCCGCGCCCGTGTTCTCGGCGGCTGCTCCTCGCACAACACGCTCATCGCGTTCAAGCCGCTGCCGTCCGACTGGGACGAGTGGGAGGCTGCCGGCGCCAAGGGCTGGGGCGCCGTTCCGATGGAGGCGTACTACGCCCGGCTGCGCAACAACATCGTCCCGGTCGACGAGAAGGACCGCAACGCCGTCGCCCGCGACTTCGTGGACGCCGCCCAGACCGCGCTCGGCGTGCCGCGCGTGGAGGGCTTCAACGCCAAGCCGTTCACCGAGGGCGTCGGCTTCTTCGACCTCGCGTACCACCCGGAGGACAACAAGCGGTCGTCGGCGTCGGTGGCCTACCTCCACCCGTTCCTGGACCGGCCCAACCTCCATCTGTGGCTGGAGACCTGGGCGTTCCGGCTGGACGTGGACGGCACCCGGGCGCGGGGCGTGCACGTCCGCACCAAGGACGGCGAGGAGACCCTCGTACGGGCCCGCCACGAGGTCCTGCTGTGCGCGGGCGCGGTGGACTCCCCGCGGCTGCTGCTGCACTCCGGCATCGGGCCGCGCGCGGACCTGGAGAAGTTCGGCATCCCCGTCGTCCACGATCTGCCGGGCGTCGGCGAGAACCTGCTCGACCACCCCGAGTCGGTGATCGTCTGGGAGACCGACGGTCCAATCCCCGAGAACTCCGCGATGGACTCCGACGCCGGCCTTTTCGTACGACGCGATCCCGAACAGCCGGGACCCGACCTGATGTTCCACTTCTACCAGGTCCCCTTCACGGACAATCCCGAACGCCTGGGCTATCGACGCCCCGCGCACGGGGTCTCCATGACCCCGAACATCCCCAAGCCCAGGAGCCGCGGCAGGCTCTACCTGACCAGCCCGGACCCGTCCGTCAAACCCGCCCTCGACTTCCGCTATTTCACCGACGAGGACGACTACGACGCCCGCACCCTCGTCGACGGCATCCGCATCGCGCGTGAGATCGCCAGGACCGAGCCGCTGGCCAACTGGCTGAAACGGGAGGTGTGTCCGGGGCCGGGCATCAGGAGCGACGAGGAACTCAGCGAGTACGCCCGCAAGGTCGCGCACACCGTGTACCACCCGGCGGGCACCTGCCGCATGGGCGACGGCTCCGACGAACTCGCAGTCGTCGACCCGGAGTTGCGCATCCGAGGCCTGGACGGAATCCGTGTCGCCGACGCATCCGTCTTCCCGACCATGACCGCCGTGAACCCGATGATCGGGGTCCTCATGGTCGGTGAGAAGTGCGCCGACCTGGTGGAGGGTGCCGCGTGATGACCACGACCAACGCCCCGACCGCTACGGCGGACGCCCCCGTGTTCTCGGTGGACGGGCTGTGGAAGGTCTTCGGACCGAAGGCCGACCGGGTCCCCGCCGACCCGGAGCTGACCGAGCTCGCCCCCGCCGAACTGCGTTCCCGCACCGGCTGCACCGCCGCCGTCCGCGATGTCAGCTTCGACGTGCGCAAGGGCGAGGTCTTCGTCGTCATGGGCCTGTCCGGCTCCGGCAAGTCCACGCTGGTGCGCTGTCTGACCCGGCTGATCGAGCCGACCTGCGGCACGCTCGCCATCGACGGCGAGGACGTGCTCGCCATGAACAAGACCCGGCTGCGCGAACTGCGCCGTCACCGAGCCGCCATGGTCTTCCAGCACTTCGGCCTGCTGCCGCACCGCTCCGTCCTCGACAACGTGGCCTACGGCCTGGAGATCCAGGGCGTCGGCAGGAGCGAGCGGCGCGCCAAGGCTCAGGAGGTCGTCGAGAAGGTGGGTCTGGAGGGCATGGAACAACGCCGCCCAGCCCAGCTCTCCGGCGGCCAGCAGCAACGTGTGGGACTGGCCCGGGCACTGGCCGTCGACCCCGAGGTCCTGCTCTTCGACGAGCCGTTCAGCGCCCTCGACCCGCTGATCCGGCGCGACATGCAG
Organism: Streptomyces cavernae; assembly: GCF_004023625.1. Classification (GTDB taxonomy): domain Bacteria; phylum Actinomycetota; class Actinomycetes; order Streptomycetales; family Streptomycetaceae; genus Streptomyces; species Streptomyces cavernae. The sequence continues at coordinate 63,407 of NZ_RPDJ01000016.1, read as the reverse complement.
GACGAGGTCGTCCGGCTGCACCGCGAGGAGGGCCGCACGATGGTGTTCATCACCCACGACCTGAACGAGGCCCTCAAACTCGGCGACCGCATCGCCCTGATGCGCGACGGCGAGATCGTGCAGCTGGGCACCCCCGAGGAGATCGTCGGCTCGCCCGCGGACGACTACGTACGCGAGTTCGTACGAGAGGTGCCGCGCGAGCAGGTCATGACGGTCCGCACCGCGATGCGGGCCGCCGCCGCGGAGGAGGCGGGCGGCGGACCGGCGGTGTCCCCGGACGCCACGGTCTCCGAGGCCATCGAAGCGGTGGCCCGGGCGGGCATGCCGGCCCGGGTCGTGGACAACGGACGCTGCCTCGGGATCGTGGACCCGGAGACCCTGCTGGGAGTGGTGGCGGGGACGGCCGCCGCGTCCGCTCACAGCGGGACCGACGCTGAGGCGGCGGCGGAGGCACGCGTGGCCCACGCGGCGGCACGGGCCCGCGCGGCGCTGGGCACGGCGGTGCAGGACCGTGCGGCCCTGGGCCCGGCGACTGCGGACCCCGCTGCGTTGGGCCCAGCGGCAGCGGACCGTGCGGCCCCGGGCCCCGCGGCGTCCGCCGCTCCCCGGCCCGCGGCACCGGCACCCGCGGCGCCGGACCAGGACACCGGTGCCGAGCCCGGTGAGGGGGTCGGCTGATGGCCACCGTCAGTGCTGCCCTCCCGCGCACCGGCATACCCGGCTTCCTCAAGCACCGGGCCACGGCGAAGCTCGCCCTCCTGGCCGTGGCGGCGGCCGTCCTCGTGCCGCTGGCCAACGCCCGCTGGGCGAGCGGCACCTGGCCGGACGCCCTCACCGTGGACCTCTCCGAACCCCTGGGCCGGGCCAGCGACTGGATCATCGACAACCGGGACGGCCACCCGCTGTTCCTCTACTTCTTCGGCCACATCAGCAACGCGGTCGTCCTCTCCGTGCGCGCCGTCTACCTCGTCCTGCTCGCCGCGGGCTGGGCCGGCGTCACGGCCGTGTCGGCGGCCGTCGCCTGGCGGGTCGCCGGCGTGCGCCTGGCGCTGGGCACGGCGGTCGCGTTCCTCGCCTGCGGACTGCTCGGCATGTGGATCCCCACCATGCAGACCCTCGCGCTGATGGTGATCGCCGTCGCGGCCTCCGTGGTCGTGGGGGCGGTGCTCGGTCTCGCGGCGGGGCTCTCGGACCGCACGCACCGGGCGCTGCGTCCCGTCCTGGACACCATGCAGGTGCTGCCGGCCTTCGCCTACCTCCTGCCGGTCGTGCTCGTCTTCGGCATCGGCGTCCCGGCGGCAGTCCTCGCCACCGTCGTCTACGCGGCCCCGCCCATGGCCCGGCTCACCGCGCTGGGACTGCGCGACGCGGACCGGGGCGTGATGGAGGCGGTGGCGTCCCTGGGTGCGACCGGCCCCCAGCGACTGCTGACCGCGCGCATCCCACTGGCCCGCAAGGAACTCCTCCTCGGCGTCAACCAGACCATCATGATGGCCCTGTCCATGGCGGTCATCGCGTCGGTGATCGGGGCGGGCGGCCTCGGTGACCGGGTCTACCAGGCACTGGCCTCCGTGGACGTCGGCGCCGCGCTCGCCGCGGGCATCCCGATCGTGCTGCTGGCGGTCGTGCTGGACCGGGTGACGGGAGCGGCGGCCGCGCTCGACGACTCGCGCGGCGGTGCGACGCGGTGGGCGCTCGCCCTCCTGGCGGCCGTGGCGGTCGCCCTCGCGGGCCGCTTCACCGGCCGACTGGAATGGCCCGAGCCCTGGGCCGTGAACATCGCCGAGCCGGTGAACCGCGCCGTCGACTGGATGACCGCGCACCTCTACTCCGGCGTGCCCTACATCGGCGGCACCGCCGACTGGGCGGGCCACTTCACCACCTGGGTCCTCGATCCGCTGCGCGACGGACTGCAGTGGCTGCCCTGGTGGTCGGTCCTGCTGATCGTCGCGGCGCTGGCCTGGCTCATCGGCACCTGGCGCACCGCCCTGACCGCGGTCCTCGCGATGGCCGCGATCGGTGTGCTCGGGCTGTGGAACCCGTCGCTGGACACGCTGTCCCAGGTCCTCGCCGCGGTCGCCGTGACGCTGGTGCTCGGGTTCGCGACGGGCGTCGCGGCGGCCCGCAGCGCACGCGTCGAACGGCTGCTGCGCCCCGTCCTGGACGTCTTCCAGACGATGCCGCAGTTCGTGTACCTGATCCCGGTGGTGGCCCTGTTCGGTGTTGGCCGCGCACCCGCCGTCGCCGCGGCCGTCGTCTACGCGCTGCCCGCCGTCGTCCGCATCACGACCCAGGGGCTGCGCTCGGTCGACCCGGCCGCACTCGAGTCCGCGCGCTCGCTCGGCGCCGGCAGCGGACAGCAACTGCGCCAGGTCCAGCTGCCGCTGGCCCGGCCGGCCCTGCTGCTCGCCGTCAACCAGGGCGTGGTGCTGGTCCTCGCCGTCGTCATCATCGGCGGCCTGGTCGGCGGTGGCGCCCTCGGCTACGACGTCGTCTTCGGGCTCGCCCAGGGCGACCTGGCGACCGGTCTGGTCGCCGGAGCGGCCATCGTCTGCCTCGGTCTGATGCTCGACCGGGTGACCCAGCCGACTCAGCGGCGCGCGAAAGAGGGAGCGTGACATGCGTACGCGTACGAAGGCCGTGATGGCGGCCGGCTGCTCCCTGCTGGTGCTCACCGGCTGCGGCGCCGCCGACATGACCAAGCAGACCTCGCCCTTCGCGAACGCCCAGGGCGCCAGGACCGTGACGCTGTCCGTGCAGTCCTGGGTGGGCGCTCAGGCAAATGTGGCGGTGGCGCAGTACCTCCTCGAACACGAACTGGGCTACCGCGTCGACACCGTCCAGGTCGACGAGGTGCCGGCGTGGGACGCGCTCAGCCAGGGCCGTGTCGACGCGATCCTGGAGGACTGGGGCCACCCGGAGCAGGAACAGCGCTACGTCGCCGACAAGAAGACCATCGCCCGCGGCGGCGGCCTCGGGGTCACCGGCCACATCGGCTGGTTCGTGCCCACGTACTTCGCCAAGGCACACCCGGACGTCACGAACTGGAAGAACCTGAACAAGTACGCCGACCAGCTCCGCACCCCGGAGAGCGGCGGCAAGGGCCAGCTGCTGGACGGCTCCCCGTCCTACGTCACCAACGACAAGGCGCTGGTGCAGAATCTGGACCTCGACTACCAGGTCGTCTTCGCCGGTTCCGAGGCGGCGCAGATCACCCAGATCAGGCAGTTCGCGAAGGAGCGGAAGCCCTTCCTCACGTACTGGTACGCCCCGCAGTGGCTCTTCCGGAAGGTTCCCATGACGGAGGTGAAGCTGCCGCCGTACAAGGAGGGCTGCGACGCCGACCCCGAGAAGGTCGCGTGCGCCTACCCGCACACGCCCCTCCAGAAGTACCTCAACGCGAAGTTCGCCCGCTCCGGCGGCCGGGCGGCGGCCTTCCTGAAGAACTTCGAGTGGACCACGGAGGACCAGAACCAGGTCTCGCTGCTGATCGCCGACCAGAAGATGACACCGGAGGAGGCGGCGAAGAAGTGGGTGGACGGTCACGAGTCCGTGTGGAGGAAGTGGCTGTCCTGACGGACCGGCGCAGGGGCGGTCCGGTGGCGCACCGGTCCGGTCCGGTACGCGCAGGGCCGGCCCGGTGCCGCGCAGGGCGGTCCGGTATGGCGCAGGGCCCCGCGTTGGGCCGTCCGGCAGGGCGCAGGGCCCCAGTTGGGCCGGTCCGGCGCGGCGCAGGGGCGGCCCAGGCACGGCGTCTCAACGCAGCCCCGCCGCGATATCGCGCAGCACGGCCACCGCGCGTCGCTGGAGCCCCGGCCCGAACGTGACCCGGCTGGCCCCGAGTTCACCGAGTTCGGTGGGCGAGGGGCCTTCCCCGTCCAGTCGTCCCATGACGTTGATCGGCCCCCGGATCCCGGCCCGCAGCAGCGGCAGCCTGCCGGCCGGGGCGTGGATCGGGTACACGCAGTCGGCGCCGGCGGCGACGTACAACGCGGCCCGTTCCAGGGCTCGTTCGGGATCGGCGACGCCTCGTGCGAAAGTGTCGATCCGGGCGTTGAGGAACAGCCGGTCGCCCGCGGCGGCCCGTACCTCCGCGAGCCAGTCGGCGTGCTGCCGCGGATCCTTGAGGACACCCCGGTGCGAGTCCTCCAGGTTGCAGCCCACGGCGCCCGTCTCCAGCAACCGATCCACCAGTTCCTTCGGCGCGAGCCCGTAGCCGTCCTCGAGGTCCGCCGAGACCGGCACGTCGACGGCCCGGGCGATCCGCGCGACGGCCGCGAACATCTCCTCGGCGGGCACGCCCCCGTCCGTGTAGCCGAGCGAGTCCGCGATCCCGGCGCTGGGTGTCGCGAGCGCGGGGAAGCCGGTCTCGGCGAGGACGCGCGCGGCGGCCGCGTCCCAGGGGCCGGGCAGCACGAGGGGGTCGTCCGGAGTCCTGCCGTGGTGGAGGGCGCGGAACACCTCGACCTTGTTCACCACTCCGCGTTCACCCACCCCGCACTTCCCGCGGGATCGGGATCCGGTGACTCACCCGGGGTGTGGGTTCGGGGGCGTGATCCGTCGTCATGCGGACCACCGTACGTGCGGTTCGGCCCAGGGGTATGGTCCATTTCCATGGCGAAACGCTGGGCCACTTTGGGCGTCGACCTGCACCTGGAACCGACCGGCACCGGTCTGCGCCGCGGACTGACCGGCGCGCTCCGGGAGGCGGTCCGCACCGGTCGGCTGGCCCCCGGCACCCGGCTGCCCTCCTCCCGTTCCCTGGCCGCCGACCTGGGCATGGCGCGCAACACCGTCGCCGACGCATACACCGACCTTGTCGCCGAGGGCTGGCTCACCGCGCGCCAGGGCTCGGGCACCCGGGTGGCCGAACGGACCGTCGTGTCCCCGGCGACCGGCCCGACCACCCCGGCCCGTACTCCCGGCCGACCCGCCTACGATCTGGTCCCCGGGGCGCCGGACCTCGGCTCCTCCCCCCGCACGGAGTGGCTGAAGGCCGCCCGCCGGGCCCTGACCGCGGCCCCCAACGAGGCACTCGGCTACGGCGATCCCCGTGGCCGACCAGAACTGCGCGCGGCCCTCACGGACTACCTGTCCCGCGCCCGCGGAGTCCGCCCCGATCCGGAGCGGATCGTGATCTCCGCCGGATTCGCCCACGGCCTGATGCTCCTCAGCCGGGCACTGCGGCAACGCGGAGTCCATGAGATCGCGGTGGAGTCCTACGGCCTGGACGCCCACTGGGGCCTGCTGGTCAGGACGGGTCTGCGGACGACTCCGCTGGGCCTCGACGAACTCGGGACCCGGGGTGGAGGACCTGGCGGCCCCCGCCGTGCTGCTCACCCCCGCGCACCAGTTCCCCACGGGCGTGCCCCTGCGCCCCGAACGGCGGGCGGCCGTCGTCGACTGGGCGCGGCGGACCGGTGGGGTGGTCCTGGAGGACGACTACGACGGCGAGTTCCGCTACGACCGCCAGCCGGTCGGCGCCCTGCAGGGTCTGGACCCGGACCGGGTCGTCTACTTCGGCACCGCCAGCAAGTCGCTCGCCCCCGGGCTGCGTCTCGGCTGGATGGTGGTCCCGCCCGCCCTCCTCGACGAGGTCCTCGCCGTGAAGGGCGGCACCGACTGGTCCTGCAGCGCACTGAACCAGCTGACGCTCGCCGAGTTCATCACCTCCGGCGCCTACGACCGGCACATCCGCGCCACCCGCCTCCGCTACCGGCGCCGCCGCGACGCCCTGGTCGCGGCCCTGGCCGAGCACGCCCCCGAGGTCCGCGCCACCGGGATCGCGGCCGGGCTGCACGCGGTGCTGCGGCTGCCGCCCGGCACGGAGCGGCCGGTGGTGCGCTCCGCCGCCTGGCAGGGGCTCGCGGTACACGGACTGGACCACTACCGTCACCCCGACGCCCTCCTCACCGAACCGCGCGACGCCCTGGTCGTCGGCTACGGAACACCACCGGAACACGCCTGGACGGGGGCACTGGAGGCCTTGCTCGGAGTGCTGCCGTAACCGCTGCGGCCCTGTACTGGCGGCCTGTACTTGGGCCGCCCATGGTCGTTGTGCCACCCGCTCGAGTGCGCGCGCCAACCGCCTCGGCCCCCACCTCGCCCGCCGGCGCAGTGCAGAGTCGCCCGCATGGTGGACCGGGGAAACCCGCGGTCCGGGACGCCGGGTAGGCTGGCCCGCGGGCCGTGACTGGCGCGCTGGGATGGGACCGACCATCGGGGAGCGGCCCGCGAACTGTGTGCCGTGCGCCTGGGCCGAACCGCGAGCGAACGCCACGTCGACGGAGGCCGTCATGCCCGACCTGCCAGAGCATCCTTCCACCGTGTCCACCGCCTTCCGCAGTGCTCTCGAAGTGATCCGCGGCGTGGAGCCCCGGATCGCCGACGCGATCGGCCAGGAAGTCGCCGACCAGCGCGAGATGCTCAAGCTGATCGCCTCCGAGAACTACGCCTCCCCGGCCACCCTGCTGACCATGGGCAACTGGCTCAGCGACAAGTACGCGGAGGGCACCGTCGGCCGCCGCTTCTACGCCGGCTGCCGCAACGTCGACACCGTCGAGTCCGTCGCCGCCGAACACGCCCGCGAACTCTTCGGCGCCGCCCACGCCTACGCCCAGCCCCACTCCGGCATCGACGCCAACCTCGTCGCCTTCTGGGCCGTCCTCGCCCAGCGCGTCGAGGCCCCCGCCCTGGAGCGGGCCGGTGTCCGCAACGTCAACGACCTCTCCGAGGCCGACTGGGCCGAACTCCGCCAGGCCTTCGGCAACCAGCGCATGCTCGGCATGTCCCTGGACGCCGGCGGCCACCTCACCCACGGCTTCCGCCCGAACATCTCCGGCAAGATGTTCGACCAGCGTTCCTACGGCACCGACCCCGCCACCGGCCTCCTCGACTACGAGGCCCTGCGCGCCAGCGCCCGCGAGTTCCAGCCGCTGATCATCGTCGCCGGCTACTCCGCCTACCCCCGTCTGGTGAACTTCCGGATCATGCGCGAGATCGCCGACGAGGTCGGCGCCACGCTCATGGTCGACATGGCCCACTTCGCGGGTCTCGTCGCCGGCAAGGTGCTCACCGGGGACTTCGACCCCGTACCGCACGCCCAGATCGTCACCACCACCACGCACAAGTCGCTGCGCGGACCCCGGGGCGGCATGGTCCTGTGCGACGAGTCCCTCGCCGACCAGGTCGACCGCGGCTGCCCCATGGTCCTCGGCGGGCCCCTCCCGCACGTCATGGCCGCCAAGGCCGTGGCCCTGGCCGAGGCCCGCCGCCCCGAGTTCCGTGACTACGCCCAGGCCGTCGTCGACAACTCCCGTGCCCTCGCGGAGGGTCTGAAGCGCCGGGGCGCCACCCTCGTCACCGGCGGCACCGACAACCACCTCAACCTGATCGACGTCGCCACCTCCTACGGCCTCACCGGCCGCCAGGCCGAGTCCGCCCTGCTCGAATCGGGGATCGTCACCAACCGCAACGCCATCCCGGCCGACCCCAACGGGGCCTGGTACACCTCCGGGATCCGCATCGGCACCCCGGCCCTCACCACGCGTGGCCTGGGCACCGCCGAGATGGACGAGATCGCCGCCCTGATCGACCGGGTTCTGACCACCGCCGAGCCCGGCACCACCGCCAAGGGCGCTCCCTCCAAGGCCCAGCACATCCTGGACCCGAAGATCGCCGACGAGATCTCCCGCCGCGCCAGCGACCTGGTGGCCGGCTTCCCGCTGTACCCCGAGATCGACCTCGGCTGACCGGTCGGCTCACTCGCCGCGCGGCCGCTCCGGCCCACAGCCGGGCCGCCGCGCGGCGTGTCCCACCTCGTCGGTCACGCCCCAACCCGTGTCGACCGCGCTGCTCACCGTCACGACTACCGCTCCCTCGCATAACCCGCCAGGCGACCGGCCAGCGGTCGCAGCAGGAGCGCCAACGCCGCCCCGGCGACCAGCCCGGGTATGGCCCACCACCAGTCGGTGCCGTCGTCCGAGCTCGCCGTGGCCTTCAGGGGAGCAGCGGAAGCCGAAGGAGAGACGGGCGGCGGGGACGACACCGACGAGCCCTCACCCATGACATCGAGCTTCGTCAGCAGCGAGCCCAGCTCGGCGGCGTTCCGTGCCTTGTGCCAGATGCCCGCCGGGGCGCGGTCCGCGTTCCCCGAATGATTGATCACCGTGCGTATCCAGATCCCGTCCCCGCCCGGGGGGTCCGGGAACACCTGGTCCGTCCGCCAGGGTGACACGTCGTGGATCAGCCAGGTGACGTTGATCTGGTAGCCCAGGTCCTCGCCGTCCCGCGGTGCCGGCTCGCTGCCGGGGTCGTCGGCCTTCTCGTCGAGCAGAACCCGCAGCCTGTCGTAGTCCTCCTCGGTGGTGTAGAGCGACGCGGTTTTCGAACTGGTCGGCGATACCAGCAGCACGCTCGTCGGCCCGCCGGCCCACGCCCACGACGCACCCAGCAGCACCAGAGCCAGTGCCAACGCCCCGCCTGCCGCCGCCAGTTCACGAACCCTGTGCCTGTGCATACGACCCCCCAACCGGTCGGGGTGCGGCCCGTCCGCACCCGGTGTGTCATTCCTGGTACACCGCCCGACCCGCCGGGGTTCCCACCCGAAGCCACCGATTTCCCACGACTTTTCCGCGGCCCTCCCGAGGCTTTCCCGCGGCTGTCCCGTGGCCCCGCGGAGGCTTTCCTGCGGCCCGCCCGCGACCTTCCCGCAGCTCTCCCCGAGCGGCTGACGGAGCTGTACCGTCAAGGGTTTCCGGCGGCTTCCCGTTCCGGCCCCGTCGGGCAGTGCTAGGCCCTGTCGTCAAATTCCCGTCTGCCGCGCGACGCCATGCCCGCCCCCAAGCTCTCCGAGCAGGGGGACCCCCACTCGCCGCACCGGGCGAAAACCCAAGTACATCCAGTACGAGGACTTCCGCCCGGCACTCCGCCAGCCTCCGGCCGGGGCCCCCAGAGCGCGCACCTGACGCCGCGCGGCCCGCCTCCGGGCGGACGACGGGAATTGGACGACAGGACCTAGCGGAGCGGTGACTCCGCAATGCCCACCGCCCGCTCCCGGGACGTCACTCCCTCGAGCCGCAGGGTCAGCTCGCTCCCGTGCACCCACAGCAGCGTGGACTCGGCCGGTCGCTCCGCGCGGACGAAGAAGTCGCCGCCGCTGTCCATCAGCCAGAGGCGGAGGTTGTGCGGCCGGGCGATCCAGTACGCCTCATCGCTGCCGCCGTCCGCGCCACGCAGCGTGACCGGCTCCGGCGGTTCCGGCACGAACTTGGTGAAACCGGGGCTGAGCTGGGCAGGGAACTCGTCCAGCCGTATCGTCCGCCCCCGCTCCCGCCAGCACAGGCTGATCAAAAACCGGTTCTTCGGCTCCCGGGTCACCGTCACCGCGTCCGGGGTTCCCAGGGCCTCGGGCACCAGCGGCTTGAACCCCGCCCGCCGCTCGGCCTCCACCAGGGACACCACCGCGGGCCCACAGCCGGGCACGGTCGATCCCGGAGAGGGCACGGCCGAGGGATCCTGACGCACCTCGACCCCGCCGAAGCCGAACCACTCGGAGACCGCCGCCCGCACCGGAGGCGTGAGCACGAGCACGGTCAGCAGCCCGCACAGAGCGGCGATCAGCGAACGCCGGAACCGCCGCGCCCACCGACGCAGCGAACGGACCCAAGAACGGGCGCCCGGCGGCTCGGCCACCGGGACAGGCACCCGCTCAGCGCGTATCCGGTCCAGCACCCGCTCGACCATCGCCTCCGTCTCCGTCGGACCCGGTGGCCCCAGCGACCGCCCGAGCGCACGAAGCTCCTCGGACAGCCGGACACCCTCGCCCTCGCCCGGTCCACCCGGACGGCCCGGTCCACCCGGACGGCCGGGACCGCCCGAACCACCTGGTCCACCCGGACCACCCGCGCGCCCGCGCCCACTTCCGGCGTCACCCGGCGCGCGGTCGTCCGGAAATCGCCCCTCATCCTGCTCACTCATGCTCATCACCCCCTTTCCGAGGCTGGAAATCCGGCAGCAACTTCTCCAGTTTCCGCAGGGCCCGGCTGAGCCGGGACTTCACCGTCCCGCGCGGCCAGCCCAGGGCCTCGGCGGTCTCCGGTTCGTCCATCTCCAGCAGGTAGCGGTAGGTGACGACCAGCCGGTGGTCCTCGCTCAGCCGCTCCAGGGCGCTGAGCAGCGCGGTCCGGCGCTCCGTCTCCACTGCCGCCACCGCGGGGTCCGCCGATTCCGGTATCAGCGGCTCGGCCTCCGCGTAGGCCGCCTCCCGGCCGGCCAGCGTCCGCTGGCGCGCCGCCGTCCGTACTGTGTTCCTCGTCTCATTGGCGACGATCGACAGCAGCCACGGTCTGAACGCCGAGCCGTCGCGGAAGCGCCCCAGCGAGCAGTAGGCCTTGAAGAACGCTTGCTGCACCACGTCCTCCGCGTCCGCGCCCGCCCCCAGTGCCCTGGCCGCCCTGATCGCGATGGCCGTGTGGGCGCGCACCAGTTGCGCGTACGCCTCCGGATCACCGGCCCGTACCCGCGCGATCACCGTGGCCTCGTCTACGACGATGCGGCCCCCCTCCCGCGTCCTCACATAGTTGTTACACCGCCGGGGCGGCATCGGTTCCCACCTGTTCCAGACCTCCCGGCCGCACCTGAGAGAATGGCCGCATGGCCTCAGACCGTCCTCGCGTGCTCTCCGGGATCCAGCCCACCGCGGGCTCGTTCCACCTCGGCAACTACCTCGGCGCCGTCCGTCAGTGGGTGGCGCTGCAGGAGACCCATGACGCCTTCTACATGGTCGTCGACCTGCACGCGATCACCATTCCGCAGGACCCCGCGGAGCTGCGCGCCAACACCCGGCTCGCCGCCGCCCAGCTGCTCGCCGCGGGGCTCGACCCGGAGCGGTGCACCCTGTTCGTGCAGAGCCACGTCCCCGAGCACGCGCAGCTCGCCTGGATCATGAACTGCCTCACCGGCTTCGGCGAGGCCTCCCGTATGACCCAGTTCAAGGACAAGTCCGCCAGGCAGGGCGCCGACCGAGCCTCGGTGGGCCTCTTCACCTACCCGATCCTTCAGGTCGCGGACATCCTGCTGTACCAGGCCAACGAGGTCCCGGTCGGCGAGGACCAGCGCCAGCACATCGAGCTCACGCGCGACCTCGCCGAGCGCTTCAACGGCCGCTTCGGACAGACGTTCACGGTCCCGGCGCCGTACATCCTCAAGGAGACGGCGAAGATCTACGACCTGCAGGACCCGTCGATCAAGATGAGCAAGTCGGCGTCGACCCCGAAGGGCCTGATCAACCTCCTGGACGACCCGAAGGCCACCGCCAAGAAGGTCAAGAGCGCGGTCACCGACACCGACACGGTGATCCGCTTCGACGCCGAGAACAAGCCGGGCGTCAGCAACCTGCTCACCATCTACTCCACCCTCACCGGGACAGGTATCGGGGAACTGGAGCAGAAGTACGCCGGCAAGGGCTACGGTGCGCTCAAGACGGACCTCGCCGAGGTCATGATCGAGTTCGTGACGCCCTTCCGGGAGCGCACCCAGCAGTATCTGGACGACCCGGAGACACTCGACTCGATCCTGGCCAAGGGCGCGGAGAAGGCGCGCGCGGTCGCCGCGGAGACGCTCTCCCAGGCGTACGAACGCGTCGGCTTCCTACCGGCCAAGCACTGAGCCGAACCGAGGCGAACCGAGCCGTCACCACCGTGGCCCACCACCGGGGCCCGCGACCGAGCCGCAGTACCGAGCCGCAGTACCGAGCCGAACCGCCGTACAGTCGTAAGCCGTACGGAACACCGCGTCGGTGCGGACACCGCGTCAGCGCGGGCGCCGCACCCCTGCGGGACACCGCACCCATGCGGGCACCGGGCCGCCCGCGCCCATGTGGCGCACGGCTGGGCCCGTACCACACAGAAGAAGCACACAGCACTGCAAAGGAGACGACGTGGGGACCGTAACGATCGGTGTGTCGATCGCGGTCCCGGAGCCACACGGCAGCCTGCTCCAGGAGCGGCGCGCGGGCTTCGGCGACCCCGCGGCTTCCGGCATCCCCACCCACGTCACCCTCCTGCCACCGACCGAGGTCGACGACTCCCAACTCCCCGCCATCGAGGCGCATCTGGCCGAGGTGGCGGCGGCCGGGCGGTCCTTCTTGATGCGGCTGTCCGGGACGGGCACCTTCCGCCCGCTGTCGCCGGTGGTTTACGTGCGGGTCGTCGAGGGGGCGGAGGCATGCTCGTGGCTGCAGAAGCAGGTACGTGACGCCTCCGGTCCCGTCGCACGCGAACTGCAGTTCCCGTACCACCCGCATGTCACGGTGGCCCACGGCATCGACGACGAGGCGATGGACCGGGCGTTCGAGGAACTGGCCGAGTACCGGGCCGAGTGGCCCTGCACCGGCTTCGCCCTCTACGAACAGGGCGCCGACGGGGTGTGGCGCAAGCTGCGCGAGTTCGCCTTCGGCGGAGGCGGCACCGTGGTGCCCCCACAGGGCGGCGCACCCGAGCAGCGCGACACCACACTCCCGGCCCACTGAGGCCCGCGGACGCTCCGCCGGTCCACTGGGAACTGGATCACGGAGCGGGGACGCTCTCCCGGTCCACCGGATCCGCGGAGGTCCGCCCGTGAGGGTCCACGGTGCGGGGCTCCCGCCCGTAAGGCGGCCCCACCGACCCACCCAACCCGCGGAAGCGCTCCGGCGGCCCTCCTGAGGGAAAGCAGCTATCGAACCGCTACGCTCCCGCCCGCCCCGGGTACCTGCACAGTGTCCCGCCGGATACCGCCGCAGGTGCCGGGGCAGGACGGAAAGGGTGACGAACCGGCGAAGGGAGGGCAGCGGCGGATCATGGACTGGCTGAAACGGCTCCCCGGGGTTGGGCCCTGGTTCGCGCGGCTGATGACCACGCACGCATGGCGCTCCTACGAGCGGCTCGACCGGGTGAAATGGACCCGTCTCGCCGCGGCGATGACCTTCATCAGCTTCGTCGCGCTCTTCCCGCTGCTCACCCTCGCCGCGGCCCTCGCCGCCGCCACGCTCAGCGACTCCCGGCAGCGCAGGCTCGAGGAGAGGATCGCCGACCAGATCCCGGGCATCTCCGAGCAGCTGGACATCAGCGGTCTGGTGGACAACGCGGGCACGGTCGGTCTCATCGCGGGCGGCCTGCTGGTCTTCACCGGCGTCAGCTGGGTCGGCTTGATGCGGGAGTGCCTGCGCGCGGTCTGGGAGCTGCCGGACGAGGAGGAGAACCCCGTCCTGGCCAAGGTGAAGGACGCGGGGATCCTGGTCGGCTTCGGCGGTGCGGTCGTGGTCACCCTGGCCGTCTCCGCCGTCGCCTCCACCATGATCGGCTGGACGACGCGGCAGCTCGGCATCGACGAGGACGGCTGGGGCGGCGTCCTGTTGCAGGTCGCCGCCTTCGCGGTGGCGGTCCTCGCCGACTTCCTGCTCCTGCTGTACGTCCTGACCCTGCTGCCCGGTGTCGAGCCGCCCCGGCGCCGGCTGCTCGTGGCCGCTTTCGTCGGAGCCGTCGGGTTCGAGCTCCTCAAGCTGCTTCTCAGCAGCTATCTGCGGGACGTCGCGTCGAGAACCATGTACGGGGCCTTCGGCGTGCCCGTCGCGCTGCTGCTGTGGATCAACTTCACGGCGAAGCTGGTGCTGTTCTGCGCCGCCTGGACGGCGACGCAGCACGAGGACCCGGCGGACGAGGTCATTGACGCGGACGACGGCGCATCAGATCCGGCAGCGGCCACCGGCGGTTGATCAGAAAGCCTCCGGCGGCGACCAGGACCAGCACACCGCCGGTGATCGCCAGCGCGATGCCCATCCCGCCCGCCGCCTTGTCGGTGGCCGAGGCCGCCACGGGCTTGGTGGCCGACCCGGATCCGGACCCACCGGCCGAGGACGCCGATTCCCCGGGGCTCGGCACCGTCGAACCGGTGTTCACCCCTCGGGGAGGCACCAGCTCGCCCACCGGGGTCACCTTGCCCGCCGCCTTGAAGCCCCAGTCGAAGAGCTTGGCGGTCTCCTTGTAGACCTCGTTGCTCTCCTTCTTCTCCGGGTTCATGACGGTGACCAGCAGCACCTTGCCGTTGCGCTCGGCGACACCGGTGAAGGTCGCGCCCGCGTTGGTGGTGTTGCCGTTCTTCACGCCCGCGATGCCCTGGTACGCGGGGAGGCCGTTGTCGCCGGTCAGCAGCCGGTTGGTGTTCTGGATCTCGAAGGACTCACGGGTGGTCTTGCCCTTCTTCTTCTTGGTCTCGCCCGGGAACTGCGCCCGAACGGTGGAGCAGTACTCGCGGAAGTCCTTCTTCTGGAGCCCTGAGCGGGCGATCAGCGTCAGGTCGTACGCCGACGAGACCTGACCCGCGGCGTCGTAGCCGTCCGGGCTGACCACCCGCGTGTCCAGGGCCTGCAGGTCCTCGGCGTGCTGCTGCATGTCCCTGACGGTCTGCTCGAGCCCGCCATTCATCGCGGACAGGACCCGCACGGCGTCGTTGCCGGACTTCAGGAAGACGCCCAGCCACAGGTCGTGGACCGTGTAGGTCTCCTCCTCCTTGATGCCGACCATGCTGGAGCCCGGGCCCATGCCGGACAGGTCGGTGACGGCGACCTTGTGCTTCTCGGTCTTGGGGAACTTCGGCAGCACGGTGTCCGCGAACAGCATCTTCAGGGTGCTCGCCGGGGCCAGCCGCCAGTGCGCGTTGTGCGCCGCGAGCACCTCGCCGGACTCGGCGTCGGCGACGATCCAGGAGCGGGCCGACAGCCCCTTCGGCAGCACCGGGGCACCGCCGCCCAGGGTCACCTGGGTGCCCGCCTGGCCGAGCCGTGCCCCGCCCACCGTCGACATCCGGGCCGGCGGCTGTGGTGGCTTCTCCTCCGCGAATGCGGGGGCGCTTACGGAAAGGGCCAGAAGTGTGGCGGAAGTCACCAGCGACACGGACTTGGCCGCCATTGCAGCGGTCATTTTCAAGGCAGACACGGTCGAGAAAGTACATGGGTGTTGCGGAGGCGTCGCGTTCCCCTCCCCACTCCGGGGCCATGGCCCGGCACCCCGGCCATGGAACCCGGAGCACGGCGGCGATACTGAACGTATGAAGCTCAGCCGCCCCGTGTCCTGGTTCCTGCTCGCCTTCGGGGTGTGGAGTTGGGTCATCTGGATCACTTTCGTCAAGAACCTGTGGAAGGACGGCAGCGGACTAGCGTTCGACGACGCCGGTGACCCCACCGCGTATTTCTGGGTGCACCTGACGCTCGCAGTAGTGTCCTTTGTCTTGGGGACGGTCGTCGGGGTCATTGGGTTGCGCGGACTTCGCGCCATGCGCAGCGCGTCGTAGCGGCCGATACAGCAGGGGACTTCCTTCATGGTCATCGTGTTCATCTTGGCGGTGCTCGCCGCGTTCGGCGCGTTGCATTGGTACGCCTGGGGCCGCCTGTTCCGGGACACGACCCGGGGACCGGGGTGGGTCCGCCGGTCGGGCGCGATCGTCGTGGCCGGGGGCCCGCTGCTGATGGTCGCGGCCTTCGTGGCCGAGCGCGGGGGCGCACCCTTCACGCTCCAGCAGATCCTGGCGTGGCCCGGCTTCCTGTGGCTGGCGCTGTCGCTTTACCTCCTGCTGGGGCTGCTGGCGGGCGAGCTGGTACGGCCGGTGCTGCGCCGTCTCGCCGCCCGTGAGAAGCGCACGGCGACGGTCGTACGGGAGGCGGTGCCGGCTCCCGGGGGGCCGGCACCGGAGCAAGGACGCGCTTCCGGCGCCTCCGCCGTGCCCGGCATTTTTGGCGCCCCCGCCGTGCCCGGCACTTCCGGCGCGCCCACCGTGGCCGCCGGGTCCTCCGCGTCCGGCGTGTCCACCGAATCCGCCGTAGCCACCGAGACCTCGAAAGCTGCCGAGACCTCCACAGCCACAGAGCCCCCCGCAGCCAACCAGCCCGCGGAACCCGCCGAGCCGGCGCAACCCGTCGAGTCCACCGAGTCCACCGAGTCCACCGAGCCCGCCGAACCCGTGTCCGGCGACGCGCCCGGTGACCTCACCCGTCGTCTCTTCGTCTCACGTGTCATCGCCGGAGCCGCCGCGGCCGTTGCCGTCGGGACCGTCGGATACGGGACCTACGGGGTGCTGCGCGGGCCCAAGGTCAAGCGCGTCACCGTGCCGCTCGCCAAGCTGCCCCGGGCCGCGCAGGGCTACCGGATCGCCGTCGTCAGCGACATCCACCTCGGTCCGGTGCTCGGCCGCGGATTCGCCCAGAAGGTCGTCGACACCATCAACGCCACCCAGCCCGACCTCATCGCCGTGGTCGGTGACCTGGTCGACGGCAGCGTCGAGGACCTCAGCCCCGCCGCGGCCCCGCTCGCCCAGCTGAAGGCACGGCACGGCGCGTTCTTCGTGACCGGCAACCACGAGTACTTCTCGGGCGCCGAGCAGTGGGTCGAGCACGTACGGGAACTCGGGCTGCGCCCCCTGGAGAACGACCGGACCGAGCTGCCGTACTTCGACCTCGCAGGGGTCAACGACGTCGCGGGCGACAGCGAGGGCGACGGACCCGACTTCGCGAAGGCGCTCGGCGACCGGGACCGTGCGCGGACCGCCGTACTGCTCGCGCACCAGCCGGTCGTCATCCACGACGCCGTACGGCACGGCGTTGACCTCCAGCTCTCCGGCCACACCCACGGCGGCCAGCTGTGGCCCGGCAACTTCGTCGCGGACCTCGCCAACCCGACGCTGGCCGGTCTCGAACGCTACGGGGACACGCAGCTGTACGTGACCCGGGGGGCCGGGGCCTGGGGGCCGCCGGTGCGCGTGGGCGCTCCGTCCGACATCACCGTGGTGGAGCTGGCGTCCCGGCAGGCCTGAGGGCCTGGGGACAACAGAGCCGGACAACAGAGCCTGAGAGCCCGTGAACAACCCGATTCTTGAGGTGCTTGCCGGGGGCGGAGCGGACCGGCCGCCGCGTGTTGGCCGACCGGCCCGTCAGCATGACCATCACTCGCTGTGAAACCATGACGGCCACGCTCCCCGCCGGACGAAGATTCTGCCGGGGATCACCCGCGCCCCGCCGGGAATCATGGCGGGAATTCGCAGCTTATGCCAAGGATGAACGTGCCCTGGTCCGACCAGCTATAGCAGCGCCAGACGTAGGTGCCGTCGGTGATGGTGCGCCAGCCCGACAGTCCCTCGGAGGGGATGGCGGGGCCGATGCAGCTGGTGCCGAACGCCATCGTCGGGGACCAGGGGGTGAATTGCTTCATCTCCAATTGTTCGCATACGTAGTCGGCCGTGGCCGTCGTGGTGACGGTATCGGCCTGGGCCGCGGGGGCTGAGGCAAAGACCCCTGCGAGAACTGCTGCTGTGCAGGCACTCAGGCGTAAGAACCGCTTCATATGAATCCCTTTCTTCGGCCCCGGAGCCACGAACCGCCCCGGAGTGGGTGCTCCGAGTCTCGGTCGAAGGGGCATGGGGGAATCCCTAGGGCCCGGCGGTTGTGACGCGGGACGGCGTCACCCACCGCCCGTGATGTGCCGCTGATCCGGTTGTGGCATGGCAGGCGTACGCAGTGACCACCGAGTACGTGGGCGGCGGCCGGTGCACCCGGATCCGAGCTCGCCTGACCCCGGGTTCGACGCGGACGACTTCACCTGTAACCGGTGCGGTCAACGTGACCCGCATGACAGCGCGCGCTCCGCCTGGCGCTGCACCATGTGTGCACGGCGTGCACAGGGTGAGGAGCAGACGTGCTCAGACGCGACGCCTTCCGGCTGCCCCGGCACCCGGCCTCGGTCGGTGTCGCGCGCCGCCGTGTGCACGAGCACCTGACGGCCTGGGGCCACAATCCGGACGGGTCGCTGGCGGAGGTGGTCCTGGTGGTCTCCGAGCTGGCCACCAACGTCGTGCGCCACGGCCCGCTGATGGAGCGGGAGTTCGAGGTGGCGGTGACAGTGCTCGCCGACGGCTCCTGCTTCATCGAGGTCTCCGACGAAAGTCCCGAGACGCCACGCCTGAGAACCGCGCACTGTGACGAGGAGTCGGGCCGCGGCCTGTACCTCGTCGAATCACTGGCGGCGGCGTGGGGAGTGTGGAACCGGGGGGCGTCCGGGAAGACGGTGTGGGCGCTGGTGCAGCCACCGCGGTGACGGTCATCCGTTCGACGCCGACGGCAGTGTGACCGTCACCGCCAGCCCCTTCCCCGGTTCCGTCCGCACGGACACCTCGCCGCCGTGTGCCGTCACCACGCCGTGCACGATCGCCATCCCAAGACCGCTGCCGGCGCCCCCGCCCGCCCGGAAGAACCGGTCGAAGATCCGCGCAGCGTCCTCCTCGGCCAGCCCGGGCCCCTCGTCCCGAACACACAGCCGTACGAGCCCGTCGTCCCGCTCCAGGCCCAGCCGCACCGGCGCGTCGGCCGGCGTGTGGGTGCGTACGTTCCCCAGCAGATTGCCCAGCACCTGGCGCAGTCCTGACTCGTCGGCCCGTACCAGAAGGGCCCCGTCCGCAGCCACCGACACCGGGCGGCCCGGCTGCTGGGCGCGCAGGTCCTCGGCGGCGTCCCGGACCAGCCGGCTCAGGTCGACGTTCCTGAAGCGCAGTTCGGGCTGCTGGTCCAGCCGGGCCAGGCAGAGCAGCTCATCGACCAGCCGCTGCATACGGTCGGCCTCGTCGTTCATGCGACGCCACGCGCGAACGCGCTCCGAGTGCTCACGCAACATCCCCTTGTCGAGCAACTGCAGATAGCCGCGTATCGCCGACAGGGGAGTGCGCAGTTCGTGCGAGGCGTCCGCGACGAACCGACGCAGCTGTTCCGCCGAGCGCTCGCGCGTGTGGTACGCCGACTCGACCTGGTGGAGCATGGAGTTGAGGGCCAGCCGCAGCTGCTCGACCTCCTGCGTCGGATGGTGGCTGGAGGGCACGCGCCGCGTCAGATCACCCTCGGCGATCGCCGACGACGTCTCCACCATGTCCTCGAGGGGCCGCATCCGCCGACTCACGCTGATCATGGTGAGTACGGCCAGCAGCAGCAACAGCAGGGTCCCGAAGGCGAGATCGAGCTTGAGCGCCTTGGCCACGCCCTTGTGCAGGGCACCGGTCGATCTGGCGAGCAGGACGTAGGTGCCGTCGGCGAGCTCGACCCCGGTCACCCGGTAGGGGTCGCCGCGCAGGGTGATGTCGTGCGGCTGCGAGTCCGCGGCGAGCGAGGCGGGATCGCCGGCCTCGTCGGCGAGCACCCGCTGTACGCCGGTCGGCTCCATGCCGGCGACGGTGAGCACGGTGCCGCGCCGGTCGACCGCCGCGAACACCGTGTCCGGGTTCGGCGACTCGTTGCTGTGCGGCAGCAGCCGGTCACGTACGACGGCCAGTGCGCTCAGCCCGTCGATCTGCCGCATGGTCAGCCGTGCGCTGCGCAGGGCGTCCCGGGACTTGGCCAGCTCCGCGTCGACCTGGTCGAGCACGTAGTGCCGCATGCCCATCAGGCTCACGGCCGTCGTCACGGCGACACCGAGAGCCACCAGCCCCACGTTCGCCAGCGTCAGCTTGGCGCGCAGGGAGTGGATGCCGCGCTTGCCGCACATCCTCGCCGGCCGCAGCCCGGGCAGCCTCATGCCAGCCCGTACCCCACGCCGCGCCGCGTGGTGATCACCGGCGGGCCGAGCACGTCGAGCTTGCGCCGCAGATAACTGATGTACGTCTCCACGACGGTCGACTCGGCCGAGTGCTCGTACTGCCACACATGGCGCAGCAGTTGCTCCTTGGGCACGATCCGGCCGCCGTTGCGCACCAGGAAGCGCAACAGCGCGTACTCGGTCGGGGTGAGCTGCACCGTGCGGTCGCCGCGGTGCACCGAGTACGTCGTCTCGTCCAGCTCCAGTTCCCCGTACCGCAGCGGCGGACGCTGGGGCAGCACGTCGGCCGGGCGGGTGCGGCGCAGCACCGCGCCGATCCGGGCCACCACTTCGTCGATGTTGAACGGCTTGGTGATGTAGTCGTCGCCGTAACCGAGCGCTCCGACGATCTCGGCGGGCGCGTCCCGCGCGGTCAGGAACACCAGCGCCAGGTCCGGCTGCCGTTCCCGCAGCTCCCGCCCCAGCGCACGTCCGTCGCCGTCCGGCAGCATCACGTCCAGCAGCGCGGCGTCCGGGCGGGTGCGCTCGGCGAGCGTCAGTGCCTCGCGGACCGTGCCCGCCGCCATCACCTCGAAACGGTGGTAACGCAGCGCGATGGTGAGCACGTCGGCGATGCTCGGTTCGTCCTCGACGACCAGGACGGTGGCCCCCTGCGAAGCGGCGCCCTGCCTGGCGCCCTGCTGAGCGGCGCCCTGCTGGGTGGCTCCCTGGTGACTGGCCCCCTGGTGACTGGCCCCCTGGTGACTGGCCCCCTCGTGAACGGTCATGTCCCCAGTATTCCGGCGCCCCACCGACAGCGGGGCCGGTCCGTGCCTTGGAGTTCCTTGAGAGTCATGGCCGCCGCGTGTCCACCCGCCCGTGCCGCCGCCAATCCTGGTGCCCAGGACCTGGGGGACCGACCGATCGACCGATTTCCGAACCGATTTCAAGGAGCGTTGAACGTGGCGGCATTGGCACGGTGGTGCTATCGGCACCGGCTGGTGGTCCTGTTGCTGTGGGTGGGGGCGCTGTTCGGCCTGGGCTTCTCGGCCTCGACCGCGGGCACGGACTACGCGAACGTCTTCTCCCTCCCGAACACGGACTCCAAGCGCGCGTACGACCTGATGCAGAAGGCGTTCCCGCAAAGCGCGGGCGACGTCGACACGGTGGTGTGGAAAGTCGAGGAGGGAACGGTCCGGGACCAGTCCGTACAGTCCCGGATCCAGCCCGCACTGGAGGAGATCGGAAGGATGAAGGGGGTCGGCGGGGTCACCAGCCCCTACGCCGGCTCCCAGGGCGCGGGACAGATCAGCGGCGACGGCCGGATCGCCTACGCCCAGATCACCTTCACCGACCAGGCGAACGCGGTGCCCAAGGAACTGGTGCAGGACGTCGTCGACATGGCGCAGGGCGCCGAACGCGACGGCCTGCAGGTAGAGGTGGGCGGTCAGGCGATCCAGCGGGTGCAGGAACCGCCCACCGGGCTCGCGGAACTGGTCGGTATCGGAGCCGCGGCCGTCGTCCTGTTCCTCGCCTTCGGCTCCCTCTTCGCGATGCTGCTCCCGATCGGCATCGCGATCTTCGGCGTGGGCACCGGCATGTTCTCCACCCAACTGCTCAGCCACACAACGGACATCCCCGATCTGGCACCGCTGCTCGCCTCGCTGATCGGGCTCGGCGTCGGCCTCGACTACGCGCTGTTCATCGTCACCCGGCACCGCAAGGGCATCCTGCGCGGGCTGGACCCGGAGGAGGCCGCGGTCACCGCCCTGAACACCTCGGGCCGCGCGGTGCTGTTCGCGGGCGGAACCGTGTGCATCGCCCTCGCCGGAATGCTCGTGACGAACCTGCGCTTCCTGGACGGTGTCGTCATCGGCACCTCGCTCACCGTCGTCCTGAGCGTCCTGGCCGCGGTCACCCTGCTGCCCGCGCTGCTCGGCTTCCTCGGGCCCCGGGTGCTCAGCCGCCGCCAGCGGCGCCGGCTCGCCGCCAACGGACCGGAGACGGAGCAGGCGAGTGGTCTCGCGGTGCGCTGGTCCCTGACGGTCCAGAAGCGTCCGCGCTCGATCGCCGCACTGGCGCTCGTGGTCATGGTCGTGCTGGCGCTGCCGGTCCTCTCGCTGCGGCTGGGCGCCACCGACCAGGGCAACGACAACGCCTCGACGACCACCCGCAAGGCCTACGACCTGCTCGCCGAGGGCTTCGGGCCCGGCTTCAACGGACCGCTCCAGGTGGTCTCCGACAGCGGTGACCCCGACGCCCTGCTGCGCGGCATCCGCGGGACCGACGGGGTCGCCCGTGCCGTCGCGCTGCCGCCCGCACAGGGCGTCACGGTGATCCAGGTGATCCCGACGACCTCACCGCAGTCCGAGGAGACGGACCGGCTCATCGACACCCTGCGGGACCGGGTGATCCCCGACGCCGGGGCCAAGGCGCACGTGGGCGGAGTGACGGCAGTCTCCAAGGACTTCGCGTCGGTCACCGGCGACCGGCTGCCGCTGTTCATCGCCACCATCATCGGCCTGGGATTCCTGCTGCTGCTGATCGCCTTCCGCTCCCTCGTGGTGCCGCTGACCGCCGCACTGATGAACCTGATCGCGGCCGCGGCGTCCTTCGGCGTACTCGTCGCGATCTTCCAGTGGGGCTGGGGGATCGAACTGCTCTCCCTCGGCAAGGAGGGCCCGATCAACGCCTTCCTGCCGGTCATCATGCTCTCCCTGCTCTTCGGCCTCTCGATGGACTACCAGGTGTTCCTGGTGAGCCGGATGCACGAGGAATGGGTGCACACCAAGGACAACGCGCGGGCGGTGCGCGTGGGCCTCGCGGAGACCAGCCGGGTCATCAACTCGGCGGCCCTGATCATGGTCTGTGTCTTCATGGCCTTCGTGCTCAGCGGTGACTCCGGGGCGGCGATGGCCGGAGTGGGCCTCGCCGTGGCGGTCGCGCTGGACGCGTTCGTCCTGCGTACGGCGCTGGTGCCGGCCGCGATGCACCTGCTGGGCAAGGCCAACTGGTGGCTGCCGGCCGGGCTGGAGAAGCGGCTGCCGCATCTGGCGGTGGAGCCGAAGGAGGAGGCCGTCGAGTCTCCGGCCGCGCCCGAGAAGAGCGGCGGGCCCGCCTCCGTCGTCCACGGTTTCATCCGCACCGTGGACGGCGAGCCGGTGGAGGGTGTGGTGGTGACCCTGCTGTCTCAGGGCGGCGGGCGTCAACTGGACCGCGTCACGTCCCTGGCCGACGGCTCGTACATCCTCTCGGTACCCGCGCCGGGCACCTACCTCATGGCCGCCACCTCCCCGGAACACGGCTCACGCGCCCACCACGTCGAGGTGGGGGAGGGGCCGCTGGTGTACGACGTGGAACTCGCGGAGGGCGGGGTGGACGTCACGCAGTGAACCGGGGCCCAGCGCCTGCGAGTCGGGGGCCCGCTGACGAAGCGGGCCCCTCAGGGCGCGCCCTTCCTCGCCGGATCCGGGAGAGCGTTCGTCATCCCCGGCAGGAAGTCCGTGAACAACTCGTGCACCTCGCGCACCAGCGGCCGGAGCAGACGGAAACGGGCGAGCGAGACGCCGCGCGCGGTGATCCGGGCACCGCGTTCGGCGAGCCGGTAACTGCGTTCGCGCCCCTCCGTACGGTCGAAGATCCAGTACAGCACGAGCCCCATCTGCGACAGCCACATCAACTCCGGCAGGACTTCCCGTAGTTCCTCCGGCACCTTCGCCTTGGAACCGGCGAGCACCTCCCGGTGGACGCTGATGGCCTCCTCACGCGCGTGAGTGGATTCGGGGGAGAAGGGACTGAGCGGGCTGTCCGGGTCGGCGGCGTTCTTGAAGAACTGCACCGCGAACTCGTGGTACGGCGTGGCGACGTCGAGCCATCGCTTGAGCACCCCGGCGAGCCGCGCCTCCAGATCGGTCTCGCGGTCCAGGACCTCCCGCACCGCCGCCTGGTGCTCGACGGCGATCCGGTCGTAGAAGCCCTGGATGAGGTGCTCCTTGCCGGCGAAGTAGTAGTACGCGTTGCCGACCGAGACGCCGGCCTCCTGGGCGATGGCCCGCATCGTGGTCTTGTCGTACCCCCGCTCCTGGAAGAGCCGCATCGCGGTCTCCAGGATCAGCGCGCGGGTCTGCTCGCTCTTGGCAGGGGTACGGCCGTCGCCGCGGGCGGGGCCTTTGGCGTCTCTCTTGACGGGGCTTGCGCCGTCGCTTCTGGCGGGGCTTTGGCCATCGCTTCTGGCGGGGCTTTGGCCGTCGCTCTTGGCGGGGCTGCCGCCGGGTTCGCCGGTGTCATTCGCTGCGGGCACGCCACCGAGCCTAACCAGTCGCGCAGGCGTCGCCGTCACAGGCGGGATCGGTGTGCGTCCAGCCGGTCCGGGGGTCGTAGGACCATCCGTCGCCGGCGTACACGCTGCCGCCCCAGCCGCGTGGCCGCCGCGCCTGCTCAGCCTTCTGCGCTTTGTGTGCCTTCTGTGCGTCACGCCATTTCGCGGCGGTGAGCACCGCTCCCTTGGCCAGCCTGGCCCCGGAGGGAGTGCTCAGCCGGTGCGCGAGCGGCCGGTGCTCGGCGAGCGCCCACAGGCACACGATCCAGGCGGCGGACCCCTGGTAGACCTGCCCCCGGTCGCCGACCACGGTGATCTCCCGCAGCGTCGCCCCGTGGTCGAGGGCCGGGAAACGGGTACGGGCCTCCTCGGAGCCGGCGGGCACCAGCCGGAGAGGGACCAACTGCCGTTGCCGTACCAGCCAGTCGCGTACGAAGGCGCACAGTGAGCAGTCGGCGTCGTAGAGCACGGTGAGCCCGCGGACCGGGACGCGCGCGGCGTCCCGGTCCGCGGTCCGGCGGTCCGTACGGCCCTGGCCCTCCGGCCGCCCCTCGGAGGTGACCATCGAGGTCACGCCCCCGCCGGGGCGACCCAGTCCTGGGGCGGGACGGGCGGCGTCTGCTCCCGCTCCATCACCCCGCGGCGGCGGATCTTGTTGAGCACGTACACGTTGCCGAGGTGCATCGCGCCGAGCACCAGCAGCACCACGCCGAGCTTCGTCGACAGCGCCTCGAACACCTCGCGGGCCGAGGTGATCTCCTCGTCCCCGCTCAGGTAGAGCGCCACGAAGCCCAGGTTGACCAGGTAGAAGCCGACCACCAGCAGGTGGTTGACGGCGTCTGCGAGCTTCTCGTTCCCGTGCAGCACGTCGGAGAGAAAGATCCGTCCGTTACGGCTGAGCGTGCGCGCGACCCAGACGGTCAGCGCGATGCTGACCAGCAGATACACGACGTATGCCACGACCGTGAGGTCCATGTCCCCACCCTTCGGAAGCCTCTCGAACGCTTCTTGAACGCGTTCAAAAGTTGCGATACCGAGGACTGTAGACCCGTTTTTGAACGTGTTCAAGTGCGCTCGTGCTGTCGGGTGAGTCTCATGGCGCACCCTTCTTGCGGCCCAGCTCCGGCCGCTTGCTGTAGTCGGTGAAGCCGAGGACGTTGCCCCAGGGGTCGGCGATCTCGACGGTCCAGCCGGTGGCGACGGGGAAGGGCTCGTCGAGCGGCCGGATCCCCGCGGAGGTCAGCGCGCGTCCCGCGGCCCGCGCGTCCGACACCTCCAGCCACACCCGGGCCGAGGCCCAGACGGGCGGCCGGCGCCGGAGCTCCTCCTCCAGGCGGAGCAGCACTCCGGGTGTCTCGCTCCCCACGCTCAGCAGCGCGATCCCGGCCTCGTCGAGCCGGAACGCCACGTCGAACCCGGCCTGCCGGTAGAACGCGACGGCCTCGTCGAGATCCCCCACGGGCAGCAGCACGTTGTCGAACCCGAGCAGTTCGTAGGACGCATGATCTGACATGTCGTCAGATTAGGTGGCCAGGTCGGCGGTGGGCGGATCGCACATTCGCACCGTCCCGCGATCACTCGCCTCGATCACTCATAAGGCTGAGCCCGCGCTCATACCCGCTGGGTACGCTGAAACCACAGGCGAGACTCCGTCCCATGGGAGCAATCATGAGCGCCGCATCCGACAACGGGCTGGACGAGGAGCCTGCGTACCGCTGGCCGATCCCTCCTCCCGAGGGCTGGACCGCGGACGACCTCGACCGGATTCCGGGCCTCCCGCCGCACACGGAGTTGCTCGACGGGAGTCTCGTCTTCATGAGTCCGCAGACCGCATTCCACGCCCGGTGTATGCGACTGATGGAAAACACGCTCTTGGCGCAGGCGCCAAGTCACCTGGATGTCCTGCGGGAAATGACGATCAAGCTGGACACCAAGAACCGCCCGGAGCCGGACATCCTCGTCTTTCCTCTGGAGGCGAACACAGGCTCCAGGCAAACCTGGTACAGGCCCGAGGACGTGCTCCTCGCCGTCGAAGTGGTCTCGGCCGACTCGCGGGAACGAGACCGGGAGGTCAAGCCCCGAAAGTACGCCGCAGCCGGAGTCCCGCACTTCTGGCGGGTCGAGGAGGACGAGGACAAAGGGCTGCCCGTCGTGTACGTCTATGAACGGGACCCCGCCACCGAGGTGTACGGCCTCACCGGCATCTTCCACGACCGCCTCAAGGTCTCCGTCCCGTTCGACATCGAGATCGACCTCACGGCCATCAACCGCAGGCCGGGCGCTTCCGGGGCGCCGGGGGAATGACGCAACACGAGGAGGCCGACCGGCAGGGGAGCGGTCAGCCTCCTCACGCGTGTGACGGGGTCAGCCGATGGCGATCCGCGTCGTCCAGTAACCGTTCGGGTTGACCACCTGCGTCCCCGACCCCGGCAGCACGGTCCGCCCGCCCGCGTAGAACCGGACGGAGCCGTCGGAACGGACGGTCCACACATCGGGGATCGCGTCCCCGTTGGCGTCGGGAGTGCCCATCAGCATCGGGATGTTGGCCACGGACCAGCCCGCCGAGCCGTACTCCGTGTCGGTCCCGCCCGAGGAGTTGGCCCCGGCCGTCAGCGACTCCAGGTCCACGCCTCCGCCGGAGGCGGCGATGCCCTTGCGGAGCATCAGCTTCGCCGCGTCGTTGCGGTACACGATGTCCGTGACACCGTCGCCACTGATGTCCTGCGCGGTGACGATGTCACGCCCCAGCCAGGTGGAGGCGGCCAGCCGTCGGACCTGGTCGATCGTGGCTCCGTGGTACCCGCTGAAGACCCAGAACTGGTCGCCGGCCGTGGCGAAGAAGTCGGTCCGTCCGTCACCGGTCGCGTCGCCCGCGGCCACGATCTGGGTGAGGCTCGCCGGATCGGGGGCGCCTTCGGGCAGCAGGATCTCGCGCCGCTTGTCGACGTTGACCGCGCCGTAGCCGTCGCCCGGATACACCCACAGCTTGCCTTCCACACGGACGACCAGGTCCTGCAGGCCGTCACCGCCGTAGATGTCACCGTTGTGCGTGATCAGCGCCCCCTTGAAGTGACCGCCCGGTACCGCGACGAAGGGTGGCAGCTCGTCGCCGTTGGGGTCCTTGTCGGGGTTCCCCCGGTAGGCGCCGGGCATCGAGAAGTCGAAGTCCCCGCTGCCCTTCCCGAGGGTGCCGTCGGCGTTCGCGTTGGCCCGGGAGCGGTACAGCGCCAGATTGCCCGCGTCGGTGACCGTCATCAGGTCGGCGAGACCGTCGCCGGTGAAGTCGCCCGGGGTATCGGCCTGGTCGCGCGGAGTGACGTAGAAGAGGTACTTCGTCGGCTCGGACACGTTGCCCGCCCCGTCCACGGTCCGCACGTACAGCACGTTGGGACCGGCTGCCGGTGGCCGGGCGTTCGTTATGTCCGCGCTGACGGTGATGGCCGTTCCCGACTTCCGCGACAGCGAGAACGGATAGGACGGCGCGTTGAAACCGTACTCGTAGCGCACCACGTCGCTGCTGAGCGCACGCACGGTGAAGGCGCCCGGCGTCCCGAACTTCTTGGTGCTCCAGTTCGCGTCCTCGGCGCCGCTTCCGAACCCGTTCTCATCCCCGTCGGCGTTGGGGAAGTCGACGGAGCTGACCTTGGGCGGCTTCGGCTTGCTGGTGTCGAGGACGAAGCGGCAGGGCGTCTTGGCCGGTGAGTACGGGGAGGAGCCCCCGGCGTCGTCGAAGGCCCGCACCCGCCACGAGTAGGTGGTGCCGTTGGTCAGCCTGCTGGTGGGGAACGCGTCCGTGGTGCGCAGGGCGGTGCCCTTGTCACCGTCGGTGGTTACGTTTCCGGTGGCGCCCAGCAGGTCCCCGGTCGTGCCCCACTTGCCGGTCGGCCACAGGTCGAAGTCCAGGCGATCGAGGTTCTTGTCCTTGTCGGACGCCCGGGCAGTGAAGGTGAGGCTCCCGGAACCCATCCGGACGTACGGCGTGGTGGTGGTGCACTTGGCGTCCGGACCGAGGTCCAGCTTGTCGGGCGCGCTCGGGCGCCGGTTGTACTCGAGTTCGAGGATGGGCGGGTAGCTACCGTCGGCCAGGAACTTCTTCCAGGAGTACTGGCTGTTCTCGTCACGCGCCCGCAGACCGAAAGTGATCGTGGCCGCGCCTTCGTCGGCGCGCTTCTGGGCGGCCTTCGTCAGGTTGAACGTCTCGTATGCGTCCCGGCAGCCGGACTTGTAGCCGTGCGCGAAGCTCTTGGTGGCGAACTTGTTGCCGTCGTGCAGCTTGGGCGCGTTCTTCCAGTTGGTGCGGGAGTTGATGGGCCCGGTGAGGTGCACGCTCATCGCACGGGCGCTGCACGACCAG
Source organism: Streptomyces cavernae (assembly GCF_004023625.1). Taxonomy (GTDB): domain Bacteria; phylum Actinomycetota; class Actinomycetes; order Streptomycetales; family Streptomycetaceae; genus Streptomyces; species Streptomyces cavernae. The sequence continues at coordinate 35,152 of NZ_RPDJ01000016.1, read as the reverse complement.
GAGTACGTCTCCAGCAGGTACAGCCTCGCACTCTTGATCTTCGTGCCCCTCAGGTCCTTGTCGAAGTCGATGTTGAAGTACGAGCGGGACGTGCCCCAGGTGTCGGACTCGAAGCCGACCCGGGCCTCGTGGGTGCCGCCCTTGTTGAAGTTCTTGCCGTTGTAGAAGGTCGCGTTGGGGTGGCGGCTGTAGGCGGTGGTCCAGTTCTGCACGTGCTTCTTGACCGATGGGTCGACGAAGACCGGGTAGGTCGTGGCCGGGTCGGTGAGGAAGTCCTGATTCGGTGTGAGGACCCAGTTGGCCCCGGAGAGGTCCGCCTCGACGAGCTCACCCCGCGAGTCGGGGGAGGGGCCGTCGAGCAGTGGCAGGCCGAGCGTGGCCGCCGAACCCGTGGGCGAGGGGGCCGGGGTCGGCTCCGGCGGCGCGGTGGGGAGCGGGGCGTCCGACGGGGCGGGGCCGGTGCCGTCCTCTGCGGACGGCAGAACCTCCGGAGACGGGTCGGCCTGTTCGTCGGACTCGACGGGTTCCTCCGTGGTGGGAGGTGCGCTGTCCTCGGGCTCGGGGCTGACCGTGGAAGGTGGTTCCGGTGCTTCGGGCGCGGTGGGCTGGGCGGTCGCGCCGACCCCGCCGTCGGTGACGGCCGGCCGGCCGCTGCTGTCCCACATCAGCGGCGTCGGAGACATGGCGACCTCGTCACCGTTGATGTCCTCGGCTTCGAGGATGCCGGAGACCGGGTCGAGCCGGAAGGTGAGCGTGGCGGAAGTGATGCCGTACGCGAGCTGCTTGGCGCGGGGGTCGGCCGCTGCCTGACGGTTCTTGAGGACGATCAGCTGGGCGAACCCGTCGTCGTCCGCGGTCAGCACCAGGTCCGCGCCCGGAAAGATCTCCGGATACAGGGCCCGAGACCCGTCGATGATCGGCGCGGGGACCGGGCCCGGCCAGGTGAGCTGGAGGTCATGGTCGTCGACGTGCAGGGTGACCAGGGGAGTTGACTCGGCCTCCGCCGACACGGTGCCCTTGAGCAGCGAGAGGCGCTGTGTCGACGCACGGGAGGCCCGCTCACTGCCGCTCTCGTCGCCGTCGCGCCTACCGGGGCTGGCTTCCGACCCCGCGGAGAACACCATGCGCGTATTGGTCGCACGCGGCTCCCAGCCTTGGTCGGTCCGTCGGAGACCGGTGTCGATGTCCTTCCACTCGCCGCCCACCTTGGCCCGGACCGGCGAGGAGTACAGCCGCTTCGCCATCAGCCCGTCCGGGCGTGCCCATGTGGTGGAGCGCGCCGTCCGCAGCGCGGTGACCTCGACGGACTTCCCGGTCCTGGCGGCCTGAGCGATCGCGACGGCCTCGGTGACCGGCTTGGCGCGAGGGGCGGGATCGGCCCCGTCACGGGAGGCGTCGAGCCGGAGACCGGCGTAGGTGACGCCCGTCGCGGCGATGGCGGCGGCGAGGACCATCGCGGTGGTACGCCGGCCCGGCACACGGCCGGGCCCCCGACCCGGCCTGCGGAGCGGTCGGCTGGAAGTCCGGCGCCGGAAACGCCAGTTGCGCCTGGTGCGCGTCATCGGACGGGTTCCCCTTCCCCGTGGCCCGTGGTTCTCCCCCTGGCTCCGGCAGCAGGGCAGAGCGTGGCCGGAAGCGAGCTGATGATGACCCATGTGTCGTCTGTCGTCACCCTGTGCGCAAGGAGCGCGGAGGAGTGGCGACGTGGTGACCGGGCCGAGCCGACAGAGCCAATCGCACGTCTCTGGGGCGCCTCGCCCCCTCATCCGGCGGCGCAAAGTCTTCTAAAGCACCGTCAAATGCATTGCTACACAGGCGATTTGAGTGTCAGGCAGATGAATACGCTGGAAACGGGGAGAAGGCTCAGTAGATCTACCTCTGAGGTAAGAGCCTGTTAAAGGTAACAACCGACCGTTGCGATCTGTTACGCACCGTGATGATGATCACATGGTAGGGGTCAGCCCTGGCGCATGTTCACAGCGCCACCACAGAATCTCCGCTATCTGATACGCCATCACGCGTGGTCCGCTACCGGTCCCCGCTCCAAGTGGTCCGGGGGGACCTCGTCGTGTTCGGTCGGCTTTCGCCTGCTCGACTTCTGCCTGCTCACGTTCGTCGCTCACGGCGATTCGTCATACCCACGGTAGGCGCCGCACTTCTGGTCGGCCTGCTGCCCACCCAGTCGCTGGCGCTGCCACCGGATCCGACGGCGGCCGAGCAGGGGCGCGAGACGCTGGAGTTGGAGCCACTCAAGAAGGACGAACCGCTTCCGGGCGAGGTCTTCGACAAGAACCTGGAGACCCTGAAGGTCGACGTTCCCGAGGACCAGGCACAGGCGCCGGCGGGTACGACCACGGTTCCGCCCGCCGACACCGGTTCGGTCACGTTCGGCTCGACCGCGCAGACGGCGTCCCTCCGCACCACCGACGCGCGGCCGACAGCGCTCGCCGCCGCCGATCCCAAGCCGGTCGAGGACCTGCCCGTCAGTCTCGGCCAAGCGCCCGACCAGCCCGCTCCCACCGGAACCTGGCAGGTCAGTGTGGCCGCCCGGACGGCCTCCGTGGGGCAGGGCGTGGACGGCGCGGTCGTCACTGTGCGGGCCCCGGCGACCGGCTCCGTCCCCATCGCGGTCAAGCTCGACTACGCCGACTTCAAGAACCTCTACGGCGCCGACTGGGCCTCCCGGCTGCGCTTCGTCCAGTTCCCCGAGTGCTACCTGACGACGCCGGACGACGAGGCGTGCCAGACGTACGAGGAACTGGAGACGACGAACGACACGGCGGACGGGTCGATCACAGCCACGGTCGACCCGGCCGCCGACGGGACCACCGTCACCCCTGCCTCAACCGAGAGGGCGCTCACTGACCGCCCCTCAGCCGTCCAGGCCGCCTACAACACCGCGGCGAGAGCTGCCGCCGCCGGAGACACCGCCGTCGTCGCGGCGGTCGACTCCGGCGGTGGCGCGGGCGGCTCCTTCAAGGCCACACCACTGGCCTCCGACGGCAAGTGGGAGGCGGGCGGCTCCTCGGGCGCGTTCACCTGGTCCTATCCGGTGGTGGTCCCGCCCGCTCCCGCGGGACCGGCGCCCAGCATCTCCTTCAACTACAGCTCCCAGACCGTGGACGGTCGTACAGCGGTCTCCTCGCCGCAGTCCTCCTGGATCGGCGAGGGCTGGAACTACGACCCCGGCCATATCGAGCGCCGTTACCGCCCCTGCCAGGACGACCGCAAGAAGCTGAACTCCGGCACGCCCAACAACACCGCGAAGAAGGACAAGACCTCCGACCTGTGCTGGGTGTCGTACAACGCGGTGATGTCCCTCGGGGGCAAGACCACCGAACTGGTACGCGTCGGCGACACCACCACCTACCGTCCCCAGCAGGACGACGGCACCCGCGTCGAGCTCAAGACCGGCGGGACCAACGGCGACAACGACGGTGAGCACTGGGTCGTCACCACCCCGGACGGAACGCAGTACTTCTACGGCCTCAACAAGGTCGGAGGCGGCCACGCGGACACCAACTCCGTCTCCACCGTCCCTGTCTTCGGCAACCACCCCGGCGAGCCCTGCCACGCCGACACCTTCGCCGACTCCCGCTGCGGGTCCGGCAAGAAGCAGGCCTGGCGCTGGGGCATGGACAAGGTCGTCGACGTCCACGGCAACGCCATGGTCGTCAACTGGAAGCAGGAGACGAACCACTACGCCGTACGGAAGAAGTTCAAGTCGCCTGAGCAGTACGACCGTTACGCGTACCCGACCAGCATCGAGTACGGCATGCGCGCCGATCTCACCAAGCCGTCCGCGACGGTCGAGTTCGGTGTCGCGCAGCGCTGCCTGAAGTCGGCGACGGCCTGCGATCCCGCGAACTTCGCCAAGACCGACGACCCCGGCGCGTACCGACCCTGGTGGGACACCCCGGGCAACCTCAACTGCAAGTCCACCTCCAAGCTGTGCCCTCCGTTCCCGTCCTTCTGGACGCAGATGCGGCTGGACACGGTCACGACGAAGGGCGCACGCGCGGGCCAGTCGGGCCTCGGCAAGGTGGACACGTACACGCTCCACCAGTCCTTCCCCGAGGACTGGTACGACACCGCGCCCGGACTGTGGCTCAACTCGATCACCCGGCGCGGGTTCGCGCCCGGTGACACCACCGGGACCCTCCAGTCCAAGGACGGCATCAGCTTCGCCCAGTACACGGTCGGCTCCACCTCCCCCCTGCGCGGGCGGCTGAAGGACCGTCAGCTGCCCAACCTGGTGAGCAGCGGCGCCGGCGACCAGCGGCCGGGGTTCACCCGCCCCCGCATCGGAACCGTCGCCACCGAGTACGGCGGCGAGATCGACGTCGAGTACACGGGCGGCTGCGCGAGCGAGCCGGCCGAGGACAAGGGCAAGGACAACTCGACCTGTTTCCCGGTCCGTTGGTCCCCCGACGGGGACGAGAAGAAGCCCGCCAAGGCGTGGTTCAACAAGTACGTCGTCGACTCCGTGACCGAGAACGACAAGGTCACCTCGCGCGGCAAGCTCATCACCACCAAGTACGCGTACTCCCGCCCCGCCTGGGACAAGAGCGACGACGAGTTCACCCGCCAGCCCCTGCGCACGTACAGCGACTGGCGCGGCTACCGTGAGGTGACGGTCACCAAGGGCAGCCGCACCACCTCCGGGATCGATGAACCACAGGGCCAGTCGCGCTCCACGACCCGCTACTTCGTGGGTGTGGGCGGGGAGGTCAAGGACTCCACCGGCAAGTACACGCTCCTCACGGACGACGCCCCGCAATACGCGGGCATGACGGCCGAGTCCATCACCTACCAGGACTCCGGCGGCAAGGTCGCCCAGCGCACCCTCAACTACCCGTGGTCGAAGCAGACCGCGTCGCGCGCCCGCGAGGCCGACGACGGCACGGACCTGACCCCGCTCCTCGCCCACCGCAGCGGCGTCCGGCGCTCGGACGCTCTCCAGACCGTCGGCAGCAGCTGGCAGGCGGTCCGCACGCTCACCACGGTCGACGATACGTACGGTCTCCCCGAGCAGGTCGAGACAGCGGTCGTCAAACCCAGCGGTACGAGCGAGGTCCTCTCCGACCAGACCTGCACCAGGACGTCGTACGTCCACAACACCACCGCCTGGCTGATCGGTCTGCCCAAGGAACAGCGCACCACGGCCACCGCCTGCTCCGGCTTCGACACGGCCGACCCGGCGACCCGGCTCAAGGGCGCGGTGCGCACCAGCTACGACAACCTCGCGCACGGCGCGACGCCGACCAAGGGCCTGGTGACCTCCGCCGCCGAGATCGACGGCAAGGGCACCGCGTACTCGGTCGTCACGAAGACGACATACGACCCGCTCGGCCGCCTGCGCACGGTCACCAAGCCGGGGCAGGGCACCTCGGAGACCCAGTACACGCCCGCCGACTCCGGCGGCCCGGTCACCGCCACCAAAGCCATCAACGCCAAGGGCCACGCGGTCACCACGACCCTCGATCCGGGCCGGGGCCTGGCCCTGACGGTCACCGACGCCAACGGCCGGGTCACGCGAACCGAGTACGACGCTCTGGGCCGCCTGGTGAAGGGCTGGTCGGCGGCGCGTTCGGGCGAGACGAAGCCCGACGTCCAGATCGCCTACCAGGCGACCGTCGCCAACACCAAGGAGAACCGCCCGGCGGCGGTGACCGTCCGCACGCTGCGCGACGACGGCTCCTACGGCACCCAGGTCACGCTCTACGACGGCCTGATGCGCCAGGTCCAGACACAGAGCGAGGCGCACGGCCCCGGCCGGATCATCACCGACACGTCGTACAACGACCACGGGCTCGTCGACACGCAGACCGGCGGATACCTCGCCAAGGGCGAACCGGACCCCAAGCTCTTCGACGTCAAGTCGGATTCACTGATTCCGAGCTGGACGAAGACGCGCTACGACGGTCTGGAGCGCGTGCGCCGGATGTCGACGTACCTCGGCGGCAAGTACAAGTACGCGACGTACACGGGTTACGCGGACACCAGCGTCACCGTGAACCCGGCCGGCTCGACGGCTCCCTCCACCACCACCTACACGGACGCGCTGGGCCGGGTCACGGCCATCCGGCACTACACGAAGGAGGACAGGTCGGCCTACCGGGCGACCACGTACGCGTACGACGAGCGCGGCAACCGCAAGACGGTCACGGACCCGGCGGGCAACACCTGGCGCTACGAGTACGACGCCCGCGGCCGGCTGACCTCCAGCAAGGACCCGGACACCGGCACGACCCTGACCGAGTACGACGAAGCCGACCGCCTGCGGAAGGTCACCAACACCGCCCGCCAGGTCACGTTCACCGAGTACGACGAACTGGGCCGGATCAGGTACGTCCGTGAGGGCTCGGAGACGGCCACTCCGGTCAAGTCGTTCGAGTACGACACCGTGGCCGGCGCGCTGGGCCAGCCGGCGGCGTCCACCCGGCACACGGCGAACGGCGATTACATCGACCGCGTCACGGGGTACGACGCCGCGTACCGGCCGACCGGCCGGGAGACGGTGATCCCGTCCAGCACCCTGACCACGGGTGTCGCGGGCACCTACGCGTACTCGTACACCTACACACCCGTCACCGGTAGGCCGCTGACGACCACGCTGCCCGCGGCGGGCGGCCTGGCCCGTGAGAAGGTCGTCACCCGCTACAACGCCGACGGCCTCCCGGAGTCGACCTCGGGCCAGTCCTGGTACACGACGGACGTCACGTACTCGCCGTACGGCGAGCCGCTGCGGACGGTGTCGGGCCCACAGCCGTGGCGGGTGTGGACCACCAACTTCGTCGACCAGAACACGGGCCGTCTGCAGCGCACGGTGGCCGACCGGGAGACGGCGGGCCCGCACCGCATCTCCGACGGCTACTACTCCTACGACACCTCCGGCATGATCACGTCGATCGCGCGGAAGCTGCCGGAGGCGTCGGGCGAGCCGTGGGACAACCAGTGCTTCACCTATGACGCGTTGGGCGAACTGGTCCACGCGTGGACGTCGAAGACGCAGCCCACGGGCTGGGGTGTCGGCTGCAAGTCGGTGAGCGGCGCGAGCTGGGGCTACCGCACGGACGCGGCGACGTCCTCGGGCCCGGTGGCGGACGCGGCCGACGCGGCGTCGGACACGACGACGCCCGACGCCGCGCTGACTTCCAGCCTGGCGGCAGCGGCCCCCGAGCCGACGACGGTGGCGACGGGCGCCACCGCCTACCGCCAGGCGTACACCTTCGACTGGCTCGGCAACCGCGCCGGGATGACGGAGTACGACACGGCGGACGCGTCGAAGAACGTCAGCTTCACGTACGGCTACGGCAAGGACATCGCGGCGACGCCGTCCACTCCCGGCTACGTCGCCCAGCCGCACACACTGCAGCGGGTGGCCTCCAGCCCGTCGGGCCAGGGCAGTTCCTACGCCTACGACGACCTGGGCAACACGACGACCCGTGAGCTGCCGACGACGACCCAGGCGTTGACCTGGACGCAGGAGAACAAGCTCGCCACGATCACGAACGGCGGCGTCAAGACGTCGTACGTCTACGACGCGGCAGGCAACCGCCTGCTGGAGAACTCGCCGTCAGGCACGACGCTCTACCTGGGCGAGACGGAACTGACGACGAACGCGTCGGGCACGGTCACCCGCGCCTCCCGCGCCTACGCCCACGCGGGCGCCCCCACGGTCGTCCGCACGACGAGCAACGGCGCGACGACGGGCCACAAGCTGAACGTGCTCCTCGCGGACCAGGTCGGCACGGCGACGACGACGGTGGAGCTGTCGGGCACACAACCGGTGACGCGCCGTGCGTACAAGCCGTACGGCGAACTGCGCGGCCCGAAGCCCGCCTCGTGGCCCAACAAGCGCAGCTACCTGGGCGTCGGTATCGACGACGCTGCGACGGGGCTGACGCACATCGGGGCGCGGGAGTACGACCAGAGCGTCGGCCGGTTCCTGTCGGCGGACCCGATCATCGACGTGGCGAACCCGCTGCAGATGAACGGCTATGCGTACAGCAGCAACAGCCCGATCAGTAAGAGCGATCCGACGGGGCTGTGCCCGTTCATCGACTGCCCGACTCGGCCGTCGCCCGGCTACGAGAACACCACGCCGGGGCATGTGCCCGGAAAGCCGAAGTATTCGGGGAACCATCAGGAGGCGCTGCGCAGGGGCAATATCACTCCGCCTTCCGTCGCAAAGAAGAAGACGGAGGTATACCCCGGCGTCTTCGTGGACCGCAGCTGGAAATACGCGAACCAGTTCGCGGACATCCTCAACCGACTGATCAACAACGAGTGCCGGGGGTTCGAGGGAAGCTGCCTGGGGTTCGCGCAAACTCCAGAAGAAGAGGAGTTCGATCGGAACCGTCTGACACACCTGAAGTTCCTCGCCTGCTCGTACTTGGGGCGCAAGAGCGGCTGCATGGGCAAGCTCGTCTCCTTCGGGGCGGCTCTGGGTGCCATGGGCGCCGTGGGGGCCGCGGGCGGTGAGGGGCCGGGCACGCTGAACGGCGGCGCTCTTGGGCGCGGTCGCGGCGGGTCCGGTGGCGGGTGCAATCAGTGCTTCCTCGCCGGCACCAACGTCCTCATGGCCGATGGCAGCACCAAGGACATCGAGGACATCAGGGTCGGCGAAGAGGTCGTGGCCACCGACCCGGAGACCGGGGAAACGGGAGCACGAAAGGTCACTCGGCTGATCGTCACGAACGGTGACAAGCACTTCAACGAACTGACGATCCAGACCAAGGACGGGCCCAAGAAACTCACCGCAACCTACGAACACCCCTTCTGGATTCCTTCACTGGGCCAGTGGGTCGAGGCCAGCTCCCTCGTTGCCGGCATGACCTTGCGTAGGCCCGACGGAACGACCGTCACGGTCACCGGGAACAGGCCCTACACCCAGCGTGCACGTACGTACAACCTTACGGTCGACGACCTGCACACGTATTATGTGCTGGCGGGGGCTACTCCGGTCCTCGTTCATAACTCTAACTGCCCGTCCTTCACCACCGGAAAGCCGATCGAGGGTCCGCTTCCCGATCGTGGGCAGACATCCCTATACGCTCTGGTGAACCCGAGGAGCGGTGAATTGCTTAAATGGGGTATATCAAAGAATCCCGTCGGCAGATATAAGGGGTCGGATTATGAGGGTGGAGTGCGGATGGTAATTCTCCGGAATTATGATTCCAGGCGTGATGCCCTCGATGTCGAACGCTATATGACGGAGAGACATCCAGGGCCGCTGAACTTCGAACCGCATAGAGGGTCTGTGGCTCCGACGCAGTCCTGGGAGAAGGATCTTCAATACGTCACTGGCGGTGGGTTCTTCAGGGATCGCGACGGATGGTAGGTGTCTTCCTGCGTGAACGAGGAGGTAACATGCCGTCAAGTCCGTACAGCGTTGAAACGGAGAGCGGCGAGTCGTATGACGGAATCTCGGAAGACCTGCTCTTCGAGTTGATCGATGAGCTGAGTTATCCCGATAACTCATACCTGACAGTCGAGCCGCAGGGGTTGGAGAATAAATGGTACGTCGTTGTGGCGCTGGATTCAGATAAGCGGCTCGAAGTGGAGTACCGGAACCCAGACAATAAAGAGCATCGAATCGTGACTGGCGGGATGCCGGCAGAGATTGCACGGGACGTGACGATCTGGGTTACCACGGTCGTTCGAGGCTGATGCGCTCTCGCGTATTCCATGGGGATGGAAAGGCCCCGCCAGGGCTTCCTGGCGGGGCCTTTATGACCCTTGACGGCAGCATGCGGTGGAGGCGGAGTCGGACGTTGCGTAGACGCCGATGTGGGCGTGGCTGAGCGCTTCCTCGCTTTCGTCGGCATAGCCGCCGCTCTCGTCGGCTACCGCCGACTCAGCAATTGAGCCGGCCCAAGCCCGCTCTGTCGGTGGCAACCCATAAGGTGCGCGCAAACGTTCCAAGGAGGAGGTTCCGTGGGCTTTTCGGGTCATCTGGTCTTTGCTCGTAGCAAGCGTCCGCTGCTGGAAGCCCCTGTGTTCGACAGCATCAATCAGGAGCTGAAGGACACCGTGCATGCGTGGTGGCCGCGACCGGGCGGTTGGCAGACCCTCCAGTTCGATCACGGACTATGGGAGGACGACTATCTGTCCGCTCTGGTCGGATGGTCCGGCGCACCGGCCTGCGTCGCAGACGTCTCGGACAGCGACATCGCCCTGGTGACCGGGTTGGGTACCGACGGGCAGCGCTGGCAGGCGTGGCTCAACCTGGCCAACGCTGCGGCACTCCTCACCGAGGAACCCGAGGACCTGGACGACGTGAGCCTGTGGGTGGGCACACCCGAGTTCGACGAGGCTGTGAGGCGCAAGCGCGCGGAGCTCGAAGTGGATGTTCCAGCCGACGCCGAGGGCGCCCTCGTCTGGGCTGCGGCGGTCGGCATCCCGGCCACAGCGCAGCAGCCCCGGATCGAAGAGCTACTGTGCTCGCGGGAGACCTTTGCGGAGGACCTTTTCAGCGCGCTTCTGGACGAGTTGGGCTTTCCCCGGGCCGCCCGGCCCTGCTGAGAGCCGTGAGGAACGGCGTCTTGAGCGACGTTCCGGCAACACTCAGACGGTGCTTCCGCCCGCGCGATGACTCAGTAGGTCTTCATGACCTGAGCCGCTGCACTTGGGGGTCGTAGCAGACGAGTCCCATGGATGCCGCGACAGTTGCGGCGTAGGCCGAAGCCTCGTCGACCATGCCGTAACGCATGGGGAAATAGATCAGCGGACCGCTGGCCTCGTTGATCAACGGACCTGTGGACCACGGGGAGGTGTCGTCCTCGTCTTCGGCGAGGTCGGGCCATCGCTGCACGAGTACGGCGACATACCGGGCGATGCGATCCGTCGGTGCGTGATCCGCGTCGGAGTCGATGTACTTGTCGCGCAGGTCTTTGAAGAGCTGGCCGGCGGCGACGTCGTCGGGCGGGCGAGCACCCTCCCAAACGGCAAGGTCGTACCTCATGGGCGCAGGCTGCCGTACACCCCGACGCTTTGCCCTGCCGAGCACACCAAGACATGCCCCAGCCCCGGGTTTGGATGGGTGATCGATGCTGCGATGGACGTATGCCCGGGCCGAGCTGCTTCAACGTTCCGTGCTCATTCGGATGCGCTGCGTGCCTACCATTGAGGTGAGTCCGCGGCGGCGGCGTCGCGGTGGGGAGAGGAGGCGGGATGTCCCAACCCCAGTCACCGGACGCGGCGTCCATGGGGGAGTTCTACGGCGCGGAGCTGCGCAGGCGGCGGGAGGAGAAGGGGCTGTCGCAGAACGGGCTCGGGGAGTTGGTCTACTGCTCGGGTTCCTACATCGGGCAGATGGAGGCCGCCGTCCGCCGGCCGCAGCTCGATCTGTCGGACAGGATCGACACCGTTCTGCAAAGTGACGGATTCTTCCGGCGGTTGTGCGCGGCGATGCTCAACTCCTCCAAGTACGCGTCCTACTTCGCGGCAGCAGCCGAACTGGAGCGAAGGGCGAGGACCGTCTGCGACTTCGCCACGACCGTGGTGCCCGGCCTGCTTCAGACCGAGGCGTACACCCGTGCTCTCATCCGCTCCGCCCGGCCTTTGGTCGCCGAGGAGGAGATCGAACGGCATGTCGGCGCTCGGCAGGAGCGGGCACGTGCGTTGTTGCAGGACCCGGCCGATCCCGAACTGTGGTTCGTCATTCATGAGGCCGCTCTCCGGGTGCCGGTCGGTGGCACCGATGTGATGCGGGGGCAGCTCGAGCACATCGCGGAGGTGTCTCGCCGTCACCTGGCGATCCTGCAGGTGATGCCCTTCTCGGGTGGGATGAATCCGCTCATGTACAGCTCGATGCGAATCATGACCTTCGCCGAGGAGCCGACCCTCGCTTACACGGAGACAGCCCACTCCGGGCAGTTGATCGATGATCCGGCGGTGGTCCAGAACATTCTCAGGTCCTACGATCTGGCCAGGGCCGCCGCCCTGTCACCGGAGGCGTCCCTGGAGTTCATCGGCAGACTCGAGGGGGATCACACACCATGAACAGCGTGTACGAGCTGCGTACCGCCCCCTGGCGCACGTCGTCGTACAGCAACGCGGAGGGCGGGGAGTGCGTAGAGGTCGCCGACGGTCTCCCGGATGTCGTGCCCGTGCGGGACAGCAAGAACCCTGACGGGCCGGTGGTCGTGGTCTCCGCGGGCGCGTGGCGTGCGTTCATCGGCGGCATCCGGTAGTAACCGACTGCCGGATGCCGGGACGACTGCCGGAGCGCGTACGGCGTCACCCCGTACCGTTTGCGGCCTCGCGGAGACGCGTTCCTGGCGGACGTGCACATCCGCGGTCCGCCACTTGGCGTGGGTGGGGCCCCACTCGACGGGGACGCCGACCTCCTGGTGTCCGACGTCAACGGCGGCACGAGCGTCCTGCTCCCCGGCGCCAGGTCGGGCATCGGCACGACGGCCGTCCGCGAACTACCCCTGGTGCCGGCCTTCCCGCAGTAGCCGGCTACGGCCGGAGCGCGGTCCGGTGCAAGTGCGCCGGACCGGCCGGCCTAAGCGACAACAACCCGAGTCCCATTGAAGTTCGCCACGATTTCCAGCTCCCCGCCCAGCGCCGCGACGTAGGCGGCGACAGTGCCCACCTCCGTGGACGTCGTCCTGCCGCGTTCGATGGCCGAGACCCGTTCCTGACGGACGTGCATGCGTTCGGCGACTTCGCGTTGGGTGAGGCCGAGTTGGCGGCGCATCTCCGCGAGGCGGTGGGCTCGGGCCTCGGCCACCATGCGGCGGGCGCCGACGGTGATGTCGTCTAGGTCGTCGGGGTCGAAGACCTCGTGCTTGACCTCGTCCCAGGAGTGGAAGCTGGTCACTCGGGTGTCTCCTTCATCGTTTGGCGTCCGGCCAGGTGCTCAAGCCATTCGGCGTAGCGTCCCTCGGCCAACGGAATTGCCTGGCTGTACCACTGGGTCCATTGGCCCGACTTGTCGCCCGTAACGAGCAGGACTGCGTTGCGCTGGGTGTCGAAGGCGAAGGGCACGCGGATTTCCGTATTCCCGCGGTACTCAGCGTGCTTGCGGCGATCTGTGGCAGGGACGCGTGACTTTCACTCCAACGGGGGAGGGGCTGGGGCCGAAACGGCCGTGGTGAGGCGGTGACGCACATCCCCGGCAGGTCCCCGGCAGCGTCTCGCCCGGGCCCCGATTGTCAGTGGTGCCCCCTACTGTCCTCGGCATGGGAATGGTGACGTTCGTCGACGAGACGACGAGTGGGGGCCGGGGTGCCGGCTGGGGGCTGGAGATCGCCGAGGAGCGGGTCGCGCTGCGTGAGCTGATCCGGCGGCGCGTCTTCCAGGAGGTCGCCGAGTACAACGCGCGCATGCCACAGGTGTTCCAGGGGCTCGTGCAGCCGCAGGGCGCGGAACGGGTGCTGAACGGATACGCGTTGCGCACGCCCCGCCGGATCGATCCCGAGGCGCAGACCGAGCTCGCGCTCAAGGCCTTCGCGCGCAACGGGTTCCTGGTGCTCGTGGGGGACCGCCAGGTCACCGACCTCGATGAGGAGATCGAGGTCCGGCTCGGTACGGAGGTCACGTTCCTGAAGCTCGTGGCGTTGGTGGGTGGCTGATGATCACGTCGCCTTCCGAGTACGCCCGGCTGCTCCAGGAGGTCCTCGGCCTGATCGCCGCCGAGGACACCGAACGGCTCGTCCCCGAACTGCTCACGCTCGCCGACATGGTTGGCGACCACTGGGGTTGGGAGGGCCGCAAGGTCGTGGACGCGGTGCGCGCCGCGGATGACGGCTTCCGGGCCGCACTGGTCCACCACTTGGCGGCCCGGTACCACGAGCTGGAAGGGGGCACGGCCGCCCGCCGCAGCATCGTGGCCCTGCTCGACAACTTCCGGGGCGAGGAACTGCTCGAGGGACAGCCGCGTGACACCCGGGCCGCGCTGATGAGTCTGGCCGCCGAGCAGGAGGTGCAGTACAACACCGAGCAGCTGGTCAGAATCGCCGAGCTCGAACTCGCCGAGGGCCGTGAACTCCCGGGCGGCTTTGTCGCCCTGATCCGCCGGTCCCACCTGATGGTGTGGAACGGCGCGAGCGAGCTGGGCCGGCTGGCCGCGCGGCTCACCAGCCCGGTCCTGAACCCCGGTGAAGCCTGGTCCGACCAGGCCCTGGCGGACCTGGCCGGCCGCGGATCGGACGGCGAGGACTGGCACCGGCTGGTCGCCCACGCCGTGACGGCCACGGCCTCCCGCCCCTCCGCGAAGTGGGAGAAGACGGGACGGGTCCTGATCCACGCCCTCGGCGCGGAGGCGGTGCGCGCCCGGTTGCTGCCCTGGCTGGGAGCGGTGGGCAGGCCCCGTACCCGCCCCCTGCTGGCCTCGTACGTTGGCGCACACCCCAACGACACCTTCGACCCCTACAACGCCAACGCCCTGCGCGGCCTCGCCTGGCTGCTGTCCCTGCTGCCGCCGCACCCCGACACCGCACGGGCGCTCGGCGCGCTCGTGGAGACCTCGTTGAAGAAGGTCGCCGGGATCGGGCCCCGCAACCCCAAGGTCGCCAACGCCGCAGTCGTCGCGCTCTCCCGTATCGACAGTGACCCGGCCCTTGCCGAGCTGGCGCGGCTGGCCACGCGCGTGACGTACAAGACCACCGCGAAGCTCGTCGACACCGCGTTGGAGGAGCGGGCCGTGGCGCGGGGACTGAGCCGTGAGGAGATCGAGGAGCTGGCCGTGCCCGCGTACGGCCTCACCGAGGTCGGGAGCGCCCGCCACCGGTTCGGCGAGTGCACCGCGCAGATCGGCGTGCACGGCTCCAAGACGGTGCTGAGCTGGCGCAACGCCACCGGGAAGACCGTCAAGAGCGTGCCGGCCGCGGTCAGGCGTGACCACGCCGACGAGCTCAAGGAACTCAAGGCGGCCGTGAAGGACATCGACAAGATGCTCACGGCGCAGAGCGAGCGCCTGGACCGGCAGTTCCTCGCCCGGCGCACCTGGGCGTACGAGGCCTGGCGCGAGCGGTACCTCGACCACCCGCTGGTGGGCACCCTGGCGCGGCGTCTGCTCTGGACGGTCGACGGGACGGCTGTCGGGTACGCGGACGGCGAGTTGCGCACGCTCGCCGACACCCCGGTCCCTGAGGGCTCCCACGTCGAACTCTGGCACCCGGTCGGGCGTGAGCCCGCGGAGATCGTCGCCTGGCGGGACTGGCTCGAGCGGCATGCGATCACCCAGCCGTTCAAGCAGGCCCACCGCGAGGTGTACCTCCTCACGGACGCCGAGCGCGCGACCGGCACGTACTCCAACCGGTTCGCGGCGCACGTCCTGCGCCAGCACCAGTTCAACTCCCTCGCCGCGATCCGGGGCTGGCGCAACAAGCTCCGCCTCTGCGTCGACGACGAGGCGCCGCCCGCCACCCGCGAACTGCCGCTGTGGGGGCTCCGGGCCGAGTACTGGATCGAGGGGGACGGCGAGTACGGCGACGACACCACGGAGTCCGGGACATTCCTGCGGCTGCGCACCGACCAGGTCCGCTTCTACCCGATCGACGCGCCCGAGAACTCGGCGCACTGCTGCGGCGGCGAGTACAGCATGTGGTTGCGCGACGGCCAGGATCCGGTGGAGCCGCTGCCCCTGGAGGACGTCCCGCCGCTGGTCCTCTCCGAAGTCCTGCGGGACGTGGACCTGTTCGTGGGCGTGGCGAGCGTCGGCAACGATCCGACCTGGCAGGACGGCGGCCCCGGCGGACGGTTCCGGGAGTACTGGACGTCGTACGGCTTCGGCGAGTTGGGCCAGAGCGCCGAGACCCGCCGCGCCCTCCTCGACCGCCTGCTGCCCCGCCTGGCGATAGCCGACCGTTGCACGATCGAGGGCCGCTTCCTGCACGTGAAGGGCGAACGTCACACGTACAAGATCCACCTGGGTTCGGGCAACATCCTGATGACGCCCAACGACCAGTACCTGTGCATCGTCCCCAAGTCGAGCCCCGGCTCCGAGCAGCCCGGCTATCTCCCCTTCGAGGGGGACCGCACGCTGGCGGTCATCCTCAGCAAGGCGATGATGCTGGCGGACGACACGAGGATCACGGACCCAACGATCCTGAGCCAGCTGTAGGCGGGATCCTCTCGTCTGCCACTACGCACCTCGGATACGTTCGACAAGTCGCCATGCGCGGAGTCCGTACAAGTCTGCTCGCACGGATCTCGGCCATGGCGGCTACGACGCTCTGCCGAAGGACACCGGACCCGCGGAGCCGGTTTCACACGAGCTGGGCGCCTCCTGCAAGATGAGGCGCATCCCGCGCTCGCTCGCATCAGAACCCATCACAGGAGTGGTCGTCGTGACCCAGCCGCCGTCCCAGCCCCCGCAGCCGTCGGAGCCTCCGAACAAGTCGTCCGCGCCCGGGTACGGATATCCGGGCGCGGGCGGGGCGAGTCCGTATGACGCGGGGTCGAACCCGTACGGTGCGGGGGCGGGCCCGTACGGGAGCGACCCGAGCGCAGCCGGGCAGGCCGGGCCCTACGGTGCCGGGCAGGCCGGGCCGTATCAGCAGCCGCCGTCCCAGCCGGGCTACGCGTATCCGCAGGCCGGGTACGGCTACCCGCAGGGCGGATACGCGCAGGGAGGTTACGGCTACCCCGGAGGCCCGGTGCCGCCGGGTACGTACACCGGTGACCCCAACGCCCCCTACGGCTACGACCCCATGGGGCGGCCGTACTCCGAGAAGTCGAAGATCGTGGCGGGGATCCTCCAGCTCTTCCTCGGTACCTTCGGCGTCGGGCGGTTCTACATAGGGCACGTCGGTCTCGGCCTCGCGCAGCTCTTCACCTGCGGTGGCCTCGGGATCTGGGCCCTGATCGACGGGATCGTCCTGCTGGTCGGCAACAACACCACCGACTCCAACGGGCGTGTCCTGCGTGGCTGAGTCCGGCGGGCGGGCCCTCCTGCCGCAGGTGCGGGCCCGGCTGCGGCACCCGGCTGCGGCACCCCTCGCGGTGTTCTCCGCCGGGGCGGTCGGTGCCGGCTACCTGTACGGCACCAATCCGCATGAGCCCGGGCACTTCCTGCCCCAGTGCCCGTTCCGGCTCCTCACCGGGCTGCTGTGCCCGGCCTGCGGCGGGACGCGCATGGTGTACGACCTGATGCACGGTCACTTCACGGCGGCCTGGCTGGACAACAGACTGCTGTTGCTCGCCTCGCCGTTCGCCCTCGCCCTCCTCGCCCGCTGGTTCGTGGAGGGCCTGCGAGGGCGTCGCTGGCGGCCACAACTGAGCGCGCGTGTCCAGGTGTTGATCCTGCTCACGGCCGTCGCCTGGACCGTCGCCCGCAATGTCGTGCCGCTGTCGGGCGGGGCGTAGGTGCCCGGGGTGGACTCCGTGGGGCGCGTCGCACCTGGCTGAAATGATCACAGGATCGCAACGATCGATCCCGTTCGTACCACTGGTCTCACCAGCCTCATACGCTCCCCAAGTCACACGGGGGATGACGTGCCTGCGCTCTCTTCGCGATCTTTGTCGCGCTCTTTGGCGAGCTTTGCCGCGGGTCCCTCTGGACGTTTCCTCGGAGCATTCGGCTCCGGTCACAGTTGAGCCAGCAGGAGCGAAGTCATGACCGTCCCCACCCCCGACGCCCCGTACGGCAAGGCCCCGAACGGGCTCCCGTACTCCGACAAGTCGAAGATCGTCGCCGGCCTTCTCCAGCTCTTCCTGGGTGGCCTCGGCATCGGTCGCTTCTACGTCGGTTCCGTCGGCGTGGGTGTCGCACAGCTGCTGACCTGCGGTGGCCTCGGCATCTGGGCGCTGATCGACGCCATCATGTACTTCGTGAGCAACGACCGCACCGACAAGCAGGGGCGTGTGCTGCGCGGCTGAGGCAGTCGGCCGCCGGACGGACGGGCCGGGCGCACGTGGTGTGCCCGGCCCGCTGCCGCTTGCACCGCGGCTCAGGAGCGCTTCGGCCGGCCTGCCTCCAGGATCTGCGCGACGTCCAGCGTGACCTTGGCGCCGATGGAGTCGGGGAGGGTGACCACTTCGCTGGGGGCGTGGACACGGTGGTTGGCGTAGTTGTCCTCGGTGGGATCGGTGAGGACGTGGAGGCGCTGGTGCTTGCGGTCGACGACGACGTAGACGGGGACCTTGGCCTCGGCGTACGCGCCGACCTTGGTCTTCAGGTCGTTCTGCCAGTTTCCGGAGGTGACCTCCAGGACGAGGCGGAAGCAGACCGGGTCGTAGGCGTTGTTCTCGACGAAGTGATCGTCGACGTCGGCGTCCACCACCACGAGGTCGGGGATGGCGTAGTCCTCTTCGCCGGTGGGCAGCCAGAGCCCGACGTTCTGGAGGACCTCGGTTTCGCCGTCGTCCAGTCCTGCAGTGATGAAGGGGCGCATGAGCTTGGTCAGCGCGCGGGCGTGGGGGGCGTCCGGTGAGGGCGTCACGAGGAGATGGCCTCCAATGATCTCGACGCGGTAGCCCGGATGGCGCTCCATGATCTCGTCGGCGATGGCCGTGAGGGAGAACGGCTTGTCGTCGAAGGGCTGCTCGACGGATGCAGCGGACATCGCGTGCCTCCTGGGGGCCGGTGTCGAGAGCATCATCGTAGGCCGGACAGCACCCGCACGTCCTTCACGATCACGTTCACCCGATCGTGTTTCGCGGACGCCAGAGGGCCCTGCCCCGGTGGAAACCGGGAAGCGGGGCCCTCGTAGCCGTACGGGGAGGAGAGTCAGAACCGCCGAGTGATCAGCGCCTTCTTCACCTCGGCGATCGCCTTCGTCACCTCGATACCGCGCGGGCAGGCGTCCGTGCAGTTGAACGTCGTGCGGCAGCGCCACACGCCGTCCTTGTCGTTGAGGATCTCCAGGCGCTGCTCGCCCGCCTCGTCACGCGAGTCGAAGATGAAGCGGTGCGCGTTGACGATGGCGGCCGGGCCGAAGTACTGGCCGTCGTTCCAGAAGACCGGGCACGACGACGTGCAGGCCGCGCAGAGGATGCACTTCGTGGTGTCGTCGAAGCGCTCGCGGTCCGCCGCCGACTGCAGACGCTCGCGCGTCGGCTCGTTGGTGTCCTTCGTGATCAGGAACGGCATCACGTCACGGTAGGCCTGGAAGAACGGCTCCATGTCGACGACCAGGTCCTTGAGGACCGTCAGGCCCTTTATGGGCTCGACCGTGATCGGCTTCTCGGGATTGATGTCCTTGATCAGGGTCTTGCAGGCAAGACGGTTCTTGCCGTTGATCCGCATCGCGTCCGAGCCGCAGATGCCGTGCGCGCAGGAGCGGCGGAACGTCAGCGTGCCGTCCATGTCCCACTTGATCTTGTGCAGACCGTCGAGGACGCGCTCCTTCGGGTCGATCTCCAGCTGGAAGTCTTCCCAGAAGGCGTCGGCCGCGACCTCGGGGTCGAAGCGGCGGACCCGGAAGGTCACCGTGATGTACGGAGAGGCCGCGGGCGCCGCACCAGGGGTCTCGGCCTTGTCCATTACGGGGGTTGCCATCAGTACTTACGCTCCATCGGCTGGTAGCGGGTCTGGACGACCGGCTTGTAGTCGAGACGGACGGTCTCGGTGCCGTCGTCGCCGACCTCGCGGTACGCCATGGTGTGGCGCATGAAGTTGACGTCGTCGCGGTTCGGGTAGTCCTCGCGGTAGTGACCGCCGCGGGACTCCTTGCGCGCCAGCGCGGAGACCGCCATGACCTCGGCGAGGTCGAGCAGGTTGCCCAGCTCGACGGCCTCCAGCAGGTCCGTGTTGAACCGCTTGCCCTTGTCCTGGATCGCGACGTTCTTGTAGCGCTCGCGCAGCTCCGCGATCTTCTCGACAGCCGTCTTGATGGTCTGCTCGGTGCGGAACACCATGACGTTCGCGTCCATGGTCTCCTGCAGCTCGCGGCGCAGCTCCGCCACGCGCTCGTTGCCCGTGGAGGACCGCAGCTGCTCGATCTGCTCGACGACCAGCGAGGCCGGGTCCTCGGGCAGCTCGACGAAGTCCGCCGTCTGCGAGTAATTCGCGGCCGCGATGCCCGCGCGCCGTCCGAAGACGTTGATGTCGAGCAGCGAGTTGGTGCCGAGACGGTTCGCGCCGTGGACGGAGACGCAGGCGACCTCGCCGGCCGCGTACAGGCCCGGGACGACCGTGGTGTTGTCCGACAGGACCTCACCCTCGACGTTGGTCGGGATGCCGCCCATCGCGTAGTGCGCGGTGGGCTGGATCGGGATCGGGTCCGTGTACGGCTCGATACCGAGGTACGTGCGGGCGAACTCCGTGATGTCGGGCAGCTTGGCGTCCAGCTGCTCCGGCGGGAGGTGGGTGAGGTCCAGGTAGACGTGGTCGCCCTCGGGGCCGCAGCCACGGCCCTCGCGGATCTCCGTGTAGATGGAGCGGGAGACCACGTCACGGGACGCGAGGTCCTTCATGACCGGCGCGTACTTCTCCATGAAGCGCTCGCCGTCCTTGTTGCGGAGGATGCCGCCCTCACCGCGGGCGCCCTCCGTCAGCAGGATGCCCATGCGCCAGATGCCGGTCGGGTGGAACTGGAAGAACTCCATGTCCTCCAGGGGCAGTCCGCGCCGGTACACGGCCGCCTGGCCGTCACCGGTCAGCGTGTGCGCGTTGGACGTCACCTTGAAGAACTTGCCGCAGCCGCCGGACGCGTAGATCACGGCCTTCGCCTGGAAGACGTGGATCTCACCGGTCGCCAGTTCGTAGGCCACGACACCGGCCGACTTCTTGACGCCGTCGACCTCGGTGATCAGCTGGTCGAGGACGTAGAACTCGTTGAAGAACTCCACGCCCTCCTTCACACAGTTCTGGTACAGCGTCTGGAGGATCATGTGGCCGGTGCGGTCGGCCGCGTAGCAGGAGCGGCGGACCGGGGCCTCGCCGTGGTTACGCGAGTGACCGCCGAAACGGCGCTGGTCGATCGTGCCGTTCGGGGTCCGGTTGAACGGCAGGCCCATCTTCTCCAGGTCGAGGACGGAGTCGATGGCCTCCTTCGCCAGGATCTCCGCGGCGTCCTGGTCGACCAGGTAGTCACCGCCCTTGACCGTGTCGAAGGTGTGCCACTCCCAGTTGTCCTCCTCCACGTTGGCCAGCGCGGCGGCCATGCCGCCCTGCGCGGCGCCCGTGTGGGAGCGGGTGGGGTACAGCTTCGTGAGCACGGCGGTGCGGCTGCGCTTCGTCGACTCGATGGCCGCGCGCATGCCGGCGCCACCCGCGCCGACGATGACGGTGTCGTACTTGTGGATCTTCATGAGTCTCGTAGCCCCGGATCTAGCGGATGTTCGGGTCGAAGGTGAAGATCACCAGCGTGCCCAGCAGGACGGTGAACACCGTGGCGGTGTAGAGCAGTGCCTTCAGCCACAGCCGCGTGTTCGCGCGCTCCGCGTAGTCGTTGATGACCGTGCGCAGACCGTTGGCGCCGTGCAGCATCGCCAGCCACAGCATCAGCAGGTCCCAGGCCTGCCACCAGGGGGAGGCCCAGCGGCCGGCCACGAAGGCGAAGCCGATCTTGGAGACGCCGCCGTCGAGGACGAGCTGGATGAGCAGGTGGCCGATGACCAGGACGACCAGCACGATGCCGGACAGCCGCATGAACAGCCAGGCGTGCATCTCGAAGTTGCCGCGGGTGGACCTGGGGCTCTTCTTGGTGCGCTTGCGCGGGGGCTCGATGACCGGCGCGGGGTTGTCCGGGCCGTACGACAGCCCACCGTCGCCCTCGACCGGGCCGATTCCGGAGGGGGTGGTCTCAGTAGTGGACATCTGCGTCAGCTCCCGAACAGTTCACGAGCGGCGTGGCCCAGTACGGGGTAGATCGCCCCGAGCATCAGCACAACCCAGATCCCGACGACGGTCCACAGCAACTGCTTCTGGTAGCGGGTGCCCTTGGACCAGAAGTCGACGGCGATGACGCGCAGGCCGTTGAGCGCGTGGAAGAGGATGGCGGCGACGAGGCCGTACTCCAGCAGCGCGACGATCGGATTCTTGTAGGTGGCCACGACGTTGTCGTAGGCCTCGGGGGAGACACGCACGAGCGCGGTGTCCAGCACGTGTACGAACAGGAAGAAGAAGATGAGGACGCCGGTGACTCGGTGAGCCACCCAGGACCACATTCCTTCCCGGCCGCGGTACAGCGTTCCAGCCGGCACGGAAGAACCCTCCGGGAGCGGGATTGGGGCCGCGCCGGCTTTCGTGTCGGTCGGGCCCGGCCGGGTACGGTCCACCGGCCCTGGCCATCGTAGCGACGTGTTGTCGGAACGCTTACAGCGGCCCTACCGATGTGATCGAACAGGCAGTCAAACGCGCGCGCACGGGTGACCGGGAGGGCGGCTGACCTGGGACATCTCTGGCGTAGCGGTTGATTCCGGATCCGGGTGGGCGGCGGGCGCCCGATCCCCGGCCGGGTAATCGAATGTGCGTATGAGTCTGGTGAGCCGGCCCCGGGTGAGGCGGCGCAGTTCCTCGGCGGTGAGGACGCGCTCCTCCTCGGGGTCGTTCGTCAGACGGGCCCGGATGCCGGTGAGGGTCCGGTCGAGGGCTTCCTCCGGCGGCGCGTCGTCCAGGCAGATCACGAAAACATGGCCGAAACGGCTCGCGTACGCGGCGTGCGCGGCGCTCAGTGCGGTGTGCGCGGCGGGGTACACGCGCGGTATGCGCTCCGTTTTCGGCGCGCCGTCGCCGCCGCTCCCGCCGTCGACGGGCAGCGCGAAGGACTCGCGGGCCAGCGCCTCGGCGAGATCGTCCGGTGTCAGGTCGTACGCCGCCTCGTCGGCCGCGGCGATCAAGGACTCGGAATCCGGGTAGGGGCGGTGGGCGGCGACCCTGCGCGCCCAGCGGCGGCTGCCGCAGCAGCCGAGGAGGGCGCGCTCGGCGACCGTCGCGGGGGCGGAGTTGAAACGCGTCAGGCCCTCGGGAGAGGCTGCGCCGCGTGGCCGCCGGAACTGCTCGGGGGCCGGGCCGGGAATGCGGTGGTTGCGATGCGCGGGCAGCGTGGGTCCTCGGCGGGAGAGCGCGGCGAGGCTCACGAAGGGTCGCCGCGCATGAGTCAGCAGGGAAAGAAGTGAGAGATGTGCCACCACGCTATCGAGGATTGACGCGACTTGTCCGATGGATGCCTGAAATTCACCCGGACGGGACGGTTTCAAGACGCGCGGTGGCGGCGGTAGGCGTAATTTCAGCGGAGGGGCTTTCGTCCGAAAGGAGTCAGTTGGTGCGGCTTGGGGGTATGGCGCGATGACCGGACGGAGGCGCGCGGTACGCGCGACCGCACGGAGGCGAGCGGTATACGCCGGGAGCTTGCGCCTGAACGGCGCCGCGGCCGCACTGGCCGTGGCCGTGGTCGTTGCCCTGGTCGGCCTGCTGGTCGCCCTGTGGCCGGGCGGCGGCGGCCGGTTCACGACGGAGCAGGCCGCACCCAGCGGGACGGCGGCGGCACCCACTCCCTCACCCACCCGGACGTATCCACTGTCCGAGCCGCCGCACACCATCCCGGCCGTACGGGACCACACCCCGGCACGCGGCCCCGGCTGGCGCCCCGGTGCCGGCGCCCGGATCGTGGTGAGCGAGGGCTCGCTCGCCGACGAGGCGCGGCTGACCGCGTCGGAGCTCGGGATGCGCTTCGGCGGACAGGACGAGGCGGGCCCGGGCGACGTCGAGCTGACGCTGGCGGGCGAGGGCAACCCGGAGTCGTACACCATGACCGTCCGCGACCGGCGGGTACGCATCAGCGGCCCCGCGGAGGCCGGTGTCTTCTACGGCACCCGCACCCTGAAGCAGGAGGTGCACAACGGGTCGACCGCGCCCGAGGGCGTCGTACGGGACAGCCCGGCCAAGCCCGTGCGCGGGTTCATGCTGGACATCGCGCGCAAGCACTTCACGGCCGACTGGATCGAGGACCGCGTCCGGGAGCTCGGGGACCTCAAGTACAACCAGCTCGGACTCCACTTCTCCGACGACCAGGGCTTCCGCATCGCATCGGACTCGCACCCCGAGGTCGTGTCCCGGCAGCACCTCACCAAGGCGCAGGTCAGGCGGATCGTCGACCTCGCGGCCGAGCGGCACATCACCGTCGTCCCCGAGATCGACTCGCCCGGCCACCTCGGTGCGGTGCTCGCCGCCCATCCGGACCTGCAGCTGCGCAACGCGCAGGGCACCCCGACCCGGGGAGCCATCGACATCTCCAAGCCGGCCTCAGCGAAGATCGTGGACGATCTGCTCGACGAGTACGCAGGACTCTTCCCCGGCTCGACCTGGCACCTCGGAGGTGACGAGTACCAGGCGCTCGTGGTGAGCGACCCGGCCGCCTCGTACCCGCAGCTGGCCGCCGCCGCGCGCGCGAGGTTCGGGCCCGGGGCCGGGGTGCAGGACCTCACGACCGGCTGGCTCAACGACCGGGCCGCCACCGTGCGCGCCCACGACCGCACGATGCTCGCCTGGAACGACGGGTTCTTCGCCGGCGGGACGGTGAACGCCGCACGCGATCTGCGGGTCGCGTACTGGACCGGCAAGGAGATCGGCGCCCGGCCGCCGGTCGAGTACCTCAGCGCGGGCCGCAGGCTCGTCAACTACAACGACGAGTACCTGTACTACGTCCTCGGCGAGCCCAACCAGTTCGTCTACCCCACCGGCCGGCGCATCTACGAACAGTGGACTCCGCTCGTGGTGCGCGGTACGACGCCCGTCCCGGCCCGGTACGACGGTCAGATACTGGGCGGCAGCTTCGCCGTCTGGTGCGACCTCGCGGGTTCCCAGACCCAGGACCAGGTCGCCCGGGGCATCCGGATGCCGGTCAGGGCGCTGGTGCAGAAGCTGTGGGACCCGGAGAAACCGACACTGTCCTGGACGGACTTCAGCGCACTGGCGAACCGTCTGGGCTGAGGCTTGAAGGCGCCCCCGGACGGCCGAAACGACCAGGACTTGCTGCAAACAGTGGCGAACCTCCATACGACTGTGGTGTATTCGGGCGCGTGCCGAACCGAGACACCGGGGGAAACCAAATGGGCTACTGGGGGTATCTCGTCGTGGGCAGGAGCGAGCGTCCGCTCGCGGAGACGGAGGCGTTGTCGGGGGTGCCGGGCCTGAAGCTGCGCAAGTCGGCTTCCGGCGGCTGGCAGATGTGGGAGTACGAGGGCGGCGACGGCGACGTGGGGAGCATGGTCACCCTCGCGCAGGAGACGGGCGCGCCCGCGCTGTTCGGATACGTGATGGACAGCGACTGCGTGGTGGTGGAGGCGGCGGCGCCCGAGAGCGGGGTGTGGACGACCTGTCTCGGGCGCGGGGCGATGGCCAAGTACCTCGGGGACGAGGGCCTCACCGTCGACGACTACTTCCTGGAGCCGCCCGACGCGGCCGAACGCGCGGTGAGGTGGGCGGCCGAGTCCGGACACCCCGTGGAGATCGCGCCGCTGCTCGCCGTACTGGCCGCGGATCCCAACCCACTGGCCGAAAACCTCTTCCACGATTTGCTCGACCGGTTGGGCGTGGTGCCTCTGTGACGTTCGCGGTCCAGCGCACGCAGTAAGGGAAAGTGTGTGCTCCGTAATGGGAGCGCCCCGCGGAGGAGGCGTTGGGATGAGCCTGGTGGAACTGATCGCACAGGCCGACGAGCGAAGCCTGGCCGTCAGTGGGTTGGCTTGTTTGGATCGCTGCGTGCCGTTGCTCGGCGGCGATGACGAGGTCCTGCGACCCCTGTGGACATGCCTCTCGGAGGGCGTGGGCTGGGCCGAGCGGCTGGCCAAGGTGCGGGCGGAACTGGGCTGCGCGGAGGACGACGACGCGGCGCGCGACGACGACGAGGCCGTCGTCCTGGCCCGCCGGATGCTCGGCGCCGCCCCCGAGGACCGCTCGGCGGCGGCGCTGCGCGCCTGGGCCGACGCCTGCTCGGTCGCCGCGCTCCAGATCCACCGGCTGCTGGACACGGCCGCCGACGGCGAGACCGATGTGGCCGCCCGCCGCGAGGGCCGCACCGCCGGTATGTCACCGCTCGTCGCCGCCGAACTGCGCCGTCAGGTCAAGGTCCTGGAGCTGCTCGCCACCGACTCGGGCGGACTGCGCAGGGCCCTGGACGTGTCGGTGGAGGGGCGGCGGGTGCTGCGGGCCGTGGTGTCACGCAGGGCGCGGCTAAGGGGCTGAGTGCCCCGCGTTCCCGGCCGAAAGAGGTTCGGGGCCACGGTCGAACGTGGCCCCGAACCTCTCGTCAGGTCACCTGCCCCGTGTCAGGTCACCCGTTTCACGGCGTCAGCGTCTGACCCAGGCGCGCACCCGTCGGGGTGCCCAGGGTGGACTTGCTGATCAGCAGGGTCTGGGAGAACCCGAGCCCCGTGCTGTTGCTGGGCACGTACGCCAGGATTCCGTCGCCCGCGTCCTCGCCGTCAGCGCCGAACGTGAGGTCGGCGCGCCCGTACCCGGACAGGTCCGTGAGGGACACGGCCGAGCCGAACCTGTCGTCGGTCTCGGTGGAGCCCGGGACGCCCGAGGTGTCCTGCGAGACGACGACCGCGCCCGAGCCGGTGAGGCCGGACGCCGTGCCCTTGACGAGGATCGCGGAGCCCGCGTTGGCGCGGTTCACGCCGTCGCGGGTGATGTCCTCGTTCGGGGCGCCCGCGAGGACGTCCGGGTAGCCGTCGGCGTTGAAGTCGCCGACCGAGACGGAGGACCCGAAGGCGTCGCCGGACTCGTCGTCGCCGGGGACGCCGGTGGTGTCCTGGTGGACGGTGGTCATGCCGGTGGTGGTGAAGCCGGTCGTGGTGCCCGGGACCATCGTCACCTGACCGCCCGCCTTGCCGCCGGACTCCGACGCGAACGGCTGGCCGATGACGATGTCGTCGTAGCCGTTGCCGTTGACGTCGCCGGCGGCGATGGACCGGCCGCCCCGCACGCTGATCACGCCCGCCTTGGTCAGGCCCGTCGCCGAGCCCGCGAACCGCACCACGCGTCCGATGCCGCCGGTGTCGCGGTAGTTCAGGGCGACGTCCGCGTAGCCGTCCCGGTTGAAGTCGCCGGTGGCCGCGTCCAGGTGGGCGACCGAACCGGTGGCGGAGGTGAGCGTGCCGGCCGTGGTGGATCCGCCGGTCAGTCGTGCGTTCCAGTTGCCGCCCCGCCCGGTGCCCGCGGCGAACACGTCCGCCTTGCCGTCGCCGTTGAAGTCGCCGACGGTGACCGTCGAACCGAGCCTGGCGCCCGCCGAGGTGACCCCGGAGGTGCTGTACGAGAAGCCGGAGCCGAAGCCCGGCCCGTACAGGACGGTGACCGCGCCGCGGTCGGCGTGACCGCTGGTGTCGTCCTCGCCGGGGGCTCCCACCGCGAGATCGGCGTGGCCGTCGCCGTTCACATCGCCCCACGCGGTCGCGGCGCCCCAGTTGTCGCCGGCCTCGGAGGAGTCGGGGACACCGGGGCTGCTCTGGGTGAGCGTCTTCCTGGAGGCGGTGACCGGGCCGTCGAGTCCGCCGGGGACCACGGTGACGCTGCCGACGCCGCCCGACGTCCGGGGCGTGCCCGCGACCAGGTCCGTGATGCCGTCGCGGTTGTAGTCCGAGGTGGCCAGAGCGTGCGAGACGCCCGGGTTCTTCGCCAGCGCGGCGATGAGCGTCAGCTTCCGGTAGAGGTTGTCGCCCGGGCAGGCCGTGGCGTTGGTGTCGCGGTGCCCGAAGACCCTCGGCAGGGTGATCGACTGGCCCTTGGCGACCTTGTTGCCGTCGACGCCCGCGTCACTGCCCGAGACCAGCGCGACCTTGCCGGTCGGGTCGATGCCGTACATCCCGAACTTCCACGCGACGATCCGGGCGATCGCGTCGAGCGCGGCGCGGGTCGGCTGGGCGGTCATGTAGTTGCCGAGGTAAGAGATGCCGACCGTGTTGGTGTTGAAGCCGATGTCGTGCGCACCGGCCACCGGAAGGTCCATGCCGCCGCTGCGGCCCTCGAAGATCTGGCCGCAGCGGTCGACGACGAAGTTGTAGCCGATGTCGTAGTAGCCGCGGGCGAAGTGCTCCTGCTGGATGGTGCGCATCCGCGCGCGTGACTCACCGCAGGAGAGCCTGTTGTCGCTGTCGACGCCCGTGTGGTGGATCACGGCCGCCTTGATCTCGGTGCCGTAGGACGGGGTGCCGTCGTAGTCGGTCGAGGCGCCCCACTCGGCCTGGGTGATGACCGGCGGCTTGACGACCGTGGAGGGGCGGGGGGCCGGGACCGTGCTGCTCGGGGAGGGCGAGGCGGACCTGCTCGGTGATGACGATCCGGTCGGGGAGGCGGAGACCGTGGGGGGCGTCGAGCCGGTCGGCGCCGCCGTGTCCGTCGGAGACGTGGTGTCGCCGGGTGACGTCGTCCCGGTCGGGGAGGCCGTGGTGGCCGGTGCCGAGTCGCTCGCCGTCGGTGAGCCGCCCGCCGTCGTCGAGTCACCGGGCGAGGGGGAGCCGCTCGCCGCCGGTGTGGTCTCCTCGGCGAAGGCGGCGGGCTCGGTCGCGGCGGTGTCCTCCGGGTCCGTGCCCGGATCGAGCAGCTTCACGTCCAGGCCCGCGGGGAGCCGGTTGGCGAGGGTCCCGTCCGGCTTCACCACCCGCACCTCGACGCCGTCCGCGGCGCCCGTCCACGCGGAGGCGGTGGCACCGCGCGTCCCGGCCCGCTCGGCCTCGGCGCCGTCGGCCGAGAACGGGTCGTCGTCCAGCTTCTGCCAGTCGGACCACTCGTCGGTGCCGAGCGCCCGGTACCGGATCTCGGCCGTCCCCCTGAGCTTCGCGTGTGCTTCGTCCCAGGTCAGCATGGCGGCGCTGAACCGTTCCGTGTCCTGCTTGGCCAGGCCCTTGTGCCCGGCGCCCTGGTCCTTGAGCTTCACGGTGTGCACCGCCGCCGGTCTGCGGGCGTCCTTCGCGGCGGGCTCCTCGGGTCCCGACGGACCCGCCACGGCGTAGGTGATGATCCCCGCCCCGCTCAGCACGACGGCCCCGGCGGTCAGCCACGCTCTTCGTCGCAGACTCAGCGGCTTGTACGCACGGGTCGTACGGCGACTCAATTTCCCCACCCCTATTTGGATTTGCGACAGCACCATCGGTCACACAGGTGCCTTCAAAACAGCGCACGGCAGTGCGCAAACGTCACTTCCGCACCACTCGCGTGCGACGGCCGCCCCGACGTGCTGTGACACTTCCGGCCCGCCGGACGCTGATGGCCGTGAAGGGCGAGGGCACGGCCGACGACTGTGTCGCACGGTGCGGATTCGCTACGGACCCGGTACGAACGAGGACAGAGTTGGGCCAGGGAGAGGGAGGGGAACCCCGTCGCGGGCAGGCGATGGACGGGGAACTGGGCGCGGCCGTCGGGCGGGCTCAGAAAGGCGACGAGGCGGCCTTCGCGGTCGCGTACCGGATCGTGCAACCGGGGCTGCTCGGCTATCTGCGGGGCATCGTCGGCGACGACGCCGAGGACGTGGCGTCCGACGCATGGCTGGAGATCGCCCGTGACCTGGGCAGGTTCAAGGGGGACGGGGCGGGGTTCCGCGGCTGGACCGCGACCATCGCCCGGCACCGGGCCCTGGACCATCTGCGCCGGCTCCGGGTGCGTCCCAAGTCGGCGGCGCTCGAGGACGGCGTGCTTGACCTGCCCGGCGCGTACAGCACGCATGACCAGGCGCTGGAGTCCATGTCCACCGAGCGCGCCCTGGCGATGGTCCGGGAGCTGCCGCGCGAGCAGGCCGAGGCGGTCCTGCTGCGGGTCGTGGTGGGCCTCGACGGCCCCGCCGCGGCCCGCGTCCTCGGCAAACGCCCGGGTGCGGTGCGCACCGCCGCGTACCGGGGGCTGAAGCGTCTGGCCCGGCGGCTGGACGGTGAAAGTGTGACGGATGAGGCCCCGCGGACGCTTGGGGATTCGAACACCAGAGGCACTAGAGGAGCCAGAGGATTTGAGATGAACGGCAACGGCGGCAGCAACCGCGACAGCGGCGGGCCGCCCGGCAGGGACGGACACGGGCATGGGTGACGGGCACAGCGACGGACGATTCCCCGGCCGTCGGTATGCGCACCCTCGCGCCGCCGGGCCCGGAGGCCGGGCCGACGACACCGTGACCGGTAAGCACACCACGGGCGTGAGCGAGGGCGTGGACGCGGAGCTGGAGCTGATGCTCGCCGCCGCGCTGCGCGAGAACGCCCTGGGCGACGAGGGCGAGCGGCGGGCGGTGGCGGCGTTCCGGGCCGCCCGCGAACTCGGAGCGCACCAGGCGCGCACCCGGCGCCGCGACGACTGGCGGCCCCGGGCGGAACGGTGGCCCGCCCGACGCCGGATCCGTACGACGGTCACGATGCTGCTCGCGAGCCTCACTGTGGGGGGCGTCGCGGTCGCGGGGATCGGCTCGGTCGGCTCGTCGCCGGACAGAGGCGACGACGACCGGGGCCGCGCGTACCCGTCCACCGCCTCCGGCCGGCCCGGCGCATCGGACCCCTCGGCATCACAGTCCACCTCGGACGGCCCCGCCTCGCCCGGCCGGCCGACCACCGCCAAGGACACCCTGGCCCACTGCCGTGCCTACGAGTCGGTGGCGGGCAACGGCAACGCGATGGACTCGACGGCCTGGCAGCGTCTCGTCGAAGCGGCGGGCGGTGAGCAGCGGGTCGGCGCGTACTGCGCCCGGGAACTCGCCGAGGCCGCCCGGACCGCCACGCCGCGTGCGACAAAGACGCCCGAGGGCAAGCCGGACCACCCCGGCGCGACGAACCCTGCTGACCCGGCCAACCCGGCGAACCCGGTGACCCCGTCGAGCGGGGTGAACGGTACGCAGAGGGACGGGAAGCCGACCCCGGCGGAGAGGGCGCCGGAGAGGTAGGGCGGGCCGCCACCGCGAGGGCCGCACTGCCGCCGGGGCTACCCGGCCGGCAGACCCTTCGCCCCCACGGTCGCCGCCGCGCCTTGGGGGGCGCGCACGCTCCGGGTGCTGATTCTCCTGGGTTCTCGTGCTCGGAGGTGCTGATGCCCCGGAGATCTCGCGCTCTGAAGCGCTACAGCTCCGGGGGGCTCGCGTTCCGGGCTACTCGCGCTCCGGGGTTCTCGTGCTCCGGGTGCTCATGCTGCGAGGTCGTCGCGCTCCGGGGTCCTCGCGCTCCGTGTGCTGATGCGGACGGGGCCCAGGCGTCCCAGGTCGCACGGCACGCTAACCCGACCGGCCCAGGGCACCGCAAGCCTGCCAGCCGACCATCACACGATCGAGTTAAAGCGGCCTTGTGCGACTCCTCGGCGAACAGTTGCACACCCTCCGGGCTACTCGCGCTCCGGCGAGAAGTGGGCTGCGTGAGAAGGCTGCTCGGCGCGTAAGTGCCGCTCCCGGCGAGAAGCGCGCTCGGCGCACGAGTGCCGTTGCGGCGAGTAGTGCGCTTGGCGAGAAGTGTGTGCCGCGTATCACAACGCGAGGTTCACCGGAGGAATTCGGGCCTCATGCCCGCACGCCCGCAAGGCTTTCGGTGAGATGTCACCGAAGCAACGGCCGGGGCCGCCACCCCCCACAGGAGAGGCCCCGGCCGTCGCGCGGCACGGGCCGCGCGGCGGCCCGTACTCTCTACAGCGCCGCGCCCTCGTTTTGTGTCACACCCCGGCTCATCACGAGATAGTTGCAGGTTGGGGGGACATGGACGGAGAGCGGATTCACGCCGTAACGTGCCTTTCGCGCCGGACGGCGGACTACGACCGCAGACCCGGTTTGGGCGCAAGGGAGTGGCGTGCTGGGGGATGACGCGGAGCTGACCGCCGCGGTGCTGGCCGCACAGGACGGAGACGAGACCGCGTTCCGGACTGTGTACCGAGCCGTGCATCCACGGCTGCTCGGATACGTCCGCACGCTCGTCGGCGAGTCGGACGCCGAGGACGTCACATCGGAAGCGTGGCTGCAGATCGCCCGCGACCTCGACCGGTTCAGCGGCGACGCGGACCGGTTCCGCGGCTGGGCGGCGCGGATAGCCCGCAACCGCGCCCTGGACCACATCAGGATGCGCGGTCGGCGCCCCGCGATCGGCGGCGACGAGACGGAACTGACCGGCAGGCCGGCCGAATCCGACACCGCGGGCGAGGCCATGGAGGCGCTCGCCACCGGTGACACCTTCTCCCTCATCGGCCAACTCCCGCAGGACCAGGCGGAAGCCGTGGTCCTGCGCGTCGTGGTCGGCCTGGACGCCAAGACCGCGGCGCAGACACTGGGCAAGCGCCCCGGCGCCGTGCGGACGGCGGCGCACCGCGGTCTGAAGCGGCTCGCCGAGCTCCTCGGCGTGGATCCGGAAGCATCCGGCTCGCTCGGTGCCCTCCCCCCACAAAGAGCGCCGCGCGGCCGCGCGGTGACGTCCGCCGGTGTGACGCATTCGCGTACGCGGACGCAGAAGGACATGTGATGGCCGACGAGCAGTACAGGTGGCTGGACCGCGACGCCGCGGAGCGTTTGCTGCGCGGACAGCCGCTGGAAGCCGTCGACGCCGGCACCCGTGAAGAGGCCGAACGGCTTGCCGAAGCCCTCGGCGCACTGGTTGCGGAATCCCGCCCGAAGGATGGCGAACTCCCCGGTGAGGACGCCGCGCTGGCCGCTTTCCGGGCAGCCGGTCCCCGTGCGAACGGTGCGAACGGCACCCATCGGGCGCCGGCCCGGTCGCCCCGCCGCCAGGAGGCCCGAACGGCGTCCGACGCCGGCCTCGTCCAGCTTGGCCGGCTCGCCTCCGGACGCCGTCGCCCCCGCTGGGGCAGGCCCGTGCGGTACGGACTGGTGGCCGCCTTCGCCGCCTGCATGATCGGCGGCGTGGCCGTCGCGTCGGGCGCCGGCGTGCTGCCGTTCACCGACCGCGAGCCGGGCCCGGCCGCGTCCGTGACGGCCGCCGCCACCCCGAAGCCCGAGAAGCCGTTACCGACGCCCACACCCTCGCCCCCCGGCCGCTCCGGGCCGACCGCGCCGGAGAACCCCGGCGACCACTCCGAGCAGCCGGGCTCGGCGGAAAAGGGGGCGAGCGGCGGGGAGAGCGTCCTGCCGAGGCCCGAAGACGTCCGCCGCGGCGGGGACTGGTGGTCCGGGATCGTCTCCTCCTGCCGAGCCCTGCGCGACGGCAGGCCCCTGGACCAGGTCCGCAAGCGCGACCTGGAGGAGGCCGCCAAGGGGGCCATGCGAGTGCAGAGGTACTGCAAGGGCGTCCTGGACCTCGCCGGACGCCGGTCCACGGACGGAGCCGGGGACGGCTCCGTCCGCGACGGCCGGCAGGGCGCCGGCCCCGGTTCCAACGGCGGTGGTGACGACACCCCGGGCGGCGACGACCAGGGTGGCGACGATCGCGGCGGTGACCATCCGGGGGACGGAGCCGGAGCCGGAGGCGGCCAGGGCGGTGGACCCGGAGGCGGACCCGGCGACGGCCAAGGTGGTGGACGAGGCGGCGGACAGGGCGACCCGCAAGCGGGCCCGCGCCCCGGCGGTGGTCACCACGGCAACATCGTGAGCGCCCCGAACCGCCTCACCTCGCCGGCGCGGCAGATCGCCCCGAAGCCGGGCGCCCTCCCCGTGCTGCCCGCCCGTCACTGACCGGTCCGCGGGTGACCACGGCCGACGGCCGAGCGCTCGGAGGACACACGAGGCACCGGCACCTCTCCTCACCTGCACCTACGGCCCCGTATGCCCCCCGCGTACGGGGCCGCGGAAATTTCTGCCGCCAGGGTGTGACGTTTTCGGACGCCGGGACGCAGTACTGAGTGAGCCGACTGGTCATCGGCCGTCGCGCGGAGCCGGGGTTCCCCCCGTACCCACGGCTCCGTGCAATCGGCGCGGGCGGGACACGTTCCCCCGGTCCCGCCCGCGCCCCAACTCCTCTCACCAGTACACGACGACCTTGTCGCCGCTTCGCACCTGCGCGAACAGGGCCGCGATCTTCGTCTCGTCACGGACGTTCACACAGCCGTGGGAGGCCCCGTAGTAGCCCCGGGCCGCGAAGTCGGTCGAGTAGTGCACCGCCTGGCCGCCGCTGAAGAACATCGCGTAGGGCATGGGCGAGTCGTAGAGCGTCGACACATGGTGGCGGGACTTGAAGGACACGCTGAAGACACCCTCCCGGGTGGGCGTGTTCTCGGAGCCGAAGCGCACGGCCATCGTCGAGACGGTCCGGCCGTCGATCATCCAGCGCAGGGTGCGGCTCGTCTTGCTGATGCACAGCACCCGGCCCGTCATACAGCGCGGGTCCGGAGCCGCGGCCGGCTGGCCGCCGAACGCGTACAGCTCCCACTTCGTCGGCTCGCGGGTCATGTTCAGCAGCCGCTGCCAGGTGACGGCGTCGGTCCGGCCGGTGCGCGGCAGTCCGCGCTTGCCCTGGAAGCCCCGCACCGCGGTCTCGGTCAGGTCGTCGTAGAGGCCCGTCGGGCCGTCGAAGAGCCAGGCCACCTGGCGCAGCCGGGCCTGCAGCTCCCGTACGTCCCGGCCCTCGTCACCGCGGGACCACAGGACCTCGGGCGCCACCGCGGGGGTGTCCCGTTCGGGAGTGGGGGCGGGCGGCGCTGCCGGCGACGTGGACGCCGGGGCGGGTGGGGTGCCGTTCTTCGCGTCGGACCCGCCGGACGCCGCGCCGGGGCCGCCGGACAGGTCGATCCGGACGGGCGGCGGCTGCGACCCGTTCGTGGTCTGCACGGTGCATCCGGTGACCGCGACCAGCGCCACCGCACCGGCGAGAGCTCTCCCCAGGCCCGTAGTACGCATGCCCGTAGTACGCACGCCGCCCCCCGTCGAGTTCACCGGACCACGGGATCCGGACGTCCGGCTCGCGTCACCTGAGATGCTCCCCGTGCGTGACCGGTTGCGAACCACGAGGCATGGTTGTGAGGAAGGTCCCAGCGTGGGCCACTGCAAAGCGGTGCGCCCGCGCCGCTACAGTCCGTGGCGAGGGTCGGCTCTACCAGCGAGTAACCAGCGATCAACCACAGCAACAGGCGGAGGCACACCCATGGCGCGCGAGTCGGAGTCCGGACTGCCCATCGAGCCGGTGTACGGGCCTGAGTCCCTTCAGGGCTGGGATCCGGCGCAGAAGCTGGGGGAGCCGGGGGCGTATCCCTTCACGCGTGGTGTCTACCCGTCGATGTACACCGGTCGGCCGTGGACGATGCGTCAGTACGCCGGTTTCGGTACGGCGACGGAGTCCAACGCGCGGTACCAGCAGTTGATCGCCAACGGCACGATGGGTCTGTCGGTGGCCTTCGACCTGCCGACCCAGA